>JAHEZJ010000018.1:62533-117170 GCA_023251135.1 Flavobacterium sp. | reverse complement strand
GCCGCGGTTATTGTAATGGCCTCTGCATTTTTCTCTCTTTTAATCGTTCCGCATCTCTACAAGCCAAAAGAAAACAATACAGAACACAAGAAAAATGTGATCGATAAACTCGCTCATTTTCCTTTCACAACAACAAAATCCTAATCGGTTTTTGTGTTTTAATTACCATTGTTTGTTGTTTTACGTATAAAAATGTAGGATTCAATAACGATTTGTCGCAATTGAATTTTATTCCGAAAGAAATAAAAGCCGCTGAAAAAGAGCTGGAAGAAAGCACAAATCTTACCTCAAAAACCATTTATGTGGCCTCCTACGGAAATAGCATGGAAGAGGTTTTACAAAATAACTCTGCCCTGTTTACCGATCTGTCAAAAGAAAAACAAAACGGCAAAATATTAAATTTTAGTTCTGTTGGAGGCATCATGCTTTCCCGACAGGAACAACAGCAAAAAATCGATCAGTGGAATTCGTTTTGGGACGCCAACAAAAAACAGCTTTTACAAACCGGACTAATTGCCGAAGGTTTAAAACTTGGCTTTAAACCCACCACTTATACTGCCTTTTTTGATCATTTAAATTTTGACTTCAAACCCATTTCGGCACAGGAGTACCTGAAAATACAACCTTTACAACTAAAAGAGTTTGTAACCGAAAAAAACGGTTTCTTCACGATTTCTACTCTGGTAAAAGTAAGTCCGAAGCAAAGAGATGCTTTTGTAAAATTGGCTACCGCTAAAAAAAATCTGATTGCGATTGATCGCCAGCAAATGAACGAAACGTTTTTCAGTACTTTAAAAACCGATTTTAACTCGCTGGTCAATTATTCGTTTGTAGCGGTAATTCTGATTCTGTTTTTCTTTTTCCGAAGACTCGAATTGGTTATCGTAAGCTGCATTCCGATTGCTTTAACCGGAATTGTTACAGCCGGAATTATGGGCATTTTTGGCATTCAGATGAACATCTTCAGCATGATCGTTTGTACCCTGATTTTTGGTCACGGTGTCGATTTCAGTATTTTTATGACCAGTGCCCTTCAAAAAGAATATACGACAGGGAAGAATGAAATTGCCATTTACCGAACTTCTATCATTCTTGCCGTCATCACCACTATTTTAGGAATCGGTGCTATGATTTTTGCACAACATCCGGCTTTGAGATCGATCTCATCTGTGTCTTTAATCGGGGTTTTTGCAGCACTCATTATTACGTTTATTTTCTACCCGATTCTTTTTAAACTATTCATTTCAAACCGTTCCAAAAAAGGAAACCCTCCATTTGTCCTGCGTACTTTTGTTCACGGTGTAATTTCCTTTTTCTACTACGGTCTGGGCGGAATTGTGATGTCACTTTTTTGCATCACCATCATGCCGATTCTTCCGATAAAGGAGAAAACAAAAATGAAGGCATTCCGTTACGTGATCTCAAAATTCATGAAATCGGTCTTGTATTCCAATCCGTTTCTTCGTAAAAAGGTCATTAATAAATTTGGTGAAACCTTTGAAAAACCGGCCATTATTATTGCCAACCATTCTTCTTTTATTGATATTCTGGCCATGGGAATGCTTAGTCCAAAAATTATCTTTTTGGTAAGCGACTGGGTGTACAACTCTCCTATTTTTGGCGGTACCGTTCGAAAAGCAGGTTTCTATCCGGTTTCGGAAGGAATCGAAGGCGGAGTGGAACATTTGCGTCAAAAAGTAAACGAAGGTTATTCGCTCATGATTTTTCCTGAAGGAACACGTTCTGAAAGCAATCTGGTCAAGCGTTTTCACAAAGGTGCATTTTATCTGGCAGAAGAATTTAATCTGGATATTATTCCTGTGGTCATTCACGGCGCTTCAGAAGCCATTCCAAAAGGTGATTTTGTCATTCATAACAGCCAGCTTACGGTTTCAATTTTAGAAAGAATTGCTCCTGATGATCTTTCTTTCGGAAAAAATTATGCCGAGAGAACCAAACAAATGAGTGCTTTTTTTAAAGAAGAGTACCGCAAAATTCGTCAGCAGTTAGAAGGCCCTGAATATTTCAAAAAAATGCTCCTACACAGTTACGATTACAAGGAAATTGAAATTATCAACAGTGTCAAAAACGATTTAAAAAACAATCTGGAAACCTACTACAGTTTAAACAAACAGTTTTCGGCGAATGCCAAAATATTACATTTATCCAATGATTACGGGCAATTGGATGTATTGCTAAGCTTGCAGGAACCCCAGCGAAAAATAACTTCCTTTAACGAGGATGAAGAAAAACGGGCGGTTTCAAAAACCAACTATTTTTTAAAGAAAAGAAAAATAATTTATCCGGATCAATTAGAAGCTGTACTTGAAAATCAATACGATGTTCTTTTGATTTCTGACGAAAGTTATAACGAGGGTCCTGAAAAAATCATTTCAAAATTTTCTACCATAATTTTAATATATTGCCTTCATTATAAAACAAAATTAATGGCTTCCGGCTTTGAAATTCTCTCAGAAGAAAAAGGCATCACGATAGTAAAGAAAAAATTAGCATGAAAGAGCAATACGATGTTGTAATTGTTGGCAGCGGACTTGGCGGATTGGTCTCTTCGATTATTCTCGCCAAAGAAGGTTATAGCGTTTGTGTACTCGAAAAAAACAATCAGTATGGTGGAAATCTCCAGACTTTCGTGCGCGATAAAACCATTTTTGATACCGGAATTCACTATATCGGAGGTTTAGAAGAAGGACAAAATCTCTACAAATATTTTAAGTATTTGGGGATTATGGATCATCTAAATCTTAAAAAATTAGACGATAACGGTTTTGATATCATCTCTTTTGAAGACGATCAAAATGAATATCCTCATGCACAGGGTTACGCCAATTTTACGGCTCAACTCGTACAATTTTTCCCCGATGAAAAAGCCAATATCGAGGAATACTGCAAAAGAATAAAAGCAATTTGCGAATCTTTTCCGCTCTACAATTTAGAATGGGAAGGGAAATACGACAATGAAATTTTAGGTTTAAACGCCAAACAAACGATTGAAGAATGCACCCAAAATGAAAAGTTAAAAGCGGTTCTGGCCGGTTCTAACTTTTTATATGCCGGAATTGCCGATAAATCACCATTTTATGTTCATGCGCTTTCTGTAAACTCCTACATACAAAGTTCGTGGCGATGCATTAATGGTGGAAGTCAGATTACCAAGCAACTTTTAAAGCAGCTCAAAAAATACGGTGGCGAATTTTACAAATACAAAGAAGTGACCCGTTTTAATGTCGAAGACAAAAAAGTAACTTCGGTAGACATGAAAGACGGAACCCGTGTTTCCGGTTCTTATTTTATTTCCAACATTGAACCCAAAACGACCTTGAAAATGACGGGAGAAGAACACTTCCGAAAATCATTTTACAGTCGGGTTCAAAGTCTTGAAGGTGTTATTTCGGCTTTTAGTCTGTATCTCGTTTTTAAACCGCAAACTTTCAAATACATCAATCACAACCACTATCATTTTAAGAAAAGCAGCGAAGTCTGGAGCTCTCATGATTATGACGATGATTCCTGGCCAAAAGCTTTTATGGCTTCTATGAATGCCTCAAAAAAGCAGGAAGAATGGGCCGAAGGAATGACTTTTATTACCTATATGAAATACGATGATGTACTTCCGTGGAGCGATACTTTTAATACTACCGTTGAAGAAAATGACCGCGGAGAAAGTTATGAAGAATTTAAATCCAGAAAGGCTGCGAGATTTTTAGAAGAAATCGAACTGAAATTTCCGGGTATCAAAAACTGTATTCAATCGGTTCATACCTCGACACCACTCTCCTATCGGGATTATATTGGAGGTGACAGCGGTAATATGTACGGATATGTTAAAGATTCCAGCAATCCGATGAAAACGCTAATTCCGTCAAAAACCAAACTGAATAATTTATATCTTACAGGCCAAAGTATTAACATGCACGGTGTTTTGGGAGTCACCATTGGCGCTGTGGTAACCTGCTCTGAAATTGTTGGAAAAGAATATTTAGTAACCAAAATCAATCAGGCCTCTGAATAAAAAACTATGAAAAACCGAATTATACTCTTTTTCATTATCGGTTTTTTAATGATGTTAGCAGCTTGCGGAACATCAAAATCTATGCGTCATCAGCCTGATCTAACCCAATATAACGCAACAAAACCTACCGTAATCAAAATAGCTGACAGTGTTTTTGTTTCCGGAAAAAATTCACTTTTAAAAAACAAACAGGGCCTCTGGGAATTGTATGCCGAAGGTGATCCTCTGGAAATAGGACTCAACACCGGTGCTTTGTCAGATTCTCTTTTAAAAAAGCAGGAGCATATTTTCTTCTCTAAAATACAGGATATTGTTCCTTCAAAATTTCAGCAAAAACTCCTTCGCCATTTCCTCAAATGGTACAATCGAAAACTCTATTCAAATGTTCCCAACGAATATCAAACCGAGATTTTTGGCGTTTCACAATATACCTCACGTGATTTTGATAATATAGCACCCCAGTACCAACGCAGTTTATACCTGCATGCCGCACACGATATTGGTCATGCTTTGCAGGATCTGGCATTGGTCGGCTGTTCCTCTTTTGCTGCCTGGGGAGAGAAGTCGGAAGACGGGAATTTAATCCTCGGACGCAACTTTGATTTTTATGTGAATGATGCTTTCGCAGAAAACAAAATCGTAGCGTTTATCAATCCAAAAGAAGGCCACAAATTTATGATGATTACCTGGCCCGGAATGATTGGTGCTGTTTCCGGAATGAATGAAAAAGGACTAACCGTTACTATTAATGCCGGAAAATCTAAAATCCCGTTGATTGCCAAAACACCCATTTCGATTCTTACCCGCGAAATATTACAGCATGCTCAAAACATCAGCGAAGCAATTGCCATTGCCCAAAAAAGAGCTGTTTTTGTATCAGAATCCATAATGGTGGGAAGTGCCGAGGACAATAAAGCTGTTCTAATTGAAGTGACACCCAAAAAAATGGATGTTTATGATGTTCCAAATAGCGATCAATTGTTCTGCTCCAATCATTTTCAGGGAGAGGAATTAAAAAACGACAAACGCAACCAATCCCAAATTGCCAACAGCCATTCCGAATATCGTCTCGAGAAAATGAAGGAACTTTTTTCTGAAAATCCTAAAATCAATCCCAAAATTGCATCCGATATACTGCGCAATAAAGAGGGTTTGAACAACATTCGTCTGGGGTATGGAAATGAAAAAGCATTGAACCAGTTGATGGCCCATCATGGTGTTATCTTCAAACCTGCAACAAAACAGGTTTGGGTATCGGCAAATCCGTATCAATTGGGCGAATTTGTCTGTTATAATCTGGATACTGTTTTTAAAGAAAGAAAAACAGATTCAATCGTTTCGTTTCAGCAAGTAAATTTAGACATTCCAAAAGATCCTTTTTTAGAAACTGTTTCTTATAAAAATTACCGGAAGTTTAGAACCGAAGATCACAAGATCGATTTATATCTGAAAAACAAAGAAACCATAAGTCCTGAGTTTATTCATAATTACCAATCGCTAAACCCTGATTATTGGGTTGTGTATTACAAAGCAGGGTTGTACTTTTATCAAAAAAAACAGTACCAGCTTTCCCTGTCTAATTTTGAAAAAGCTTTAACAAAAGAGGTTACCACTGTTCCTGACAAAACAGTCCTTGAAAAATATTTAAAAAAAATCAAAAGAAAATTACAATGATTCCATTAATAGAAAAAAATTCTTTAGAAGAAATTAAACTTTTTCAAGAGCAGAAATTAGCGGAACTCTTACACTATATCGGTCAAAATTCTCCTTTTTACAAACGCCTTTTTGCCGGACAAAATATTGATCTTTCGAAGATTAAAACACTTGAAGACTTACAGCATTTACCTGTAACCACAAAAGAAGATTTACAAGAATACAACGATGATTTTTTGTGTGTACCGCAGCATCAAATTATTGATTATGCCTCTACTTCCGGGACTTTAGGCGATCCTGTTACTTTTGGTTTAACCGATTCTGATCTCGACCGTCTGGCTTATAACGAAGCCATTTCGTTTGCCTGTGCCGGAATTGCCGAAGGCGATGTGGTACAGCTGATGACTACCATTGACCGAAAATTTATGGCTGGTCTGGCTTATTTTCTCGGATTGCGAAAATTAAAAGTGGGTGTCATTCGCGTGGGTGCCGGAATTCCGGAACTGCAATGGGACTCTATTTTAAAATACAAACCGTCTTACCTCATTACCGTTCCTTCTTTTTTACTAAAGTTGATCGAATATGCCGAAGCACACGGAATTGACTACAACAACTCGAGCATAAAAGGAGCAATTTGTATTGGAGAATCTTTGCGAAATCAGGATTTTTCCATGAACACTTTATCTAATAAAATCACTGAAAAGTGGAACATCAAGTTGTTTTCGACTTATGCCTCCACCGAAATGAGTACTGCTTTTACCGAATGCGAACACGGTGTTGGTGGTCATCACCATCCCGAACTGATCATTGTTGAAGTTTTAGATGAAAATAACATTCCTGTAAAAGAAGGCGAAATTGGCGAATTGACTTTTACGACTTTAGGTATTGAAGCCATGCCTTTACTGCGTTTCAAAACCGGAGATATTGTACAACTTCACAACGGCTCTTGTGCCTGCGGAAGAAATACTTTGCGTGTTGGTCCTGTTGTTGGCCGCAAAAAGCAAATGATCAAATACAAAGGCACAACACTTTATCCGCCAGCGATGAATGATGTTTTGAGTGGTTTTGATAATATCGAAAACCATATCATCGAGATCTCTACCAACGATTTGGGAACCGATGAAATCCTGATAAAAATAGCCGTAAAAAATCAAAGCCCTGAATTTTTACAGGAAATCAAAGACCATTTCAGAGCCAAACTAAGAGTAACGCCAAAGATTGAATTTGCCGCAAAAGAAGCTTTGAATCCTTTGGTTTTTAATCCAATGAGCCGAAAACCTATTCGTTTTTTTGATTACAGAGTTACTGTTTAAAGTTGCTAAGGTACTCAGTTACTAAGGTTCTAAGTCTTTAAAAAAGGAAAACTCAGAACCTTAGCAACTTAGAGACTTAGAATCTTTTAAATTGAACTAAATGTTGTAATTTTGCAAAAAATATTGAAGATGGTCAAGATTGGCAACATAGAATTACCCGAATTTCCTTTATTACTCGCACCGATGGAAGATGTGAGCGATCCGCCGTTTCGCAGATTGTGCAAAACGCATGGCGCTGACTTAATGTATTCTGAATTTATTTCATCGGAAGGATTGATTCGTGATGCTATCAAAAGTCGAATGAAGCTGGATATTTTTGATTACGAACGTCCGGTTGGAATTCAGATTTTTGGAGGAGATGAAGAGGCAATGGCACTTTCGTCTAAAATTGTTTCTACTGTTAAACCGGATCTGGTTGATATTAACTTTGGATGTCCGGTAAAAAAAGTAGTTTGTAAAGGTGCCGGAGCCGGAGTTTTGAAAGATGTAGATTTGATGGTACGTTTAACAAAAGCGGTTATCAGAAGTACTGATTTGCCTGTTACGGTAAAAACACGTTTGGGATGGGATGAAAGCTCCATCAACATTGATGAAGTTGCCGAAAGGCTTCAGGACATTGGTGTTCAGGCTCTAACAATTCACGCCAGAACCCGTGCACAAATGTACAAAGGCCACGCCGATTGGTCGCACATTGCACGTGTAAAAAACAACCCGAGAATCACCATGCCTATTTTTGGAAATGGCGACATCGACAGTCCGGAAAAAGCCTTAAAATATAAAAATGAGTACGGTATCGACGGAATCATGATTGGTCGTGCCGCGATTGGTTATCCGTGGATTTTTAACGAAATAAAGCATTATTTTAATACCGGTGAGCACTTACCTGCTCCAACCGTTATTGATCGCGTTGAAGCCGCCAGAAACCATTTAATGTGGTCAATGGAATGGAAAGGTGAACGCTTGGGAATTGTAGAAATGCGCCGTCATTACACCAATTATTTCAAAGGAATCCATTCGTTTAAAGAATACAAACAAAAACTGGTTACCACAGACGAACCTGAAAATCTTTTCGCCATTATGAAAGAGATCGAACAGGTTTATGCGGGGTATGAGTTTGTTTAAAAAATAAGAAAGGCCTTCAAAATTGAAGGCCTTTCTTATTATAATATATCTTTTTATAACCGAAAATTATTCTAAAACATTTTTTGCAGAATTTCTTTTGGCTAAATCAATAGCAGATTTTAATTCGGAAAAGAATAATTCAGCTTCTTTTGCATTTCGAATTGATTTAGTCAGATTGTCATTGTTATTTGCTTCTGTAACTTCGTCAATATCTGCTATGCTCTTTTTCGAGGCAGAAGCTAAAGCAATTTCCTGAATTTTATTAATCTTATTTTGAATAGCATCTTTCATAAAGCAAATTTAAACATTATTGATTTAAATTAAACATATAATACCTATAAAGGTCATTGGTTTTTCTCTGAAAATCAAAAGGTTCTGGTTTTGGTTTAAAAAATACCAATCCATTATCATCTAATTCAATTGTTCCATTTCGTAGTAATCTTACATACCAATCCACTCCAATAACCACTAAAAAATCTTGTAAATCTTTTTGATTATATCTAAACATACGATGATATAGATTTGCTCGTAAATCATCTGAACCATCAATACCAATTGTCACACTTGGATTGTTTTTTAAAAAAATGATAGAAAATAAAATAATTGTCGAAAAAACTTTATTGCTGTCCTTATGTTTAAGCTTTATAGAATCATTTATTTTTCCATTTACGTCAAATGGGCCAAAAGCTAAATTGTAAACATTTGGCAATAGGGACTCTACTATATTTGTAAACTTAACTTTAAGCTGAATTATTGTATCGTCTTTTAACACAGATTCAAAAATATACTGGTCAAAATTGGCACTTACATATGTTGCTTCAAAGGTGTTCTCTAAATTAATTTTAATCATAAGAAATAGTAAACTTCATCAAAAATGCAAAAAACAAATTTAACATAAATTTCTTACAAAAACAAAAAAGGGCCTTCAAAATTGAAGGCCCTTTTTGTACTTAATAAAAGCTGTTTTACTTTACTGCTTCTAATATTTTATCAGCAATTTCGGCTTGTCCTTTTTCGCTGGTAATATAATTTCTGTCATTTATGTTTGACAAATATCCAACTTCTAGAGTCATTGCTGGACAATTTGAATTTTTCAAAATATAAAATGGAGCTTCTTTAACTATTCCTTCTGAAAAGTAATTAGCGGCTACTTTTTCAAGTAAAGTTTCCGCATATGCTCTAGACTGATTGTGAAATTTTGCATTTGAAGAAATGTAAGCTTCTATCCCGTTCTTACTAAAATTTGGTGAAGAAGCGAGGTGCAGCGAAATCACTAAACTTGGGTTTATGTTGTTGATCATTGAAACTCTTTCTTTTAATTCCATGTCATGATCTCCTTCACGTAATAAAACAATCTCCAGGTTCTCATTATTATTCTGAGCTTTAATTTTTTTCGCAATTTTCTCTACAATACTCTTCTCCTGAACGTCATATAAGGTTGCTCCAAAATCATTTCCTCCATGACCGGCATCAATTACAATAATCTTTTTGTCAAAAGGTTTAAAAGCAAAAATAATCCCTAATCCTAAAATTCCTAAAAAGGTTGAAAACTTAATTTGATTTCTCATAATGTTAGTTATTGGTTAGCGGTATTTTAACGTTTGTTTTTAAGAAATATTGTACAAACTAAACCTGAACACGTTTCCATTTTCCTCTTTTATAAAAGAATATTGCAGCAAGCGTTATAGCAGTTTCGGCAACCGGAATGGCTATAAAAACACCTTTTGGTCCCATATTAAAATGTTTGGCTAATGCATAAGCTAATGGGATCTGGAACAACCAAAACCCAAAGAAATTAATTCCTGTTGGTGTCCAGGTATCTCCTGCCCCATTAAAGGTATTGGTTAAAACCATCCCTATTCCGTAGAAGACAAATCCGATACTCATGATCTGCAGTGCTTCAACCGCAACGGTTTTAACCAAATCATCATTCGTAAAAAACGAGATAATATACTCTCCAAAACACAGTGTAACGATCATGATGGTTGCCATAAAAATTACGTTGTATTTTGCTGTTGTAAATACTGATTTTTCCGCACGATCAACTCGTTTGGCTCCCAGATTTTGCCCGACCAAAGTTGCTGCGGCATTACTTAGTCCCCAGGCTGGAAGAATAAAGAACATCATTATTCTAAGAGCCGTTTGATAACCTGCCGATCCGTGATCGCCTCCCGTGGTAGCCACCAACTGCGCCAGAAAAATCCAGCTGCAGGAAGCTATAACAAATTGTAATACTCCCGGGGCTGCAATTTTAACTAAGGCTTTTATCTGTGTAAGGTCCGGAATTAAATAAGAAACTTTAATTTTTAAGACTCCATTTCCATAGAACAAATGATAAATCTGATACAACACCCCAAGGCTTCTTCCTGTAGTGGTAGCAATCGCGGCACCAATTAAACCAAACGCAGGAATTGTAGCAAAACCATTAATTAGTATCGGACATAAAATAATATTACAAATATTGGCAATCCAAAGACTTTTCATTGCAATGGCCGCATTTCCTGCACCACGGAAAATTCCATTAATCAGGAATAAAAAGGTAATACTTAAACTGGAACCAATCATAATTTGAGTGTATCTAAAACCATGTTCGGCTGCATCTGCAGATGCTCCCATTAAAAGAAGAATATCTTTTGCATAGATAATTCCAAAAATGCTCAGAAAAATACTCAGCACAAATGCAATAAATAACGCTTGCATACCTGCTTTTGCAGCAGCAACAGGATCTTTTTCCCCAATTCGTCTTGCCACAACAGCCGTTGCCGCCATACTCAATCCGATGTCCAGAGAATATATAATGGTTAGAACCGACTCGGTTAATCCAACGGTTTGAATCGCAAAACTGCTATGTTCCAAATGCCCGACAAAATACAAATCGACCAATGCAAAAACAGATTCCATCATCATTTCCAAAACCATCGGAATAGCTAATAGAATGACTGCTTTTTTAATGTTTCCTGCGGTGTAATCAAAAGATTCGTCTCCTTTGAGTGCTTGTTTTAAAGTAGTGTAAATTTTAGAAAATAAACTTTTCTGTATGGTAGTTTCTGTCATGATATATTAAGATAAATGATAAAATTTGTCCAGATGTAAGAATCTGAACTCAAAAAATAAACGTAAGTATCCTAATTATTCCAAAAATAAAATAGGACTAAGCAGAAACAATCATATCCTGTAGATTTTTAAGACGATAAATATAGGTAATATTTTCCTTGTAGAAATATTAATCTAAAAGCTTTTTACTTACCCGGCTGCTGGCTATTAAAGAAGCAACAAAACCAAGTGATACAATGGTTCCCATAACAATGAGTACATTTTCTAAAGTAAAAACTACCGGATAGGCCAAAGTGGGTGTCAGCATAATCAAGTTGTATTCCTGTTGAAGCAGGACCAGAATAATTCCAAGAACCAAACCAATTAGACCTCCAAAAACACTCAATAACGTTCCCTGAAGCAGGAATATTTTTCGCAAGCTGTTGATTTCTGTTCCCAGATTAAAAAGTGTTTTTAAGTTTGCTTTCTTCTCTAAAATCATCATGATTAATGCTCCGACTAAATTAAAAAGAGCTACAATGATCACCAGTGTAAAGATCAGGTAAACCACAATATTTTCGGTATTGAGCATCTTGTACAAAGACTCGTTAAGCTGCGCTCTGCTTTTTATCGTGATTTTATTTTTGAATATCTTTTGGAGCTGTGATCTGATCGCTCCTTCATCGGCATTTTCTTTCAGATTGAATTCTATTCCCGAAATCTGATTTGATTTGTACATCAGTAATTCCTGTGCCAGACTCAAATCAGCAAAAACATATTTTGAATCTAAATCCTCACTGATGGAATAAATTGCGACTGGTAAAACGTCTGTTTTATTAAACGCTTCTTCGGGGTTTTCAATAGCTCCTTTACCGGGTTTAGGTGCAAATATTTGCAAAGGGTTTTCGAAATCAAGGATTCCTAACGAAAAATCACGGGCAATTCCATAACCAATAACCACCTGATACGTATCTGGTTTCAGCCATTCTCCGTTAAAAAGTTTTTTCCTGATATCGTTAACAACCACATAGTTTTTGTCAACACCTTTTAGATACGTTACCAACTGTTTGTCTTTAAACAAAAATAAAACCCGCTCTTCAATTATCTTGCTGTAAGAAGCAATACCCTCAATGTTTTTAAGCTGAGCTTCCTGATCCGGTGTGATTAAAAATGATTTCCCATAGGTACTACTCATTTTTAAATCAGGATCTATTTCGTTTGTAAACGAAAGGCTGAAGACTTTTAGTCCGCTAAAAACGGACAAAACCACAAACAAAGCCATTGTTCCAACAATAATTCCCATGCTGGCAATACGATTGATGATATTAATAGCATTGTTTTTACTTCTGCTAAAAATATAACGTTTGGCTATGTAAAGGGGGAAATTCAATTTATGATTTTCTTCTTTTTTCTAAAAGATCACGGTTTTCAATTGGGTTTTCTCTGTTGGATAACGCATTATCAATCTTTTCGATATAATCTAAAGAGTCATCAATAAAAAATACCAGATTTGGTACACGACGCAATTGCAAACGCACACGTTGTGATAAATCATGTTTGATTAAAGTTGTATTTGACTTTATGCCTTCTAAAGTTTCTTTTGCTTTGTCCTGAGGAAAAATGCTTAAATAAACTGTCGCCACAGATAAATCTGAAGTAACACTAACTTTGGATACTGAAATTACTAAATTAGTGATTCCGTTTTTTCGCACTTCACCTTGCAAAATATCAACCAAATCTTTTTGGATGACACCGCCTATTTTTTTCTGTCTGTTTGTTTCCATACTGCAAAAATACTATTTTTAAATTTCAATCGATACAATTTCAAATGAACAATAGGATGATTTTTGTATTCCGGTTCACTTTCTTTCAAAAAAAGCCCTTATTCTAAAGAAAAGTTGAAGATTTAGCCGGCTGAAAACCCCATACAAAATTGAATAAGTGCTTTTCTTTGAGCTTAGGCTTTTGCCCTTTCAGGTTCTTAAACTTTTAAACCAAGAAAAAATCCCTTTCACTGAAATGTATTCGTGAAAGGGATTTTTTTTAATTCTGAACCCAATAGCTTTATCTGTTTTGCAGCCATCCTTCCGGATTATTATTGGATGTATTTTGAAGAATTAAGAATTTAATGATTGTTTTTCCGGTGTCACCACTGGTTCTCACTTTTCCAATGCTTTGTTTTACATTTACTTTGTCGCCTTTCTCTACAAAAACCTGACTAAGATTTTGATAAACCGTAAAGTAATCTCCATGCTGAATCATAACGGCTCTGTTGATTGGCGATAAAACAATTACACTCGATACTACTCCTTCAAATACGGCGCGTGCACTGGCTCCTTGTTCGGTAGTAATCTCAACTCCTGAATTGTGTACCGTTAGTGACGGATAAAGTGGATGCGGCTGATCACCATATCCTAGTGAAATAAATCCTTTTTCTACCGGCCAAGGCAATTTCCCTCTGTTTGCTTTAAAATCGGCCGCCAAAATTTTTCCTTCCGGAGTTAATGCAATTTTAGACGATGAAACCGGAGTTTTAGAGGCTGTCGATCCCGGATTTTCTTTTGCTCTTTCCAGGGCCGCTTTTCTGTTGGCCTCAGCAATTGCCTCACGAATCAAACGATCAATTTGTCTGTCAATTCTTTTGGCTTCCTGTTGTTTACTTCTGGTATCGGCAATAATTTTGTTTTTGTCCTTTTTAATCGAATTAACTAATTTTTGCTGCTCTTTCTTTTCTGTTTCTAAGCTTTGTTTTTCTTTTTCATTTTCAGCAATAATCTTTTTCTTTACAATACGCTGACCGTTCAGTCTCGCATTATAGTCTTCCAGCTGTGCCGTTTTGGATTGAATTTCCAATCCCTGGTTTTTTCTGAAATTGGTATATTGTTTTAAATATTGTGCTCTCTTGTAGGCTTGTAAAAAACTCTCTGAAGATAAAATAAACATGGCTCTACTTTGCTCCGAACGGCTCTTGTATGATTTAAGTATCATTTTAGAATAGTCCGCTTTTAGTACTTCCAGTTCTTTTTTCAGTTTATTAACCTTAACCTGATTAATATACATATCATTACTCAAAAGTTTTTCCTGCTTTGCCGTAGTATTAATCAGCTTTTCTTTCAGCTTTATTTTATTGGCCTGAATTAAATAAACATTTACTGCCGATTTTTCTTTTTTCTTTACCGACTGCAACATTTTTTCATTGTCTCTAATTTCCTGTTGAATTTGAGCTTTACGCTGTTCCAGTTTTTCTTGTTGCGAATCTTGCGCCCACATAAAAGTAGTGGCACATATAAAAATTAGGCTTAGGAGAAATTTTGGCATGTTTATATTTTCTTTTTGCAAATTTACTTAATTATAACTTTCTTATAACCGCTTGGCACACTGTAAGGGAAAGAAAGTTCTTCGTTAAATGAAATCGTATTGTAATTCAAACTAATATTTGTTTTTCCTTTTGGTTGAATCGCACTGATTTCAACACTTGTTGGAAGTATTCCCTGATTGAAAACTTTACTGTCACCATAAGAAATCTGCAACATTCTGTTTTCTGCCGGCTGCGAGATTTCTTCTTTTTGCAACAGGTATTTTTCGGCATCCAGATAGAATGTCTTTTTCAAGTTAGAATCTTTTTCATCTTCTAAACGAAAAAGGTTGTCTACAATGGTCTGTGCATATTTTCCTTTTCTCAAATCATCTAAGGCTTCACCAACCAATAAATTCTGAACTTTACTGTAATCCAATTCGGTTCCCAGCCATTTGCTTAAACTTGTAAAATCGCCTTCGTAATAGGTACTGTTGATTTTCTCGTAATAGCTTACTGCTGTCGGGGTAATCAAAGCTTTTGCCATGGTAATCCCCAGAAAACGAACACTAACTAAAATTTGTTTGTCTTTTTCAATTTTAATCTCGGCCGTAACATTTTGACTTTGTTTATTGTCAACATATCGCGCTCCGGCTTTTATGTACAGCGTTGAAAAATCTAACTTATTGTTATAATGATTCTCTACTACTTTTTTTTCTTCTTTTGGAGTAACTTCTTTTACTTCGCTATTATTGTTCTGCACAGCGACTGCCTTTGATTTACAAGAAATCATGAAAACCGACAGTACTGCTATCGCTATATATTTTTTCATCTGCACCTGTTCTTTACTTTTTTTTCTTTAATAATTCATTTGCCTTCAAAAAGTATTCCTCTTTTTTCTTAGCATCTCCCAAACCATTGTAAGCCTCTCCTAACTGAATATTAAAATTTGCTTCGAGTGTTTTATCCTCTACCACATAATCAAGCCCCATTTCTAAAACGGTTTTTGCATTTTTAAATTGCTTCAACTGATTATTTCCTAAACCTGCATAATAGTAAAATTGCGGCTGACTCGGATAAACCTCAATCATATTCATTGCCCGTTTGGTCATCGGTTCAAACTGTTTGGACTGCGCATATGCTTCAAGTAAAAGCAAATTGGTTTCACGGTCTGTTTCTGAATTGGCTTTTAAATCTTTTACATAATATTTAATCGCATTTTCAAACTGACCTTTACTGTGATAAAATTTTCCAATTTCTTTCGCCACATCAACACTCGAATCATTATCAAAATAAGAAATCGCTTTCTCTAAATCCGCTGCATACTGTGGATTCTTGTTCGCATAAATCAAAAACTCATTTAACGTACGGTGTTTTATTTTAGAATCAATTTTTGAACTTGCCAAAATTACATTCATCGCCTTAATTGCCTTATCAGCCTGATTGGCGTCCAGGTACACTTTAAACAAACTTACCTGCGCCCATTCTGAAGTTGGAATTTCCTTAGCCAGTTGTTTCGCAACATTCAGCGCCTTATCTGTTTCTTCTGCTTTTGAATATAAAAAAATCAGATTTACATAGTTTGATTCCTCTTTTGGATGCTGTTTGATCTGATTAACTAGGTTATCAATTTCTGCGTTTTGATATTTTCCTTGAGATAAAATCTGCAATTTGTATCGATCGCGATCTTCCGATTTTCCAAACTTATCATTCATTTCATTGATGGCCACCAATGCTTTGTCAAATTGGTTGGTAATCATATACAGCGAAATCAGATCGTCTTTGTACTCTTCATCAAAAGCAATTATTCTCTGAATCGTTTCAATCGCTAAAGGGTAATTTTTGGTTTCATAACTTACGTCATAGATTCCTAACCAATACCATTTATTTTTTGGATCCAGCTGGGTTGCTTTTTCAAATGAATCCTGTGCACTTCGATAATCTTTTAAAGACAGATAATTTTTCCCAAGTTCAAAGTAAGCTACCGCATCATTAGGTTTTAACTTGATGCATTTCTGCAATGAGGTGATGGCTTTATCATAATTTTCAATTCCTTTTTGTTTTAATGATTCATAAAAAGCATCCTGATACTCATCGGTTGCCATAGCAATATCTTCCGGTTCTGTTTGAGCCATAATCGAAATTGGGTTGCCAAGCAAAACGAAAAATAAAATTGCGATAACTCCTTTTTGTATCATTTTTAAAATTTATTTTTTAAACAAAAACGAATCTATTCCAACTCCTACTCTATTCTAAAACCGAATAATCACCGATACTTACGCTGGTAAATTTACCATCATAAACCACATGATTACCAATCATTGCATTGTCAAGATGCGCGTTTTTTATTTGAGAATACGTTTGGATCAAACTGTTGCTGATTGAACTGTCTACAACGTGGCAGCCTTTACCAATGGATACATTTGGACCAACTGTTGCATTTTTCAATACTACATTTTCACCAATGTAACACGGTGGAATGATGGTAGAATTCTCTAGTTTCACATCATAATCTACTAAATGTTCACCGTCATTATGTAAAAATCCTAACATTCTTGAATTGGTTTCAACGGTAACATCTTTATTTCCGCAATCCATCCATTCATCAACACTACCGGTTTTAAAAACTTTACCGTTAGCCATCATTGCTTTGATTCCGTCGTTGATCTGATATTCTCCACCATTTTGGATGTTGTTATCCAAAACTCCCTGAAGTTCTTTTTTCAAATCACCTACTTCTTTAAAATAATAGATTCCAATAACCGCTAAATCACTAACGAATTCTTTTGGTTTTTCTACTAATTCTATAATTTCATTATTGGCATTTAATTTTACGACACCAAATGCTTCCGGCTGATCTACTTGTTTCACCCAAATAACGGCATCGGCAGAAGGATCTAATTCAAAGTCGGCTCTGATTAAAGTATCTGCGTAAGCAATTACTGCCGGACCTGATAATGATTCTTTGGCACACATAATCGCATGACCTGTTCCTAAAGGTAAATCCTGACGGTAGATGGAAGCCTTAGCTCCTAAACTTCCTGCCAGTTCTTCTAAACTTGCTACAAGATCGTCTCCAAAAAAAGCCGGATCTCCTAAAATAAAAGCAACTTCTTCGATTGGTTCTTTTAAGATTTTAGCAATATCCTCTACCAATCGATGTACGATCGATTTACCTGCAACAGGAATTAATGGTTTTGGTACGGTTAAAGTATGTGGTCTAAGTCTTGATCCACGACCTGCCATTGGAACGATTATCTTCATTTCTTTTTATTTATTTTAATGGGAAGATTTAAAAAATCCTCTTCGTTTGGTTATTGATGCTGTAATTTAAAACTTTTAAGCAAGGTACAGAAACTGATTACTGTGACTGCGACTGAAAACTATTTCACTCCTGTACTGCCAAATCCACCTTCTCCTCTTGAGGTTTCAGAAAGCTCTTCAACTTCAATCCACTCCGCTCTTTCATGCTTTGCGATTATAAGTTGTGCTATTCGCTCTCCATTTTCAATTACAAATTCTTCATTTGATAAATTTACTAAAATTACGCCTATTTCGCCTCTATAATCTGCATCAACGGTTCCCGGAGAGTTTAAAACAGTTACTCCTTTTTTCGCAGCCAATCCGCTTCTTGGTCGCACCTGCGCTTCATAGCCAATAGGCAGCTCTATAAAAAGTCCGGTTTTTACAATGGTTCTTTCTAAAGGTTTTAACGTAATAACTTCCGTTAAATTGGCACGCAAATCCATTCCTGCCGAAGCGATCGTTTCGTAGTTGGGTAAAGCGTGCTGTGATTTATTGATAATTTGTATTTTCATTTTTATTATAAAAGATTAAAAAGTGCTGTTACTTTTTATTCATGATTCCTTTAATCGTTTGTTTTTCGTTGTGATACACAAAATAGACAAAGCCCAGAAATAAAGGGATTCCAACAAAATAATTTTCTCTAAATCCATAAAAAGAAATAGCCGAAAATACGATTGAAATTCCCAGATAAGCTCCAATTTTGTTCATATCATAAGGTATCGGATAGTATCTGTTTCCTAAAATATAAGAAATCAGCATCATACTTCCATAAGCAGAGATGGTAGCAATTGCAGAACCGTAATAACTGTATTTTGGAATTAAAATATAATTTAAAACCAAAGTTACAATTGCTCCTACGATTGAGATATAAGCTCCTATTTGTGTTTTGTCTGTTAGTTTATACCAAACCGACAGGTTGTTGTAAATTCCCAAAAAGAAATTCGCCAGAATGATGAGCGGCACTACTTTCATTGCTTCCCAATAGGATTTATTATCGAGTAATAAATATTTTAAAATATCGGCAAATACAATAACTCCCAATAAAATCAACGAACCCAGAATGACAAAATATTTAGTAATTACGGCATACGTTTGAGGTGCGTTTTCGTTTTTTGCATGACTGAAAAAGAAAGGTTCGATACCAAGTCTAAACGCTGTTGCGAATAAAACCATGAACAGTCCAAGTTTGTAACAGGCGGAATAAGCCCCAACCTCCGATTTTGCAAGATTTTCCGGTAACAAATAGCCCAATAAAATTTTATCGAAATGTTCGTTAACCGCAAATGCAAGTCCTGCAACTAAAATTGGTAAACCGTATTTCATCATTTTTTTCCAAAGTACCGGATCAAATTTTCGTCCAAGGGAAAGGTAGTTTGGCGAAAGCACAATAAAAGTGGCTAAACTTGCCATCAGATTTGCAATGAATATATAGGCAATCTGGAAGTTCTCAACATACAAATTATCCCAAACAGAATTCGGGTTTGAGGCTGCCAGTTTAGGAAGATACATTAGGAAAAAAATGTTCAGCAATAAGTTGATTATTACATTACCAATTTTAATGGCCGCATAAACCATAGGTCGCTGATTGGCTCTTAATTTAGAAAAAGGGATTAAAACCAAAGCGTCTAAAACCAGGATCCACACGGTATAGGTGATGTACTGCACATCCACTTCAGCCAGAGTTGCCAGTGTATTTCTAAAAATTAATGCGGCAAACAAGAAGATGATGGACGACCAAAATATCGAAATGGTAGACGTTGCTATTACATTTTTCTTATCTTCTTCGGCACTATAAAATCTAAAAAATGCTGTTTCCATTCCATAGGAAAGCACCACATTAAAGAAAACCATCCAAGACAAAACAATGGATACCTCACCGTATTCTGCAGTTGGTAAAATACCAGTATATAATCGCACTAATAGAAAACTTAGCATTCTCGGCAAAACCGTCGCTAGTCCGTAAATAGCGGTTTGTTTGAATAGATTTTTATATAATCCCAAAATATGTCTGTAATAAAATTTATAAAACAAAAATAACCAATTCTTTGGTTTATTATTGATTTTGTAGGTTCAATAAAAAAACTTGCCGGTTATTTTATTGGGTTAATTTTTTTTCGTCCAAAATTTTAACAAAGTGGAAACCTTTTGGTCCGTATCCTTGATTGTAATAGAAACGATGTGCAGCAAAATTTCCGGTAAAAGCATCCAAAACGATACTGCTGCAATCTAAATCTAAGGCTTTTTGTTCGATATAATCCGTTAGCAATTTGCCTATACCTTTTGATCTAACCTCAGGATTTACAACAAAATTGTCTATTTCGAGATATTTACCTGTCCATAGTTTTGTACCCGACCAGCAACCGGTAATTCCCAAACAAACTCCATCTTCAAAAACTCCGATCTGGATGTAGTTATGAGGAACCATGTCTGAAAGATAGGCGGTGTACTTTTCAACGGTAAGCTTTGGATAAAGAAATCGCATGGTTTCAATTTGCCCCAGCATTTCTTCGACTGTAGTGAGTTCTTGTATTTGTAGTTTCATTGTTTAAAAAAAATAGATTTCAAAAATACTCAATTTTTTTCATTGCTCCTCACAAATTTGGGACGCAACTGCACCTGTAAAATGTATAAAAAAGTTTGAAAATTCTATAAATTTTCAAAGCCGCTCCTATCTTAACTTTGTATCAAAGGGAATGAAAAGCTAGAATACAACCCTTCAAAAAAAGAAAAGCATTAGGACTAATATAGCTAGTTTGTTCCTATAAAAGACAAAGCACAGGGATTGATTCTGCTGAAATGTAACCCTTAAAAAAAACAGAGCACCGGGACTAATAAAGCTAGTTTGTTCCCATAAAAGACAAAGCTATAGGTGATTTTATAAAATGGTATTGATTCTCCTTTTTTGACTAAATTGAGAATCACCATTTTATAATAATGATGTAAAAAGAACGACCCCCTATATATAAAAAGAGCCGACATTGCTATGTCGGCTCTTTTGCTTTTTCTTATACTGAAATGTTCTTATCCGTTCAAAGCTTCCGCTCCACCAACGATCTCTAAGATTTCGTTTGTAATAGAAGCCTGACGTGCTTTGTTGTAAGTCAATTTCAATTGGTTTCTTAATTCAGTTGCGTTGTCAGTTGCTTTGTGCATTGCTGTCATACGTGCTCCGTGTTCTGAAGCAAATGAATCGCGGATTCCTTTATATAATTGTGTTTTTAATGATTTTGGAATCAAAGTCAACACGATTTCTTCTTTTGAAGGTTCGAAAATATAATCTCCTGTAGAAACTGCTGTATCAGATTTAATTGGCGCTAACGGTAAAAATTGTTCTGTTTGAACGATTTGTGTCGCAGCATTTTTAAACTGATTGTAGATCAATTCGATTCTGTCATATTCTCCAGACAAGAATTTCTCCGTTAAATTATCAGCAATTCCGGCAACATTTTCAAAAGTTAAATGATCAAAAATTGCATTATGATGACCGTGTACCTTATGTGTTTTGCTTAAAACATCATTTCCTTTTTTACCAATAGCAAAAACGTCCACTTGTTTTCCGGCATAAAAATCGGTACGACTCTTAACCTCTTTAATTACGTTAGTATTAAATGCACCACATAAACCTCTGTTTGAAGTTATAGCTACAAGCAATACTTTTTTTACTTCACGTTGTGTAGTGTAATCACCTCCAACTTCACCATCAAGTGTAGCGGAAAGATTTTGCAACAACTCCGTTAATTTCTCGGCATAAGGGCGCATTGCAGTGATTGCATCTTGTGCTTTCTTAAGCTTTGCAGCAGAAACCATTTTCATAGCCGATGTAATTTGCATCGTCGATGAAACGGAAGTAATTCTATTACGGATTTCCTTTAAATTTGCCATCTATTAATTAGAAAATGCGACAATTTGAAAATTAGATAATTAAAAAATGCAGAAACATTCTCTAATTATCTAATTTACTAATTATCTAATTAGTTATATTTTGCTGAAATTTCTTTTGCTGCTTTTTCGATAACATCAGTAATGTTGTCATCTAACTTACCAGCTTTTAACGCGTTAAGCGTATCTTTATGTTTGCTGTTTAAGTAAGCTAAGAAATCAGCTTCAAATTCTTTTACTTTATTTACAGGTACGTTTCTTAATAAGTTTTTAGAACCTGCATAGATAATAGCTACTTGATTTTCAACAGGATAAGGATCATTCAAACCTTGTTTCAAGATTTCAACGTTTCTTCTTCCTTTTTCAATTACGTTTAAAGTAACTGAATCTAAGTCAGAACCAAATTTAGCGAAAGCTTCCAATTCACGGAATTGAGCCTGGTCTAATTTTAAAGTTCCAGAAACTTTTTTCATTGATTTAATCTGAGCATTACCTCCAACACGAGATACAGAGATACCTACGTTGATCGCAGGACGAACTCCAGAGTTGAACAAATCTCCATCAAGGAAAATCTGACCATCTGTAATCGAAATTACGTTTGTTGGAATGTATGCAGAAACGTCACCAGCCTGAGTTTCGATAATTGGCAATGCAGTTAATGAACCACCACCTTTTACGATAGACTTGATAGAATCTGGTAAATCGTTCATGTTTTTAGCAATTCCATCATCAGCAATTACTTTACAAGCACGCTCTAATAAACGAGAGTGTAAGTAGAAAACGTCTCCAGGGTAAGCCTCACGTCCCGGTGGTCTTCTTAATAAAAGAGAAACCTCACGGTAAGCAACAGCTTGTTTAGATAAATCGTCATAAACAATTAAAGCCGGACGACCTGAATCTCTAAAATATTCTCCAATTGCAGCACCTGCGAAAGGAGCATAAACTTGCATTGGAGCTGGATCAGAAGCATTAGCTGCAACAATAACTGTATAAGCCATTGCACCTTTTTCTTCTAACATTTTAGCAATTCCTGCTACAGTTGAAGCTTTTTGCCCAATTGCAACATATATACAGAATACAGGTTTTCCTGCATCGTAAAATTCTTTTTGATTTAAGATTGTATCGATACAAACAGTTGATTTACCTGTTTGACGGTCACCAATTACAAGCTCACGTTGTCCACGACCAACCGGGATCATAGCATCAACTGCTTTTACTCCTGTTTGTAATGGCTCAGTTACCGGCTGACGGAAGATAACACCAGGTGCTTTTCTTTCTAAAGGCATTTCATATAAGTCTCCACCAATTGGTCCTTTTCCATCAATTGGAAAACCAAGAGTGTTTACTACACGTCCTACCATTTGCTCACCTACTTTAAGAGAAGCAATACGTTGCGTTCTTTTTGCTGTTGAACCTTCTTTGATTCCAGTTGATGGTCCTAAAAGTACCACACCAACATTGTCTTCTTCAAGGTTCAATACAATAGCTTCAAGTCCGTTGTCAAATTCAACTAACTCACCATATTGTACATTCGATAGCCCGTAAATACGAGCAATACCGTCTCCAACTTGAAGTACTGTTCCTACTTCCTCTAGCGTAGCACCAGATTCAAAACCTTCTACTTGCTTTCTTAATATTGCTGAAATTTCAGCAGGTTTGATTTCCGCCATCTTAATTTATAATTTAGACACTTTTATGTGTAATAAAACTAATTACTTAACTCTCTTTTTAATACCTGCAATCTGTTTGCAACAGAAGCATTGTATTGTTGATCACCTATTCTTAAAATAAATCCTCCAATGATTGATGGATCTACTGTATTTTCAATTGTTATTTTTTTATCTGATAAAGTAGCAACTTTTGCCAGAACTTTAGCTTCTAAAGCTGCGTCCATTGGAATTGCTGTTGTAACTTTTGCTACTTCAACACCGTTACCTTCGTCAAATATTTTTTTGTATTCTAAAGCAATAGCTTCCAGAATTTCAAATCTTTTGTTTTCAAACAATAAATGAAATAACCCTTTAGTTACACCATTTACATCTGCGAAAACTTCCAGAAGAGCACTTTCTTTAACTTCAACTTTTGTAGTTGGGTTTTGAATAAAGGTACTCAATTCTAAATTACTCTCAATTGCAGTTGCAATTGACTTCATATCGTTATTGACAGCTTCGGCAACACCTTTAGAGTTTGCTAAGTCCAGAATTGCTTTTGCATAACGAATTGCTGCTCTTGTACTTGCCATAATCTTAGTTTAGCTTTACGTCACCTAACATTTTCTCTACTAATTTAGTTTGAGATTCTTTGTTAGATAATTCATCTTTCAATAATTTTTCAGCGATGCTTAATGATAAAGTTGAAACTTGTAATTTCAATTCAGCCATAGCAGCATTCTTTTCACTTTCGATAGCAGCTTTAGCTTGCTCGATCATTTTTTGACCAGCTTCCTGTGCTTCGTTTTTAGAATCAGCAATCATTTTCTCTTTCATTTCACGAGCTTCTTTTAGCATCGCGTCACGCTCTGAACGAGCTTCATTCAAAATTCTTTGATTGTCAGCTTGTAAGTTTTCCATTTCTCTCTTTGCATTTTCTGCAGAAAGTAATGCATTTTTAATACCTTCTTCTCTTGCTGTAATAGATTCCATAATTGGTTTCCAGGCAAACTTTACTAAAAGTAAAATCAAAACCAACAAGATTAGCGCTTGCCAAAAGAATAAACCGAATGAAAAATCGTTAATTAACTTATCCATTTTATAACTATATTAAATATTTAATTTCTTTTTTTAAAAGTAACAACACCTTTAACCAACCGTTAAAGATGTTGTTAGTTTTTTCTTTATTAGTTTTTTCCTAAGATCAAAGCAGCAAATGCTAAACCTTCTAATAAAGCCGCGATAATAATCATCGCAGTTTGAATTTTACCAGCAGCTTCTGGCTGACGAGCAATAGCGTCCATAGCAGATCCCCCGATTTTACCTAGACCTAAACCAGCACCGATTACTACTAAACCTGCACCTACTAAAGTTGGAATTGTTCCCATAAGTATTTATATATATAAAATTAAACTTCTAAATTAAATAATAACATTGTCTTCGTGACCGTGATCATGATCGTGATCAGCAACTGCCATACCAATAAACAATGAAGATAACATTGTGAAAATGAATGCCTGTAAAAATGCAACTAAAATTTCGATTACCGAAATAAATAAGGTTAACCCTAAAGAGATTGGTAAATCTGCTGCTAAATTTTTACCTACGAAAATCATAGCGATCAAACTCATAATTACTACGTGACCTGCCGTAATATTTGCATACAAACGAATTAATAATGCGAATGGTTTTGTCAATGTTCCTAAGACTTCAATTGGAGCTAAAATAATTTTCATCGGAACTGGAACTCCTGGCATCCAGAAAATGTGTCCCCAATAATCTTTGTTTGCACTAAACTGAGTAATGATAAAAGTAAACGCAGCTAAACAAACTGTGATTGCAATATTTCCTGTAACGTTAATTCCAAGTGGAGTCATACCTAATAAGTTTAACAACCACACAAAGAAAAATACAGTTAACAGGTAACCCATAAATTTTCTATATTTTTTCTCTCCAATATTTGGAACTGCGATCTCATCTCTGATGAAAATAATAAGCGGTTCTAATACTCTACCAAATCCAGTTGGGATTGGTCCTTTTTTGTATGATTTTGCTAATCCGGTAAACATTAAAAATAATAGTACCGAAACAAAAAGCATTGACACTACATTTTTAGTAATAGAAAAATCTAATGGCTTTTCGTTTTCCGGATGTCCGTGATGATCTAAATTAATCGTTCCGGCAGCATCTGTTTTGTAAATTTTACCGTGAACCAATTTGTAAAAGTTTCCGTCAACTTCAGCAACAGCTTCACCGTGGTGTAATTTTGAAGAAGAGAAAATTTTCAAACCTCCGTCAAAAAGAATTACTGGTAATGGAAAACCATATTGTTTATTTTCTTTTTCATCTGAAAAGAAAACAAAATCGTGAGAATCTTGTAAGTGATGATCAATAAAAGCGTCCACTTTTGCTTTTGGATCTAGAGCTGCGTGCTCACCTTCCGAAGGTGCGTTGTGTGAAATTACTTTTTCTTCATGAGCGGCCTCAGTATGTACATGCGTTGAGTCATTCTCTGAATTTGCAAAACCCATTACTGGAGAACAAGCTACTAAAGCTGCAAGAATAAATTTGAGCGGTTTGTTTGAAATCACCATATCTGTTAAAAATCTTATTTTTTACGTTTCTAAAATTTGGTGCAAAGGTACATTTTTTATTAATATTCAAAAGGATATGAAAAATTATTTTTGAACGTTGTTTTACAGAATCCCTATTTTAACGCTTTTCATTTAATAATCGGACAGTTAAAAGCGTCTCAAATAACAAAAACAAAATAAATGTTATAAAAAAATTGATTTTTTCAACCATCACCTCACCGCTTTTGTTTTCTAAAATGGGCCTTAAAATTAGATATCCTACTAACATCTGTGTAAAGGTTCCGAACAGGAAAGCCATACCAATAACTTCAAAGTTCTTTTTCTTTACTATTAATAATATAAGGTATAAAAGCGCAGATAGCCCGAAAAAAATCAAATACAAAAATTCTATACGGTAATAAAAATTTTGGGCATTAATGTCTAAAACTAAAAATAATGCTTTGTGCACTACATATGCGGCCAATGCAAAGAAGAATAAATATAAAATGGGTTTGTAGCTTTTTACTAACATTTGAAATAATTTTCTGCAAAGATGCACTATTTATTTAAAGCTGCTAAATAGATCAATTACTTTGTTTTATTGATTTCATTAACCTGGCGAATAACATTATATAGTGCTAATCCAACCCCAATCATTACAAAAATGGTGTTGTAAGAGAGTTTTTGGCTCGGATGATTTTCATCCAGCCATGTACCAAAATAGGAAAATAAAAAAATTATAATTCCCATTTGAACGGGAATGTTAATAAGAGGAAGCCACTTGTTCCTTTTGTTTTTGTTCGGTTCCTTTTCCATCTTTTAGGGTTACTTCTTTAGTATGAGTTAACATGGTACAGGTAGCGGTAAAATTCGCGCCAGGTTCTATAGACAGTTTTCCGATGGCAACTTCTCCATGAATCTGTGCCGTTGCTTTTATATTAAGGACTTCTAAAACTTTAATTTTTCCCTGAAATACGCCTTCAATATCGGCATTATTGCAAACAATTTCGCCTTTTACAATACCGGAGGCTCCTATAACCAGTTTGCCTTGCGAAGTAAAATTTCCTATCAATTCACCATCTAGTCTAAAATCGTCTTTAGAAACGATATCTCCAACAATAGAGGTTCCTTCAACTATTCGGTTTGTTTTTCCTAAAAGTTCTGTTCCGTTTTTTTTTACTTTGTCAAACATGATTATGGGGTTTTTGGGGCTAAGTAGGTTTCGAGATTTTTTTTAATTTGAACCAATTTGTAATTATCACTCGAGATAATAATTGCCGGATTTGATATTTTATACTTTTTATCATCTCTAAAAACTCCTGAAATATCTTTGGCGTAAGCCTCTGATTTTAAACCATGAATAACCACAAAACTTTCGGTTCTGTTGTATTTATCAAAAGAAGTTGTTAACCTCTCATAGTTTTCAACTAACAAAAATACTCTAATTGCTTCTTCAATCTTTTTACGGGTTACAGAATCATTATTAGGAATTACATATAAAATTTTCCAGTTTTTACTATCGACCGAAGTAAAATCCATTTTTTCTAAGCCCGGTATTTGCTTTTCTAAGATCTCACGCGCATTTTTACCTTCATCACTGTTCGGATAGTTATCGGCAACGGATTCTAAACCTTTTTTATAAGCCGCCAAACCATTTACTTTACCTAAAGTATTGGCTTTTAACAATTCATACTTAGAAACAATTTCATCCCCCGAATATTGATTAATCAGGTTGTCAATGTTATCTAAGACAGTATCAAACTGTTCTTCCTCATACAATTTGTACCATTTTTGGTATTCTTTATCCGGTGAGGCCAAATCTCCTGCATTCGTATTGTTTAAGATTTGTGCATATCGCGAACTTGGGTAGTTGGTTATGATATCCGATTTTATACTCTCTGCGCGTGCAGGGTTAGTAATTTGATATATTTTATACAAATTATACATCGCCGGCAAAACCAGTTTTTCTTCCGGTTTGTTTTTTAGCAATTGTTCGAGTTTATTGCTTGCCAGATCATATTCTTTAAACTTCTCTTTGTAGATCAGCCCCAATTGGTAATAGGCAAAATTACGCTCTACACCAATGCTATCAATTGCAGCCTGTGTTTGAGGAAGTTGTTTTTCGTAAAAATCAGTAGTATATTTTTCAATAACAATGGTGTCTTTCAGTTTGTTTGCATCATTATTATTTAAAGTATCATTTAAGGCCGCAGTATTAGCTGATTTCACAGCTGACAGTCTCCAGTTTCCATCTAAAACTCGGTTACCCCATACTTTCTTGAATTGCAATTTTCCGTAAGCAACTGTTGTAGGATTGTAAAAATAAAAAGTACTTGTACTTGCCGTTTCATTTCCTGATGGCGGATTAAACGCCCCTATTCCAGGATTAGTCCCTCCTACTGCTTGTGGATTTACAGCGGTTGGTCCTCCGTCAGCCTTAGTGTTGCGATCAATATTGGCTAATTTTTCCTTTTCTTTTTCTTCTAAGATTCGTTTCGCCTCATCTTTTTCTTTAAGTGCTGCGATATAATCGTTAAAATAACTTTTTCTGTTGGCCGGAGACAAACCGTAAACTTTAATGATACTGTCGTTGCGTTTTGCAATCGCTTCGTATTTAATTACGTTGTCCAGATTTTTTCTATTTTTTTGAATAAAAGCAAATTCTCTGGTTTTAGGATCTAGTTTTACTAATGTACTGTCGTAGTATTTAGCAGCCACCGAATAATTGGTGTTCTTAAAATACATATTCCCAATATTCCTATAGGTCGAAGCAGTCAAATAAGGGTCTTTTGATTTTCTTCCCAGTGACTTATTATAGAAAAATAAGGCATCCTGCTGCTCCTCATTTTTATCAAAAAAGACTCCCATTTCATAAAATAACACATCTAGATAGGGTCTGTTTTCACGATCTGCCAGTAACTTATTGTACATTTCTATAAACAAATCCTGATCTCCGTTTTTATAATCAAACAGCTGAGCCTTTTTGGCATAGGCGTGCATCATGTATTTTCGATCGGCTTTTCGATTCATATCGATCACACCGTCATAATAATAAAAGGCACTGTCTCTTATTCCGGCTTCCTGATACATCTGCCCTAAGATAAAACGGTACCGTGCGCGGTCTTCATTTATCTTGGTAAATTTCTCGGCAATTTTAAGTTTGGCAACTGCACTGTCTTTTTCTTCTAAATTTAAATAGGCTTCTGCCAATAAAGCATTTGCATCCGAAAAAGTCTGTTTGTTCAGATCTGTATTTTTTAATAACAGGTTGATGTTTTTTACTACAATAGCATCATTGCCTAAGCGCATATTGGTTTTCTCACGCCAGATTTTTGCCGTGTAAATATTACTGCTGTTAGGGTATTTGTACAAAATATAGTTGAATGCCTCCAAAGCCGGAATAAACCGCTGATCGTAGTATCTGGCCTTTCCAAGCATCAGATAGGCTTCGTCAATTTGTGAATTTCGCTCTCTTCCTCCAATGTTCATAGAGTGCTTCTGAATGGCTTTTGTGGCCTTGGTCTCGGCTTTTTCAAAATCTGCATTCTTCGCTTTTTCTACTTCCGAAAAATTCTCATCGATCTGCATTTTTTCGATCGGAAGCATTTTCCAGAAATTATCCTGATTGTTGGCCTGAATGGCCTTTAATCCCTTGTCAAGACCAATTCCGCCATTATACAAAATGTTATACTTTGTACTAAGCGCGTGGGAATTTCTGGCCAAAAAAGTATTTTTCTTGGTAGAACAGGCTATCAAAAAGAATAAAAAAACGACGAAAAAACTATATTTAAGAGTATTCTTTTTCAATAGAAAAGAGTTTATATCAATTAACTTCTAAAAAGGATTTTTAGTATATTGACTTGTAAAAATACGCTTCTTTTTGAAATATAGAAACTTATACAGCAAAAAACGATTCGAGTTCTTGTAAGGTTTCTTCTGAAGTCTGAATATCCTTCACCACTTCACCTTTATTTAGGGCTACAATTCGATCACAAACCTCTACTGTATGCTGCAAATCATGGCTGGAAACCAGCACGGTAACATTTGGATTGTCGGCCAGATCTTTAATGATCTTTTTTAATCGGCTCACAGTTGTCGGATCTAAATTTGCAAAAGGTTCATCCAGAATAACAACTTCAGGATTTCCAATAAGTGTTGCAATAATACCCACTTTCTTCTGGTTTCCCTTAGATAAATCTCTAAGGTATTTTTTGTTGTTCAAGATTTCTCCGTTAAAAAACTCTTCGTGCTCCAGCAGCAAAGCATCAATATCTGCTTTATTCTGATGGCGTAAATCTCCAATAAAATAAAAGTACTCTTCCGGAGTCAAATACCCAATCAGGAAGCTTTCATCTAAAAAAGATCCTGTAAAAGATTTCCAGTTTTCGTTTGTATTTACCTGAATATCATTGTTTTTTATATTCCCTGTAGAAGGCTGAATCAGATCCAGTAATAAACTGAAAAAAGTAGTTTTTCCTGCTCCGTTGTTTCCCACTAAGCCAAAGCTTTGCCCTTTTGGAATTTCAAGGTTGTTAATATTTAAAACCGTTGTTCCGTTATATTTTTTTGAAAGTTGATTTACTTGTATCATTTTTAATAGTTTAATTGTTGATTTGTTTAATCGTTAATTTAATTGATTTTCAATTATATGCGATCAATTCTCTAATTGGCACATTTTCAAATTAACGTATTAGTTTTTTTGTTTATAAGCGCTTATTGTGCTGTATTTCTCTACTTTATATCTTTTTTCAATTAGAGAAAAAACCTTGTCTTTAAAAACAAAGCCTAAAACTCCGGCACCTGCTACAAGTGCTAATCCGATGGTTTTGTTTCCTAAATAAAGTCCGATTGCATATAGTCCTAAAGGCAATAATATCTTCGGTAAGGTTAACAACATGGCATTAACATTAAATGCTTTTTTATCTCCAAAGGCACCTCCTGCCGAACTTAAATCGATTGGCGTTTTTGTGAAAGCACCACCCAAAAGTACCAGATGCGAATTGACTCCTATGTTATAAACGGCCCCAACAACAACGGTTAAATAAATTTCCCATCCAAAGAACAGGTAGAAAGAAGAAAGTATGGTCGATATAAAAGTGGCAATTACAATCAGCCACCATTTTGACGTGATGTATCCGCGATACGGAATGTTTTGGGTCATCATTAGTTGGTAATACGAACTGTCCCAGCTAGGTACAAACTGACCAAAGACAAACAAAAATCCACCTGAAACAAATATTCCGGCAAAAATATTCATCACTTCCGGCTGCTGTTTGTTTCCGAAAAAGATTAATCCGTAGAACAAAAAGAAAAAACTCATTAGTATGGTCGTTTTTGATCTTTTATTTCTCTTAATCAATTTGATGTCGTTTTTAAGAAACGTTCCTAAAGTTCCAAACTGATTCAGCCAGGAAAGATTCTCCGTTTTAGCGATGTCTTCTTTTTTAGAAAGTCCGGCATCTAAGAACAAATTATTCTTGAAGTATTTGAATGTGAACAGGTAAAGTCCTACTAAGATTAAAACAGGAATCAAGAACAATCCTTTCATCGCATAAAATCCCTGGAAAACCGGCGTTGTAAAACTGGTAATATCAAAGAGTTTATAATATTGCGCTGTTGCTAAAACAATAATTGCTCCGACAAAAACAACGAACAACTTATCAATATTACTTAAAACAATATTCAAAAAATTGTTGATATAGATTAAGGAGAACGCTGCCAAAAACCAAAAGACAACTCCCAAAGGATCGTAACCTTCCAGAACTAGCACAATTGAAAAAGGAATAAAAAAGAGCGCGTGAACCCAGTTAAAAAAAGACAAAGCTGTTTTGCCCAATGAAAAATGAACGATGGTTGTTTTTTTGAAGGGTAAAATCAACAAAGGTTTAATGTTCAGCACCGGGATTGCCTGCATCAATAAACGAATGACAAGGTCGAAAAGAAAATAATAAATCAAAAATTGATTGACAGTTACTAATGGTTCCAGTTTCATTTTTTTCAGTATATAAAATGCTCCTACTCCTGCTCCAACAAAAAGCAAGGAAAAGTAGACCATTAAAAACCCTATTAAAACTTTCATCACGACACTTGTGCCAAATGATGCAGACCTAACAAAGGCTTTCCATTCCAGATAAATAAACTTTTTAATCATGGTTATTTGTTTTGAATTTCTTAGTATGTGATCAAATGTAAGAAAACGTTACAAAAAAAGTTAAAAATAATAACTTAGTACCTGTGAATTAACCGTCGTTTGCTACTTTTGCATAAAAAATACAACCATGCCTTCATTCTTAAAACTAATAATTAAAGAGGTAAAGCGCGAAACTGCCGATGCTGTTTCTGTTCTTTTTAATGTTCCCGAAGAACTAAAACCCGACTATAAATTTATAGCCGGACAATACATAAATTTAAAATTAACTCTTGACAATCAAGAGATTCGTCGTGCTTACTCGATTTGCTCTGCACCGGAAAGCGGTGAATTACGAATTGCTGTAAAAGCAGTAAAAAATGGTTTGTTTTCTCAGTTTGCCAATACGAGACTTAAGGCAGGGGATGTTCTTGAAGTGGGGCATCCGGAAGGAAAATTTACTTTTGAACCGGATGCTGAAAGACAAAAAAACTATGCAGCTTTTGTAGCAGGAAGCGGAATTACTCCTGTACTTTCTATTATAAAATCGGTTTTAAAAAGTGAACCAAAAAGTTCATTTGTATTGGTTTACGGAAATAAAACTCCAGACGAAACTATTTTTTATCAGGAATTACACGATTTGCAATTGCAGTATGTAGGCCGCTTTTTTGTGCATTATGTTTTCAGTCAGGCCAAAGCCGAAAATGCTTTGTTTGGCAGAATCGACAAATCGGCGGTAAATTTTGTTCTGAATAACAAACACAAAGAACTGCAATTTGATAAATTTTTCCTTTGCGGTCCGGAAGAAATGATCGATACGGTTTCGGGAATTCTGAAGGAGAAAAATGTAAAAGAATCGGCTATTAAGTTTGAACTTTTTACTTCTTCTACGCAGGAAAATAAAATAAATACTTCATTAGAAGGACATACTAAAATTACAGTTTTGGTAGATGATGACGAAGTTTCATTCGAAATGTCTCAAAAACAAACGATTCTTGACGCAGCTTTAAAACAAGGAATTGACGCTCCCTACTCTTGTCAGGGTGGAATTTGCAGCAGCTGTCTGGCTCGTGTAACTTCAGGAAGTGCTGAAATGACTAAAAACTCTATTTTAACCGATAAGGAAATTGCTTCAGGTTTAATTTTAACCTGTCAGGCGCATCCCACTTCAGAGTCTATTTATGTAGATTATGATGATGTTTAGTCGTTAAAATCTCCAAAAATATTCAAATTCCAAATTCCAAACTTACAATTGGGATTTGGATTTTTTTTGTTTTATAATTATTAGTAATCTTTGTAAAATTGGAATTTGAGACTTAAAAAATTACGTTATGAAATCGGTACAGGAAATTTTTAAAAATAAAGAATATCTTTTAGAGGAACCTGAGGTTGAGAAACTTGTGGAATATTGTGAAGAACTTCAGGATGAACTTATAGAATTTAAATTTCAGAAAACAAACAACAAAGAACTCGCCATGCTGGATATGCTCAAAGAAGTTATAAAAGGCTGCGATGCTATAGAAAAAGAACAAATGGAACACGAACGGTTTGGTTATGAAGCACCAAATTATCAAGCCACGATTTCGAATCTAAAAAGTTATATTTATGGCAGATGCCGGGATGAGAAGATTTGGCTATAATACCAATTACAATAAAGCCGATTTTTTTCTAAAATAATGCTAAATTTTCATTACATTAGGGGTAAAATTAAAGTAATCGCAATCTCCTGTTCTTCCGGAGATTTGTAGAGCTAAATCGAATTTGTCAACACGTTTAAATATTAAATATCATGACAATACATCACATCCTTCGTTTATCATTTATAGCACTTTTTGTAATTACAGCTCTTTTTTGTATCTACTTTATCATTAAAAAACAACAGAATAAAAAAGGTCCCAAATTACTTAGCAAAGAGAAATATAGTGCCACAATGATTGGTAAAATGACCGAAATAACGGCTTCTGATAAGAATACTTTTAATATTTGGCCTTATATAAGCAAATTAAAAGCAGCCAAAATACTATCGAGCAAAGTTAAAGAATCTCAACTGGTGCATAAAATCTACAGAAATTCAACAGAAGATTTTGAGCACATTTTGCTCTCTACCGAAAAAGAAAATCATTTTGTTGTAATTGTTGCCAATAAAAACAAAAAGAAAACCATCGGATATTTTCTCTATGATTTAAATGGATTATATGCTTAACTGAATCTTCTCTACTATATCTTTTGGAGAAATTGATCTCATAGCACCTTCATAACCTTCAACGATTTTGTTTCCATAAACCGATGTGGGCAATTTTGGATATTGATTTCTGTCTGAAGTCAAAGCATTTTCCAGGGTTTGTCCGAACGGTAAAAATCCCGCATATGGATGTGTAGCACCCCAAAGTGTAATGACTTTTACTCCCAGCATTGCAGCGATATGGGCGTTTCCGGAATCCATAGAAAGCATGACGTCCAACTTACTGATAAGTTGTAATTCCTGCTGAAATTTAATTTTTCCAGCCATATTAATTACATTTTCAAATGATTCTGAAAGGGAATCCAGAATTTCAATTTCTTTCTTTCCTCCTCCAAAAAGTAAAATTTTATACGCTTTGTTTTCAGCCAGTTTAGCAATAACTTCCTGCATCAGATCTTGCGGATAAACTTTAGAATCGTATTGGGCAAAAGGTGCAATCCCAATTAATTTTTGGTTCTGGTTGCCAATGATTTCTAAAATATCTGAACTTAATTCTGCCTTTGCGGGATATTCCGGATTGGATAAATCTAAAGGAAAACCAAGTTTTTCAAACACTTTTGAGTGTCTTTCGAACATGGTTGGCAATTGTTTAAAAATTTTATTCTCGGCGCGTGTTAATTCTTTTTTACCATCACGGCCTTTATCAACTGTAGCTCTTTTTTTTCCGCTTAAAGCAAAAAGAAGACTTACAATTTTAGATCTCAGAACGTTATGAAGATCTGCAAAAGCATCAATTTTAAGTTTTTTTATATCCGTGTACAATCTCAAAAGTCCTGCAAATCCTTTGTGGCGTTCTTTTTCATCAAAAGCAAAAAACTCCAGATTTGGGATTCCATCAAAAAATGGTTTAAAAAACGGACGCGATATTACAGTGATTTTAACCGTTGGATACTGTTTTACAAAAGTGCGTAAAACAGGAACCGTCATGGCGACATCTCCCATTGCGGATAGTCTCATGACGGCTATATGCTTTATTCTATTGGACAACTCTGCCAAATTATTTTTTGTTTTGGTATAAAACTGGATTCAATTCATCGTCATTGTACATTTTCATTTGTTTGTACACTTTCATGAATTTATCTCCATTTTCGATGTCAGTTAGTAAATCATCAATTGCAGTTGACAAATCACTTCTTTGCTCTAAAAGCACGTTTAATTTCTCCTGACATTTATCTCTGTGTTCTTGTGAAGCTTCAGCACGAGTGGCTTCTTCATGCATGTGATAAATTTTTAAAGCTAAAATAGACAATCTATCAAAAGCCCATGCCGGACTTTCAGAATTGATTTTTGCACCATCTTTTACTTTTACATCACTGTATTTTTGCAAAAAGTAGCTGTCAATGTATTCAACCATATCTGTACGCTCCTGGTTTGAAGCATCGATTCTTCTTTTTAACGTCAACGCTGCTACCGGATCAATTTGCGGATCACGAATAATATCCTCAAAATGCCATTGAACAGTGTCAATCCAGTTTTTTAAATACAATAAATGCTCAAACTTATCCTTTGGGTAAGGATTGTTTATAGGTTGATCAACATTATCAAATTGGTGATAATCTTTGATGCTTTGTTCGAAAACAGAATATGCTAATTTTGAAAACATGTCTTTATTTATTAGAGTCACAAAGATACTTTTTATACTTTTATGGTGTGAAGAAAACGATTAATTTTTCGTTATTGCACTACAATATATCCATAATTCTAAAATTTCATTATGAAAATTCATTATATCTCCAAAAACAACAGCGTCTTAAATCATTTTTTAGGTCAAATCAGAAATGTAAATGTTCAAAACGACAGTATGCGTTTTCGAAGGAATATTGAAAGAATTGGCGAAATTATGGCTTATGAACTGAGCAAGGATCTGGCATATAAAAATGTCGAAATTCAAACTCCGCTAGGCATTAAAGAAACCACCGAGATAGAAAGTGATTTGGTTTTATGCTCCATTCTAAGAGCTGGTTTACCGTTGCATAATGGTTTTCTAAATTACTTTGACCATGCCGAAAACAGCTTTGTTTCGGCCTGCAGGTATCATCCAAATAACGATGCCGAATTTGAAATCCGGGTTGAATATCAAGCGGTTTCAAATATAAACGATAAAACGGTTTTACTTCTCGATCCGATGCTGGCAACAGGTCAGTCTATTGTTGCAGTTCACGAAAAACTAATTCAAAATGCAACTCCAAAAGAGATTCATATTGTAGTAGTTATCGCAGCGCCAGAGGGTGTTGCTTTTCTTGAGGAAAATCTTCCTGAAAACTGTCATTTATGGGTAGCTGCTTTAGACGAAAAGCTAAATGAGAAGAACTACATTGTTCCGGGACTTGGTGATGCAGGCGATCTTGCTTACGGAAGTAAATTATAATTGAGAGAAAAATGTAAATAAGCTGCACAAAATCAACACGTAAAATACAATTTCGTTATTCAGTTTTTGTTGCATATACTCTACATGGCTTGCTGCCATGATCGTCAAAGGAGCAATGCTAAAAAAGAGTAAATCGTTGCTTTTATCTGTTGAAAGAATGTACACAAAGGCCGCAATAAAAAAACATGCCACTACTTTTTTGTATGAAGAATGTACTATTTGCGGTCGATTAGACAATGTCATCAGCATCGAAACCACAAAAAATAAAGCTACAGCCACATAAATTGAAAGTGCTCCGTTTTCGTAATTGCTCTTGAAATAATCAATGTTAAAATCGATTACAGCACGTTTCTGAAAAAATTCAGTTATATCAATATGGAAGATTAAAGAGATCAATAAAAATATAATCGATACCGCCACAAGCGCTATAAATGGTAAAATCCAGTTTCTATAATCTCTCGAAACATGAAAAACTATGGAGATAAAAACTAAAATAAGGAAAAGAATACACCAAAATTGAAATAAAGAGGCTATTAAAATCCAAAATGAAGCATCGAATATTTTTTCTTTTGAAGCTTTCAAAGATTGCAGCGAAATTAATCTTCGAAGTGCCAACAGTACAAAAAAGTTGGCATATATTACATTGGCATTGTTAAATATTGTGGGGAAAAACAACAGAAACAATAAGTAAAAAAGTATCGCGTATCCATTGTCTTTACTGAGTCCGTTCTTTTTTACGATAAAATTAATCAGGAAAAAAGAGGCCAAAATAAAGCACAACAAACTCACTTTTTGGAACGCCAAAAAATAAGAACTCATCCATGATGGTTCCTGAATTTGAAAAAGAAAAAAGAAAACCAGTATCAAAATTACGACCAATGAATAATTTAATGGCGTAGATTTTTTAAAAACACTTGTTATCATAAGGATATTTTATACTTTTGTGATTGTAAATATAATACTTGTTTAAAAAGGAAAACCAACAAGTTGAAAAAAGATTCTAATAACAGAATTCTGATTTCGATGCGTTACACAACAATAAATAACATATAATTTTATAAATTATGACAGCTTTTTTTGAAGGAATACAGTACTTATTCGTTAACATTTTATTCGCACCACTTGATTTTTTACGTCGTTTAGAACTTGTTACCTGGTTTGGTGCTAATACTATTAACTGGATTTTTATGATCATCTGTTCATGCGCAATCGTTTATTGGATCAAACAATTACGCATTTTTGATGACGCCGGAACTGAAAACCAAGATACTACAGCTCACTCTTTTTTAAAGTAAGTCGAAGCCAATATCTTTTCTAAAATACATCTTATCAAAATTTAGTTTATCTATATTTTGGTAAGATTTTTTTATGGCCTGTTGGAAATCATCTCCATAAGAAGTTACGGTTAATACACGTCCTCCATTACTAACGACAGTCTCGCCTTCTATTTTTGTTCCTGCATGAAAAACAATAGAATCAGTAATGTTTTCTAAACCTGTAATTACTTTTCCTTTTTCAAAATCTTCCGGATATCCGCCAGAAACCACCATAATTGTAGTTGCACTTCTCGGATCAACCTTTAATTCGAATGAATCTAATTTTTGATTGGCCACTGAAAGGAACAATTCAACTAAATCTGATTGTAATCTTGGTACTACAACTTCAGTCTCAGGATCTCCCATTCTTACATTGTACTCAATAACGATTGGTTCGTTTTTTACATTGATTAAACCAATAAATACAAATCCTTTATATTCAATTCCATCTTTCTGGAAACCTTCAATAGTTGGTTTTACGATACGTGTTTCAATTTTTTCCATCAAAACAGCATCAACATAAGGTACCGGAGAAACAGCTCCCATTCCACCTGTATTTAAACCTGTATCGCCTTCACCAATACGTTTGTAATCCTTTGCTGTTGGTAAAATTTTATAGCTTTTCCCGTCAGTCAGAACAAAACAGCTTAATTCTATTCCGTCCAAAAATTCTTCGATTACTACTTTTGAACTTGCTGCTCCAAATTTTTCGTGAACCAGCATGTTTCTCAATTCTGTTTTAGCTTCTTCTAAATCCTGAATAATCAAAACTCCTTTTCCTGCCGCCAAACCGTCTGCTTTTAAAACATATGGAGGCTGTAATGTTTCTAAGAAAGCACATCCATTCTCTACGGTTTCCGCAGTAAAACTGTCGTAAGCCGCAGTTGGAATATTATGTTTCATTAAAAACTCTTTGGCAAATTCTTTACTTCCTTCTAATTGAGCTCCCAATTTTGATGGCCCAATAACCGGAATATGCTGTAAACTCTCGTCGTTTTTAAAATAATCGTAAATCCCTTTTACCAAAGGATCTTCTGGTCCTACGACCACCATTTTTACATTTTCCTGAATTACAAATGCTTTAATTGCATCAAAATCTGTTGGAGACATTGCAACATTTGTAGCAATTGCTGCTGTTCCTGCATTTCCTGGTGCAACAAAAAGTTTTTCGCAAAGTGGACTCTGAGTCATTTTCCAAGCAAAAGCATGCTCTCTTCCGCCGGATCCCAATAGTAAAATTGTCATGGTATAGTTGTATTTAGTTGTGGTGCAAAAATAATTGCTTTTGCACGTAAAAAATAATTAAATCTTAAAAAGTTGTTGATTCTTCTCTGTTAGTAATTCGATAGTATTATTTTTGACGAAAAATAATACCACAAATGATTTCTCTTTTCGATATTTCACTGCAATTAAATGGTTTTCCGATAAAGAAAGCCAAAGCTGAATTGGACGAAATCAAGAGTTTATCGGAAGCACAATATGTTCGCTTTCTTCAGCAGAAAAAAGAAGAAATTGTAGCTTTTCATCTGGAAAACAACTCTTTTTATAAAGAATTGATCGGGGACATAACCGAATTGAAATGGGAAAATTTACCCATATTAAACAAACAAAATTTACAGAAACCGCTCGAAGAAAGACTCTCAAAAGGTTATTCCAGAAAAAACATTTACCTCAACAAAACATCCGGATCCAGTGGTACTCCCTTTGTTTTTGCTAAAGATAAATACTGCCATGCCCTAACCTGGAACTCTATTTTTATGCGTTTCGGTTGGTACCATATCGACTTTAATCACTCCTATCAGGCTCGTTTTTATGGTATTCCTATAGATTTTATTGGCTATCACAAAGAACGAATTAAGGATTTTTTGACACATCGTTTCCGGTTTCCGGTTTTTGATTTATCGGATGCTGTTCTTGAAAAATTTCTACGAAAGTTTGAAACTAAAAAATTCGATTATATCAACGGTTATACGAGTTCAATCGTTTTGTTTGCTAAATACTTAGAACAAAAGAATCTTATTTTAAAAGATGTTTGCCCTACTTTAAAAGCCTGTTTTGTTACTTCGGAAATGCTTTTTGAATCGGATAAAAAACTTTTAGAAAAACAATTCGGAATTCCGGTTATCAATGAATACGGTGCTTCAGAATTAGATTTGATTGCTTTTGAAAACCCAAACGGCGATTGGCAAGTAAATGCTGAAACCCTGTTTGTTGAAATTTTAGACGAAAACAATCAGATTTTGCCTTACGGTAACGAAGGCCGTATTGTGATTACCTCTTTATTCAACAAAGCACATCCGTTTATTAGATATGATATTGGTGATATTGGAATTTTAGACGAAAAAAGTACACTACAAAAACCTATTCTAAAAAAACTAATTGGAAGAACCAACGACATTGCGACTCTCCCAAGCGGCAAAAGATCGCCTGGTTTGACCTTTTATTATGTAACCAAAAGCATTATTGAAGATGACGGAAATGTTAAAGAATTTACCATCAAACAAATGCAATTAAATTCTTTTGAAATAGAGTATGTAAGTGATATTGAATTAAATGCAACTCAAATTCAAAAAATAGAAAAGGCAATTTCTCTGTATTTAGAACCCAATTTAAATTTTAGTTTTACCCGAAAAACCGTCTTAGAAAGAAGCAAAAGTGGAAAGTTAAAACAATTTAAATCTTATCTTTAATATAAATAAAATCCTACATTTGTTTTTCTAATTAAAAACTTATGAAGGATCAATCTTTACTTTCTGAAGAAATTATTTCTAACAAAATATATTACATCCGCAATCAAAAAGTAATATTAGATAGTGATTTGGCATTGCTTTATGATGTGGAAACGAAAAGATTAAATGAACAAGTTAAAAGAAATTTATCACGATTTCCTTCAGATTTCATGTTTCAACTTACTGATAATGAACTTGAAAACTTGAAGTCGCAAATTGCGACTTCAAGTTGGGGCGGAAGCAGAAAATTACCTTTTGTTTTCACTGAACATGGTATTTTAATGCTCTCAAGTGTCTTAAAAAGCGACAAAGCAATTCAAACCAATATTCAAATCATGCGTATTTTCACAAAAGTGAGACAAATGCTTTTGGATACAACTGAAATAAAAGTTGATATTCTTCAGATTCAAAAAAAGTTAGAGAACCATGATAAGAATATTGAATTGGTTTTTTCTTATTTAGATGAATTAACGGAGAAAAAAGAAAATGAAAGTGAACGAATAAAAATTGGATATAAAAAATAGTTCATTAATTCTCAAAAATTACACTTAGCTATTGAAGAAAGTCCCTCGATCGACCAAGAATTCAATTTAAACTTTACTTTTGCCAAAAGAATGTTTTAAAAAGAATTCAATTAACCTATGAAAATCACCCTAATCGCAGGTGCAAGACCTAATTTTATAAAAATAGCTCCCCTTATTAATGCTATACAAAACAAACAAAATGAAGGTTTTGATGTTTCGTTTCGATTGGTTCATACAGGTCAGCATTACGATAAGAATTTAAGTGATACTTTTTTTGAAGAATTAAATATCCCCAAACCAAATGTAAATCTGGAGGTAAAAAGTGGCTCGCAGGCCGAACAAACTGCCGCAATTATGATTGCTTTTGAGAAGGAATTACTTCAAAATCCTACTGATTTGGTTTTAGTTGTTGGTGATGTAAATTCTACAATGGCATGTTCAATCGTGGCTAAAAAATGCAATACCAAGGTAGCGCATGTTGAAGCAGGGATTCGTTCCGGAGATTTAACAATGCCTGAAGAAATCAATAGAATGTTGACAGATAGTATTACCGATTACTTTTTTACAACCTCAACTTCAGCCTCAGAAAATTTACTAAAATTAGGCTCCAATCCTGAAAATGTACATTTCGTAGGAAATGTTATGATCGATACTTTATACCAAAACATCAATAGAATTTCTCCTCCTTATTTTTGGGAAGAACATCAGCTTAGCGACAAAAACTATGTGATTCTAACCTTACACCGCCCTGGAAATGTCGACGAGGTTTCTTCTCTTATTGCTTTGCTTCAGGGAATTGATGATTTGGTAACTAACAAAAAAATACTGTTTCCCATTCATCCAAGAACACAAGCTATTTTGGGAGAAAGTGCAATTTGTTTTAAAAACATCATTTTTGTTGCGCCTCAAGGTTACCTGAATTTTATGTATTTAGTAAAAAACAGTTTTGCCGTTATTACCGATAGCGGTGGTATTTCTGAAGAAACAACTGTAATGGGAATTCCTTGTTTTACGATGCGAAATAACACCGAACGCCCTGAAACCGAAACCATCGGCTCTAACACTATTGTGGGAACGTCCTTAGAAAATTTACAAAATGTCTTTAGTCTGTTCTTGAAAAATGGCGCACGCAAAAGTGCTATTCCAGAGCTTTGGGATGGAAAAGCATCTGAGCGAATTGTTTCAATTTTATTGGATAAAAACTAATGAAAGATATTCTGATTATATCAAACTATTATCCACCTGAAAAAGGTGCTGCCGCCAATAGAATAGAACAGCTTGCTTTAAAACTAAATCAAAACGGATATGAAGTTTCGGTAATTTCTCCGCTTCCAAATTACCCGAAAGGTGAATTATTTCCGGAATACAAAGGCCGATTTTCTGTTACTGAGAAGATTCAGAACATTACATTAAAACGTCTTTGGATTTATCCAAGTAACAGTCCGAATATCTTTAAACGAATTGTTTCGACACTTTCCTTTTCAACTGCTTTATTTTTCTATTTGTTATTTGCCAAAACGCCTAAAAAAGTTATTGTACAATCACCCCCTTTGCTGCTCTCTTTTATTTCGGTTTTTGTTCTTTGGCTAAAGCGTAAAACCATAATTTTGAATGTTTCAGATCTTTGGCCTACCGCTGCTATCGAATTACAGGTACTTAAGAAAAATAGTGTTTCGCACAAGATTTTGCTTTTTATTGAACGGTTTATTTACCAAAAAGCCACACACATTTTTGGGCAATCTAACGAAATCATTACTCATATTCATTCGATCTTTCCTGAAAAAAAATGCTTTTTGTATCGCAATTATCCGGATCATTTTGTTGAAAATTTCCTGGAGGAAAAAGACAATTCCGGAGAACCCATTAAATTATTCTACGCCGGATTATTGGGGGTTGCACAAGGTGTTTTTGAACTTATTCAACAAATGAAACTTGAAAACAGTAACATCGAACTTCATATTTTTGGTGACGGGGCTGAGAAAGCTCAGATTGTGAATTACCTTAATGAAAATCCAACCAAAAAAATTATTTTTCACGGAATGTTAGAACGTAACGTTTTGCATGAAACTTTGAAAAGCTTAGACATTGCCCTTGTTCCGCTTAAAACGAGAATTTATGGCTCTGTTCCTTCAAAAATATTCGAATATAGTGCTTTGGGTTTTCCTGTTTTTTATTTTGGAGGCGGTGAAGGTGAAGATATAGTAACCGAAAATAACTTGGGCTGGGTCGTTCCCGTTGAAAACTTTCAGGATTTAAACACCACTTTGATAGAAATCTCCAGACTTGGTAAAGAAGAAATTCAAAAAATGAAAAAGACTATTTTTCTTCATGCAAAAAGTCATTTTAATCTGGATCAGCAAATGACAAAACTTATCGAAAATAATGCTTTTTAAGCAGCTTCCTAAAAATAGAAACGGGCATTATTTCTAGAATAATGCCCGTTTTCTTTTTTTATTATTTGATATAATTCGAAAAATCTTTGTGCTCCTCTTTTGAGAGTTCTTCTTTTGAAAGTGATCTGAAATAATCATAAGTAATCTTCATTCCTTCAGAGCGGCTTACTTTTGCTTCCCAACCCAACAGCTCTTTTGCTTTTGTAGTGTCTGGCTGGCGTTGTAACGGATCATTTATTGGTAATGGATGGTAGACTACCTTTTGATTGGTTCCTGTTAGTTTAATGATCTCTTCTGCGAAATCTTTAATCGTGATTTCATCCGGATTTCCAATATTTACCGGATACACATAATCTGAATGCAGCAGTCTGAAAATACCTTCAACCTGATCATCTACATAACAAAAAGAACGTGTTTGCATTCCGTCACCAAAAATAGTTAAGTCTTCCCCACGTAATGCCTGTCCGATAAAAGCCGGAATTACACGTCCGTCGTTCAGACGCATTCTTGGGCCGTAGGTATTAAAAATACGCACGATTCTCGTTTCTACGCCATGAAACGTATGATAAGCCATTGTAATCGATTCCTGAAAGCGTTTTGCTTCATCATAAACCCCACGTGGTCCAATTGTATTTACATTTCCATAGTACTCTTCCGTTTGTGGGTGAACCAGCGGATCTCCGTAAACTTCGGATGTAGACGCAATTAAAATTCTGGCCTTTTTTACACGGGCCAATCCCAATAAATTATGTGTTCCAAGAGATCCTACTTTTAAAGTCTGAATTGGAATTTTTAAATAATCTATAGGGCTTGCCGGCGAAGCAAAATGCAGTATATAATCTAAATCACCTGGAATGTGTACAAACTTGGTGATATCGTGGTGGTAAAACTCGAAATGTTCTAACTTGAATAAATGTTCTATGTTTTTAAGATCTCCGGTAATCAAATTATCCATTCCGATAACATAGTATCCTTCTTTGATAAAACGATCACATAAATGCGATCCCAGAAATCCTGCTGCTCCTGTAATAAGTATTCTTTTCATAGTAATTATTTATACATCGCAAATGTAACTGATTTGAAAATTATAGAAACTATTCTATAAAAAAACTGCCTAAAATAATTAGGCAGTTCTATAAAATATCTAAACGGATTGCGTTTTGTATCGTTACTTCTTATTTACTTTTGCTTCAAGCATTTCAATCCTTTTGTTCTGTTCAATAATATAAAGCGTTAATTCTTCTATTTTTTGTAAAAGAGCATTACTCATTTCTCCCACCTGTAACCCTTTTTCTTTTATTTCCTGAGCTGAAGGGACATTTGGCAAGTGATTATTCTCTTTAGTGAATTTCTCTATTTCAGCTAAGGTTGGCATCACATAATCCGATTTTAAATCAGATTTGCCTGTGTAATACTTTTGAAAAACATAATCCGCAGGTATCTGTAAATCTACTCTCACTTCCTCGGCATGAATTTTTCCTTTTACGGTTAGCTTTTCATCCGGATTAATTGAGCCTATACCGACATAGCCATTATTATTACTTATAAACATTCTTACTTTAGCTCCGGAAAAATTATTGTTAGCATGAAGTGGTATCGTACTAAAAGCAAGTCCGAAATTATTCCCATCAGTTCCTGTTGGAGAAAACAAGGTATGAATTGAATTTGAAGTATATGTTTTATCTGGATTTCCCGACCATCTGGAAAACAGGATAGTGGGTTCATTTGCTGCACTACCAGTAGGTATAACACCCAACAATAGTTTCATATTAAGAATATCGTAAATTTCTAATTTACCGCTTGGTGTACTTGTCCCGATACCAACATTACCACCACTTTGGTAAATGTTCTGACAATAGGATACTGTGTTGATGAAAATAGCAATTGCTAAAAATATTTTTCTCATAATATAAAACTGATGTTATTTTTTTACAATTATAAGAAAAATTTTACTAAAAAAGAACAATTATCAAAAGATTTGTAGCAAATTTTTATACGCTTCTATCATAAGTAATTAACCCCTTATCAACAACTCTTATCTGTTTTATAAAAACATTTAAAATGATCACAAGCATCCAATCCAAAAAATCTTCCAGCTATTATTTACTACATTATTCTAACTCTTTTTTATAAATAGATTCAAGATCCTTTATTTTTTCACCAATGTTGTGATGTTTTAAAAATGTGTCTTTTGCATTTCTCGAAAATTGATTATGCAAACTTTCTTCTCTTAACAACTTAATTATTTTTTGGCTAAATTCTTTAGTATCATTATTTTTGATACAAAATCCATTAAAGTCATTCTTTATTAAATCACGATTTCCATCACAATCCGAAACGACATTTGGAATAGATAATGCCAGACTTTCAATAATTGCATAAGGCAGGCCTTCATACCTCGATGTTGAAACATACAATTTTGATTTACTGGTAATATGTAATACATCTTCTCTTGAAGTCCAATTCAGAATCGTTATTTTATCTTTTAAGTTTAGTTTTAATACCAAATTTTCAACCATTTCCAATTGATCTGCATGATGTCCAACACCAACTAAAACCAAATGTATGTCTTCTGTTTTGTTAACTTCATATAAAACACGTATCAATTCTTCAGTGTTTTTTTGATAACATGGTCTTCCTACACTACAGAGGTACTTGTCGGGCCAGGTTTTTGGTATAGAAAGTCTAAAAACTTTATCAATAGGTGTTATAGCATTATTAAAAAGTGCCGTTTTAGATCTAGCATAACCTACCTCTTCAATTGCCCTTTGCAATTCTGATTCTGAAGAAGCCAGCAAAACTGAATTTCCTTTCGAAAGTAATTTTTCAATTAATAGAAAAGCAGTTTTTTTTATTTTTTTGTCTGTGCACAAATAGGAAAAAGCCTGTGGTGTATGGAGAACTTTTATACCAGTTAAAAAACCAATAACCCTTGCAATAACACCACCCTTTGTACTGTGTGAATGTATTAAATCTGGTCGTTCTTTCCGAATAATTTTTAATGCTTTTCTTATCGCTAAAAAATCATTTTTGATCGAAATTTCACGATGAATGGGTACCTTAAATTCTACGATTGATTCAAAATTCTTGTCCTGAAATAAGGCCTGAGTATCAGAATCTCCGTGTATAACAATACTTTCAAACTCTAATGTATTGATATTTTGAAGTATTTGTCGCAATGAAACATCTACACCTCCAACGGAATGCAAAATATGTGCAATTTTAATCTTACTCATTTATTTTGTTCTTAACATGGGATAAAGTTAAAATAAATATCCCCACAAGGTAACATCCAAATTGTCTGTAAAATATATTCTCAACGCAAAAGAATAATAAAAATGCTGTTACAATAGCCGTTTGAAAAAAATTTTCTCTTACTTCACTAAATAATTTAATAAAAAAAGCAACAAATAGCCCAAATCCTATTAAACCTCCTATTAAATATAAATCAATAAACTGATTGTGGGAGTTGAATTTTTCTGATAGAAAATAATCTTTTTTAGATACATTTTCAATTGTACTGCTATAACAATCTAAAAAATTATCTGAGATTGTGCCATACCCATCGAATCCAATTAAAGAATTAAAATCGCTTTTTTGTGTCATTGAAAAAGCACAATTCCAAATTACAATTCTTGGTTCGTAATCAGATGCTACTTTAAGTGATTCTTCTAGATTGTTTTTTACAAAAAAACGTTCAGAAATATTTTTATTTGTTACTACAATCAATCCGAAGAAAACGATAAACGAAATAAGAAAAACTACCTTTTTTAACAAGCTAATTTTAGCATAAAAAAATAAATAGATTATTGCCACTAAAAACAATGTTATAATAGAAATTCTCGCCGAAATTAAAATTATAAATAAAAACAATAACACTGCATTGATTATCCAAAAGTATTTACCCCTTATTGAAATAAACGCCTTTTCAATAGCTAATAAAAAACCTACTACAGCTATAAAACCTATATAAGGCCGCTCCAGAAGTAATAATTCATTTACTTCTGCTGTATTTGAAAAAGGTAATGTATGGTGTTTCAAAAAAAATAAACTAACTAAAAATACAGAACATAAAATTGCACTATTTATCCCCCACAAAATTACTCCCTTCAAGGAATTAAAATCAGTAACTTTTTTCAGGACAACTGTTAACCAAAACAATAAAAAGAAGCCTTTGTAAACTTTAAAATCGTACAATATGGTACCAAAAAAAACCGATTTTACAGTAAGAAACCCCAATAAAACCAATAAAATAGTTCTTGATGAAAAGGTAAAATTTAATCCTAAACCTTTATTATTTCTGCAATCAATAATTGTCCAAATAGACAAAATTGCCAGGATAATATTAGGTATTGCCTTTGAAAAAAACAATGAAAGCAATAATGCATAAATGAGATACTCAAAGCCTTTTTCTTTAATTAGATCTCTAACTCTCATCTTTTAATTCTTTTTTTAATTGCTAAAATTATAGTATAAGGCATAATTAGTAATATATAATTTCTGACAAGCCCATATATCGGATAAAATCCAATATAAAAATTTTCCTTTATAATTTGTATTCTCGCTTTAACCTGTTGTTTTCTTTTTTGAATTGAAATACCATTTTCATTAATTTCAATTTGAGTTAGATATTGACCAATATTAGCCATTTTAAACTTTTTTGAAATAGCAAAAAAGAACGCATAGTCCTCTGCTGATTTATGTTTTATCGAATAAAAGCCTATTGTGTCTATAATTGATGTAGTAAATAATATTGCCGGATGAATCAACATCGAATTAAAATACATCTTGTTTTTTATGTCCTTGTCTTCTAATGGTAAATTGATCGCATACAAATAATTATCATTACTATCCACTGCCAATACGTTTGAGCCTACTATTTTTATTTCGGGATTTTGATCTAAAAATGCAGCCTGAATAGCAAATCTCCTTCCTAAACAAACATCTCCACAATCCAATCTTGCTGTATATTTATACCTCTTTGCAACACTAATTTTAAGACCGTGGTTTAATGCAAACTCAATTCCCTGATTTTGCTCCAGATATTCAAAATAAAGAGTTCCTTTTGCTTTGAAACTACTTTGAAGTATTACCTCATCAAATTTATTTTTACTTCCGTCATCTACAATAATAATGTCTAATTCTTCATCAGGTTCAATCGAATTCAACGATTTTATTAAACCTTCAGAATTATTATAATATGGAATCAAAAGTACAATCTTATTCATTTTCCGCTAAAATTGATTTTTTCCTCATTCGAATTAAAATAGCCAAACCTAACCAAATACCATACATTCTAAAAGTATCAATTTGAAGCCAATTTATATACAACCCTGAAAGAGAAATAAAAAGAATCATTAAAAGTACCCTTTCTTCTCCTTTGGTAGTTTTCATTAGTAGTCGTATTTCATTAATCGAAAAACAAAGTATCATTAAAAACAATATAATTCCAACTAATCCTGTCTCTGCCAACAAACGGGTATAAATATTATATCCAGGAGGAAATGCTCTTTCTTTTTTATTCTTATAAAATAATTTGAACTCATAATTATTTCGTGTTGCCCATGTTGGGTAATGTGTTCTGTTATGATATGTTTGCTGACCAAATCCAACACCTATAATCGGATTTTCTAAAAACACCTGTACAGAAGCATATTGCATTCCGAATCGCGATTGATTGGAAACACTTTTGGTAAGATTCTTTTCAAAATCTAAAGAATCTACTTTTTCAGCAACAGATTTAAGTACTTTTTCTCCGTTTAGAACTAGCAATACACTAAAAATAAGAGAAAATCCAATTATAAAATTTGTGATATATTTCTTAAATCTTTGGTCTTTATATAGAAAAACAGAAAAAATAATCAATTGAATAAAAATCACAACAAGTCCTGTTCGGGATCCCGAAAAATATGTTAAAACTAAGATCGAAATCGTAGGCAAAAACCTCCATGGACTATTACTGGTAATAATATAGCTAAACATCCATCCAGAAATTGTAATAAGATAAATGGCTAAAAATGGCGGCTCATAGGATATTGATGAAATTCTTTCTTGCGGAAAAAGATTGACTTCTAAAAATGGGAAATAATTGAATATCTCCAGAAATTTGTAAAAAAAATGATACCCGAATGCGGAAATTAAAATTTCGAAAAAACCATATACTGAAGCTACTATCAAAGACCAAAGAAAAATTTTCCTTATTTTAAAGAGAATTTCTTTCAGCTCCATTTTTACCAAAACATTTACGTACAATGTTAAGAACACCAGACTTGATAATAATAAAGCGAAATATTGTCGTACAAACCTGTTTATACCTCCTGTTTGTTTAAAGTAATTGGATGAAACAGTATTTATGTTCAATAATGTAGTAATCAAACACCAAATTAGAAAAAAGACTATTAACTGAAAAATAAGGCTTTTATAGGGGATATAAATTTTTCTGGAAAAGGCAACGTCAAAGCATAAAACCAGAAACCCTACTATTAAAAAAAGAGCTCCAGCTTCGCTTTTAAATTCGCCCAGCAAAGGAATCCCTTCATAATTATTGAAAGGAAAAAAGAAGAGTCCTAAAAAGAATAATATTGTATATAATTTTCTAAGCAATATTTTTAAGTTTTACTGATTTTAAGGTTATTCATACTTCGAACAACCTCTGAGATTTTGGGGTGATAAACAAATTTAACTGCCAAAACTAATAAATACAAACCAGCCGCAGATTTGTTTTTTATACTTTTCAAAACTAATGATTCAAACACTCCCTGGTTTTTTAGAATATCCTTAGAATATTTCTTTGAAACATTAATAACTTCAGGATCAAAAGCTATGCTTTTTATTTTTTCAAATTTCTCTTTAAATGAAACGTTTAGAATTGCATACTTAAATATCAAATAAAAAACTTTCTGAACAAATCGAACTGCTTTTAATCTATTAATTTCTTCTTCAGAAAGACTTAGATTACATCTTTCTTTATAATTTAAATGAAGTTTTTGACGCGCTATTTCAAAGTAATCAACTTTAAACAAATTCTTAGAAACTCCATTAAAAACTTCTCTATAGAAATAACCTGAATAATCTATAAAAAGAACATTTGAGGCCGCATTAAATGCCAATAAATTAAACAATTGATCTTCCTCATAAATACTTGGAAAAGTAACCTTATGATTTAAAATAAGGTCTCTTTTGTACAATTTATTCCAAACTGAAAAAAGATCTTCTCTTTCTAATAGATTTGAAATAATATTTTGCCGAATGTACTCTTGATAATATATTATATCTGTTGGAAATATTTCTTTTTTAAGAACGTATTTTTTATCCCTTCCTAAAAAAAAATTAGAAACAACCAAATCTGTGTTCTCTTTACTTACTCTATCGTATAAAGTCTCAAACATTTCATCTGCAACAAAATCATCAGAATCTATAAAACCAATATATTTCCCTTTTGCTTCAAGTATTCCAACATTTCTAGCTATACTTCGCCCGGCATTTTCCTGATTAATAATTCGAATTCTTTTATCAAATACCTGATAGCTTTCAATTATTTCCAGACTCCTATCAAATGAACCGTCGTTTATAAAAATAAATTCACATTCCTGCAATGTCTGGTTTGTCAATGATTTAACGCAATCATGCAAAAAAAATTCTGCATTATAAACCGGAATAATCACGCTAACTTTTATTTGTGTCATATTGATTTACTTTAACATGATTTTATTAATCTCTTTTTTTGCATAAAACCACATACCGAAAACTATAAAAATTTGCGTAATCAACAATGAAATAGCTGTACCTATTTCTTGGTAAAATTGGGTTAAAATAAAATTAATACCCAAGTTTAAAATTGTTGCAAACAATATAACCCGAAAATACAATTTATCTTTTCCTAAGTTTAGAAGAATTTGTTTCCCAAACATAGTATCTAAAAAGGATAACAAAGGTATAAGAATTACAATTCTGAATATAAGTACTGCTGCAAACATTTGCCTACCGTAAATAATTTCTATGATTTGTTCTGCAAAACAAAAACATACCATTATAATTAGAGAAAACAAGATGGCTCCAAATAGTGTTATTTTCTTTATTTTTTGAATTGTTTTTAACTTATCTACAGTCATTTCCTTTGAGAGATATGGAAAAATTGTGTTTGAAATTGGAGTTTGAAAATTACCTATTGCCCTTGCGAGTTTTTCAGCTGCAGAAAAATACCCTACAGCATGATTTCCCGCCAGAATTCCTAAAATCAAAGTGTTTGTATTTGTAAATAAGGAAATTTTAAGTTCCGATAAAAACACATATTTCGATTTTTGAAGTTGTTCTATTATACCGCTTAAAGGCTGCATTTTGAATCTAATGTTAAAATCCTTCCGTATATAAAACAAAGCAAAAATACCTGCAAATATAAACCCTAAGGCGTTAAAAACAGGAACCAGATAAAAATCGGCCTTTTCTCTAACAAAAATAAAAAGAGCCAATGTAAAAATTAATTTGGTGGCCAGGTTGAGATAAGTAATGTATTTCATCTTCTGAATTCCCTGAAAATACCAAACAGGAAAAATTGCCTGACCAAAAATGGAACCAAATGAAAAGAAATAGATAATCCAATAAGTTCTGAAAATTTTGAATGAAAATACAAGTGCCATCATTACAACAAAACTTACAACCACTAAAAATAGTTTTGCTGACATAATTTGGTTAAAAACCAGATTTTGCTTTTCGTAATCATCAACAACCAATGAAATATCCCGCGTTCCCGTAGCATTAAAGCCGTAATCGGTAACGATTTGAAAATAAGTAACGAATGCAAAAGAAAATGATAGTAATCCGAAATACTCAACACCTAATACCCGAATTAGATAAGGAAAGGTGATTAAGGGTAAAAGCAAATTTAAACCTTGAAGCAAAGAAAGATACACGAAATTTGAAGCTAAAATTTTGTGCTTTTTATATCGATGGAATATATCAAAAATTAGCTTCAATGTTTAGTCGTATTATTATAAAAAGAAGGCTATACCTGAAAAGGAACAGCCTTAAAAATTAATATTATTAAAAAAAACTACAATTGAGCTCCTCTTACTTTTTCGATTTCAGGATAAATTGCCGGTTTTGTTAAAAAATACGGGTCAAAATTTTCGCCATTTTTGATAAACGTTACTATTCCTGTGGCCTCATCAAATTTTATAAATTCATTTGGTGTAAAATATTTTAAAATATCTCCTTTCAAAATTTTAAACGTTCTTCCCTCAAAACTTAAAGTTATTGCATTAATTGTTATTGGATCTTGATCTTTCTTTGAACTAATATCAAAGCGAATATCATTTGGTAAAACTCCTTCCGGAACACTGAAAGTAAGCGATTGTGGTTCGATATTTCCTTTTACACCATTATAAACCGTATTTTTATCATCAAAATAGGCAATAGAAGGATCCTTGTAAAAGAGAATTAATTCATCATCTTTTTGTATTTGTAAATCAACAATTACATCAAATGTATTGGCTTTAACTTCCTCCACTGGTGCAACTTCTTCTTTATTTTTACATCCTATAAAAAAAGTTAACAAAACTAAATTTATAAAAATTAACTGTTTTTTCATTGTATGTTTTTTAAACAAAAATATAAATTTTTAGTATTTTAACAACCGAATATTCAACTATCACTATTATAAAACTGTTAACTCTTTTTGTTTATTATAAAAAGCCTTGAAAAGATTTAGAAATCCGAATAGCATAACAAATAAAACCGGTATTATAAATTTCAAACTATTTTCAGCGTATTTGACAAATTCCTTATTTAAGATAATACTGCTTTCTTTTATAATTTTATCAAAACCAATCAATTCAATTCTATGAATTGCCTGTTCATTAATTAAATCATTCTTAGTTTTTATAATATCACTTAATTGTGTGTTTTCATTGTAATACAGCATTTTATCATTTTTATGCGCATTGTTTGTCGCACTCGAAAAATTACTTAAAACCCCATCAATCTGTTTAATGATAGAGTCATTTTGCTTCATTTTTAACTGAACATTTTTATATTCTTCTTTCTGAATTTTGGAATAGTAATCCGATGAGTTTAAATAATTTAAAAGTGGCTTAATTAACTTTTCTTCTGATGATTTTCTTTTCGTTACTAATAAAATAGTCTGAAAAGTATAGTTCTTACTCGTCACATTGTCTTCCAGTACTTTTTTGATGTCACCATCTTCGGCCATCAACTTTATTAATTCAAAGTTTTCAGGTCTGTTTTTAATAAAATTATAAACATCTGCAATTGGTTTCGCTTCTATGATTCTTAGATTTCTTGGCTGTTGAATTCCAACGGTTTCTTTCAAAAAAAGCGTATCATGTTCTTTAATTTTTGAATTAATTAGATCAATTTTTGCGTACAAATAATCCGTACTCTGAAAGTTTGGAGCCACAATAATTTCGTGTTCATAGCTTTTTTGAGTACTGTCTAAAAACACTCCCAAACCAAATCCTGTAAAAACTAAAATTAAAACAATGATCCAATTTCGAATAAAAAACTGGATTCCCCTGAAAATAGAAGCATTGATTCCTTGAAAAAAATTATTGATTTTTTTTGAAATCACAGCTAAATCAATTTCCTGATCGTCATTGTTTTGGGGTACTTTTGTACTCATTTATGGAATTATTTTACGTTGAAAATCTGTTCTAAAATTTTAATGGTAATCAAATAAGTTGGTTTTACACCAGTCGTACCTAATCCACCTGAAGCTAAGGTGCTACCTGTTTCCAATGGATTATCTGATGCATAATAAGCATAACGAACCTTAATATCATGCGGTACACTTTTTCTGATTTTAGAGGCAGACTGAATCGCTTTCTGATAATAAGAACCTTCCATTTCAAGACCAATTACGCCCCAGGTAGACTCATGGAAAAATTTCAATAAATCTCTATTTTGCAATGATGTTCCTAAAACTGTAACCATAGCTCCTTCAAAAACAGCAATGTCGTTGCCTTCAAACATAGCTCCGGTTAATTCGTTTTCAAAGAAATAATTATCAGCCGTTCCTTCGTTTATATGTGCGGTTGGGATCATGATATCTCCTTTTCCACCCTCTAAAAT
>JAHEZJ010000018.1:0-62523 GCA_023251135.1 Flavobacterium sp. | reverse complement strand
CGGCTTTCCCCATTATCGAAACAGATTTTACATTCAGTAAAGTATCTTTTTTAAACGGTTTCAAAAGCTCGTCGATAGTCTCATATGCCTGCTCACCAAATGCATAATCCATAACAATAATAACTGGTTTTTCTTCTTCCAGTTTTGCTTTTGGAAAAGCGGTTTTTGCCCAGTCAATTTTTGCGGTATCAAAAATCTGAACATCGATATTCGTTCCGGAACTATCCGGTAGCGAAATCATACCATTTTTTAATGCCAGTTCTTCTACAACTCCTCTAATTTCTTTTGCTCCTGATTTGCTTAATTCTTCGTAAATATAAAAATCAGACTTCTCCTTGAATTTTGTTTTCAACAAGGGTGTTGCAAAAATTGAATTCATCACACTGTGCATATTTGCACTTATAACGTGAATTGGACGTTTTAACAGGTTATTTGCCTTAAGAACTTCCTTGATATTGGTTGCCCAGATTTCACCATGAATATGATGTCCTAAACGCTCTCTTAATACGGGACTAAAAGTAATGGTACGTTTATTATTGTCAATAACTTCTTCAATTGCTAATTTCCCTAACCAGTAAATAACGTGCAGAAAACGATCCGGAGCATTTTCTGATCCAAAAGCATCATAAATATCCAAAACCTCTTCAAAAGTTCGCGCTAAAATATTAGCAACATGCGAGATTGCTTTTTCTTTTTCGATTTGAGAAAGTTTCTTTGTTTGCAATACAGCCTGTTCTAATTTAAGCCAATCGCGCGAAACCTCTCCTCCATCATCTAATAAAACTCTGTTTTTAATTTTATGTGATTCGATAAAAATAAAAGTCAGGTGTGTCAAAATATCGTAAATGTCTGAACGTCCACGAGTAATTTCAACGTTCATTTGTTCCTCATCAATTCGGTAACAGTTTCTTCTTCTTTTTGGAGGAACAATTGGCTGAAAATGTGATTTAGAGTATCCTTCGTCTGAAGTTAAATTGATAAAACGACATTGTTCAATTCCAATTGGCAAACGTTCTATAACGTACAAAAGTCCATTTAATTCTACTTTTTCTTCACCTATATTTCCGTAAATTTCCGGACGTAATGCTAATAATGATTCGCGTAAACTATCCCCGGAAACTCCCATTGGTTTGTAAAAACCACGGTTGAACAAGTGACGCATTGTAATGTACATTTTTTCTATAGCAGCAGACGATTCCTGTGCTCTTGATCTTGATATATGTTTGGTTTCTTTCATGCTTATTTTATTTTAAAATCTTCTTCCTAAGAAGATGTACTTTGTATTCTTCAATCAACGAAAGTAGTAATTTAAACCTATACTTTCATAAAATCTCAGTGTTACTAAACTGTTGTTTCAGTATAATTTTTACTTTAAATTATCCGCAATATCTCTATTATTGGATAATCTTGGAATTTTGTTTTGTCCGCCTAATTTCCCTTGTGACTTCATATATTCCTGAAATCCATTTTTAGACACTTTGGTTACCACCACTTTGCGCAAAACATTTCCGGTAATCAAATCATCGTAATAAATGTTTTGCTTTCGCATCGAACTGTCAATTGCTTCGGCAAAAACTTCCATATTTTCTGGCTCGGTTTCAAATTCAATCAGCCATTCGTGATACGGTAACCCGCTTGCAGGATTTATTTGTGGTGCAACTGTAAATTCATTGATTACAATTTTAGTTCCCTGAGTGGCTTCTTTCATTGCATTCTCCACTTCATTTGCAATCACATGTTCTCCAAATGCAGAAATATAATGTTTGATTCGGCCCGATACTATAACCCGATGCGGAAATAACGATGTAAACTGAACGGTATCACCAATATTATAGCGCCATAGTCCCGCATTTGTCGAAATAATCAAGGCATAATTAACTCCTGTTTCTACTTCTCCGATAGTTAGACTTTTGGGATTCTCTGAAAAGAAGTCGTCAGCCTTAATAAACTCATAGAAAATTCCCGAATTCAACAACAAAAGCATACCCTTTGTTTTTTGGGAATCCTGATAGGCAAAAAAACCTTCAGAGGCAGGAAACAGCTCAATACTGTCTACTTTTTTACCAATCATGTTTTCAAACTTCGCACGATAGGGTTCATAATTTACTCCACCATAAATAAACAACTGAAAGTTTTGAAACAACTCACTAATTTTTTTACCACCGCTTTTCTCCTGTAAACGTTCGAAATACATTTGAACCCATGACGGAATCCCTGAAATAATCGTCATGTCCTGCTCGATCGTTTCCTCAACAATGGCATCAATTTTGGTTTCCCAGTCTTCAATACAATTGGTTTCCCAGGAAGGCATTCGGTTTTTTTGAAGATATTTTGGCACAAAATGCGCTCCTATTCCTGATAATCTCCCAAATTTGATCCCGTATTTTTCAATTAAAATTGGACTTCCCTGCAGGAAAATCATTTTTCCATCCACAAAATCAGCATTTCCGGTTTCATAAATATAGTGCAGAATTGCATTTCTGGAAGCTTCAATATGATAAGGCATTGACTCTTTGGTAAGCGGAATATACTTTGCTCCCGAAGTTGTACCCGAAGTTTTAGCAAAATAAAGTGGTTTTCCTTTCCAAAGAATATTTTTCTCCCCCATTCGGACCTTATCGATATAAGGCTTTAAATCTTCATAATCACGAATCGGTACACGTTTCCTGAAATCATGAACCGTTTTTATTTTTTCAAAATGGTGATCTTCTCCAAACTGAGTTTCTCTGGCACTATGTATTAAGTTCTTAAATACTGTCTGTTGGGTTTCGACCGGCTTACTAGCCCAAGCCTTTGTTTGATAATATATGGTGCTGGCAAATAATTTTGCCGCTACTGATTTAATAGACATTGTTTGAGATATTAATTCTTATCACTTTTGTTTTTACTTCGGGGTTTTTCACCCGACTCCTTCTCCATCCTGGCCACCTCTTCTCTTAATTTAATCTCTTCTTCTGACGACTTCATATCCACTTCCGAAGGCTCATCCGTTTCTGCTAAAATAGAATCTTTATTGAATTTTGCGTATTCCAGTTCCCCTCTCAAAACCTTCTGAATCCCTTTTATGTAGGCCTCATTTTTCTTTAAGGCCGTCTCCAGAGAATCTGATTTTATCGCCAATTGCGTTGCATTCTTTTTTAATTCAGAAGAAGAATAGCCCGGAATAAACTCACGTAAAGGAGTGAAAGCAATGATAAAAGTGGTGATTAAAATTAAAAAGATACCTCCCAAAGTAAACGTCACAAAAACGTTCATTAAGTTAAGCTTGAATGAAAAAATTTCTTCAAAAGTATTCTCATTCAAAATCACCAATCGGTTTTTGATGAATAAATTTTTTCTGAAATTGAATTTTTTCGTGGTCATTTATGGTTATTTATACGAGCAAATATAATAATTAATCGTCTTGTTGGTGCGGGACCAAAATGAACGAATACGCTTATTTTATTATTTTATAAAATATTTAACGTTGCCGAAAACAAATATTTTAAGCCAAATACTGTTGTTCTTCGTATATTCTATATACATTTGCGGAAGAATTAGAAAACAATTTGCTTCGGCATTAAATATACAAACCATGGGAAGATTAGGTCTTACAGAAATCCTTGTAATAGTAGGTATCGTGATATTACTTTTTGGAGGTAAAAAAATTCCGGAATTAATGAAAGGTTTAGGAAGTGGAATTAAGGAATTTAAAAACGCTGCTAAAGACGATCAAACCGCACCTCCTGTTAAAAAAGAAGAGGAAGAAAAAAAATAATAACTTGCGAGTTATTAGAAATCCCAAATTACAATCTTAATAATTGTAATTTGGGATTTTTTTATGGCTTATAATACCATCGTCAACTGAATACGTTTTCTGTCTTCGTCAACTTCTGTAACCTTTACATCAACATGCTGGTGTAATTTTACCACCTCGTTTACATCACTTACAAAACCGGCTTTCAATTGAGAAATATGAACCAATCCGCTTTCTTTGATTCCGATATCAACAAAACAGCCAAAATTGGTAATGTTATTCACAATTCCCGGTAAAATCATTCCCGTTTTCAAATCTTTAATTGATTTTACGTTGGCATCAAACTCAAATACCTTAGCCGACTTTCTTGGGTCTAACCCTGGCTTTTCAAGCTCTTTAATGATGTCTTTTAAAGTTAATAACCCTATTTCAGGAGTAATATAATTTTCGGCCTTAATAAGGGCTGTTTTCTCTTTATTAGCGATTAAATCATTCACAGAAAGTTTTAAGTCTTTTGCCATCTTTTCAACAACCGGATAAGCCTCCGGGTGCACAGCCGAATTATCCAGCGGATTTTTAGCATTCGTAATTCTAATAAAAGCAGCGCCCTGCTGATAGGCTTTATCACCTAAACGAGGTACTTTTTTCAGTTGCTTTCTGTCTTCAAAAGGACCATTTTCTGAACGATACTGAACGATATTTTCTGCCAGCTTCTCTCCTATTCCACTCACATAACTCAATAAATGTTTACTCGCGGTATTGATATTGATTCCAACCGAGTTCACACAACGAATTACCGTATTATCTAGTTCTTCTTTTAATTTCGTCTGATCCACATCATGCTGGTACTGCCCAACTCCGATTGCTTTTGGATCAATTTTTACCAATTCGGCCAAAGGATCTGAAAGTCTTCTTCCAATAGAAACCGATCCACGAACCGTAACATCATAGTTTGGAAATTCTTCTCTCGCTATTTTTGATGCCGAATATACCGAAGCCCCAGCCTCAGAAACAATAAAAACCTGCAGCGGTTTATCGAACGCGATTTTTTTGATGAAAAATTCCGTTTCGCGTGAAGCGGTTCCGTTTCCAATAGATATGGCATCAATTTGATACGCATTTACCATAGAACGAATTTTTTTGATCGCCATGGTTTCCTCATTTTGAGGTGCATGCGGATAAATCGTTTCATTGTATAACAAATCTCCTTTCTCGTCCAAACAAACCACTTTACAACCACTTCTAAATCCGGGATCTATAGCTAAAATACGTTTTTCACCCAAAGGCGGTGCCAATAACAACTGCCCTAAATTATTTGCAAAAACCTGGATTGAATTGGCATCCGCTTTGGCTTTGGCTTCCTGCAGCGTTTCATTTCCAATAGCAGGATTTAACAATCGTTTGTAACTGTCTTCAATCGCTAACTGCAAATGTGCGGTTGTACTATTTTGTTTTTTAATGATTATTTCATCTATAATATCATAAGCTTCATCCAAATCAACATCAACTTTCATTTTTACAAAACCTTCGTTTTCAGCACGAAGCATGGCCAATAAACGATGCGAAGGTGCTTTTGTCAATGGTTCTTCCCAATCAAAATACTGGCTGAACTTTTGAGCTCCTTCCTCTTCACTCTTCTTTTTTACAACTTTTGTTCCTATTACTGCTTTGCGCTGATACAATCTTCGCAATTGTTTACGAACATAAATATTTTCGTTAATCCATTCGGCAATAATATCACGTGCACCCTGCATTGCGGCTTCTTCATTAATCACATTTTCGTTCAGATATTGTGTCGAAATAAAATCAACGTCAACATCATTCTCCGACATGATGATTTTTGCCAATGGTTCTAAACCAAATTCACGGGCAACATCTGCTTTTGTTTTTTTCTTCTTTTTAAAAGGCAAATAAAAATCTTCTATTTCCTGCAAGTCAAAACTTTGTTCAATCTTTTGTTTCAATTCAGGCGTAAGTGATTTTTGTTCTTCGATCGATTTTAAAACCGCTTCTTTACGTTTTACGATCGTTTCATACTCCTTTTGAAGTTTTGCAATTTGCTCGATTTGAACTTCATCAAGATTTCCGGTTGTATCCTTTCGGTAACGCGAAATGAACGGAATCGTACAATCTTCATCTAATAATTTTACCGTGTTTTGAATGTTAATTGCCGCTGTTGTTACAGTCTTTGCAATAAATTGAATATTAGTCATACTTTATAATGAAATAATTTCTGGATTAGAAAATGAGATAACCTGTCTTTCAAAATCAACAACAGATTAAGCAATCACCCGGCTAAAATAATATCTTTGTTTTTAATTTTTAGCCAATGGAAGTTTTATTAACGTATTTTTTAGTTGTAAATATCACCGTTTTTATTCTTGCGGGATATGATAAATATCAAGCCCGAAAAAACAAACAAAGAATCCCCGAAAACACCTTGTTTTTTCTGGAAGCTATTGGCGGAACTGCCGGATTATTGTTAGCGATGTTATCCTTCAAACATAAAACGAGTAAATCTTCTTTTATTATAAAATTCTCGTTTATTTTTTTGATTCAGGTTTTAATTGTTGTGCTTCTCGCCTGGTATAAACATAGTGTAAAACATTAATTCAGTCAGTCAATTCACCAAATTACTATTATAATAAACAAAAAGCCGGATGAATTTTTAAAATCCACCCGGCTTGTTTATTGATATTTGGTGCGAAGCACCGGATTTTTTTGAGTTTTATTGACAAGCAATTTTATTTACTCTGTTTTGATGTCTCCCACCTTCAAATTCTGTTATTAAAAAGGTTTCAACAATTTCAACAGCTTGTGGAATAGACGTAAAACGCGCCGGAATACTCACAATATTGGCATCATTGTGTAAACGTGTCAAATAAGCAATTTCTTTAGTCCAGCATAACCCAGCTCTTACTTTAGGGTGTTTATTAGCAGTCATCGCAATTCCGTTTCCGCTTCCGCAAATTACAATTCCAAAATCAGCTTTACCTTCAGAGACATCATTTGCAACCGGGTGACCAAAATCCGGATAATCTACAGAATCTTCAGAGTCTGTACCATAATTAGTTACTTCATATCCTTTTGCCTGAAGCATCTTAACAATTGCTTTTTTATACTCTGGCCCTGCGTGGTCATTTCCTATCGAAATTTTCATTGTAATTACTATTAAGTTGTGTTCTGCAAATTTACTTAAAGAATTTCTTAGCTGTATACTATTTAGAAAAAAGTTAGCCACGAATTTCACGAATTAGCACTAATTATTGTTCTTTGTAACCATCAAAACTATTTTTAAAGGTTAAAATTCAATTGGAGCAAATTCGTGAAATTCGCAGCAAAAAAAGGGTAGAATACAACAACCTTACAATCAAAACATTAACACTTATTAACATTATTAACAACGTTGTAAGTAACTCATAATCAATAAATAATAATCAGTTATTTTGTTAAAATTTTAGAATGTTAATAGCAAAAGCTAATTCGTTGATATTCAATTAACTTTAAGTTAACATTATTTGTTAATAAGTCGAGATAGAAAATTAGAAGTTTTTTTTGGTTGTGTCGAAAAAAAACCTAATCCAAAACCGGAATGAAATAACCTAATAAAGTTTGAGGAATTTTTGGAAAAGTTATCAATATCAAAAATGCCATTTTCAACAAAAATCAACAAGTGAACTTATCTACAAAATCAATTCATTTATAGTTGTCAACCGTTGTTAATTAAAATACAAAAACTCTTATAAATTAGACTTTTAACTAAATATAAGTATGTTGATAACTCTAAATAACTAAGAGAAACTTCATTTCAATGCTTTTAAAAATAAATTTATAGCACATATTAACAAGCTATAATAACAAACAAAAATTAATTTAATTTAAATTTTTCTTTTTGTTGTATTTAATATATGTTGACAACTTTGAAAAGATTAAAAAGAAAAATATTTTTTGAAATTGAAAAAATAGAAGGATTCAAACAATTTTAAGTGGGTTATTAAGATTGTCCAGAATTTGCTGAACTTCTTCGAAATCGTTTGGATGAACTTTGAGTTTGATTCCACCGAGAGCGGAAGTGTACATGGGAACGACAGAAAGGGTCATTTCGTTTTCAAAAAAATAAGGAATCTCTTCTTGCTCTAATAAGTGTTTCAGAACAACTGTTTCGTGCAGGTAATTGAATACTGCAATGGTTTTAAAGCTTTCCATATTGGGTCTTTTTGTAAAGATACGAAAGTTATATTTTTAATAATTTATTTGTTAAAATCTATAATCTGATATCTTATTTGTAATTTTAACTTTTTAAGAAAAGATATATGAGTAAGAAAATTAGAAAGCCGATAAAAAAGGAGAAAGATTTCTCGAGTAAAATAGTAAAGATTTTATCGCAAAGCCCAAATAAAGCATTCAACTACAAACAAATAGCAGCAAAGTTAGAACTTGATGATACCAAAAGCAGAAATGAGATTATAAAAGATTTAAAGATTCTCGCTGCTTCCAAAAAGATTATAGAATCAGAACCGGGTAAATATTTAGTAAAAGCCGAAAGTCAGGATTACTACGAAGGAACAATTGATATGACCAGCAGAAAAACGGCATATTTTATTTGTGAGGAGTTTGCCGAAGATGTTTTTATCCCAACCAATAATTTGAACAGGGCCTTAGACAAAGACAAAGTTAAGGTTTATGTTTATAACCGAAGAAAAGGTAAAAGACCTGAAGGTGAAGTGATTAGTGTTGTAGAAAGAAATAAAACAGAGTTTGTTGGAGTAATAGATATTCAGGCCAACTTTGCTTTTGTATCTACCGCAAACCCTAAGATGTATACGGATATTTTTATTCCAAAAGATAAAATAGGGGAGGCTGAAAATGGTGATGTTGTTTTGGTTACCATTGAAGATTGGCCTAAGAGAGCTGATAGTCCGTTTGGATCTGTAATCAGAGTTTTAGGAAAACCGGGAGAACACAATACGGAGATTCATGCTATTTTGGCTGAATACGGTTTACCGGCAGATTTTCCGGTAGAAGTAGAGGTGTATGCACAAAAAATAGATACTTCGATTCAGGAAGCCGAGATTGTAAAACGTCGTGATATGCGTGATACACTTACGTTTACGATAGATCCAAAAGATGCAAAAGATTTTGATGATGCATTGTCTTTCAAAAAGTTAGAGAATGGAAATTACGAAATAGGTATTCATATTGCTGATGTTTCGTATTATCTGGAAGAAGGAACAATCTTAGACGATGAAGCCTATCAACGTGCAACTTCGGTTTATTTAGTGGACAGAGTAGTACCAATGCTTCCGGAAGTTTTATCTAATTTTGCTTGTTCATTACGCCCAAATGAAGAGAAATATACCTTCTCAGCCATTTTTGAAGTTTCGCCAACTGCACAAGTTATCAACCAATGGTTTGGAAGAACAGTAATTTATTCTGATCAGCGATTTGCATACGAAGAAGCGCAATATATTATTGAAACAAAAGACAATACAATTCCTGTTGATGTTTCAATTACCGGAGAATCTTATGTTGTTTCGGATGAAATTACAGAAGCTACTTTAAAATTAGATGAATTAGCTAAGATTTTACGAAAGAAAAGAATGGCCAATGGCGCTATTTCTTTTGATAAAGTAGAAGTGAAATTTAACCTGGATGCCGAAGGAGAACCGGAAGGAGTATACTTCAAAATTTCAAAAGATGCCAATCATTTAATTGAAGAATTCATGCTTTTAGCCAACAGAAAAGTGGCGGAGTACATTGGAAAACAAAAGAAAACATTTGTTTACAGGATTCACGATGAGCCTAATGAAGACAAATTAATTGCGATGCAAACCGTAATTGCTAAATTTGGTTATAAAATAGATTTTAGAAACAAAGGTGATATTTCGAAATCATTGAATGCTTTGATGGAAGAAGTAAACGGTAAAAAAGAGCAAAATTTAATTGATACTCTTGCTATTAGAAGTATGAGTAAAGCCAAATATTCGACCGAAAACATTGGCCATTATGGTTTAGCTTTTGATTATTATAGCCATTTTACATCGCCAATTCGTCGTTATCCGGATGTAATGGTACATCGTTTATTGCAGTACTATTTAGACAATGGAGCTTCTGTAGACGAAGAAGCTTACGAAACAAAATGTTTACATTGTTCGAATATGGAAAGTTTAGCGACTAATGCTGAACGTGACAGTATCAAATACATGCAGGTAAAATACATGCAGGATCACCAGGACGAAGAGTTCCTTGGAGTTATTTCAGGTGTTACGGAATGGGGAATTTATGTTGAAATTGTTTCCAACAAATGTGAAGGAATGGTAAGAATCAGAGAGATAAAAGATGATTACTATACTTTTGATGAAAAACAATATGCATTGGTTGGAGCCACTTCAAATAGCATTTTACAATTGGGTGATGAAATTTACGTAAAAGTTAAAAATGCTGATTTAGTTAAAAAACAATTGGATTTTCATTTTTTAAGAAGAGCATAATAGAAGTTTAATTAAAAAAATAAAAGTATGAAAAAGTTAATAATTGGAGCTGCAATTTTATTTGTTCAGATGTCTTTTGGTCAGGTTACCAAAGAATTAGGTGATTTTGATTCCGTTAAAGTATTCGATAAGTTAAGTGTAAAATTAGTTCAGTCTTCAGAGAATAAGATTGTGATTAAAGGCGCGAGAGAATCAGAAGTTGAAGTTGTTAACAAAAAAGGTTTATTAAAACTAAGAATGCCTTTTCCAAAGCTATTATCAGGTAACGATTTGGATATTACCGTATATTACAAACGTTTAGAGCTTATAGATGTTAATGAAGGAGCTAATGTAACCAGCAAAGATGCTATAAAAGCAACCGTATTTAAAGTAAGTGCACAAGAAGGCGGAACTATTACTGCTGAATTGAATGTTGATAAACTAAATGTAAGTTCAGTTTCCGGAGGTTCTATCACTTTAACTGGTAAGGCAGATAATCAGGATGCAAGTCTAGGAGCTGGTGGTTATTTACTGGCAAGTAAATTAAAGACCTCACAAACGAAAGTAAGCGTTTCTGCGGGAGGAAAAGCAGATGTGAATGCTTCTACCCTTGTTGATGCAAAAGTGAGCGCAGGAGGCTCTATTTACATTTATGGAAAACCGAAACAAATTAATCAAAAAACGGTTTTTGGAGGTAAAATCGAAGAAGTAAAATAAGAAATTGTATTTGAATGATAAATGATATTTTGGCTGGACTGCCATGGGGACTTTTTTTAAGTTTTATGGTAGGTCCGGTATTTTTTATACTATTGGAAACCAGTATTACAAAAGGATTCAGAGCTGCAATAGTTTTTGATCTTGGTGTTGTATTAGGTGATATTTTCTTTATTGCAATTGCTTATTTAGGAAGTTACAGATTGATTCAGAGTTTAAAAGATAAACCTGCCCTTTTTATTTTTGGCGGAATTATTATGCTCGCCTATGGTATAATTTCTTTCGTTAGACTAAGGAAAGAAGAAAAGATTAATGACGAAGAAATTGATCGTGATATTATTAAAAGAAACTATGGAAGTCTATTTGTAAAAGGCTTTTTACTCAACGTTATTAACATTGGAGTACTTGGTTTCTGGTTAGCGGTTATTATTTCTGTTGGTCCAAAATTAGAAATGCAGAATTCGAGAATGTTTACCTTTTTTACTTCGGTGATCATTACGTATTTATTAGTGGACTGTCTTAAGATATTATTAGCCAAACAATTAAAATCAAAAATGACACCTACTAACATCCTCAAAATAAAGAAAGGAATTAGTATTGTTTTAATGGTTTTTGGAGTAGCTTTAATGATCCAGGGATGGTTTCCGAAAGAAAAAGAAATGGTTAAAAACGCTTTTGAGAAGATTGAAAAGTAGTTGTTAATAACTCTAAAATATAATATAAAGCCTCTGAAATTCAGAGGCTTTTTTTTGTTTAAACCCGACAGGTTTCTAAAACCTGTCGGGTTTGCAAATTGTTAATAACGCTATTTTGCGCAAAGTTTGTCATTTCGAGGAACGAGAAATCACACAAGAAACTCCGCAAACTTAGTAGACAATCTTTGTCGATTAACTAGTGTGATTTCTCGTTCCTCGAAATGACAAGATTGTGTATAATTTAATGCATAAAAAAAACCTCTAAAGAAATTTAGAGGTTTTTGAGGCATCGTCCGGATTCGAACCGGAGTAGGAGCTTTTGCAGAGCCCAGCCTAGCCGCTCGGCCACGACGCCATTACTTGAACGGATGGCAAAAGTAACTAAAATCTTTAAAATTCAAAAGTTTCAAAGTAACTATTTTAAAAAATTAGTTCTTTTTAAGAAAAAATTATTTTCTGATTTCCGTCATTTTTATAGTAACTGTTTCAACATCACCACCAATAGGAGGATTTATTTTAGAAACCCAAACGGTCGTTTTTTCTATCATTTCTATCTCCGAAAGCACACGAATATTGATTCTTTTGGCAACATGCTCTAATAAATGAGATCGAATTGCCATTTCTTCGGTTACAATTTTGTTCAAATGTACATAATCAACAGTGTCTAATAAATGATCTGTTTCTGCTGATTTTTGTAAATTGGTCTTAATTTTTAGATCGACAGTATAATCAGATCCAATTTTTCCTTCTTCAATCAAACACCCGTGGTATGAAAAAGTACGAATGTTTTTTAATTTTATAACTCCCATTTTTAACTTTAGTTTCAGGTTTTATGTTCCAAGTTGCACGTTTACTGATAAGTTTCTAAAGAAAACTGTAAACTGTAAACCGAAAACTGTAAACTTTTTTATCTTTGCTAAAATTACTATAAAATAATGGCATCAGAAGAGAAATCACTCAATTTTATTGAACAAATCATAGAAGAAGATTTAAAATCAGGTCTTTCTAAAACTAAACTTCATTTTCGTTTTCCACCAGAACCAAACGGTTATTTGCACATTGGACATGCTAGTTCTATTGCATTAAATTTTGGTTTGGGAATTGATTATCAGTCACCTGTAAATTTACGTTTTGACGATACAAATCCGGAGAAAGAAGAGCAGGAGTTTGTTGATGCTATTAAAAAAGATGTGGAGTGGTTAGGATATACCTGGTCAGAAGAACGTTATGCTTCAGATTATTTTCAGCAACTATACGATTGGGCTGTTTTATTGATTAAAAAAGATAAAGCCTATGTAGACAGCCAGTCTTCAGAAGATATGGCTATTCAAAAAGGAACTCCGTCTACTACAGGAACGGATAGCCCATATAGAAACCGTTCGGTTGAAGAGAACCTGGATTTGTTTGAAAGAATGAAAAACGGTGAATTTGAGGCTGGTACACACATACTTCGTGCTAAAATTGACATGAAATCGACCAATATGCTCATGCGTGATCCGATCATGTACAGAATTTTGCACAAACATCACCACAGAACTGGTGATGGTTGGAAAATTTATCCAATGTACGATTGGGCTCATGGACAAAGTGATTATTTAGAAGGTATTTCTCACTCATTTTGCACACTTGAATTCTTGCCACATCGTGAATTATACGACTGGTTTTTAGATCAGATTTTAGAAGAAAATAAACTACGTCCGAAGCAAAGAGAATTTGCAAGACGTAATTTATCACATACGGTTGTAAGTAAAAGAAAATTACAGCAACTGGTTAAGGAAAAGCATGTTAACGGTTGGGATGATCCGAGAATGTCAACCATTTCGGGATTAAGAAGACGTGGTTATACGGCTGCCTCATTACGTAATTTTGCTAATACAATTGGTATAGCAAAACGTGATAACTTGATTAGTGTATCTGTTTTAGAGTTCTGTATTCGTGAAGATTTAAACAAGATTGCACCTCGTGTTATGGCGGTTTTAGACCCTGTAAAATTGGTAATTACGAATTATCCTGAAGGAAAAGAAGAGTGGTTAGAAGCCGAGAACAATCAGGAAGATGAGAGTGCCGGTTTCAGAAAAGTACCTTTTTCAAGAGAATTATATATCGAAAGAGAAGACTTTTTAGAAGAAGCTCCGGCTAAATTTTTCCGTTTGACTTTAGGTAAAGAAGTACGTCTTAAAAATGCTTATATCATTAAAGGAGAAAGTGTTATAAAAGATGCTGATGGAAATATTACTGAAATTCATGTAACTTATGATACCGATTCTTTAAGCGGAAGTGGTACCGAAGCAAGTCAGCGAAAAGTATCAGGAACTTTACATTGGGTTTCTATTCAGCATGCTGTTCAAGCCGAAGTTCGCATGTACGATCGTTTGTTTACAGACGAAGCTCCGGACAGTTATAAAGAGAAAAATTTCTTAGATTTTGTCAATCCAAATTCATTAGAAACTATTACAGGATTTGTTGAACCAAGCCTGGCAACAGCTCAAAATGAAGATAAATTTCAGTTTCAGCGTTTGGGTTATTTTACTGTTGATAAAGATTCAACTCCTTCAAAACTAGTGTTTAACAAAACAGTTGGACTAAAAGATGCCTGGGAAGAAAAGGGTAAAAAAGAAGAAAACAGTATCAATAATTCTTTGAAAGATATTAATAAATATTTTAAAGTTGAGACTAAAGCTGAGCGTATTGCGATTGAAAGTGCAATAGGGGAGAGCATCAAAAATGTTTCTAGTTTTTCTTTATTGCAAAATTCTTTAAAGAAGAATATCAACAATAATAAGGGTTCACTGTTGTTTGCTCAGTTTATTTTGAAATATTCAAGTCTGAAATCTGCTGATTTTGAAGAAGAGGATATTAAAAAATTATACACCATGTCACTTCGTAGCGAATCGACTTATGTGAGATCTAAAGCACTTTTAAATTTAAGAGATTTAGAAAATGAAAGTTTGAGAAATCAGTTTGAGGAAGAAATTTTAAAATTACATTCAAATCCACCGAAAAATGCTTCGGAGAGAGAAATTGAAATTCTTACCGAGATGATTAAGAAATAATATAATTACAATCTATTGAAAGCGCTTTTTATAAGCGCTTTTTTTATTATTTAGATTTTCTATTGATATTGAAAAAAGTATAATTTTTAGAGATTAGAAATGGCCTTCATAAATTAGATTTAAGCTAAAAATTTAATTCTTCCTACTCATTAATCATCTTTTGAAAAATAGTTAAAAATTAAGCTTTATTTTAAATTTGACCTTTTTTTTGGTTTGATTTTACTCTTATCGACAACAGATTGTTTGTAAAGCTAAGAATTCGATCAGTTTTGTAAAATTGGAGCCAAAATTTGAATCCAATTTCAGATTTTCAGTGAAAATAAATTCTGCTGAATTTATTATTAGTTTTAGCTATTGTTATTTTTAAAACTAAGTATTTTATTTATTATTTATATAATCTATTGTTTTGTAAAAAATAATAGATATTTTATTTAAAAAATGACCTTCATAAATTAGATTTAAGCTAAAAATTTAATTCTGCCGACTCATTAATCATCTTTTGAAAAATAGTTAAAAATTAGGCTTTATTTTAATTTTAGCCTTTATTCTAGCGTAGTTTTGACCTTATTAACAACAGTTTGTTTATAAAATTGGCAGATACATTCGTTTTGTATATTCAGACCAAAATTTTGATCCAATTGTAGATTTTTTCGAGATATGGACCTATGAATTTCAGAATCAATTTTAGTTATTAGAATTGTATTTTTTGATTATTTAATTTATTATTTGTAAAAACTATTATATTTTAAGAAATTATAGATTATTTATATTAAAAACCGCTTTCATAATTTAGTTGTAAGCCGTTTTTTTATTTCTTCCATCTCTTAACTCATTTATTGAATAATCGTTGATTTTGGGTCTTTATTTTAATTTTCGACCTTATTTTTCTCAGTTTAACGGGTTATTAACACGCAATTGTTTATAAAGTTCGTATTTTTATGCAAATGTCAAATAGAAGAAGTTTTTTTCTATAATTTGAAATCATAGTTAGGAATCGAAATTGAGTTGGGCTAAAGTTTAAAAATGAATCATTTTTTATTTTAGTTTTAATTCTAAACACGAATTCGTATCAGTTATTTTATATTCAAATTTTTATTGTGACTTGATTTTGATAATACATCAGTGTATCAGTATTTTTTCAAAGTGATGTCATAATGGTAAATAACATGGAATTATTTTTACTGATAGTTTCAAATTTTGATCTTCATTTTTTGACTGCAAAAATTTAAGAATTTAAAGTTTATCTACTTATGAAAAATATCATTATTACACTATCGTTTTTATTTGCAAATATTGCAATAGGGCAGACCCATCAAATTACAAAACACAATGGTGAACAACTGGATGTTAATTTTATCAAACAGGAAAATGATTTAATTTATTATGCATTCAACGGAAGTTCAGAAGAACATAAAATTAGCAAGTATGCTGTTTCACAGTTAACCAATAAACAAACAAAAGAATCAAAAAAAGTATCTGATAAAGTGGTAGTAGATTCTAAATCAGATTACAAATTGGTTACCGTTTTACCTCAGGAAAAGACAGTTGGTTTGAAACAGGTAGCTAATTTTACCGGTGTCTCAACAAAGACAAAAGGAGAATCACCAATCGCCAATAAAAATCAAACTGCAATGAGAGTCAAAACAAAGCTAGCTTCAAGTGGATATCCGTTTGTGAGCATTGTTGAAAAAGCAGATGGAAAGTATGAAGCTGTAGCTTATGTGTATTAAATTTAGTGTTAACTTTTATTAAATAACCTCAAGTCAGTATTTTATAAATTAAAAAAAGAGTACCTTTATTAATCATTTAAACGAAATATTATGTCAAAGAACTTAAATACTGTAGCAGCAATTTTAGGTGCTGCGGCCGCTGGTGCAGCGATTGGAATTTTATTTGCTCCCGACAAAGGATCTAAAACCCGTGCTAAACTTAAAGAAGGTTTAGATGATGCAGCGCATAATTTGAAAGATTCACTTTCTGCAAGTTCTGAGGTATTGCGTGATAAATTTTCGCATGCAAAAGAAAATTTAGATGGAACCTATGGTGAATTACTTTCAAATATGAGTTATAAAACAGAAGAAGTAATTAGTTTTTTAGAAGCTAAACTGGCTGATTTAAAAGCACACAACGCTAAACTTCAGAAATAATAATCCAGGAAGCACAAAGCTTAGTATGATTTTATTGATTGTTTTGGTTATTTTATTCTTTAGAATAATCAAATTGCAATTTTTAAATCATGAGTTTTGTGCTTCTTTTTTTAATTAAAATTACAATTATGGCTTTTGAAGAATTAAAAGAAAATACTGAAAACATTCAGGATCAGGCTAAAATTTATCTCGATAGTCATTTGGCCTACTATAAACTTTGGGGTTTTAAGGTTGCAATGAAGTCGACCACCTTAATTTTTAAATTTACTTTGATCTTACTATGTGTTGGAATGGTATTACTTTTTGGATCTGTTGCGGCAGCTTTCGCTTTTAGTAATCTGTTCGGAAGTTATGCTTTAGGATTTCTAGCGGTAGGTGGGCTGTACCTTGTGGCTACTATACTGCTTTTCTTTGTAAAAGATAAGTTTGTAGAAGGACCAATTTTGGAAAAATTTTCAGAAATATTTTTTAATGATTAATTATGGAGACAAAAAAATACTCATCATATGCGGAAATCGAAAGAGATTTAGAAATTCTGAAACTGGAAAAAGAGATCAATTATCAAAAAATGGTATTGAGTTTTCAAAAAACGAAAGAGTCTATAACACCTCAAAGTATAGTGAACGGAGTTTTTTCTTCTTATAAAGAATACCTGTTCAGTTCTTATCCACAAATTTTACAATCAATTTTACCCTATATTATCAATTGGTTTATAAAGAAAAAAAGAGGCAAATGAGCCTCTTTTTTAATATAGTATAATTTAGTTATTTTACTTCCGGTTGAATATCATCTTCGTAACCAGATTGTTGTGGTTCGATTGGTTTTGGTTTTACAATTTTCTTATTGTTTTTCTTCATCATTTCACCAACTTGGTTAGATGCCGTGAAAGAAGCAACCATATTGTTCAGCATATCACTGCCGGCTTGTGGAGAGTTTGGTAACAAGATTAAGTTGGAGTTGGCATCGGCGCCAATCGCTTGTAGTGTATCATAATGTTGTGTAACCACAATTAGGGCAGAAGCTTCCTGAGAATTAATTCCAACATTGTTCAAAACTTCAACACTTTCTACAAGACCTCTGGCAATTTCACGACGCTGATCTGCAATACCCTGACCTTGTAAACGTTTACTTTCTGCTTCGGCTTTTGCTTTAGCAACAATTCTGATTCTGGAACTTTCTGCTTCAAACTCGGCAGCAGTTTTTTCTCTATCAGCTGCGTTAATTCTGTTCATAGCATTTTTTACCTGAATGTCCGGATCAATATCCGTTACCAAAGTGTTGATAATGTCATAACCATAAGTAGTCATTGCTTCATTTAATTCTCTTTTTACCGCAATGGCAATATCATCTTTTCTTTCAAAAACGTCATCCAGTTTTAACTTAGGAACTTCGGCACGAACAACATCAAACACATAAGCAGTAATCTGATCGTGTGGATATTCCAGTTTATAAAAAGCATCATATACTTTTTCCTGAATAACTTTAAACTGAACCGAAACTTTCATTTTGATAAAAACATTGTCTTTCGTTTTGGTTTCAATGATAACATCCAACTGTTGAATCTTTAGATTTACACGTCCCGCCAAGCGATCAACCAACGGAATTTTTAATTGCAAACCTGAATTTCTGACACTCAAAAATTTACCGAATCTTTCTATAATAACCGAAGATTGTTGTTTGACAGTAAAAAAAGAGGACATCAGTATAAAGAATGCCAGGACTAAAATGATAATAAATGCTGTGTTCATGGTGATATTGATTTAGTTTTTGATGCTGTAAATTACGAATATTCTGCCAATTTAAATTTTTAAAACATTAAAAAAACGCTAAGTACATTTGTTTTATGTTACTTAGCGTTTTTGTATTTAATTAGAATTCTGTTTATAAAGCTGTAATTGCATTTTGAATTCTCGAAATCGTTTCTTCTTTTCCAATGATCTCAACTATGTCAAATAGGTGAGGACCTTTCAAAGCTCCGACTAAACTCAAACGGAAAGGCTGCATTACTTTGCCCATTCCAATTTCATTTTTGGTTAACCAATCTTTTACGATAGTTTCAATGTTGGCAGAAGTAAAATCTTCTATGTTTTCAAGAACCGAAATTAATTCCTGCATTAAAGCTGGTGTTTCTTCCTTCCAGTTTTTACTTGCTTTTTCATCATAAGATGTTGGTGCCTGGAAAAAGAAATCAGTTAAATCCCAAAATTCCGATACGAAGTGAGCGCGTTCTTTTATAGAAGAAACAATTCTTGTCACATCAAATTTGGAAGCATCAATACCTTTTTCAGTTAGAATAGGAGAGAAGTCTTTCGCTAAATCAGCATCATTTTGTTTGATAAGATACTGATGATTGAACCATTTGTTTTTCTCCGGATCAAATTTTGCTCCTGATTTATGAACTCTGTTTAAGTCAAAAGCTGCAACCAATTCTTCTAGTGAAAATAATTCTTTGTCAGTTCCGTCATTCCAGCCTAACAAAGCCAGGAAGTTTACAACTGCTTCCGGGAAAAATCCTTTTTCTCTGTAACCGGAAGAAATGCCTTCTTCTGTTTTCCATTCTAACGGGAATACAGGAAATCCTAATTTATCACCATCTCTTTTTGATAATTTACCGTTTCCAACTGGTTTTAGAATCAAAGGTAAATGTGCAAATTCAGGCGCATCCCAACCAAAAGCTCTGTACAATAAAACGTGAAGCGGCATCGATGGCAACCATTCTTCACCACGAATTACGTGTGAAGTTTCCATCAAATGATCATCAACAATATTGGCTAAATGGTAAGTAGGCATACCGTCACTTTTAAACAATACTTTGTCATCCAATAAACTGGTTTCAAATTTTACATCACCACGTATAATATCTTTCAAATGTAAAGTTTCATCAACCGGAGTTTTAAAACGAATTACATAATGTTCTCCATTAGCGATTCTTTTAGCAACTTCTTCAGCAGAAATTACCAATGAAGTATCTAGTTTTTCACGAATAGTATGATTATAAATAAATGTTTTTCCTTCAGCTTCTTGTTCTTTTCTCAAAGCATCAAGAGCTTCCGGAGTATCAAATGCATAATAGGCCCATCCCGAATTGATCAGTTGGCTGGCATAAGTTTGGTACAATTCCTTACGATCACTTTGTCTGTACGGACCAAATTTTTCGTTTTTCCCTACAGTTTCTTCAGGAGCAATTCCTAACCATTCCAGTGCTTCCATAATATAAGCTTCTGCACCGGGAACAAAACGGGTTTGATCAGTATCTTCAATTCTTAAATAAAAAACACCATTATTTTTTTTTGCAAATAAATAATTGAATAGGGCAGTACGCACTCCGCCAATATGTAGTGGTCCTGTTGGACTTGGTGCAAAACGCACACGAACTTGCTTTGACATTTGTTTAAATTTTGATGCAAAGATACGACTCTAATTAGATAATTAGAAAATGACTTTAATTGTGATAATGACTTATTTGTAATACAATTGACTAATAATCGAATTGATCATTATATCATTAAAATTAGTACTTTTATAGGTTATAAATAAAACAGATTCACATTGAAAACAACATCTGCTATATACCAAAAGCTAGAAGCATTTATAAAAAAATATTATACAAACGAATTGATAAAAGGAGGACTTCTTTTTATTGGTTTCGGATTGTTGTATTTTCTTTTTACACTTTTCATCGAGTATTTTCTATGGTTAAAACCATTTGGAAGAACCGTATTGTTTTGGTTGTTTATAGGAGTAGAGGTTTTTCTTTTGTTTCGGTTTATTTTATTCCCGGTTTTTAAGTTGTTTAAACTTCAAAAGGGAATAGATTACAACCAGGCTTCGGCTATTATTGGAAATCATTTTACAGAAGTAAGTGATAAACTAACTAATTTTTTGCAGTTGTCAGCCTCCGAAAGTTCGGCTGAAAGTTCAGAATTAATGTTGGCTTCCATAGAGCAAAAAGCCAATTCTTTGCAGCCAATTCCTTTTGGGAATGCGATCAATTTTAAAACTAATAAAAAGTATTTGCCATTGGCAATCGTTCCGGTTTTGCTTTTTGTGGTGTTTTATATTTCAGGAAACAGCAGTGTTATTTCTCAAAGTTTAAATAGAGTAGTACACTTTAATGCTACCTTTTTACCGCCAGCACCTTTTAAATTTGTGGTGCTGAATCAGAATTTGCAAACTGAACAGAACAAAGATTTCGTTATCAAAATGGAATCTGTAGGGAAGGTGGTTCCAGAGAATGTAATGATTCATATTGGTAATGAAAGTTATTTTATGGAATCATCTCAACCAGGAAAGTTCGAATTCAAAATTGAAAAACCAGTAGAAAACGTTTCCTTTTCTTTTGAAGGAAATTCAGTTTCATCAGAGGAGTATGAGTTAAAAGTTATAACAGTACCGTCAATTGCTAACTTCGAAATGGTTCTTAATTTTCCATCTTATTTAAAAAGGAAATCAGAAACTATTCAGGGAACCGGTAATGCAATTTTGCCTGAAGGAACTTTGGTGACCTGGAAAATGAAAACACAATCTACTCAGGAGATCGTTTGGAAGGACGACAACTCAGTTTTTAAGTTTAATAAGGCTGAAAATGAGTTTAAATTGGCTAAAAACATTAGTCAAAATACAGAATATCAAATTCTTACCTCTAATAATAAGGTTAAAAACTACGAAAAACTAGATTATCAGCTGTCAGTTATCAAAGATCAGCATCCAACAATCAATGTTGCACCTGCTCCGGATAGTTTAAAGTTAGATAAAAACTATGTTTTAGGAAGGCTAGGAGATGATTACGGATTGTCTAAATTACAGGTTGTTTATTACGAACGAAACAAACCAAACACTGCCAAGCGTGGAACAATACCAGTGAAGTCTGGAGTATTTGATCAGTTTGTTTTTAATTTTCCAAGCAATCTGGCGGTGCAGGAAGGAGTAGCTTATGAATACTATTTTGAAGTTTTTGATAATGATACGCCTCATGGATTCAAGAGTACAAGATCTTCTGTGTTCTCGGATCGTGTTTCAACTACTGATGAAATTCATGATTTGGAATTGCAACAACAGAATGCGAACATTAATAGTTTAGAGAAATCTTTAAAAAATCAAACCAAGCAATTTTCTGAAATGGATAAGATTCAGAAAGCAGGAAAAGAAAAAGATAATTTAGAGTTTAAAGACCAGCAAAAAGTAAATGATTTTATCAAACGTCAGAAGCAACAAGACGAATTGATGAAGCAGTTTACGGAAAAAATGAATAAGAATTTAGACAAGTTTCAATCGGATAAGAAAGACAAAACAGCTGAGGATTTACAAAAGAGACTCGATAATGCAGAGAAGGATTTGGAAAAGAATCAGAAGTTAATGGATGAATTGAAGAACCTAAATGACAAGTTGAATAGTGAAGATTTGTTTGATAAGATGGAAAAGTTCAAACAGATCAGTAAGAACCAATCTCGTAATTTGGAGCAATTGGTAGAATTAACCAAACGCTTTTATGTGTCTAAAAAAGCAGAACAGGTTGCTGAAAAATTGAACAAACTTGCAGACAAACAAGAACAACTTTCAAATAAAGACAAAGAGAATACACAGGATAAGCAGGAAGACATCAATAAAGATTTTGATAAAATTCAGGAAGATTTAAAGGATCTGAAAGAAGAAAATAAAACATTAAAAGCTCCATTAGATATTCCATCTGACGCTTCGAAAGAAAAAGATGTGAAGAATGATTTGCAAAAAGCTTCTGAGGAGTTGGGTAAAAAGAATTCGTCTTCGGCCAAACCAAAACAAAAGAGTGCTGCTAAGAAAATGAAAAGCATGGCCGAACAAATGGATGCTGGTATGGAAGGTGGAGAGCAGGAACAAATGGAAGAAGATGTTGCCATGTTACGTCAAATTTTGGATAACCTTTTAGCGTATTCTTTATCTCAGGAAGATGTGATGAAACAGTTTCGCACCATGAAACTAGGATCTTCTGCTTACACCAAGAACATTAAAGTACAGCAAAATTTGAAACAGCAGTTTCGTTATGTCGATGATAGTTTGTTTGCTTTGTCACTTCGTAACCCAAAAGTGGCAGAAGACGTAACCAAGGAAATTGGTAATGTGCAGTACAATATTGATAAAGCGATCGAAAGTTTAAGCGATGTTCAGGTTCCGAAAGGAGTATCCCATCAGCAGTATGCAGTTTCTTCTGCTAATAAGTTAGCCGATTTTTTAAGTGATTTATTAAACAACATGCAGATGTCTATGTCAAAACCGGGATCGGGAAAACCAAAACCAGGTGACGGACAAGGAATGCAATTACCGGATATTATTCAAAAACAAAAAGGTTTGGGTGATAAGATGAAAGCGGGTATGCAGTCTGGTAATAAACCGGGAGAGAAACCTGGCGATAAACCTGGAGAAGGAAAAAGTGGTGATGGAAAAGAAGGGCAGGGTAAAGACGGTCAGAGTAAAAATGGAAATGGTAAAAGCGGTCAGGGAAATAAGAACGGTGGAAAAGGAAATGAAAATAAAGAGGGTGATGATGGAGAAGGAGATGCCGAAGCTATCATGGAAATTTATAAAGAGCAGGTAAAGTTGCGTGAAGCTTTGCAAAAAGAACTAGCAAAAAAAGGATTAGATTCTCAAGGGAAGTCGGTAATAGATCAAATGAAAGCTTCTGAAAAGCAACTTTTGAATAAAGGTTTTAAGAATGAGAACTTGCAACGTATTCTTAATATCCAGCAAGAATTGCTAAAATTGAACAATGCAGTTCAGCAGCAGGGGCAAGATACGAAGCGTCAATCTGAAACTAATAAAACTGAATTTTCTAATAAAGCAAATGCATTGCCGAGCTCATTGTTGGAATATTTAAACAGTGTAGAGATATTAAACAGACAATCACTACCTTTGCGCTCGAATTTTAATCAAAAGGTTCAAGAATATTTTAATACAAAATGATCAATTTTAATTACGAAACCGAATTTACTTTAGACAACGAGCAAGCCTTTTCTGATTGGTTAAGTGCAGTAATCGTTTCTGAAAATAAGAACGAAGGAGAGATAAATTATATTTTTTGTGACGATGAATATCTTCATAAGATAAATGTAGAATATCTGGATCACGACACACTAACAGATATAATCAGTTTTGATTACACTGTTGGAAACGAACTTAACGGAGATATATTCGTTTCTGTTGAAAGAGTGGAGGATAATGCTAAAGATTTTAATGTGTCTTTTGAAGAAGAATTAAAGCGAGTTTTGGCTCATGGTATATTACATTATTGTGGTTACAAAGATAAGAGTGATGCTGAAGCTGAATTAATGCGTTCTAAAGAAGATGAAAAAATAGTGATGTTTCACGTGGAACAGTAACTTAAATTCTTTTATTGAATTTGTTTTTGTGTGTTCCACGTGAAACAAAGCGCAAAAAAAAGAAAGAATAATTTAAAGTGTTTCACGTGGAACACGTGAAGAATTTTTTAGATTTTGATGTTTTAGAGCATGAATAAATGTTTCACGTGGAACAGAAAGAATGCTGATCTTGGAAAGTTTTTAATTGTTTCACGTGAAACAATAGGATTAAATTGGTTGAAGTTTTGAAGAAGTAATGTGAAGTGGTGTGTAGATGTTTCTAGTTCGAGACTGGAAAACCTGAAACCTGAAACTTCAAGCTTGAAACAAAATACAAGTTCCACGTGGAACAAAAGAATGTAAAAATTAATTCTGAGGACCGCCTTAAACGGTTTCCAGAGAATAGTAAAAAGAAATGTTTTTAGAAGAATACGATGTTATTGTAGTCGGTGCTGGTCATGCAGGTTCTGAGGCCGCGGCAGCGGCAGCAAATTTGGGATCCAAAACTTTATTGGTGACCATGAGTTTGCAGAACATTGCACAGATGTCTTGCAATCCTGCTATGGGTGGAATTGCAAAAGGACAGATTGTGCGTGAAATTGATGCGTTGGGAGGATACTCAGGAATTGTTTCTGATCGAACTGCAATTCAGTTTAAGATGTTGAATAAATCGAAGGGACCAGCAATGTGGTCTCCGAGAGTTCAAAGTGATCGAATGCGTTTTGCTGAGGAATGGAGAATGATGCTGGAGGGAACTCCAAATTTGGATTTCTACCAGGAGATGGTCAAAGGGTTGATTATTGAGAATGGAAAGATAAAAGGAATCAAAACTTCGCTGGGAGTTGAGATCCGATCGAAATCGGTTGTGTTGACAAACGGAACTTTTTTAAACGGTTTGATTCATATTGGAGAAAAACAGTTTGGTGGAGGTAGAGCTGGTGAAAGTGCTGCAACAGGAATTACTGAAGATTTAGTTCAGGCAGGATTTGAAGCAGGAAGAATGAAAACAGGAACGCCACCACGAGTTGATGGACGTTCGTTGGATTATTCGAAAATGAACGAAGAAAAAGGAGATGCAAAGCCGGATAAGTTTTCTTATTCTGATTTGACAACTCCGTTAACGCATCAGCGTTCTTGTTACATGACGTATACGTCATTGGATGTTCATGATATTTTGAGAGAAGGTTTTGATCGTTCGCCAATGTTTAACGGAAGGATCAAAAGTCTTGGCCCGAGATATTGCCCTTCGATAGAAGATAAAATTAATCGTTTTGCAGATAAGGAGCGTCACCAATTATTTGTGGAGCCAGAAGGGTGGAATACCTGTGAAGTTTATGTAAATGGATTTTCGACTTCACTTCCCGAGGATATTCAATTTAAAGCATTGCGTTCTGTCGCCGGTTTTGAAAATGTGAAATTTTTCCGTCCGGGTTATGCAATCGAATATGATTATTTCCCACCAACACAATTGAAACATACTTTGGAAACGAAGTTGGTTGAAGGTTTATATTTTGCCGGACAAATTAACGGAACAACAGGATATGAAGAAGCGGCTTCTCAAGGTTTGATGGCTGGAATAAATGCGCATTTGAAAGTACATGAAAAAGCGCCGTTGATTTTGAAACGTGATGAAGCTTATATTGGAGTTTTGATTGACGACTTGATTACGAAAGGAACGGAAGAACCTTATCGCATGTTTACTTCAAGAGCAGAGTACAGAACTTTGTTGCGTCAGGATAATGCTGATTTTAGATTAACGCCAATGTCACACGAAATAGGTCTTGCTTCTGAAAAGCGTTTGCGCCGAATGGAGAAAAAATTAAGTGAGTCTGAAAAGATGGTTGCGTTCTTTAAAGAGACGAGTGTTTCGGTTGCCGAAACAAATCCGATTTTGGAAGCTAAGGAAACAGCTCCGATTACGCAGGGAGATAAAATGTTTAAAGTTTTCTCTCGTCCGCAAATCGACTTGGAGGATATGCTAAAGTTTGAAAAAGTGAAAGCCTATATTGAAGAGAATGATTTGGATCAGGAAATTTTAGAGCAGGCCGAAATACAGGTTAAATATTCCGGATATATCGAAAAGGAAAGAAATAATGCGGATAAGCTTACTCGATTGGAGGAAGTAAAAATTCCTGAAAATTTCGATTATGATAAAATAAAATCAATGTCAATTGAAGCGAAGCAGAAGTTGAGCAAGATTCGTCCTGTAACAATTTCTCAGGCTTCAAGAATAAGCGGAGTTTCTCCTAGCGATATTTCTGTTTTGTTGATTTACATGGGAAGATAAAAATTTAGAGACGCACAGTTAGTGCGTCTTTATTTGTTTCAGGTTTTTTTTGTTTTGAGTTTCAAGTTTTCTTTGTTTCAAGTTTCAGGTTTGAAGTTTCACATTTTTCGATAGTAGAAAAGAGTGGAAGAAGATCTAAGAAAAAGGAAAATATAAAAACAAAAGAAATTTGTTCCACGTGAAACTACTTTGCGAAAGCCTGATGTTATTGAAGAAAGTATTAAAACAATTCTAAAAAATCTAGTGGGATGCATGGATACGCATTTCAAAGTAATAAATTAAAACTTGTTGCATTAACAGCTGTTGTGTAATAAAAAAAGTATGTTGCCAAATTCTATTAAAAACCTATAATTAAAAATGAACGTTTTAAACAAAAAACATTTTCTTACTGTAAAAGACCATTCTGTATCTAAAGAAATTTTCGAGTTGTATCATGACGAAACTTTAGACATGCTAATTACTTCTCCACAACCCGATTTAGAAAATCTTGGAAAATATTACGAAAGCGAAGATTATATTTCTCATACCGACAATAAAAGATCTTTGTTTGAAAAAGCATATCATTTTGTAAAAAATATAGCTTTAAAAAATAAGTTGAATTTAATCAATGCGGAGCAATCTCAAAAAGGAAGAATTTTAGATATTGGTGCCGGAACCGGAGATTTTTTATTAACGGCAAAAAATGACGGTTGGGAAACTGTTGGAGTGGAACCAAGCGAGAGAGCAAAAAATATTGCGATCGAAAAAGGAATTTCTTTTGTAAATGGAATTGATGCTCTTGAAAATAATTCTTTTGATGTGATTACCATGTGGCACGTTTTAGAACACGTTCCAAATTTAGAATTGCAAATTCAGGAATTAAAACGTTTGTTGAAACCAACTGGAACTTTAATTGTTGCGGTTCCAAATTTCAAATCGTATGATGCGAAATATTACAACGAATTTTGGGCAGCGTATGATGTGCCAATTCACTTCTGGCATTTCTCTAAAAAAGCGATTCAGTCTCTTTTTGAAAAAGTAGATATGAAATTGGAAAAAGTACTTCCGATGAAATTTGATTCTTTTTATGTGAGTTTGTTATCCGAAAAATACAAAACCGGAAAAATGAATTATATCAATGCATTTTTAGTGGGATTAAGATCAAATTTAAAAGCGGGCAGTACAAAGGAGTATTCATCGCACATTTACGTCTTAAAAAACAGCTAAAACGCAAAATAAGCGTGTTTAAGGTGTTTTTTAGGGTAAATAGAGGGTTTGTGTCGTCTTTTTTTAGAAAACGCCTTAAATAAAAGCTATGAAAGTCACTTTTGATAGCGATATTTTATGGTAGAATCTTACTCCATAAATAAAAACAATGTCATAAAATTGGGCCCTTTTTTCGAATTTTTGCGATTTCAATTTTAAAATTTTGGGGTTTAAAAAAAGTGAATTTTTTTTCTCTTTAATTTTTTTTAAAAGCTGCAAAAATTGAAAAAATAATTTTGGTGGCTTTATTGTTTTATGATTTGCGATCCAAATTTACTGCGGCAGGAGGAAAAACCTATTTGTTGCAGATTTATGCCCTAAAATCGACCTAAAACTTAAAATAAGCACGTTTAAGATGTTTTTTAGTGAAAGCCCAGTATTTGTGTCGTCTTTTTTAAGAAAACGTCTTAGGTAAAAGCTATGAAAGCCACTTTTAATAGTGATATTTTATAGTAAAAATTCCCTCTATAAATAAAAGCAATATCATAAAATTATAGCATTTTTTAAACTTTATGTTGATGCTATTTATTTTTTTATATTTTTGTCTCCAATACATTAAAAAAATAGAAATTCAAAAAATGAAAAAAGCATTAGTAATTATCGCACTTTCAATTTTCGCCGTTTCGTGTAGCAAAACTGCAGAAGTTAAGGAAGTAAAAACAGCTTACGTAGATACTTCAGTTTTAATGAAAGAATACACTGAAGCAAAAGACCTTGAGGCAAAATACAAAGCTCAGGCAGAAGAAAAAGGAAGACAACTACAAGCTGAGATTACACGTTTTAAACAAGACGCTGCTAATTTTCAAAGTCAGGCACAGGCAAACGGTCAGGCCTGGGCACAACAAAGAGGTGCTGAGTTACAAAAAAGAGAACAACAATTGGGTTATGCTCAACAAGCTTTGTCTCAACAATTGCAACAGGAAAGTGGTGTTGAAATGGATTCTCTAGTTAGTGGAGTTAAAAAATTCATCAAAGATTACGGTAAGAAAAACGGTTATTCTTATATTTATGGTACTGGGGATGCTGCCTCAATTTTATACGCTGAAGAGAAATATGACATCACAAAAGACGTTGTTAAAGCTTTGAATGATAAGTATAAAGCGGCTCCAAAAACAGAAGAAAAACCAGCTGCTAAGGAAGAAGCGAAAAAATAATTCCAAACCAACGAGTTAAATTTAAAAACCTAAATCTGTCAAGATTTAGGTTTTTTCTTTTATAAAAATGCGATACTTTTAGTCTTCAATTTACGCCTAATGCAAAACGTTACAGAAGCAGCTGCTTACACCTTACAATTCATCAATCAAACGCAAAAATCTATTTTCCTGACCGGTAAAGCGGGGACCGGGAAAACGACACTTTTGCGCGAAATTATTGCAACCACTCATAAAAGCACTGTAGTTGTGGCTCCTACCGGAATCGCGGCTCTGAATGCAGGTGGTGTTACCATTCATTCCATGTTTCAGCTGCCTTTTTCGGCCTTTATTCCATCCTATGAAGATGCTTCTCAGTTTACTGAAACAGTAAAATTTGAGAACAAGGAAACGCTTCGCAGACATTTCAAGATGAACAATGTAAAGCGTAATGTGATTCGAAATATGGAACTGCTGATTATCGATGAAGTCAGTATGTTACGTGCGGATTTGTTGGATGCCATTGATTTTATGATGCAAACGGTACGTAAAAATACCCGTCCTTTTGGAGGTGTTCAGGTACTTTTTATTGGCGATTTGCTGCAGCTTCCACCGGTAATTCGTGACGAAGAATGGCGAACTTTAAGGAATTATTACAAAGGAAAATTCTTTTTCCATTCTCATGTAATTCAGCAGTATCCGCCGTTATATATTGAATTATCAAAGATTTACAGACAAAGTGATGATATTTTTATCTCGGTTCTGAATAATTTACGCAACAACCAGATTAGTCCGCAGGACATTCAGGTTTTAAACCAGTATGTTCAGCCTGATTTTGATCTGAAAAACAATCCGGGTTATATCACGCTTACCACACATAATGCAAAAGCAGATTCTATTAATGATCAGGCTATTGGAGATTTGGCGGGTAATGAGTTCTCCTACCAGCCTTTTGTTGTAGGTGATTTTCCTGAAAAAATATTCCCGGTAGAAGAAAACTTAAAGCTTAAAATTGGTGCGCAGGTCATGTTTGTTAAAAATGATTTGTCTTTTGAGAAGCGCTATTTCAATGGAAAAATGGGAGTGATTAAAGCACTTTCACCTGAGGAAATTTTTGTGCATTTTCCGGAGGAGGATAAAACAATTGAAGTAGAGAAGTACGAATGGAAAAATATCCGTTACAAAGTAAACGAACTGACTAAAGAAGTTGAAGAAGAAGTTTTAGGGACTTTTGCTCATTATCCGATCAAACTGGCCTGGGCCATTACGGTGCATAAGAGTCAGGGCTTAACTTTTGAGAAAGCTGCGCTTGATGTATCGCAGGTTTTTCTGCCCGGGCAGGCGTATGTTGCTTTATCGCGTTTAACGTCCTTAAATGGGCTTATTTTGCTTTCTCCGATACAGATGAACGGTATTTCGAACGATCAGGATGTAATGGATTATGCGTTGAACAAAGCAAGTGAAGAGGTTTTGAAAAACTCATTGCATTTTGAAACGAAGAATTTTATTCATAACTATCTGATTAACAGTTTTAACTGGAGTGATCTGGCTCAGGAATGGCGCAATCATCGATTTAGTTACAATGAAAATGCTGCAGGATCAGAAAAATCCAAGCATTCGGTTTGGGCACACAAACGTTTAGAAACTATTGATGGGCTGACAGATCCGGCGCAAAAATTTGTGCATCAGCTCAATAAAATTTTCAATAAAGAAACGGTTGATTTGATTTTTGTTCAGGAGCGGGTAGAGGCAGCTTATGCGTACTTTTTTAAACCGATGGATAAGTTGGTAACGGATCTTTTGCAGAAAATGGCCGAAATTCAAAAATTCAAAAAAGTAAAAGAATTCTATGAAGAGCTGTCTTTTTTGGATGATTTGCAAACAAAAGCCGTTTTGCGCTTAATGAAGGCCAAATTGCTAATAGAAATTGTCGTGGCAGGTGAAACCATCTGTAAAGAAAAATTGTCGTCTACAGCGATTAAAAACTATAAATTAGACAAGATTGATAAGATACGGGAGGAGTTTAATATGGCGAACACCGATATTTTTAAAGCAGATCAGCCTGTGGTGCGCTATACAGCAAGAAAGCTGGATAAAAGTGAGCCAAAGGCTGCCAAAAAAACAACGATTGAAGAAACGCATGATTTATGGCTGGAGAAAAATTCAATACAGGATATTGCCAGAATCCGCAAGTTAACTGTTCAAACTGTTGAAATGCATTTGGTTAAGCTAATTCAGGCAAAGAAAGTAGAGATTTCAGATGTTTTGCCGTACGATAAAATTTTAGCACTAAGAGAGGCTTTTGAATTTTATCAGGAGGAATCTTTGAGTCCGTTGAAAGAGAAACATGGGGATGAATTTACCTGGGATGAGCTGAAAATGTTTAAGGCAAGTATTAACTGATTTGTGCTGACGTGAGATGTGAGATGTGAGATGTGAGGATTGTTTGTAAAAAACATTATGTAAAATAGAGATTGCATCGCGATGTAATACAACACAATAGAATAATAATGTTCCACGTTAAACAAAGAGAGAAGAAGATAATTGAATTTAGGCGGTTCAGATTGAAAGCTTTGACAGCAATTTTTAATTAAGTACTTTTATAGTTGTTTGTAAAAATCAGATTATTAACCGATTAAAAGTTTTTTAAGATGAGAAGCAGCAGTTTATTTTTAACAGTATTGTTTTTTTGCGGCAGTTGTATGGTTGCTCAGGATTCTAAAAGCGACTATCAGAAACTTGTTAGAAAGTTCATTGAAAATATAAAAAACGACAACAAAGAAGCGCTTGGCGATTGGGTCGTTTATCCGCTAAAGCGGGAATATCCTATCAGTGATATCAATGACAAAACCGATTTTGTGAAGCGTTATGGAGAAGTATTTGATACCGCTTTAAAAAATGAAATCGTGAAATCGGATGCTGTAAAAAGCTGGTCAGATATGGGTTTGAGAGGATTAATGTTTAATCAGGGTAAAATTTGGCTTGATACTGAAGGGAGACTGATTGCGGTAAATTATCAATCGAAATTTGAGCTGGATCTGAAGAAATCTCTAATCGCAGCACAAAAGAAAAATCTGGATCCGAGCATTGCTTTTTTTCAAACACCAATTTGTATTCTGGAAACGTCTAAATTCAAAATTAGAATTGATCATTTAGGAAATAACAATTATCGATATGCATCGTGGTCTATTGACAAGAAAATGACTGAGAAGCCTGATTTAGTGATTAATGGAGGTGTTTTAGTGGTAGAAGGTATTGGTGGAAATCACCAGTATGAGTTTAGGAAAGACGGTAACGTTTATGAGTGCGCGATTATCGTTTTGGGAGAAAAAAATTCGCCTCCGGCGAGACTGAGGGTTTATCAGGGTAAGAAAGTGATTCTTTCACAGGATGCAAAAATAATAGCGAAGTAAAAAAAAGCCTACTCAGTTGAATAGGCTTTTTTAAGTTTATAGCGGTTGTACGAGAATCCAGGCATCCGGATTTTCTCCTTTTTGTATTTCTTTTTGTGCTTTTTCAGCTTCAGCCATAGTAGCGTAACTACCATATAAAACAGGGAATAAACCGTGTTTGTTTTCGCCTAACATTCGGGCTTCGTAACCGTCTTTAATTAATTGGTTATAAGCTTTTCTTGCATTTTTTTCACTTCTGTAGGCACCGGCCATGATATGATAGGGCATTACTTTTTCGGCAGCTGTTTCTACTTTTGCAGAATCTACAGAAAGTGTCACAGCAGGTAGTGGGTTTTGAATAAAGAAAGTGGCTTCCTGTATTTTGTTTTCCACTTTTTTCTGAACAGCGCTTTCTACTACAAGTGTTTTAGCAGCAATTTGATTTTGGTATAATGGATATCCGATACTACCAGTAATCCCAAGACCTAATACGAGTATTGCAGCATATTTTAAGAATGGATTAGCCGTTCTTCCTTCTTCATTTTCGTATAAAGAGATGGTTTCTCTTTCTGAAATTTCCTCAATTTTACGCTCGAAATTTTCTTTTTTCACTAGTGGAGAAACGAATGGACTTAGTCCGAAAGAGCTCGTTAGGAAATTGGTCTGATCATTTGGTGTGAATACCATTTTTTGATCAGCATTGAAACGAATTTCGCCTATGTTTTTTAATGTTACAACACCATTTTCTTCCAAAGTTTTTTTCCAGCTGACTACTTCAAAAGCAATTGCGCTTACGGCAAAACCATAAGAAGTTTTTTCAGCTTGTGCGATATGATTGGCCAACAATCCGTCATTGTTTTTTAAATGACTGTTGAAAGAGATCATTTTTGTCGGCGGAAAGAATGAATTTGTGCTTTCATTCAGCTGCGCGGATTGAATTTCTGTTAAAAATGCTCCAAACCCTGGAACCGTTACACACTGATAACGATACAGTAACTGTGCTATGTAATTTTCGATTTTCATAGTAACAAAGTTATGCAACGAATATAGTTATCAAAATTTTATTCACAATTTTTATTAACAATTGAGATATTTTTATAGACAATTGCTTGTCAACTAGTTAAGTTTTTTTGTCGTTTTCTTGATTGTTTCTAAATTTCTTTTACTTTATCTTTTTTGAAGGAATTTACTTCTAATTTGTATATTTGACTTTCTCGATTTTATTTTGAGATTTGTTTTTAAAAGATTTTTGTCTCCGCCTTTAAACCTTATTCAATTCATGTCAGATCAAGATTTATTTTATGTATTAGCCCTATTAAAAGTGGAAGGTGTTGGAGACATAATGGCAAAAAAGCTGCTGAATCATTTCGGTAGTGCAGAGGCAGTTTTTAAAAGTAAATCGGGACAAATGGCTGTTATTGATGGTGTTGGTTCTGTTCTTTTGAAAAATTTTAAAGACAAATCTGTTTTTGAAAAGGCCAATTCGGAAATGGAATTCCTGAAATCGAATTTAGTGAACGTATCGTTTTTTAAGGAAGAAAGTTATCCGGAACGCTTGAAACATTGTATCGATTCTCCTGTTTTGATTTTTTCACGTGGAAACATAAATTTAAAAAACAAAAAAATAATAAGTATAGTGGGAACACGCCAGATTACTTCGTACGGAACGGAGTTCTGCCGAAATTTGGTGGAAGAATTGGCCCCTCTGGATCCGGTAATCGTTAGTGGTTTTGCCTATGGTGTTGATATTGTTGCCCATCAGCGGGCAATGGATTTTAATTTGCAAACCATAGGGGTTATGGCACATGGATTGAATCAGATTTATCCGAAATCGCACAGAAAGTATAGTGCTCAAATCGACGAAAATGGGGGTTTTGTGACCGAATTCTGGAGTACATCAAATCCCGATAAAGAAAATTTTGTACGCAGAAACCGTATTGTGGCAGGAATGGCTGAAGCGACTCTTGTAATCGAATCCGCTGAAAAAGGCGGGTCGCTGATTACGGCAAACCTGGCCAATGATTATAACCGTGATGTTTTTGCGGTTCCCGGACGTGCTACGGATAAGTACAGTCAGGGTTGCAACAATTTGATTAAAACGCAGCGTGCCAATGTGCTGACAAGTGCCGCAGATTTGATTTATATGCTGAACTGGAATATTGAAACAAAACCCAAACCGGTTCAAAAACAGCTTTTTATAAATTTAGAACCTGAGGAGCAGAAGGTGTATGATTTTCTTCTAAAAAACGGGAGGGAACTGTTGGATAGTATTGCACTGCAATGTGATTTTCCGATTTATAAAATTTCGGGTCTGTTGTTGAATATGGAATTGAAAGGAGTGATTAGGCCTCTTCCCGGAAAATTGTTTGAGGCAATATAAGAATAAATGCCAGTTTTTTATTTCTGAGATTTGAAAATATTTATCAAAAACAGTATAATTGAAAATACACCAATAACCAAAGTGACATTGAAATTTTCGAAAGATATGGAATAGAATGCCAAGATAATTACCTCAAAATGAGTTAAGGAAATGTAATAGTTTGTTTTTCGCTTAAGTAGAAATACTATTAAATAACCAAAAATGAAAAGTATCTGTGAGATCGCTAAAAATATGTTTAGTATGATTTCATTTGAAACCGTAAAAGCCCAGCCAACTGTTTTATTCATGCTGTAATACTGCTCATCCCCAAATAAGTAAGCTAATAAGAAACCTAATAAAAAAAGTGATATTAGGAGGAGAAACATGTATTTGGTAAATATTTTCTTCATCTGTAAATTGAGTCAAAAGAATGTAATAGTGTAATATTTCTCGTTCTCTAGATGCTTTTATTCTTTCGATAATTTCTGGATCATGTTCATAGCATTAACCCAAGTTTTATTTTGTTAATGTTTTAATTATAGTCAGTTTGTCGTCTTTTATTTGAAATACAAAGAGTAAATATTCTTTTTTTGATTTATAAATAAGTTGAGATATGAAATAAGAATTTTCAGTATTTGTAAAACGCAATAGATTTTTTTTATTTCTTTTATTTCCAAGTTTTTCTAGATCTTTTACTTGTTCTTTTGGCCAGATTTCGAGCCATTTAGAACTTTTACAAGGATTTACATAATCGTTTACTAATTCAGAATATACACATATTGGATATAAACCTTGCGACACACTAAAGTCTTTCTCTTTTTGACTTAAATCACTTGAAAATTGATTAAACTCTGGTGAAAGTTTAATAATTTCTATTGCATCTTCATAAGTTTTATAAGAGTTTTGGGAATTTGATATGTTTGAGAAAATTAGGAAGAAAAGTAAGATTGATGTTCTCATTTTTTTATATTTTAAAACTTGGCAGATTTAATAATCTGCCAAGTTTGGAATATTACTGACCAAATCCAAGGACCTGTCTTACTTTTGCCAATACACCATCAGCAATTACGGAAGCTTTTGATGCCCCTTTTTTGAGTAAAGCATCTACTTCTTCAAGGTTGTTCATGTAGTAAGTGTATTTTTCTCTTTCGGTTTTGAATTTTTCTATAATCAGTTCAAACAAAGCTTGTTTGGCATGACCATAACCATAGTTTCCACCTAAATAATTGGCTCTCATTTCGGCAATTTGCGTTTCGGTTGCCAGCAAGGAATAGATAGCAAATGCATTGCAGGTATCCGGGTTTTTAGGCTCTTCGAGTGGTGTACTGTCCGTTTCAATACTCATGACCTGTTTGCGAATTGTTTTATCGTCAAGGAAAATGTTGATGAGATTATTGGCTGATTTACTCATTTTTCCACCGTTTGTTCCCGGAATCAATTTGCCGTCTTCCTGAATTTTAGCCTCTGGAATCACAAAGGTTTCGCCCATTTGATGGTTGAAACGCGAAGCTACATCACGGGTGATTTCTAAATGCTGCAATTGATCTTTTCCTACCGGAACAAATTCGGCATCATACAATAAAATATCGGCAGCCATTAACATCGGATAAGTAAAAAGTCCGGCATTAACGTCGTCTAAACGATCTGCTTTGTCTTTGAATGAATGTGCCAAAGTCAAGCGTTGAAATGGAAAAAAGCAACTTAGGTACCAGGTTAATTCTGTAGTTTGAACCACATCAGATTGTCTGTAGAAGGTTACTTTATCAGGATTTAAACCACAAGCAAGCCAAGCCGCTGCGGTGCTGTATGTGTTTTCTCTTAGCGTTTTGCCCTCTTTAATTTGTGTAATGGAGTGTAAATCAGCAATAAACAAAAAAGATTCGTTTGCCGGATCATTTGATAATTCGATTGCCGGAATAATTGCTCCCAACAAATTGCCTAAGTGTGGCGTTCCAGTACTCTGAACACCAGTAAGTATTTTTGCCATTCTAGTTTTTTTCTTAATCTTCCAATCGCAAAGATTGCAGGTTTATTTTTTCTAACCGCAAAGTTCGTAAAGTTTTTCGCAAACTCGCTAAAGTTTATCCAACATCTCATTGATTTTAAGTTTTATTTCAGAGAAAACCCTAACATTTTAAAAATCTAATGACCGAAAAATCTAAATTCATTTCGGTTTTCTTACATTTGAAACCATGAAAGGATTAAAAGTTGTTTTTTGGGTTTTATGGCGCGTATGGTTTTACATTTTAATGGCCATTCCGATATTGATTATGTTGCCGTTTTTGCTAATTTCTATTGCATCGGAAAGGGGTTACCCCTATTTCTTTAAAATGGCCCGCATTTGGGCTAAATTTATCCTTTTTGGGATGGGTTTTTATTATAAAGTCGAGCGCGAAGAGAAGCTGGTTAAAAATAAAAGTTATATGATTGTCGCCAATCATACTTCAATGACCGATATTATGCTGATGCTGGCTGTCGTTCGAAATCCGTTTGTTTTTGTTGGGAAAAAGGAGCTTTCAAAAATCCCTTTGTTTGGATTTTTCTATAAAAGAACTTGTATTTTGGTGGATCGAAATTCTTCAAAAAGTAAAAATGAAGTTTTCAAAAGGGCACAAAACAGACTTAATCAGGGACTTAGTATTTGTATTTTTCCTGAAGGCGGAGTTCCTGATGACGAATCTATTTTACTCGATGAGTTCAAAGACGGGGCTTTTCGTTTGGCGATAGACCACCAGATTCCGATTGTTCCAATCGTTTTTGCCGATAACAAAGAAAGATTTTCGTATACATTTTTAAGCGGAAGCCCTGGGAAAATGCGTGTAAAAGTATTACCCTTTGTTGCTACAAAAGGACTAACATCAGATCATAGAAAAGAACTTCGCGATCAGGTAAGACAGCTGATTTATAAAGGTTTGCTGACGTTTAAAAAGAATGAAGTATAAAGATTATAAAGTATTTTAAAGATAAAAACCCGACAGCTTCAGAAGTTGTCGGGTTTTCTTTTGAATTAAAATTTACCCATTTTGTATTCAAAAACGATTATCTATGAATTATTTTCTCTGAAATAAAACGCAATACTTTCTTAAACTTGAGTTTGGTTTTTCTACGGTTTTTGTTGTACAACACTTCTATTCTCTCTTTCATGGTTAAAAATATTTATGGTTGATACTAAAGAGTTTGACGAATACTCCATTGAACGTCATACTAGTATAGAGGGAAAAAAATGAAAAAGGTTGCGTTGGAAGTTGTAAAAAGTTTAAAAAAAAGAATAAAAACCCGTTAGAACCAAAAAACTAACGGATTTTTATTGAACAAACCAACCAAATTTGTAGAAAAACCTTTGAGATAATGCCTATGGCTAAGCATTAATCAAATCTATGTCTGTTACTAAGATGGCTTGATTTTAGAAAGGTTGCGTCGCTAAAGGATAATTTTTTCAATAAAAAACCCGTCAGTTTTTTTAAAAAACTAACGGGTTGTATATAAAGTATTGATTGTAAGTGCTTTTCTGAAGTTTAAGCGCCTGCTAATTCTTTGATATGTGCTTTAATTTTAAGTTCTAATTCGTCCGCTAATTCCGGATTGTCTTTAATTAGGGCTTTTACGGCATCACGACCTTGTCCTAATTTGGTGTCTCCATAGCTAAACCATGATCCTGCTTTTTTAACGATTTCAAATTCAACCGCCAAATCAAGAATTTCACCAGTTTTCGAAACTCCTTCTCCGTACATGATGTCGAATTCGGCCGTTTTAAAAGGCGGAGCTACTTTGTTTTTTACGATTTTAACTTTGGTTCTGTTTCCGATAACATTCTCACCGTCTTTAATTTGAGAAGAACGACGGATGTCTAAACGTACAGAAGCGTAGAATTTTAAAGCGTTACCTCCGGTTGTGGTTTCAGGGTTTCCAAACATAACACCAATTTTTTCTCTCAACTGGTTGATGAAGAAAACAGTACAGTTTGTTTTACTGATGGTACCGGTTAATTTTCTAAGTGCCTGTGACATCAATCGTGCGTGAAGTCCCATTTTAGAATCTCCCATTTCACCTTCGATTTCACTCTTTGGTGTTAAGGCAGCAACCGAGTCAATTACAACAATATCAATTGCTCCTGAGCGAATCAGGTTTTCGGCAATTTCTAAAGCCTGTTCTCCGTTATCCGGTTGTGAAATGATCAGGTTTTCGATATCTACGCCTAGTTTTTCTGCATAATTTCTATCAAAAGCGTGCTCAGCATCGATAAAAGCAGCGATTCCGCCAGCTTTTTGAGCTTCAGCAATTGCATGTAACGTTAGAGTGGTCTTTCCAGATGATTCCGGACCGTAAATTTCAATTATTCTTCCTCTAGGGTAACCATTTACTCCAAGCGCTAAATCGACACCAAGAGAACCTGAAGAAATCGTTTCAACTTCTACAATGGCTTTATCGCCCATTTTCATTACGGTTCCTTTTCCGTAAGTTTTATCTAGTTTGTCAAGCGTAAGTTGTAGCGCTTTTAATTTGGCATCTTTTTCTGAACTCATCTCTTTTTTTTCTTTTTCTTTCATGTAAATTTTTATAATTCATTCTCAAAAACAAACCAGAAATTAATAACGTACTGATTTAGATTTGTATCAGGCTTGTAATTTTGTAAAAATACTTCTTTTTTTTGAAGTAGCATGATGTCAAATTGTTCCAAATTGTCACAAATTTCACTATAAAAATAAAGCCTTTAGTTCGGTAGCATCAGAAGGTTGCATTTTGCCGGCAAGTACTAAACTCAGTTGTTTACGACGCAAAGCAGCATCATAACGCTGTATTTCCAGTTCACTTTCGGGTACAATTGGCGGAACTTCAACTGGTCTTCCGGTATCGTCAACGGCAACAAATGTATAAATAGCTTCATTGGCTTTTGTTCTGCTTCCCGATTCACGATCTTCTACCCAGACATCGATAAAAACTTCCATTGAACTTTTGAATGATCTTGAAACTTTGGCTTCAACAGTTACAACGCTTCCTAACGAAATCGCTCTGTTGAAAGCAACGTGATTGACAGAGGCTGTCACTACAATTCGACGGGAATGTCTGCGGGCTGCAATACTTGCTGCGCGATCCATTCGGGCTAATAATTCGCCACCAAAAAGGTTGTTTAAAGGATTTGTTTCACTTGGTAAAACTAAATCGGTTAAGATGGTCAGGGACTCTGATGGGTGTTTTGGATTCATTTTTTTTGATAATTTTTTTGCCATAGATTAACAAGATTTCAGAAATTAAAAACAGCTAATAAAATTCTTTAAATCAATGGCTTGCTTTTTTAAAAATTGGGCTGATTAATTCAACCAGTAAACGGCCATTACGGCTGGAATAAAATAAATAACAATGGTTCTTGCACCGTCGTAATCTTTAGCTAATCGTTGACCGAAAAGCATCATTAACAAAGTGATGCAGGAGAATATGGCTCCGTAAAAACCAAATTCGCGACCGCTGTTGGTGAGTAATTGTATGGCGCCTACAACGCATAAAACTCCTGAAATTAATTCTAAAATTAAAAGATGGAGCAAGGCGAGTGGTACCTGATTTTTTAGTCTTGTTTTCGCAAAATGACCTTTAAGCCACTCGACATTGTCTTTCCAGTAAAATATTTTTTCGTATCCTGATTGTAAGAACGTTAAGGCTAAAAATACTAATAGTAAAATGGAGGCAACATTATTCATTTGAAAACTATTTTTTGTGAATTAAACGAGTCAGTTTTATAGATAAATCGGTTAGAATTATTTTTGCATTTCCGTTTCTTTCAATGTGATACATGGCATCTGAAAGTTCTTTGAAAATTTCGTGAATGTTATTTCCGTTGACAAAAGGCGCGAAATTTTCGAGTTTAAATTTGTCTACTTTCGGCTCAATGTAAACAAGAGTGGGAGCCTGATAGTTGAGCAATAGTGCCTGACGAAACATTTCGATACAAAATTGGATGAATTTTTTCTGGCTTTCACGTCCAAGGGCTGCAATTTCTTCACTCCAGGTTATTAAATCCTGAATGGCAGCTGCATTTCCTTTTGCTCTAAAGGCCGCACGAACCCATTTGACAAACCATTGTTCGAAAGGATATTCTGAATCGTCTTCTTTTATGAGATGTAAGGCTTTGCTGAAATTTCCTTGTGCCTGATGCGCAATTTTGAAGGCTAATTTCTCGTCGATATTTTCTTTGGCAATTAAGGCTTCGGCAATTACTTTTTCGGGAAGTCCGTTAAAGTGAATGACCTGACAACGAGAACGTATGGTTTGAATAATATCTTCTTCATTTTCTGAAATTAGGATGAAAATGGTTTTGTCGGAAGGTTCTTCCAGTAATTTCAGAAGTTTGTTGGAGGCGGCGATATTCATTTTATCGGCCATCCAGATAATCATAATTTTGTAACCGCCTTCGTATGATTTTAACGAAAGTGATTTTAAAACTTCCTGTGCATCTTCAACACGAATTTCGCCTTGTTTGTTTTGAACCCCCAGCATTTTATACCAGTCAAATAATCCGCCATAAGGGGTTTCCTGAATAAAAGTACGCCAGTCCTGAATAAAATCTAAACTTTTGGGTTTTGTTTTTACGTCTTCAGTAGTTACTGTTGGATAAATAAAATGCAGATCGGGATGTGAGATGTTTTGAAATTTCAAATTGCACGAATCATTTCCATTCGAGTTTTCGTCTCCCGTATTGTTGCACAAAATATATTGCGCATAAGCAATTGCCGTTGATAATGTACCGCTTCCTTCCGGCCCAATGAATAATTGCGCGTGCGGAATTCGTCCGGAAGCTGCACTTTTTATCAAGTGACTTTTGATGTAGTCTTGACCTAAAATTTGTGAAAATTGCATGAAGCAAAGATAGGAGAAAATGATACAGTCAAAAATTTTAGCTCAAAAGTTTATGCATCCAGTTCCATTTCTGTCGTTCGTGAAGATTTTGGCTCGATTTTTTGAGGTTTGTCAACCAACTTTTGTTAATAAACAGGTGAATATGTGGAGATATTAAGACTTTTTTGTTAATAGTTTTTCGCGAGAAACGATTAACGGTAGCTTTTTTTGATTATTAATATGGGTGTAAAATCGGTTTTAATAGCTAATATCCTACCTGCTGCAGTTGAGTCAATTTTAACAAAAACACCGTTAAAACGCACATTTCCTCGACATAACGCTGGTTTTTAAGCTTTTTTTAAGCTTTTTTTTTGAAAAAAGAAATCAATAAAGTTGCAGTTTAAGTTAAATTCTATATTTTTGTTTTCATCAAGAACCAATTATAATAAGAATCTATGAAAGGGAAAATTATTTTATTTAGTGCACTTTTTTTATTGACAACTGGTGCCGTTTCGGCGCAGGCAAAAAATGCTCCGAGAAGTATAATCAGTACAACAGCTCTTATTCGTAAATACCATGATCAAAAAGAATTGAGTGGTATGCAAAAAGGGGAACTTTTGGAATTATACATTGAGCGTATCAAAGTTTTAGTAAAAACACTTCCTTACATTGCATTGGTTACAAAACCGGGAGTTACGATGGCAGACTTAGGTATTCCAGACGATAACGAACACAAAAAAGTATTAGACAATCAGGCTGTAGGTACAGCTACGTTTCTAGATACAACAGTAGAATTTCAAAGAAAAATGATGCCGTATTCTGATAAAGGAAACTTAATCGCTGCGATTTTATTCTACGAAAGCACATTGAAATCTTTACACGAGTTCAACGAATTGAACGAAATGTAATAAAAATATTTTTTTTTAAAACTTTTTTGAAAGTGTTTGCGTAGATGGATTCAATTTATGCCTACATTTAAAAAAAAGAGATAAAAAACAACTCTCCCGAAAGGTTCTGACGATCATCAGAAATTCGGGATGAGTTTTTTCATTTACGCATACCCAAATTTATTATTAACCCTAATACCCCCTTATCATGAAAAAAATTACTCAAATGATTTGCGTTCTTTTGACAGTTACCAGTATGAGTGCTCAGCAAGAGAAAGGAATTATGGGCTACAACAATTGGTTGAACAACTGGACCGAATTTAAGCCTAACAAAGTAGAGTATGGAGAAGCAAACCAAATTTTAGCAGGAAACATCTCTGTTAATACTAAATTGCTGAAAAGGAATATTTATGTACTGCAAGGCAACGTTTATGTTACTAACAATGCTGTTTTAACAATTGAACCAGGAACTTTAATTATTGGTGATTTTGAAACAAAAGGAACACTAGTAGTTACCAAAGGTGCTCAGCTTGTTGCCGATGGTTTAGAAACTGACCCAATCGTATTTACTTCAAACCGCAGCCAGAAAAAAGCTGGAGACTGGGGTGGAATTGTAATCCTTGGTGATGCTCCGATTAATAAATTTGGTAATGTTAGTTCTTACAATTTAGATCTTGATCCTACTTTAACAACTTACGGTGGTGATAACGCTGCTTCAAATTCAGGAGTTTTAAGATTTGTGAGAATCGAATTTGCAGGTAAAAAAGTAAAAGGAGTAGATACTTTCAACGGTTTAACTGTTGCTGGTGTTGGATCTAAAACAATACTTGAAAACATTATGGTAAGCTACTCTGGTGGTGACTCATTTGCCTTTTTTGGAGGTGATGTAAACGCTACTAAGTTTGTTTCTTATAAATCAATCAACGACGACTACAAATTTACTCAGGGAGTTCAATGTCGTTTATACAATTCATTAGCCGTTAGATCTTCTTATTTATCAAGTAATAAAGACGGATCTCGTTGTATGGAAGTAAAATCATTCGAAAAGAAAAGTGAAACCGATTTTACTAAAAAACAAACTTTAGTTGTTGCAACTAATATTACAATGCTTAATGACAGTGAAAACATTAAAGCTGATATTCAGTCTGGTTTAGTAAAAGAGGCTGTTTATGTGGCTGAAAATGCTTCTCTTGAAATGAAGCGTAGTGTAATCTCCGGATTTAATCCTGCTGTTTTATTAGACAGTAAAACTGAAATTAATGATGCTAATCTTAAGAAAATCAGATTTGAAGAAATGTACTTTAACCTTTGTAACGGAAACATCTTTACAGAGTACAATTCAAACAATGAGGACTTAGAAAGCTGGTACGGAAATAGCGTATTTTTCAATGTGTATTCTCAAAGTAACAACAGAGAGACTTTCATTGACATCTTCAATGCTAAGAAACCGGATTTCAGATTACAATTAGGAAAAATTACAGCGTCTAGCAGCAACAGATAAAAGAGATTTAGATTTTTATTTCGCGTAAATTTTATTAATAAAGTCCCCAGACACAATTTATGTATTCGTCTTAATACCGGACAAATAAAGATCAAAACATAATGGCTCCATCTAGAAAAAAATATTTTATATATATTATATTTTTAGTGTTCCCTGTTTCCCTAAGCCTATATGCTCAAAATACGATAGAAGTACCTACAATTTCTATTGAAACTGAGAGTAAAATGGCGGGTTGTAAGGACCAAAATATAAAAAATGCTGATCAGGTAAGGATCGGCGAATTAGATAATTCTAATCAGTTATTAGCAGGGCTATCCATCCCCAAGGATAGCCTTTCTATGGCAACTGTTGTGAAAGATCAGAATTCAGAGTGTAACCAAGAAAATCGATTTTTGACTGGTTCTTTTTCAATTCTTGCAAAAGATATTATCGAGAACTATAAGTACGATTTTTCTGAAACATTTATTGATATCCTATTTTTTGAAGACATAGATTTAGCAAGAACACGCACTATATGATTCAAAGAATGCCCCCAAATTTTATCAAAATAGTGTTTTTATTTAGTATTGTCTTTTTTACTAGATTAAATTCATATGCACAAACACCAGTGATAGGACCACAGCAGCTTCCATTCGAGAAAATCTGCGCTGGTCTTGTTGTCAATGGTGTTGTGTTTAATGAGTATTTTGCAACTTTCAGCTATGTAGATTTTCCGGCTGGAACAACTTTTGCCGTTGAGCTTTCAGATGAAACTGGAAGTTTTACGACTCCAACTGCTACTACAACAATTTCATTTACAGACGATGCTGTATTAAAACAACAAACCATTAAGTTTGCTGTTCCTACGAATCTAAAAGGATCAGATTTGTACAGCCTGCGTATTAAAAGTTTGAATACTACGCCGGTAGTCTATAGTCCGAGGGTAAAGAATGCTATCGGAAATACAACCTTTGCTGTTTATTACAGTACTTATGTGAGTTCGTTTTACATTAATGATAAACAACCAACAGCAATGATTTGTTTAGGAGGGAGTATCTCTCTTTCTGTATATAATCCAACACCTTCAGATCAGGCTTCTTCACCAGCTAATTATTCAAATTTAAAGTACAAATGGTACAAAGACGATGTCGTAATTCCTGGGCAAAGTTCTAAAGAATTGGTGGTAAACGCTCCGGGTAAATATTTTGCAGAGATTGATTATGGTTTCTGTTCAGATGCAAACTTTAGTTCAAATCGTGTTACGGTGTCAACTTCTGGTTCAGGAGGAGGATCAGCAACAATTAGTTCGAGTTTAGGAAACCCATTCTGTGAGAGTGGAACAGGAACTGTTTTAACCGCTACATCCGGAAATAGCTATGTATGGAAGAAAGACGGAGCAGTAATTTCGGGTGCAACTACCCGTAGTATTAATGCAAATGCATCAGGAATTTACACGGTAGATGTTGATTTTGGCGGGTGTAAAGCAACAGGATCAATTGATCTGAAAAATAGTGGTTTTACGGCTAGTATAGACGTTGCAGAAACTACTGCGATAAATGAGGGTGAAACGCTAAATGTTTCTGTTACAACAGATGCTACAAATCCTTCTTTTGTATGGTTACTAAATGGAAACGCAATTAACGGCGCAACATCAAATACTTATGGGGTTACGGTTCCGGGAAATTATACGGTTAAAATTTCTCAGGCTACGGGCTGTATTTCTTCTAAGGAGCTTAACTTTAAAGTGACAGGGCCATCGGCTCCCGCAACAGTGATTCCTAATGTGGTTAGCCTTCAGAATCCCTATTGGAATATTCCTGACGTTTATAAAACAGCCCAAACCAAAATAATAATACTGAGTGCTAACGGCGAAATTATGTTTGATGGTTTAGGCAGTAATTATGATCCGCAAGCCAACTCTTTTATAAAAGATTTTAAAAATGTTAATCCAGTATATTACTATGTCATTCAATCCGACACAGGTGAAAAAAAAGGATCAATAACTGTAATAAGATAATATGAAGAAAATTTTACTATTCATAAGTTTATTTTACGGTTTTTCAAATACACTCTATTCTCAGGCTACTTCTGAGGGTGGAGTTGTTTCGTTTTCGTTACCCATCAGAAATTCTTTAAAGTTCAACAGATACTTAATTAACCCTGCCTTCAGCTTTGTTCGTGAAACAAATGCGTATGCCAGTTTTTATAATAAAAGACAATGGGTGCAGTTTGAAAATGCTCCAAACACTTATTTAGCCAATTATTCCGGTCGTTTTAGAGAGAATGAAGCTTTTGCTTTTGGTCTTTTTCAGCAAAATTATGGTATAATGACTGTCTTTGGAGGAATCGGAAACTTTGCACATAACATCGTTTTAGAGCAGGACAGTAACTTAACCTTTGGTATGAACGTTGGTGTTTACCAAAGCAGTTTAAACACAGGAAAAATCATCTCAGATGATCCGAATATTTTAAATGGCGATTATCCATCTAACACTTTACTGGCGATTAATCCAGGTGTGAATTACGGAACCGCTTTTCTTGATTTTGGAGTATCTGTAAACAATTTGATTCTTTACAATTTTGGATCGGGTATCGTAAAAGAAGATCCGGAAAGAGCGATTGAATTGCATGCAATGTATACCGGTTATATTGACAGTTATGGTTTTTTTGACAGAAGTAAATTTTCAGGAATTTTAAAAACCGAAGTTAAAAAAGACAAAACAGTAATCTCCGGACTTGCTATGATTGCAATTCCAAAAGGAGTTTGGGCACAAGCCGGATACAATACTTTATACGGTATTTCTGCGGGTCTTGGGTTTAATATTTCGCCTAGTATTGCATTGGAATACAACTATGAAAAAGGCATGGGGAATTTCACCAATATGGGAGGTTCTCATGAATTTTCGATAGCCTATAAATTTAAAAATAAAAACTATTACTATGGTGATGACGAAGAAGGGGCTTTATTAGAACCTGCAAAATCAAAACCTGTAATGGCTAAACCAACAACTGCTCCGGTAACCAGAGTAGACGGAGCCGCAAAAGCACAATTAGCTGCCGAAGCTAAAGCAAAAGCCGATGCGGAAGCACTAAAAGTGAGACTGGCTGCTGCAGAGAAAGTAAAAGCCGATGCCGAAGCTGCTGCAAAAGCAAAATTATTGGCAGATACTAAAGCGAAAGCGGATGCAGAAGCATTGAAAATCAAACTAGCTGCCGATGCTAAAGCGAAGGCCGATGCTGCCGCTGCTGCAAAAGCAACTGCTGCTGCCAATAAACCGGCACCACAAAAAACACAAGCACAATTGGCTGCTGATAAAGCTAAAGCCGATGCAGAAGCATTGAGGATTAGATTAGCTGCCGATGCCAAAGCGAAAGCTGATGCTGCCGCTGCTGCAAGAGCAACTGCTGCTGCCAATAGACCGACACCGCAAAAAACACAGGCGCAATTAGCGGCTGATAAGGCCAAAGCCGATGCTGAGGCAATGAAGCTGAAATTAGCTGCAGATGCTAAAGCGAAAGCCGATGCAGAAGCTGCAAAAGCAAAAACAGCTGCTGCCAATAAACCGGCACCACAAAAAACACAAGCAGAATTAGCGGCTGATAAAGTCAAAGCCGATGCCGAAGCTGCTGCGAAAGCTAAATTAGCTGCAGATAAAGTAAAAGCAGATGCTGAAGCTCTAAAAATAAAACTGGCTGCTGATGCCAAAGCGAAAGCTGATGCTGCAGAAGCGAAACGTAAAGCCGATGCCAAAGCGAAAGCTGAAGCTGCAGATTTACAATCTATTTTAGCTGCAGATGCTAAAGCTAAGGCGGATTCAGATGCACTTCAGGCAAGATTGGCTGCTGAAGCCAAAGCTGCCGCTGCTGCTGCTGCCAAAACAAAAGTAAGTATAGACGCTGCTAATAAAGCGAAACTGGCTGCTGATGCCAAAGCGAAAGCTGCTGAAGAAGCTGCTTTAAAAGAGAAACAAGCGGTTGATGCCAAAGCCAAAGCCGATGAAGAAGCGAGACAAGCGAGAATTGCTGCTGATGCCAAAGCGAAAGCCGATGCAGAAGCCTTACAGGCAAAACTAGCTGCCGATGCTAAAGCGAAAGCTGACGCAGAAGCTCTACAAGCAAAACTAGCTGCCGATGCTAAAGCAAAAGCTGACGCAGAAGCTTTACAAGCAAAATTAGCTGCCGATGCCAAAGCAAAAGCCGATGCAGAAGCCCTTCAGGCGAAGTTAGCTGCTGATGCTAAAGCAAAAGCCGACGCAGAAGCTTTACAAGCAAAATTAGCTGCTGATGCTAAGGCAAAAGCCGACGCTCAGGCCCTTCAGGCGAAGTTAGCTGCTGATGCCAAAGCGAAAGCTGACGCAGAAGCTTTACAAGCAAAACTAGCTGCTGATGCCAAAGCGAAAGCCGATGCAGAAGCTTTACAAGCAAAATTAGCTGCCGATGCTAAGGCAAAAGCCGACGCTCAGGCCCTTCAGACGAAGTTAGCTGCCGATGCCAAAGCGAAAGCTGACGCAGAAGCTTTACAAGCAAAACTAGCTGCTGATGCTAAAGCAAAAGCGGATGCTGAAGCCCTTCAGGCGAAGTTAGCTGCTGATGCAAAAGCTAAAGCCGACATGGAAGCTTTACAGGCAAAATTAATTGCTGATGCGAGAGTAAAAGCTGATGCTGAAGCAACAGCTAAAGCCAAAGCCGATGCAGAAGCGAAGCAATTACAAGAAGCTGAGGAGGCACGTTTGGCCAAATTGGCTGCCGATGCCAAAGCGAAAGCGGATGCAGAAGCCTTACAGGCAAAACAAGCTGCTGATGCAAAAGCCAAAGCGGATGCTCAAGCGCTTCAGGCGAAGTTAGCTGCCGATGCCAAAGCCAAAGCGGATGCAGAAGCTTTACAGGCAAAACAAGCCGCTGATGCCAAAGCCAAAGCCGACGCAGAAGCTCTTCAGGCGAAATTAGCTGCTGATGCTAAAGCCAAAGCGGATGCAGAAGCTTTACAGGCAAAACAAGCCGCCGATGCTAAAGCGAAAGCCGATGCAGAAGCTCTTCAGGCGAAATTAGCTGCCGACGCTAAAGCAAAAGCAGATGCTCAGGCCCTTCAGGCAAAATTAGCTGCCGATGCCAAAGCAAAAGCGGATGCAGAAGCTTTACAGGCAAAACAAGCCGCCGATGCTAAAGCAAAAGCCGACGCAGAAGCTTTACAAGCAAAATTAGCTGCCGATGCTAAAGCGAAAGCCGATGCTCAGGCCCTTCAGGCAAAACTAGCTGCTGATGCCAAAGCGAAAGCCGATGCAGAAGCTTTACAAGCAAAACTAGCTGCCGATGCTAAGGCAAAAGCGGATATGGAAGCTGCACAAGCGAAGCTACTGGCTGATCAAAAAGCCAAAGCGGATGCGGAAGCGACAGAGCGATTAAAAGCGGAGGAAGAAACTAGACAACTAAGAGCAGCAGAAGAGGCACGTGAAGCAAAATTACTTGCCGATGCCAAAGCGAAAGCCGATGCCGAAGCACTTCAGGCTAAACTTGCTGCAGATGCATTAGCAAAAGCAGCGTCAGCTCCAAAAGATGATACAGCAAAAGCGATCGACAATTTATCTCAGTCTATTGAAAGTGCGAGTAAAATACAAAAGGATTTATTGTCTCAGTTTAACTCAACAGTAGCGAGCAAACAAAGAGACTTAAATGACTTAAGAGAAGAGAATGATTTAAGTGAAAAAGGAATTTATAAAGAACCAAAACCATTCAAAAGTGTGGCGGCTGAAAACAGCCAGTTGGAAGCTTTAAAATCTCAACTTGCTGAAGTGAATAAAGCACAGAAAGATGAAATCGAGAAGTTGACTAATTTATACAATGATAGGCTTAAAAAAGTTCCGAACAAAAATGATGCTTTGAACAAAGCTTATCTTGAAAAGATAAATGAGTTAAAAGCAGCACAATTAAAAATGGAACAGGATAGTGCTACATTACTTTCTAATTTGGAACGTATTAAAGCCGAGACTGAAATTGAGAAAAAACGTAGAATTAAGCGTGCGGCTTATGAGAATGATCAGGGTCGATATGCGCAGGATGTTGCCGCTCTTAAACGTATTAAGGAAACAACAAAATTAAGTAGTACACCTTTAACAGCAAGCGATTTTGATTTTGGTGAAGACCAGTCAAACATGCAGATTATCAAAAACATTAAAAATGCTGATGGTGGATATTACATGATTATTGCCGTTCACAACAGTGTCGAAAAGCGTGATCAGTTCCTGGCGAAAGCAGTTGCAGCAGGACGCACAGATGTTAATTTCTTTTACAATGTAACGACTAGTAAGTACTACATCTATTACGAGAAATTTGACGGTTTGTCAGAAGCTACAAAAGCACTGGAAGCAAAAGGATCTAAGCCATACAACGGGAAAATGGCAATTGTGAAAGTGGAGAATTAATATAATTATTGAGAATATAGCCCCGTCCTTCTTGATTTTTTCAAGAAGGACATCTATAATAAACGTTTCAGAATGCTTTGCTTTATTTTTTAACGCCCCTTAAAAAATAAAAAGAGAAGCAAAAACAAAATGAAGACTATGAAAAAACCTACTAACCTAAGATTGATTTTATTTGCTTTGATTTTCTTTCAAAGCTACTTTGTAATTTCTCAGAATCTTAAGCCATTTACGCCAAGATTTGACAAGAGGCTAAAAGGAGACATGTTGCTTATTGGTAATAATATTCTAAATAGAAATACCAATAACAGAGATCCGGAAGATGCTTATCATAATTCTGGATACAATTCTGATTTCAGTATGGAATATATTGATATCGATAATGATAACACTACTTTCAGTTCGAGTAGTGCAACTTTAACGGTACCAAAGCCGGCTTGTTATAAAATTGTTTATGCAGGTTTGTATTGGGGGGCTATTCTACAGCAAAATGACCGTACAGGCATTGAAAAAGTAAAGCTTAAATTACCAACTGGTGGTTATAATGATATTACAGGTCAAATCGTGTATGATGCTAATGCAGCACCAATTGGTAGTGACAATAATAAGGCATATGCCTGTTATGCAGATATTACTTCTTTAGTTACCGGACAGGCTAATGCTCAGGGTTTGTATACCGTTGCAAATGTTAAGTCTAGTGAAGGTTCTAACGGAGGAACAGGTTTATCAGCAGGTTGGTCTATTTTTATCGTTTATGAAGACCCAACTTTGCCGGCGAAATATATTACGTCATTTGACGGTTTTAGCGGAATTGGAGGGGCAACTACTTTAGATATTCCTGTTTCCGGGTTTAAGACTATTCCTAAAGGTCCGGTACGTGTAAAATTTGCTTTCGCTGCTTTAGAGGGTGATCAGCCGATTGCAGGGGATTATCTGCAAATTAACGGAATTCCGATTAGTGCTACAAACGCCGCAAATACCTCTATTAGAGCCTCAAATAACTTCTTTAATAGTAGTGTAACATATGTTGATCCGGCTACAGATAAAACAGAGGATTTCCTAAATCGAAATCCTGCCAGTACCAATACGCTCGGGTATGATGCGGGTATTTTGAATATTAATAACCCCGCAACTCTTTTGAAACCCGGTGGTATTATTATTGACAATAATGAGACTTCGGCAAATATTAGGTTAGGAAGTACTCAGGACGTTTATTTTTATTATTTTAATGCATTTGCGGTAGATATTATCGAACCTCATATTGTACTGACGAAAATTGTTAAAAATTCGGCTGGAACGGATATTGGGGGACAAAATGTAGTATTGGGGCAACAATTAAATTATGAAATTGGTATTAGAAATTCAGGTAATGATGATGCTAAATCTTTAACCATTAGAGATCAGTTGCCAATCAATATTATATTTAATTACCCTGCAGATTTAAACCCGCTGCCAGCTGGAGTAACGGTGCAAAGTTATGATCCTGCAACCAGAAGCATTGTTTTTAAAGTAGACGAATCTATTGTTAAAGCCAATACTTTAACAGAGAAAGTGATAAGCTTTAAAGTTAAAGTTGTTCCGGATTGTAATTCATTAAGTGAAGCATGTTCTAATAGTATCGATAACTCAGCATATGCTACTTATAAAGGAACTTTAAATCCGGATTTTCAAATTTCAGATGATCCAAGTGTTAATACAAATACAGGATGTATATTAACTCCAAAAGCGACTAACTTTTTAGTAGGTGTTGACGGTTGTAAATACACAGCAAATGTTACTTTATGTAAAGACACAGTAGATTTAGTTGCTGCAAACGGATATACAAGTTATACCTGGTATAGTGACGAAGCGCGTACAAAACAAATCGGAACAGGACAAACACTTACGGTTAAAGATCCGGGTACTTATTATGTATACAATTTGGCTGCGGCACCTTGTAGATCAATTTATCAGGCTATTACAGTAACCAGATTTGGAGCTACAAATACAAATCCTGTACTACCTTATGCAAAAGCCCCTTATAAAGGAGAGGTTTTAATTTGTCCAAATAATGGAAAAGAATTACCTAATCTTTTCTTATGTGGTGCAAATGACTCCAGACTAATTGAGACTCACATCTCAGATGGTTCTACTCTAGTTTGGGAGAAATTGGATGAAACAAGCTGTACGGCTCCAAGTAGTGCAAATTGTGCTAATGAAGGAACTTCTTGTACATGGGTACAAGTTGCAACGGGACCAAATTACCTGGCTAAAATTGCCGGGCAATACCGATTAACATTAAATTATGCCGGTGGTTGTTTTAACCGTTTTTACTTTAATGTTTTCACCAATTCATTAAGTCCTACAGAGAAACATACAGATATTATTTGTGGTAAAGCTGGTACCATTACAGTAGGAGGTGTTCCTGCCGGATATGAGTACAGTATTAATGGTACAACTTACCAGGCTAGCAATGTATTTAATGTTACTACTGCAGGTTTCTATACCGTTTATATCAGATTGGCTGGTGTAACAGGAAACACTTGTATTTTTACAGTTCCGAATATCCAAATCAGACAAAGAAACTTTAATGTAGTGCAGGATGTAACACAACCATTGTGTTATGGTGAGAAAGGTAAAATTAGAGTAGCAGTAAATGACGCTAATGCACAATATTATTATAAACTTTATAATAATGGAACTTTATTATCAAGTGTTGGACCAGTACCAGATTCTGAATATACTTTTGATAATTTAAATACAGACCAGAATTATGTTGTAGAGATTACTACAGATGATGGTTGTAAAGATACGAAGTACATATACGTAGGTAAGGTTTGGAATGAGTATAAAGCGACAGTTGCTTTAGTAGAACCTTTGACGGCATGTAGTGATGGAAAAATTAGAATCACAACAGAAGGAGGTAATTCACCGTATAATTATTTTATAAATAGCGATACTGTTTTCCAAACCAGTAATGAGTTTGTGGTAACAGCACCGGGACTTTATACCATTAAAATTGTAGATAAAAACAACTGTACGATAACAAGAACCATTACCGTTCCTGACAATACAAAACCTGCTTACACTATTGATCATACCAATAGTAATTGTTATGATGCGAGTTCTCAGATAGAAGTAAAACTTACAGCTGGAGCAAACGGGTACACAATGGGGTATAGCATCAATGGTGGTCTTACTTTTCAGTCGAATCCTATTTTTTCTAATTTACAACCGGGAACTTATGATGTAGTTGTAAGATATGGTATAGGAACGCCAATCGTATATTGTACAGATCCTGTACAAAAGATAACGATTACTGGGCCAACTTCTGCTATTTCAGCTTCTGCCGGAGTTGCCGCTTTGGCCGGATGTACATTACCTGACGGTAGTGGTTCAAACCAGGGAGGTAAATTACGTATCAATAACGTTCAGGGTGGAACACCTGCTTATCAATTTAGTTTTGATGGTGGTGTTACTTGGCAGGCATCAAATGAAAAAGACGTTATGCCGGGTAGTTTTATTTTACAGGTTAAAGACGCTTTAGGCTGTATTTTCGAAATTCCTTATCAGGTTACTTTAGATCCTAAACCTGTCGATCCAACAATCACTGTTGCTGATCCTGTTTTTGGATGTAATGGTATGGCATCAACTACGGTTACGGTTACAAATCCGTCAAATAACTATACTTATGAGTATTATATTAACGGAACACCTAATACGCCAATTACTAATAATGTCTTTACAAATGTTCCTTCAGGAACTCATACTATAAAGGTTAAATACAAAGTTACTACGGTACCTACTTACAGTAACTTGTTAAGAGAAGATTTTGGTAGAGGACCGGATACAACTACTCCGGGTATTCACCCTAATTACTGTTGGGAAAAACAAGATGCTATAGAAGATTGCGGTATTGGAGGTTATATGCCAATTTTGCTTAATGATGGTGAATATGTTGTGACTCAGGCTTTGATACCACAGCATGTTGCTGGTTTTAATTGGAATTTGCCTAAAGATAATACAGCGGTAATTAACAACACACCACAAATAAAAGACGGTAGATTTTTAGCCGTTAATGTTGGAGGTGTAGTACCAATAGGAGGTGTTTTATACAAAAAAACGATCAATGATGTTATTCCAAATCAGGACATTCAAGTATCACTTTACATGCTTAATTTATTAAGTAAAAATAATAATTTACCTTCTCCAAGATTAACGATACAACTTCAGAAAAACGGAACTGTTATACCGGGAGCATCAAAGGATACACAAAGTATTCCGAGAGATGAGAAATGGCATAATACAACTGATCTTGGAAGTGGTCAGATATTAACCTTAAATCCTGGAAATAATACTTCTCTGGACTTTGTTATTTTATCTTACAGTCAGGTTATAAGTGGTAATGATTTAGCTGTTGATGATATATGGGTACGTCAGATTCCGGAGGTTTGTGGCGCTGAGAAAGATTTCCCAATTGTTATTGGAACAGATAAAGCTTTTAAAGCTTCTATTGACGGTCATAAAGACGTAACCTGTAATGGTGCTAGTAACGGAGAGATCACATTAGCGGCTCAAAACTTTAATACAAGTTATGGTTTTGATTACTCTTTAGATAATGGTGCAACCTGGGTAAATTCTAAAACTTCGCCGGTTACCGTTAAAAACTTGACCAGTCAAACATATAATATTTTAATTCGTTACGATGATAAAGCGGCAAGCTGTAGTTTCCCATTCACTCAGCCAATTGGTACTCCTGCTGCATTAACGATTACAGCAAGTGTTACAAAAACGGCTACTTGTACAGATGGTGCTACTATTACGGCTGTTGCCGGAGGTGGAACACCAGCATATCAGTATGAATTAAGAGCGGCAAATGGTATTACAGTAATAACTGCATTCCAGAATTCTGGTGTATTTACAAATGTTCCTACCGGTACATATACAGTTGTAACCCGTGATGCATATGCATGTTCTTCAAGCGCATCTGCACAGGTTAATGTTGTTGCACCAACACTGCCAACAGCAACCTTAGCGGCTACTACTGATTATTGTGTTACTGCAACCAAAGGAGCAACTCTTGTTGTTACGGCTACGGGTACAGGAGCGATAACTTATAGTTTAAATGGTGCGCCTGGCCAAAGTAGTAATACATTTACAAACGTTGGAGCGGGAACACATACTATTACGGTTACCGACAGTAATAATTGTCCGGTTACCATAAACGGAATTGTAGTTGCTCCGCAATTAAAAGCGGCAGCTTCGATTACAAAAACATTAGATTGTACAACTCCAAATGCAACTATTAAAGTTGATATTACAGATGGAGTTGCAGCATATACTTATAAAGTTAAAAAAGATGCAGGTACTTATGGAGCCAGCGTAAATGTTGCAGGTAATACCTTTAATTACCCAGCAACAACAGCAGGACTTTATACTTTTGAAATTACAGATTCTAAAGGATGTAAAGCTTATATTGATGCTACAATTAGCCCAATTACAAACCCAACAGTTACTGCTAACCCAACACAAATTACTTGTAATGGTCTTACAAATGGTAGTGTACAGTTAGTTGGAGCAGGAGGTTCAGGCGGATATGAATACAACTTTAATAATTTAGGTTGGTCAACAACTTCATTATATTCTAATTTAAGTCCAAATATTAGTTACCCTTATCAGGTAAGAGACAGTAAAGGATGTACGTCTGCTGTTGGAAATATTACACTAACACAGCCAACCGCTGTGTCTGGAACTATTGGAGCTACTATTATTAAATGTGGTACGCCAAGCACAGTACCGGCGGTAGTTACAGTTACAGGTTCCGGAGGAACAGGTACTTATACTTACAGCTTCAACGGAACGGCAAACTTTACAACAACAAATACATACTCAACAACAGCTGCCGGAACAGTTACGGCATATGTGAGAGATGCAAATAATTGTCAATTTGGTCCATTATCAATTACAATTGGTGCTTTAGAACCAATTACTGATATCACGATTGTTGATAGTGGATACGATTGTTCAACAGTTCCGGCTGGTGGACGTGTAACTTTGACAGCGGTAAAAACAGGAAGTACAGCAAATATTATCTATCAGATTATTTCTGGTCCGGCTGGCTTTAATCCTGCAACAAATACAACTGGAAACTTTACATCACTGACTCCGGGAGATTATATCTTCCAGGCCACTGATACGAACACCAATTGTTCATTCACAAAAGGACATACGATCAAAGCAACTTCAGACATCATTACTGGTGGATCGATACTTGCAAATATTCAATGTTTTGGTGCTACAGGTACAATTGAATTCACAGTTAATGGTGCTAAGGCAAACGGATATGATTATGTGATTAAAAACGCTGCCAATACAATCATTCAGCAAGCTACTGCTGTAAGTGCGGCTACAACTACTGTTGCAGTTCCTACTGCTCAGCCTGTAGGTGCGTATACCATTACAGCTACTGACAGATTAACAAAATGTCAGTCTTCTTATACCGTAACTTTAACACAGTCAGCGGCAGCTGTTGATGTTACTGCTGTGGCAACTACAGTAAATTGCAACAAATTTACTGCTGAAGTAACAGCAACAGGAACAGGTGGTACACCAAATTATACCTATGCAATAGAAAGACAAGGTGGACCGGTACCGACTGTTTATGGTTCAAATAATGTTTTAACTGCTAATACCGTTAACGGAACAGTAATAAACTGGATAGTTTATATTAAAGATGCAAATGGTTGTTTGGATAATTTCCCTATAAAAATTGATATTGATGCTAAACCTGTAATTACAGGAGTGGTTGTTGACAATCAATGTCAGACAGGATCAGTTTCAAGTTTTACAATTACAGCTACAGCTACCGGACTGGTACCTTTAACGTATAGTATTGATGGAACTAATTTCCAGACAAGCAATACTTTTACCGTAAGTGCAGGATCTTATACGGTGACGGTAAAAGACAAAAATGGTTGTACAACAGCTGCTGCAGTTCCTGTAGTGGTTTATCCTAAAGTTGGTGCCTTAGCAGAGGTTACTAAAGAATTGGATTGTAGTGCAACTCCAAACGCAACAATTAAAGTAGATATTAGCGGAGGAAAAACTCCATATACCTATACTGTAACGAAGGGTACAGGAACTCCAAGTGGAGTTGTTAATGTTACCGGAACATCGTTTACAATAAGTGTTACTCCGGCTAACGCTGATACTTATACATTTGCCATTAAAGATGCAAATGGATGTGATGTTACAACCTTTACTACAGTAGCTCCTATTACTGCTCCTACAGTAACTGCTGTAAAAGTGGATGCTTCATGTAACGGTTCTAATACCGGAACGGTACAATTGACGGGAGCTGGTGGTTCAGGCGGATATACGTATAGTGATGATAACGTGACTTATGTTGCTGCTTCATTATTTGAAAATCTGGCTGCGGGTAACTATACATTCTATGTAAAAGACAGTAAAGGATGTATTGGAAATGTTAATGTTTCAATAGGCGAGCCTACAAAATTAACTGCCAGCGCTACTGCTACTAATTTTACTTGTAGTGTTACAAATACTAAACAATCAGCTACTGTTACGATTACAGGAACAAACGGTACAGCTCCTTATACGTATAGTTTTAACGGAAGTGGCTATACTACTACGAATACATTAACAGTAAACGATAACGGAGGAGATCAAATCATTAGCTATTCTGTTAAAGATGCTAAAGGATGTACTACTGCGGTTCAACAAATTACAATTAAAAAACTTGATCCTCCTGTTATTGTTTCAATATCAGGTAGTGCAATTTTATGTTCACCATCTACAAGTACTACAAGTACTGTAACAGTGACTACTACAAATGGAGTAGGAGCTTTAGCTTATGTTATTACAGCACCAGCTTCTGCTACCTCAAATGTAACGGGTGCTACAACTGGAGTATTTACAGGATTAACTGCAGATACCTATACTTTTAAAGTAACAGATGCAAACGGATGTTTTGCTATTCAGTCTTATACTGTACTTCCATTAACTCCAATTGCAGTTGCTGAATCTAAATTAAGCGATGTTTTATGTAAAGGAGGAAATACAGGTTCTGCAAGATTCTCTATTTCAGGATTTAGCGCTACAGGAAATTATGCAGTAGCAGTAACTTCTACTCCTGCGGGATTACCTTATACAACTGTAACAGTTGGAGATGTAATTACCTTAAACGGATTAGTTGCGGGTACTTATAAGCTTGAAGTAACAGATAATACGACAAATTGTAAGGCCGACAAATCAGTAACTATTACTGAGCCATTAAATCCATTAGGCGCAACACTTGCAATTGTAAATGCTAATTGCCACGTTCCAAAAGCAACAGTAACAGTTACTGCTACCGGAGGAACAACAGCATATTCTTATGCATTTGTGCAGAACAATGTAACACCTGTATCAACAGATTATAAATCAAGTAATTCAGCAAACCTTGATCCGGCTATTCCGGATTGGGACGTTTGGGTAAAAGATGCAAATGGTTGTGTGATTAAATTAGACGCAGCAATTACTACAGATGCAGCTCCGGATGTTACGGCTTCGGTTACAAACCAATGTACGTCTACAGGAACTTCATTTATTATCAAAGCTGTGGGAACAGGAGGTATTGCTCCTTTAACGTACTCTATTAGCAGTGGTGTTGCACCATCTCCGGCGGATACTTTTACAGTGACGTCACCGGGTACTTATGTGATTACCGTAAAAGATGCTAATAACTGTACAGATACAGTAACAATAACAGTAAATTCTGTTTTAACAGCCAGTGCAGTTTTAGTGAAAGACATTACTTGTGCTGCTCCTGTTAATGCAACAATTACAGTTAATGCTGGCGGAGGTTTAGCGCCTTACACTTATTTAGTTTCTACGGATGGAGTGACTTTTGGAACATCTCCTGATTTGACAGGAAATACATTTACAACAAATACTGCCGGAGATTATTATTTCCAGGTAACAGATGCTAGCGGATGTACAAAAATAACCAACAAAGTTGTAGTAACATCACCACAAACAGTAACAGGAACTGCTGCAAAAGTTGATCCTACCTGTAACGGTTATACAGATGGTTCTGTAACATTGACAGCTACAGCCGGAGTTTCTCCATTTACGTACAGTATTGATGGAGGTACTACTTTTGTAACTACAAAGGTTTTTGGAGGATTAGCTTCAGGAACGTATACTTATGTAGTAAAAGATGCTAAAGGATGTACTTCGGTACCTGCAACAATTACTTTGGTTAATCCAGCTCCAATTGTTGTTAACATCGTACGTAATGCTATTTTATGTAATGCAAATACGCCTGGTAGTTTTGATATTAATGTAACATCAGGAGGAACAGCTCCTTATGTATACAGATTGTACGATAATGCATTTACACAAATCGCAACTTATACGGAAACCTCTACAGTAAATCCAACACCTGTTTATAATTTTGCAGGATTAACTTTTGGAGATTATTACATTACTGTTGTGGATGCAAATGGATGTGAATACAGAAGTGGTAAATTAAGAATTGAAACACCTCCTTATTTAACGATGAGCGCTGTGGCAGATTCAAATAATTGTGCTACAGGTGTAAATGTTACCGTAACTACTTCAGGTGGTACGCCAGATTATAAATACTCTCTTTTTGGACAGCCTTTAACAGAGAGCCCTGCACAAACGAGCCCTACCTATACTTTCTTAGGTTTAAAACATGGAACGACTTACTTTTTACAAGTAAAAGACGCTAATAATTGTATTTCTATTTTAGAATTTAAAACGCCTAATCCACCATCAGGTATAAAAGTTACAGGAACAGCTATAACTGATGTTACTTGTAATGGAACTTCAACAGGAATATTGACGTTCACTGTACGTGATTTTGATCCATCAATTACTACAGTAAATTATGAAGTATTAAATGCTTTAACCTTATTACCGGTTTCACCAGCAATTGGTGGTCCATTAACTGGTCCGTTAGGAGGTCCTGTTTCTGGTACTATTTCAACATTGAAAGCCGGAAATTATGTTCTGAGAGTTACTGAGGCAGGAGGAACACTTTGTTCTAATACATTTAGTTTTACAGTATCACAACCGGTTCAACCGCTTAAAACAACAATTACAAAAGTTGTAAATGCTACTTGTAATGTTGGTGCACAAGTTACGTTGACTACTACTGGAGGTACAGGACCTTATGAGTACGCAGCCGGAGCTCCTGGATTTACACCAACAACTTTTGGAACTAGTAATGTTTTGGTTTTAGATTATACTACAAGACAAAATTGGGATATTGTTGTTAGAGATGCTAAAGGATGTACAGACAGAGTTAATACAACAATTAGTCTGGATCCTAGTCCGGTTATTGCATTAGCAGTTGTAAATAAATGTGTGGCTGAAGGAGCTTATGTGGTTAGAGTTTCTCTTACTACAGCAGGAATTTCGCCTTATACTATTAGTGTAAACAATGGAGTATATGCAGCTGTTGCGCTTACGACGGCTGTACCATATGACGTAACAGGTCTTAATTCAGGATTAAATACAATTAGCATTAAAGATGCAAACGGATGTATTGATACTAAAACAATTACGATTGATAAACCACTGGGTGTAACACCGGTGATAACAACATTGCCAACTTGTGCAAACAATGACGGAGTTATAACATTAACACCAATTGGTGGTGCAGGACCGTTTACTTATAGTATTACGCCTGTTGCTGGAACTGTTGTTGGGAATGTTATTTCGGGAGTTCCTGCCGGAACTTACACCATAACGATTACAGATACAAATACGCTATGTACTGCAACAGCTCCGGTTGAGCTTTCTGCACCAACACCGGTAGATTTTGATGCTGTAGTAACGAATGCTACTTGTAATGGCTCACGTAACGGAACTATTACCGTAAACTTAGCTGCCGGAAGCGATAACCCGGTTTATACCTATTCTATTTTGCCTGTTCCGGTAGGAATGGTACAAACAGATAATGTATTCTCAAATCTTCCTGCGGACACTTATACAATTACAGTGTTTTCAGGCAGAGGATGTTCAGCATCTAAACCGTTTACAGTAAGTCAGCCACTTATATTAGCTGCCACTGCAGCTGTTACAGACTATGCTTGTAATGCAAGTAATGTTGCACAGCCAGCTGTTGTAACTGTAAATGTTACAGCAGGTACAGGAACAGCACCTTACAAATACAATTTTGATGGTTCTGCTAACTATTTTGACGCTAATGCCCTAACCGTAATAGATAATGGTGCAGTACAAACGATTCACTATTATGTAAAAGATGCTAACGGATGTTTGTTTGATAATACAGTAACAGTTAATCCATACCAAAAAATTACAGACTTAAACTTTGCGGGTGCTGCAATTACTTGTAACGCTCCTGCAACAAGTATTACAGTTACTGTAGCGGGTGGATATGCGATTTCGAAATATGAAATCGTTTCGCCAACTGCAAGTGCAGTAGACAACGGTACTGTAAATGTTTTCAATGGTTTATTGCCAGGTACTTATGTTTTCAAAGTAACAGATGCTAATGGATGTTCATTCCAAAAATCATTGACAATAAAACCGGTAACCAATATTACAGTTTCTGGTCAATTAATTAAAGATGTAAGTTGTAACGAAGTAGCAGCAACACCTAATGGTTCTGTTGAGTTTACTGTAGGTAATTTTGCAGGAACTTATACCTATTCTATTAACGGAGTTGCGGTTGCAGGAACACATACGAATCCTAAAGTTACACTTACCAATTTAGCAGTAGGTAACTATAAAATAGATGTTGTTGATGTAGCTACAGGTTGCGTTGCAACAACAGATGTGGACGTTAATCAACCGGCAACACCATTACTATTAACATTGGTTTCTAATGTTAATGCGAATTGTACTTTTGGTGCAAAAGTGAGCGTTGTAGGTTCAGGAGGAACTCCTGGTTATACTTATGCTTATGCCGAGAGCCCAACAGCACCGGCAGCAGGAGCTTACAAAGCTAGTCCAAGTGCAGTTTTAGATCCGTCTAAAGTTTGGATTGCCTATGTAAAAGATGCAAACGGATGTATTGCTCAGTTACCATTAACTATTGCGACAGATCCTCTGCCAACAATTGACCCAATTACGGGTGTTTGTTACGATGGTTCTCCTGTAAGCGTTACTTTGGTAGGTCATGGAGTTGGTCCATTAACATACAGTATTGGTAATGGATTTAAAACAAGCCCTGACTTTGTGCTTAACGCGCCGGGTACTTATACTTTCTACGTAAGAGATGCTAACAATTGTGACGCAGCTACTCCGTACGTTTACCAATTAGATCAGAAATTATTATTAGACGCGGTACTTCAGGATTTAACTTGTGCGGCTCCTAA
>JAHEZJ010000072.1 GCA_023251135.1 Flavobacterium sp. | reverse complement strand
CTTTGTATTGCAGGCTAAGTTCGGGCAGATTGATGGCTTTGTTCTGAACTAAATGATCGTAAATCGTGATAAGTTCGTTGCTCAAAATTCCCATCGACCAGCCATCACTAATGATATGATGCATGTTAAAGAGTAACAGGTGTCGGTTTTCTGATAATTTTACAAGCTGTGCATTTACTAAGGGTGCCTGTGCTAAATCAAATGGATGCTGAGCGTACTGCTCTACTCTTTTTTCTACTGCCTGCTGCTGATTTTCAACGGTAGTGAAATCGGCATACTCTATTTTAAAATCTACGTCTGAAGGATCAATGATGAATTGACGCACTTCTCCTTCTTCATTTCGTTTGAAAGAAGTTCTTAAAATTTCATGTCGGCTAATAACGGCTTTAAAGGCCTGGTTGAGGTAGGCTACATTTAAAGTTCCTTCGAGTTCAAACGAACCCGGGATGTTGTACGCCTGATTCCCGCCTTCAAATTGACTTAGTATCCATAAGCGGTGCTGAGAAGAGGTCAAAACATAGCTTGACTGTTCTTCGGCTTTAGGGATTGCCGTGTAAGCTGCGGTCTCTAGTTTACTGATGATCCCCGCGATGGTAGGGTTTAAAAAGACGTCTTTTACGCTGATTTGATACCCTAGCTGACGGTTGATTTTATTGGTTACTAAGATGACTTTTAGACTGTGTCCGCCTAATTCGAAGAAGTTGTCTGTGGTACCAATGGTTTTGATGCCCAGTACTTCTTCCCAAATGGCTGCCAATTGTTGCTCTAAGGCGGTTACCGGAGCGGTATATTCTTGCTGTACAAGATCGTTTGTACCTATTGCAGGCAAGGCTTTAAGATCGATTTTACCATGAGCCGTTAAGGCGATAGCATCCACCTGAACGTAGTAACCCGGTACCATATAATCTGGCAACTGGCGACTTAAAAGGGAACGCAGTTCTTGTTTGTCTACTGGTTTCTCGCCGACCAGATAGGCTACAATTACGGGTTCTGCTTCTATCTCCTGCACGGTTACTACGCACTGATTGATGTTTTCCTGAGACAATAAAGCATGTTCGATTTCTCCGAGTTCAATACGGTGTCCTCTTACTTTTACCTGATGGTCTTTTCGGCCTGAATATTCAATGTTTCCATCGGCTAGCCATCGGCCTAAATCGCCTGTTTTATAAAGTTTTGCCCCTTCGATAAAAGGATGAGGTACAAATTTCTCTGCTGTTAGTTCTTCGTTATTAAGGTATCCTCGGGAGAGACTGTCTCCTGAGATGCACAGCTCTCCGAATACACCTACTGGTTTTAGGGTCAGATTGTCGGATAAAATATACAATTCGCTTCCTTTTAGGGGTTTGCCTATAGGAATATGGTTGCTTTGAAGATCGCTTTTATCCACTCTGCACATGGTGGCACTAATGGTGGCTTCTGTTGGGCCGTACTTGTTATAGAAATCGGCAATTTTCACCATTTTTTCGGCCAGATTTTTAGGGCAGATTTCTCCTGCGGCAACAATTCTTCTTAAGGTTTTACAAGTGGAAAGGTTTTCCAGATGAGACAAATAACCCGGGGTGGCATGCAGATGTGTTACCCCATATTCCTGTAATACGTTTACAAAATCTGCCGGATCAATGATGCGGTCTTTGGATACACCTATCAGTGTGGCTCCGCTAAGCAGGGCCAAAAAGATTTGTTCCATAGAAGCATCAAAGGCGTTGTTCGAAAATTGTACGACACGCTCTTCTAAACCAAATCCAAATTCTTCTCTCTGGTTGGTGATATAGTTGACTAAACTTTTGTGTTCGATCATGACTCCTTTAGGCTGACCTGTGGAACCCGATGTATAAATAACATACATCAGGTTCTCCGGACTTAAAGAAATGACAGGTAATGTAGTTGAATAATTGTCCTGACGGGATATGAAATTCGCCAATAACTTCTCGTCAATAACAACTTTACATTTACTGTCTTGCTCAATATAAGCAATTCTTTGTTCCGGATAGGTCGGATCGATTGGCACATAGGCGCCTCCGGTTTTTAAAACAGCCAATAAGGAAATATAAATCCACTCACTGCGGTCTAGTTTTACCGTGATCAGGTCTTCGGTGTTTATCTCATACTGGTTCAGTAAATAATGCGCCAGCTGATTGGACACCGCATCCAGTTCTTTATAGGTCAGGGATCTGTCCTCAAATACCAGTGCTACGGCATCAGGGGTTTTGGCTGCCTGCTCTGCAAACAGTTCAACTGCTGTTGTGTTTAATGGTGATTCTGCTTTTGTGGTATTAAAATCCTGTAAAAGGGTTACTTTCTCTGCAGTAGAAATGTAGTCTAAAGTCGCTAAGGATTGAGTTGGGTTTTCAACAAGAGCGACCAAAACTTTAAGGTAAGCCTTTAAAACGCGTTTCATTGTCGCATATTTAAAGATGGCTGCATTATAATCCCATTCTACTGAAATTCTTCGGTCTGGTGTGTTATCTGTTAAAGAATCGATTTGCTCGTATACAGTGTTTACCACCACACTAATATCAAATCGGGAGGTTTTATTGTGCCCTTTCAAAATCTCTATATCTGCATCCAGCAGAGACATGCTTTGTATGGGAACATTCACAAAACTAAACATGTATTGAAATAACGGATGCAGGTGCAGACTTCTTTCCGGATTTATTCTTTCTACTACTTTACCAAAAGGGGTATCATCATTAGCATAAGCATCCAGACAGCTTTCTTTCACTTCATTTAGTACCGCCATTAAAGAATCATCGTTGTTAAAAGTAGTTCGCAATGCGATGGTATTGACAATCATACCCAGAACTTCCTGAAATTCTTTGTAACGTCTGTTCGCAACGGCAGTCCCCACAGAAATGTCGGTTTGATTGCTAAATTTATGCAGCACTATTTTAAAAGCCGCTAACATGGTGATGAACAGCGACACATCTTGTTTTTCTGAAAACTGACGTAGTTTTTCTGAAAAATCTAATGAAAAAACGTGTTCTATGGTACCGCCTTTTTTTACGGTAGTTTCAGTTCTTTCATAGTCTAAAGGCAATAACTGTTGGTTGGAGAAACCTTCAAATTTGTTTTCCCAAAAGTCTAATTTTTCGTTGATTACGCTTTCGTTCAGGCTGTTTTTTTCCCAATACGCATAATCTTTAAAGGTAACTTCGGGTTGCTCTACCTCAAAATCCGGATTTCTTTTTAATTCATTATAAATATCAACAAAATCTCTGAATAAAATGCCCTGTGTCCATCCGTCTAAAATTAAGTGATGCTCAGAAAATAGTACAACGCTTTCCTGATCGGAAAACTTCAATAGTTCGATTCTAAAAAGTGGTCCTTCTTCTATTTTAAAAGCACGGCTCTCTATTTTTTCCAGACAATCGGCAATGACTTTTTCTTTGTTTTCCTGACTTTTTATACCTGTATAATCGATAACAGGAATGGAATAAGAAAACGGAGGAAGTATTTTTTGATACGGTTTCCCTTCCTGATTGACAAAAACGGTTCTTAAAATCTCATGTTTTTGGATCAGTTTATTGAACGTTTCTTCCAACGCTTCTACCTCAACAAAGCCTTTTAGTTTCATGGCTCTGGATACGTGATAAGAAGTATCGGTTTGATCCAGCTGATTTAAGAACCACAATCTGTCTTGTGAAAAAGACAAGGGGTACAATTCCTGCTCAGGAGCTTTAATATTTTGGACTTCTTTTTTATTTAAAGTTGGAACCAGCTCGCTTATTTCTTTGATTGTAGGCGATTTGTAAAAGTCTCTTAACGACAATTCAATCCCTTTTTGATCACGTAAACTGCTGATAAACTGATTGGCCAATAGCGAATGTCCTCCCAATTCGAAAAAACTAACGTTAACATCTACCTGATCTAGTCGCAATAATTCCTGCCAGATCGAAGCAATTTCTTTTTCTTCCTGGGTGGTTGGCAACTGAACTGCTTCGGTAATGTTGATGGTTTTAGGTTCCGGCAAACTCTTGATATCGATTTTCCCGTTAGGAATTAAAGGAATAGCGTCGATGATTACAAAGTGAGTCGGAATCATAAATTCCGGTAAATGATTTTTTAAATCAATCACCAAGGAAGATATATTAATAAACGATTCGTTGGCTACCAGGTAAGCAATCAAAATAGGCATGCCCGCAACTTCGTTGATACACACATAACTGTCTACGATGTATGCATTTACTTTTTGTATGGCCTGCTCTATTTCTCCTACTTCAATACGGTATCCTTTATAACTTAACTGACTGTCTTTTCGGCCATAAAAAATTAAGTTATTGTCGATGCCCCATTTTCCTAAATCTCCGGTTTTATAAATACGTTCTCCATTAATATGAATGAAGGCATTGTCTGTAAGTTCTTTTTTATTCAGATACGAAACGGCCAGACCTACGCCGGAAAGTCCGATTTCTCCAATGGCTCCTTTTGGTAATATTGTTGTTCCGTCCAACAAATAAACGCCTCTGTTGGTAATCGGTTTTCCGATAGGAAATTGAGTATCGGTTTTACCAATTTTATAATAAGTCGCACATACGGTACTTTCTGTAGGCCCGTAGGTATTATAAATATCGTAAATGCCAATCAGCTGATCGACCTGATGTGGTTTTAGCGTATCGCCTCCGCTAATAAGCGTTTTAATCTTTAAGTTATAGCTTTTGTGACTGTCATTCAGATATTGTAACACAAAAGGATTGGTGCTTAATAAGGTAACTTCAAAGCGCTCACAGTCTTTAAGCAATTCATTAAAATCCTTAGTTTCATGAGCAATTACTAAATTACCTCCTACAGACAAAATCGGGAAAATTTCTTCTACCGAAGTATCAAATGCAGTAGAAGCCTGCTGCAATACAATATCTTTTTCGGTAAGGCCGAAATAAACCCCAAATGTCAGGACATAATCGTATAGGGAACGGTGATTAATGACCACTCCTTTTGCATCTCCCGTTGAACCGGAAGTATAAATAATATAAGCTTCGTCTTCTGGTTGTAAAGCCACGGGAATATAATTTTCCGCTGCTGTATGCTCTTCCAGGATACGATCTATGTTGTATTCGATGTTTTCTACAACAGAATTTGAAAACGAATCGGTTAAGATAAAATCCAAACCGGCATCTTTTATAATGTAGTGTTTTCTTTCCTCCGGATAGGCATTATCAATAGGTACATAAACTGCTCCTGCTTTTAGGGCCGCCAGAATTCCAACAATGCTTTTTTCAGATCTTGAAAGCATTACGCCCACTTTATCTCCTTTTTTAACACCACTAAACTGTAAATACGAAGCTACAGTATTGGCATGTGCCTCAAGCGTTTCGTATGTCAGAACGTTCGTTTGACAAGAAACTGCTGCTTTTAAAGCATGTCTTGCTACAGCGTTATCCCAAAGATTTAAAAATGTCTCTTCGGGTCTGTTTACAACTGGTCCTTTTGAAAGGGCCTGTATTTCTTCTAACTGCTCTTTACTCGAAATTTGAATTTCGGCTATAGCCGTATCTCTGGTATCTTTTAATTCTGTTAATACTTTTCTGAAAGAAGTAATCAGCTGATTGGCTTCAAATTTTGAAACGTATTTTTCGTTGATATCAAATCTAAAACTAAGCTGTCCTTCCACATCTTCAAAAACATGGATAGAAATAGGATCTTCCTCACTATCATTAGACAAGGGATGAATAGTGGCTTTATTTCCTGAAAATTCAGATTCGTACTGCATACGCTCGTACGACAATCTTACATCATACAGCTTTGAAGTTTCCTGAGGCAGGTTGCGCAATATATCGGCCTGCTGAAAACGCTGATGTCTGTAACAGGTAAAAAGTGTAGTTCTGATTTCTTTTATGAAATCGCTTACAGATGCTGTTGTTTCCAACGTCAGTTTTAGCGGTAACATGCTCAAAAACGGTCCGAAAGTATTTTTCTCGGCAGCATTTTTTCTGTTCAAAATAGGCATACCTAAATTGACTTCTTCTCTGTTGTAATATTTAGACAATACAATAGAAAAACAGCCCAGAAGTAAATGAAAAATACTCAGTCTTTCTGTTTTTACAAACGACCATAAGGCTTCGTTCTCTTCCTCGGTAAGTGCAATTTCGATATTACAGTGACCTGCTGATTTGTTGGTACCCGTATAGATCAAAGAAGGCAGTTCTTCATAACGGCCTAACCAGAAGTTTTTATCAATAGAAAAATCTTCCGAAGCTCTGTACGCATTGTCTAATGCGATAAAAGATTCGTAAGAAAGTTTGTTTTTTCCGATACATAAATCATCATACACCACAGTGGTGCCCAATTGCTCGTAAATTCGTTTTACTTTATTGAACAATAACTGAAATGAAAAACCGTCAGAAATGATGTGGTGAAGTTTAGAATACCAGATATACGATTCAGGGGCAACTTTAATAAGCCACATTTTGTACAGTTGTTTGTCCTTTTCGATATCAAAAGGAAGTATAAAATCCTTCCCAATCATCTGAATCGCTTTTGATTCTTCCCAATCTTCGATACAGGTCAAAGCCAAATCACTGTCTGCTTCCTGAATGGAATATACAGGAAAACCGCTCTTTTCTTCAAAAACAAAAGAAAAAATATCGTTCTCTTTAATCAGAATATGGAAGGC
>JAHEZJ010000017.1:13210-119119 GCA_023251135.1 Flavobacterium sp. | reverse complement strand
ACTACACCACCTGATCTGGCACAGCTGCGTTTTGTCATGGATACTTTATTAACGTCTTACAACATCACCAATAACGGAAGTAAACTGCTTAAAAGCGGTGTCGAGTTTCAGTTCTCTTCAAAGCGTTTTACCGCAATCAACACCCGATTTACGCTGAATGGTGCCTGGTTTAAAACAACGTACACCAACAGCAGTCCCGTTTATAAAAGAGGGCAGAAAGATATTATCATCGACGGAAAAAGACTTCCTTATTTAGGACTTTACCAGTTTGATGATGGTTCTGTAAAGCAGCAGTTCAATACCAATATCATTGCGGATACCTATGTTCCTTCTCTTGGATTAGAGTTTTCGGGTTCCTTCCAGTTTTTATGGTTTAGAAACGATCAGTCTACCCCCATGAACGGAACGCCTGTTGCTTATATCGACCCTTCGGGTAAACAACACCCTTATCTCGAAAAAGACAAATCAGATCCTGTTTTGCAATGGCTGGACATCAAGTACAATGAGGCTTTGTTTCAAAAAAAGACAGTCCCAATGTCGATGAACATGAACCTGAAAGTGTCTAAAGATTTTTATAAGAGATTTAGAATTTCCATGTTCGTTAACCGACTCTTCAGTTACTATCAAAACTATGAAATCAATGGTCAGAAGATCGAGCACAGAGGGCTTACTTCACCTTATTTCGGGATGGAATTAAACTTGAATTTTTAACTTTTAATATTAAATAAATTACCCAATTATGAGAATTAAACTACTACCCATTTATCTAACAATAGCCTTAGTGGCACTCTTACAATCCTGTTCTAAAGACGATGATAACAGCAGCAAGGAAACGGCTTTAACCTTAACACTTGTTAATCCTGACGATTTAAGCAGTGTTGCCTTTTCTGAGATTTCAGTTTCTTTTAAAGAGCGCAATACCGGTAAAATCACACAAAGCAAAGCGGTATCGAACACCCTTTCGGTTGCGTTAAGCGAAGGTTCTTATGAAATTTCTGTTGATGGAAAAATTAAGTATACCATAGATGGAAATACGGTTGAAGCTACGGTAAGCAGTTACAAAGAATCGGTGGTGGTTACCGGTGGAAGTGCAGCTGTTTCTTTGAATCTGTTCCTGAAAACAACTCAGTCTGATTTTGTGATCGAAGAGGTGTTTTTTACCGGAACTAGAACTCCACAGGGGAAACAGTATTTAGGAGACAAATACTTTAAAATTCACAATAATACAGATAAGGTATTGTATGCAGATGGTTTGATGATTGCTCAGTCAGAATTTATGACCACCGATAAACAGGAGTACACCCCAAATATTATGGCACAATCGTTTGCTGCTTCAGCGGTTGCGATTGTTCCCGGTAACGGAACTACTTATCCGATTGCTCCGGGTGAATTTTTTGTTATTGCCGAAGACGCGATCGACCATAAAGAATACAACTCGGCCTCGATGGATTTGAGAAAAGCCAATTTTGAATTTTATACTGAAGATGCCGATGATGTTGATAATCCTGCCGTTCCGAATATGGAAAGTTTATTCTCTTCTATGGTGATCCACAACAGAGGTTTTAAAAGTTTTGTTATCGCTCGTTTGCCAATAACCAAAGCAAAATATCTTACGGATTACACGTATGACTATGAGTACAATTTGGTAGTTGGAGGAGAAAGTTATCCAATGGGAGAAAGTGTTTATTCGATTCCAAACGCATGGATTGTGGACGCTGTTAACTTAAGTGTTGAGTCTGAATTTCAATGGATTGTAACAGCTCCATCATTGGACAAGGGTTGGACGTATTGCGGAAAAGTAGATTCAGATGCGACCCGTTACGGAAAAAGTGTTCGTCGCAAAGCACTTTCAACTACTTCAAACGGAAAAAAAATATTAAAGGATACCAATAATTCTACTTTAGATTTTAGTCCTGAGGTTAAACCTTCTTTAATGAATTAATGAATGTAATCATGAGCTTTCGTTCCCTGTTTCTATTTCTTATTTTGAGTTCGGGTATGCTGTATGCGCAGGACAGTACTTCGGTGCTGGTTCGCGTTCAGGAAGACTTGTCTCCTGAGCAAAATTTTGTCGGTACCTTCTATAGTAATCCTGCCAATCAGCCTTATGCCCGTCGCTATTCATTATCAGAACTGAGTGCCGATTATAGTTCAGCTTCACAGCAAACCAATATGCAGCAATTGGGGAATGGAATTGGTCAGTTTCTAATCAACGCCAAATCGTACTATAAGATGAATCCTGAAAATACTGTTTTTGGAAACGCGTATTACAAGAATGGCAAGCGCAAAAAGGTGCATTGGAACGAAAGCTCAGATTATCAAATCATTTATCCGTATGTAACGGCCGATTCTATTGGAGGTGATCTTTCGTATGAGGAGTATTCTTTTAGCGGTGGGTATACTAAAGCTTTTAGTGAAATAAACCTTGGTATTTCAGCCAATTACAGGGCTTTAATGGAGTATAGAGATAGCGATCCGAGGCCTAAAAATACCGTTTCAGATCTTAAGGTTTCGACCGGTATTTCGGTAAACATTGGCGATCATTATATTTTAGGATCAGCGCTAAATCTGCAAAAATATACACAGTCTGATAATTTGAAATTCTTTAGCGAATTGGGCGCTCCGGCGGTTTATCATATGGTAGGACTTGGTGTGTACAATAAGCTGCTTACCGGAAATAAACTCAGCTCTTATTACGATGGAAGAGGATACGGCGCAAGCTTGCAGTTTTTTCCAAAAGACCGTAATGGTTTTGGTTTATCGGCAGCATACAATCGGTTTGATTATGAAAAAATAATGACCGAATTTCAAAATCTTGTTGCGTCTGCTATTTTAGAAAATAGTTATGAAGCAGCCGTTTCTTATTCGAAAAAATCAGAAAAAAAGTTTTGGGGCACAAAAATCGGACTTTTTTATACCAACAGAGCGGGAACCGAAAACATATTTGACAATCAAAGTACAACATCTTACATCAAAATAGCCGAACATACGAAATACAGCAATCAGGTAACATCCGTTGTGTTTTCGGGATTGTACGCTGTTCCAAAACCTGCATTAACGTGGTCGGTTGCACCAAGTTTTAATTTAAAAAATACAGCAGAAAAATATAGCGATCCTCTGAGAACTGTAGACATACAGCAAGGTATTGGCCGACTGGATTTTGCCGTTTCAAAATTCCTGTCTCAATCCTTAATCAATCTTTCGGCTTCGTTGGAGCATAACTGGATTTTAAGTTCAGATAGGACACTGAGCGACCGAAAAACAAATCCAATTTTCGACCTGCTCGATTCTAATTTTGCCTACTTATCAGCGGCGTATACCAAAGTAAATCTCGCGGCAAGGTGGGATTATAAATACAAACCTGATCTTAACTTTTTTGTCAAAACGAGCTTCGATTATTACAACTATTCCAAAAACGTAAACAACACTTTTTATCAAATGTCATTGGGGTTGACATTTTAACACAGATTATAAAATCTTTATCCGCTCACAATGAAGTCTCTGATAATAAAAACCTCTTTTTTTGCCTTTTTTACAGGTATTATTTATGCATTGCTAAGTTTCAGTGCTGCATTTAGTGAAAAAATAGCAAATTCCAACTGGCGTGAAATTTACAGCAAGCCCACTCATCAATGGCCAAAACCTACCGTTGACAAAGATGTTCTTTGGCAGGAATTTGAATCTCTGGCGATAGATACCAGCTATTACGACAGATTGGAAGATCCTAAAGTAATTTTAGGGCAGCTGCTTTTTTTTGATCCTAAACTTTCCGGTTCAAATCAGGTTTCCTGCAGCAGTTGTCATGATCCGGAGCTTGCGTGGGGAGACGCAAGAGAAAAATCTTTAGGCCATGACCATTTGCAGGGAAAAAGAAACACGCCATCGTTATATAACATCGGCGCCCGGAAATCCTTTTTTTGGGACGGTCGTGCAGCAACTTTAGAAGAGCAGGCGCAAGGCCCCATAACGGCACATCATGAAATGAATATGGAAGCTAAAAGTCTGGCTAAAAAGCTAAAGAAAATAAAAGCTTATCCCGTTTTGTTTCAAAATGCCTTTGGGAGCTCGGAGGTTACTTATGAAAAAATCCTTCAGTCTCTGGCAGTGTTTCAAAAAACAATTCTCAGCAAAAGAAGTCGGTTTGATGCTTTTATCGATGGCGATTATACACAGTTATCCGATCAGGAAATATACGGACTGCATCTTTTTCGTACCAAAGCAAGATGCATGAATTGCCATTCCGGAAAATACCTGACCGATGAATCCTTTCACAATATTGGACTCACTTATTACAAAAGAGAATACGAAGACTTAGGACTTTACAATGTTACCAAAAAAGCAGAAGACGTTGGAAAATTCAGGACACCTTCTCTGCGCGATGTAACCTTTACCGGCCCGTGGATGCACAATGGTTTGTTTGATAATATCACCGGAATTGTAAACATGTACAACAGCGGCATGCACATGATCGACCCCGACGAATCGGAAAAAGCAGCCGATCCGTTATTTCCTAAAACGGATGTTTTAATGCAGCCGTTGCATCTTAATGATGAGGAAATTGTAGCCTTGGTTTCTTTTATAAAAACATTGTCAGGAAGGCAGTATAAAATGGAAAGACCACAGATACCAAGGTAAATACCACATAAAAAAATCCCATTTCGCAAGAGATGGGATTTACTTTTTAGGGAGTGAATAAAAACCTCCAGCCCGGACACAAGTCCAAGCCAGAGGTGCAACAGGCATATATTTCTTTAAATGTTTTATAACTAATACAAAGTGTCTTCTGAATATAAACCGGCATTTATTAAAACGAATATCCTAGTGTTAACAGCCAGTTCGAAGGCGCACCAGGGAACAAACGAATATAGTCGTAACCTCCAACCCAGTAGGTTTTATTGGTGATGTTGTTGGCATTCACCTGAATTTTAAATTTATTGATGCTGTAATACAATGCCGCATTAAACAGTGTATACCCTGGAATAGTTTGTGTAACCGTTTGACTTAAGTTACGGGTGGTAACAAAATTAGTTCCGAAAGCCAGACCAAAATCTTTTAAAGCACCATCAGTAAAATTGTAACGTGTCCAAACATTCCCTTGTTGTTTTGGCGTATTGGGTTTTTGTCTTCCAATTTCAGTACCTACAGGGCTTTCGGTAATTGCTGCTTCATTATACGAATAAGCCGCAGAAATACTCCAGTTTTTGGTAATACTTCCGTTCACATCAATTTCGATACCTTTTGATTCTTCCTCTCCAATGGATCGCATCAAATCTGGATTTACAGGATCGTTGGCAGGATATAACGTATTTTTTTGCTGAATTTTAAACAAAGCCACCGTCACAAAAAGTTTCTCTTTAAACCAGGAAGATTTTCCTCCAAATTCAATCATATTGCTTTCTAACGGATCAAATGGGCCTCCCGCATTCGGATTGGATAAAGAAGAAGCAGTTTGCGGATTGTATCCCTTTACGTAAGTTCCGTATAAATTGATATTGGGATTAAGGGTATAGGTAAGTCCAAAACGAGGCAGGAACGAATGTTGTTTTACCTTCTTTTCGGTTGCTTTTTTGTAGTTTTCTTTATCGGTATATTCGTCATAACGAACCCCGATTAAAGCCTGAAAAGCGCCAAATTTAATGTGATCCTGAAGATAAATTCCGTACAGCGAATAATAAGTCGGGTCAAACGGACGAGCAGCATAGAAATATTTGCTCATGTCTTTTAACTGCTGCGATGCCGATGGGTTGGTTAAATCAAAATGTGCCACATTGGGAACCGGATTCCCTTTAGAATCTAACAAATAGAGATTCTTCTTTTTAGGATCGTAGGTTGCAATTGAACCCGTATTGGCTGCGTTTCTGTATCCTGTTGCCTGAAGCTGAGAACCTCCTGCCGGGACCTGTTCCTGTGCATAATCATAGCCGGCAATCAAATTGTGATCTAAAGCACCGGTTCTTGCCTGATACTTAAAAAAGGCAGAAAGATTATCAATATATCGCTTGCGCTTGCGTTGAAAAACCTGCATTTCGATTGCGGTTGGAATAGTCGTTCCGTCACCTGCTGAAGCATATTTGTTAGCACCACGATGCTCCAAAAGATCCTCCGTATAACCCGTACGGATGTAAGAAGCAGAAAAAGACAAACGATCGGTAAACTGATGGTTTAATGAAGTCGTAACTATATAAGTTTCTTCATTTAAATAATCATTTGTAGAATTTAATGAATTCGAAGTTTTTGTCGAATATAAATTATTCTCATAAGTAGATTGTCCACGATCCAGTATACTTTTTGATCCCGTATAAATCAGGTCAAAGTTCACACTTGTTTTATCGTTTGGAAGAAAGGAAAGAGAAGGAGCGATGACAATATTTTTGTCGAATTGCAGATCTCTGAAAGAATTTGCATTTTCATACCCTACATTCAAACGGTATAAAAGGGACTTATCTTCTGTCAGAGGCCCTGTAAAATCGGCTAAGGCTCTTAATGTATTAAAACTTCCTGTGGAGAAACTCACACTGTTTGCGGCCTGATCCAGCGGTTTTTTAGTAACGCGGTTCAAAACTCCTCCCGGCGAAGCATTCCCAAACAAAGCAGAGGAAGGTCCTTTTAAAACTTCAACACGCTCGAGGTAATTGGCCAAAGGCTGTTTCCAGAATCCTGTAGAAGTTCGCATTCCATTTAGTAACTGCGTATTACTTCCTCCGTTAATTCTAAAACCACGAATCGAAATGTCGTCATAAAAGGTAAACTGACTCACCCCGCTGAAGTTTTTTACCACTTCGCCTACGCGAATCGAACCCTGATCGGCGATTAATTCTTTGGTAGCATAAGAAACAGCTTGTGGAAGATCTTTTAAAGCAATTTCTGTTTTGGCTCCAATAAACGATTTGGTGTTTTTATACGATTTCTCCTTTCGGCCTGTGATCTCTACCGTCTGTAAAGTATTGATGTTTTCCTGTAAAACGATCGAAAGTTCCAGATTTTCATTGAGTTGAAGCTCAACTTTTTTTTCCTGTGTAGAAAACCCCATTGCCGAAAAATGAAGGGTATACGTTCCTGGTGTCAGGTTGTTGAATTCAAAGTTTCCTTTGTCATCAGTAGTAGTGTTTTTTTTGAGGCTTTTAAGAAACACAGAAGCATACGATACAGCTTCATTGTTTTGGGAAACGATCTTTCCCGTAATTCTGGCATTTTGCGCCTGACCAAGACTAGAAAAGGCCAGCAGCAAAAGTAAATAATTGAATTTCATGGCGGTTATTTATATTATGAGTTAAAAATTAGGTCACAAATATACTGTTATTATTTAGACTAAATATAAATAGTGTAAAAAAGAGAGAGATTTAACAGAATAATTTAGGCAGAAGATTTAATTTTTGTAAGGCATCGAATAGAACACAATCTTTTTGAATGTCGTTTATATAGAGTAAAGGCTATATAGAAGCAATTCCGATTCGTAAGAAAGGAGATCTTTATTTTATATGCTTTTCAGATTCGTTTGCATACTATTTTTTTTACGATTTCAAAAAAAGACAGTTTGCTTTTTGTTTGAACACCTTATATTTTATTACTAATTTTAGAGTACAGTTAGGATTTGGTCCTGTATACCATTGCTTAATAATAAAATCAGAATCGTATATAACGTATAAATACCAGTATGAGTCAATCACAAAATGTTACCGATTATCCAAACAACAACACCATTTTTATGGTTTGGAAATTTAAAAATCAGACCGATATAAAATCTGCCTTTAAGAAAGTGTGTTCGTTGATCAGTAATTTAAACAATTCCTTTACCATAAGAATCCCCGACGGACGAAGTAGCTGTGTAATGGGAATTGGACATGATGCCTGGATAGCACTGGGCTTACCGGAGCCTTTGCCTAAAGAATTGGTGAATTTTGAACCAATAGCGGGAGCAAAACACACCGCAAAAGCTACTGCTGGGGATCTTCATTTTCATTTAAGAGCACAAAATACAGCCATTTGTTTTGATATGGCTATGGCAATTTCAAAGGTGCTCGAGCCGGTTGCGGAATGTTTGGAAGAGATCCACGGATTCAGATATTGGGACGGTCGATCTATCATTGGTTTTGTAGACGGTACTGAAAATCCGATAGGCGATGAGAGAGATTTTTTTGCAATAGTAGGTGAGGAGGATGTTGCCTATAAAGGTGGCAGCTATTTGTTTGTACAAAAATATTTCCATAACATGAAAAATTGGGAAAATCTAACTACCGAAGAGCAGGAGAAAGTAATTGGAAGAACTAAAATGAATGATATTGAATTGGATGACGAAGTGAAACCTGCAAACTCACACAGCGCGCTAACTGCTATTACAGATGAAAATGGTGAAGAACTTAAAATTGTACGGGACAATATGCCTTTCGGAAATCCTTCTAAGGGAGAAGTGGGCACCTATTTTATTTCTTATGCCAGTACATTCAGCACCACAAAAAAAATGTTAGAGAATATGTTCATTGGTAATCCACCCGGAAACTATGACCGCATACTGGATTTTAGCACTGCAGTAACCGGAACATTATTTTTTGCACCAAGCTTTGATGTCTTAGATCAATACGCTGACGAATAAGATTATTTTGACTATAAATGCTAAACCGAATACCAATTGACAACCCAAATTTTATGGAAATTGAAAAAACGATTGAAGAGAATGTACATCACTTTTTGTTCGACCTGAAAAAAGAAGGAGAAGGAGAAAAGGAGGCAGCTTTAATTATTCAGAAGTACATAAAAGAAGGCAGCATAAGCGAAGACGAAGAGAACATACTTAAAATCCAGCTTTCCGATTCGTTAAAAATAATTGGTATCGGCATTCCTTTTTTACTGCTTCCGGGCGCTTCAATCTTATTACCAATACTGATAAAAGTGGCCGATAAATACCACATTGAACTGATGCCGTCAGCATTTGACAAAACTGACGGTCAGACCTAAACGGTTAGGGTTTAGAGTTCTTTTATGCTCTCGTATATTTTTGGATCGTGTCTTTTAATTTTAATTTTCACATACTTTGATGCCGGCATATTACTGTCTTTTACCACATTGTTCACCGAAACCAGCACATTGGTTTCGGGAAAATAGGTAACGGTATTTTTCTCGGGTATCTGATAAGAAACAATAACAAACAAAGGCGCAATTCGTTCGATACCATCATCATAATTAAATAAATCAACCTTGTCGCCCGCTTTTAATCCTGCTTTTTCAATGTCTTTTGGATTCATAAATACAACACGACGTTCGTTTTTTATACCGCGATAACGATCATCAAGGCCATAGATTGTGGTGTTAAACTGATCATGAGTTCGGGTTGTGGCCATCATGTACTCATCGGGAGCAAGCGCATTATCCGGTACCGAAGTTAAGGTAAAGGGAACACGGTCCCCAAACTCTTTTGTGATAAATTGTCCGTCACGCGCTGCGTTTGGCAGGTAGAAACCTCCTTTGTGACGCGCTCTGATATTATAATTTTCAAAACCCGGTATACACTTTTCAATAGCATCTCTTACGGCATCATAATTATCATGATAGCCTTGCCAGTCAACAACCGATTTGCTTCCTAATGTTGCCATCGCCATTCTACAGACAATCTGTGTTTCATTAATTAAGTTATCAGATACAGGTTTTAGCATTCCTTTAGATGATTGTACCACACCCATTGAATTCTCGGTAGTTATAATTTGTATCTCGCCATTGACAATGTCCTTGTCACTTCGAGACAATGTTGGCAGTATGAGCGCTTCCTGTCCGTGAATCAGGTGAGTTCGGTTTAACTTGGTAGATACGCAAACGGTTAAATTTAGTTTTCTTAAGGCACCGGCGGTATAAGTAGTATCAGGTGTTGCAGATAAAAAATTACCACCCATACAAAACAGCACTTTCACTTTTTCTTCCTGCATGGCTTTAATGGCGCGAACAACATCATAGCCGTGTTTACGGGGAGGATTGAAGCCGAAAAAGGCCTGTAACCGATCGAGTTGCTCGTCAGTTGGTTTTTCGTCAATCATCATCGTCCGGTTTCCCTGAACGTTGCTGTGACCACGTACCGGACAAACGCCCGCTCCGGGTTTACCGATGCTTCCTTTGAGCAGCAGTATATTAACGATTTCTCTGATCATCTCGACACCGTTAGGCTGTTGCGTAAGCCCCATACCCCAACAAACAATAATTCGTTTTTTGAAGGCTAAGATTTCCGCAGCTTCATACAACAGCTCTTTAGAAACACCGGATTGTAGGGCGAGTTCATCAAGGTTGTAAGCGTCAAATTGTTTTAGAAAAGTATCGTATCCTGTCGTTTTTTCTTTGATAAAGTCATAATCAAAAACTTCTCCGGGGTTTTTCTTTTCAAATTCAATTAGTATAATTTCGATCGCTTTAAGCAAAGCCATATCGCCATTTATTTTCACAGGCAAAAAAAGATCGGCCAGTTTAATACCGCTTCCAATAATCCCATTCACTTCCTGTGGGTTGTGAAAGCCCATTAAACCCGCTTCGGGCAAAGGGTTTATCGCAATGATCTTTGCTCCGTTTTTTTTACCTTTTGATAAAGCGCTCATCATCCGGGGCGCATTGGTCCCAGGATTCTGACCAATGATCACAATGACATCTGTATCATAAAAATCATCCAGCGTTACAGTGCCTTTCCCGATGCCAATGGTTGGCCGTAAAGCCGATCCCGATGTTTCATGACACATATTGGAGCAGTCAGGCATATTGTTTGTACCAAATTCTTTTGCAAAAAGCTGGTAGAGAAAGGACGCTTCATTGCTTGTTCTTCCCGAGGTATAAAAAGCAGCCTCATCGGGAGATTCCAATGCGTTGAGATGATCGGCTATTTTTGTAAAGGCAGCGTCCCAACTGATAGGCTGGTAGTGAGTAGCATTTTTGGGTAAATACATGGGGTCCGTCAGTCGGCCCATTTTGCCAATTTGATAATCGTCGAGTTTGGCAAGTTCGTAGACCGAATTTTCTTTAAAAAAGTCAGCTGTAATTTTTTTGGTAGTCGCTTCTTCCGCCAGTGCTTTAGCACCGTTTTCGCAATATTCGCCCAAAGGAGATCGCTCGTCATCGGGATCGGGCCACGCACAGCTTGGGCAGTCAAAACCACCAGCCTGATTCATCTTAAATAAAGCTTTTGTACCCCGAACAAGTGTTTTTTCTTCAATGAGATCGCTAAAAGCCGCTATTACAGCAGGTACGCCAGCGGCCCACTTTTCTACTTTTGTTAGCTTAAGATCTAAAAGACGATATGGATTTTCGGCGTTTGGTTCTTCTGCAACTTTACGGTCGGTGCTTTTTTTAGATTGATCTTCTTTCATAACTTTTGCATTTAAGTAGTATACTCGTAAAAAACCGGGATAATTATAATTTTATATCGTAGCGATTCAAAATGTATTCTAATTTTTACTGGAGGTCGGAATGAATACCTGATCAGTAGAATGGTAGATATTGAATCTCTCTTTTTTAAGAAACCCCAGTAGGGTAATGTTAAATTCTGCTGCCAATTCAACTGCCAGGCTAGAGGGCGCGCCAATAGCCGCTACAATTGATATTCCAGCCATAGCCGCTTTTTGAATTAACTCAAAACTGATTCTGCCGCTCAGAAGCAGGATATAGTTGTTTAAGGGCAATAGGTTTTCAGCCAGAGCCTTGCCAATTAGCTTGTCTAAAGCATTGTGTCGTCCAACATCTTCCTGCAAAAGCACTAATTCTCCCTCAAGAGTAAAAAGCCCCGCCGCATGAATGCCTCCAGTAAGAGCAAAACTACTTTGGCCAGTTCTTAATTTGTCGGGTAATTGGTAAAGTACAGCTGTTGACAATTTTAGTTTAGAATTTTGAATATCTTTAAAAGCGCTAACCGTTCTGATGGATTCAATGGCACTTTTCCCGCAAACACCACAACTTGAAGTCGTATAAAAATTCCTGTCTGTTTGTACCAAATGTGGAATAAAATTTTCGATAAGATCGACCTGAACTACATTCTTCTTTTGTACGGTACAATTCTTTTCGATATGGTACACTTTTTTGATGTTTTGATAGGAAGAAATAATGCCTTCAGTGAATAAAAAACCAACCGCAAGATCCAGATCATTCCCGGGTGTGCGCATGGTCACCGAGATGTTTTTTTGTACCCTTTCAGCCTCAGAACCATAACTGATCCTTATTTCAAGAGGCTCTTCGACAGAGACAATATCCGGGAAGGACGAACTTTCGATCCCGTCTACCTTTCTAATGAACACCTCTTTAATAGAAACTAATTCCGGATCCTTCATTTCCATATAAACGCATTAAAAGTTGATACGTAAATTTAATGAAAAAACAGATATAAAAAGTTCTGAGTTTAAGGATAACGACTTTGAAATGAGCAAATCGGCTGGTGTTTTACGTTTACCAGGGCATTTCGCCATCTTTATTGAAGAATTTTCCTGTTGCACCTTCTGAAGTAAGGGTTGCATATTTTACAATTGCTCTTGCTCCGTGCTCGACGGGTCTTACGCCTTGGTAGTTATTAAACGCTGTTTTGGTAAAACCGGGGCAAACACAATTTACTTTAAAATTACTGTCTTTAAGTTCTTTGGCTAACATGACGGTGTAGGCATTTAAGGCCGACTTTGAAGCTCCGTAAGCCGAAGGATTATAGGCGTAAAATTCCCAGTCAGGATCCTGATGTTTGGTAATCGAAGAAAGTTCGGTCGTTACATTTACAATTCTTGGTTCGTTTGATTTTTTCAGTAAATCGATAAATTCTTGTATCACCTGAATTGGAGCAAAGAAATTGGTTTCAAAAACGGTTCTTACCTGTTCTAACGGAACTGTAAGTGCCGGTTGTGGAAAGCCACCGCTAATACCGGCATTGTTTATTAAAATATCTAATTGGGGTGTTTTACTTTCTATGGTTTGCCGCGCTGCTTTGACAGACAAAATGTTGGTAACGTCTAATTCGACAAAGTCTGCATTTGAAAAACCTAATGCTTTAAGTGCTGCAACTGCCTCAAGTCCTTTTGCTTTTTCCCGACTGCCGATGTAAACAAAATATCCGAGTGCTGCTAATTGTTTTGCGGTTTCAAAACCGATTCCTCTATTGGCTCCTGTTATAAGTGCTGACTTCATTTTTTAATAAATTAGTGAGCTGTAAAAGTAGACGGAGCAAATTGAAATGAGTTGGACAATTCCTGTTAACTGCCTGACAAATCCTGAATGTCAGTGATATAATTGCTAATACTTTTTCCTGTAGTCTTTTTAAAAAGCCGTGAAAAATAGTCGGGGTCGTTAAAGCCCAGTTCGTACGCGATTTCTTTAGCAGAGGATTTGGAGTAGTGTAGTTTTCGTTGCGCTTCCAATATCAAACGATTGGTAATAAATTCTTTTGGTGAAACACCCGAAAACTCTTTCACAATGTTGTAAAGGTGGTTAGTTGTTACGGCCAGATGATCTGCCATAGTATTTATGGGAAGTTGTTCGGTGAGATGAGTTTCAACGGCAATTTTAAAATCAATGTATTTTGAAAGCCGGACAGGCAGTGCGTTTTCTTTCACTACATTTTTAAAATAGGCAGTGTTTATTTCTGTCAGTATCGAATTAAGATGAGCCAGTATAATAGCTCCGTCTATTTCATTTCCGGCTGTATTTAGAATGCTGTTCAAAAGTTCAAAAAGAGTTTTTACCCGCTGTTTTGAATCGTGATCAAAGGAAACGATTTGTGAGTTTAAGGGATTGAGTAAGAAAGAAAACTGCTGAGGAAGCAACGACAAACAGTTTTGATCAAAGCTCATTTTGAAATATTTAAGACTATCGTTAACCTCTTTGGGAGCTGTATGGATTTGGTTGGGCAGGATAAAAAATAATTGCCCGTTGGAAATGGTCAGATCTTTTAAATCCACTTTATGGGTAAGCGAACCGTTTTCAATAAACACAAAGAAAAAGTTGGCTTTACGGTGAGGACGGGTAAGCATTTTCATTACATCCTCAGGCAATTGATTATCAGAGTTCGTACTTACTCTAATGGCAATTTTGCTATGTAATTTTATTTGCTGAATTAGTCCTTTGGTTTCCTGCATTTTGGTTCTCTATAATTAGGCTAGCGTTGCAAATTTAAGAATTTTAAGGACTTAACACTATGGTATAGAGTACCACAGCTGCCTGATGATTTTGTCAGAGCGATAACAGACCAGTTTTAGGGGTATTATTTCTGAATGTGATTTAAGAGTTTGGTAAACAGGTGTATATACTTGCTTAGGATTCTGTGTTAATTCATAAATTAGCTTGATAAAGCTGTAAGGCCTAATTTCTAAGGAATAGCAATCCGTAAAGAGGCATATGCTAAGCTAATTTGGCCCCTGCATTATAATAATTAAAAGAATAGGTTAACAGCTTAATGTCGAATAACAAACTCCAAATTTACCATGACTCTATTTCGATTTTTTATAATAAACGCAAGCAATTTAATACGAGGTATTTACTTGTTCTCACCCGGTCTTGTTTTTTTGATACTCTATTATTTTGTCATCGTTAAACTCCCAATGGGACAGGATATGTTGATGCAGACTGTTGAATATTTGGGGCCGTTTGTATTTACAAACTTGAGCGTAATTTTATGGATGTTATTGTCCTGGCTAAGTTCCAGACAAATTGCAAATTTATTTATAATAATGTATGGTGCTGCGACACCTCGAATTTACACTCATTTTCCTCGTTTGTTAGGGTATAATGTAGCCGTCGGCTTGCAGCTTGCAGCATTAAACCTGCCAGCTATTGTTTTTGAGGAAAAAACGATTTGGCTTTTTTGGGCACTGCTGTTGTTTCATAATGTCTATTATTTTTTACTGGACACAACTTTTAACTTAAAAACCAGACGACTCATTACGATTAGTATTGTTACAGGCATCAGCTATATTATACTTTTCATTTATTTATTCGGTTCGAAAAGTTTTGATATCCTGTTCATAAAGGATGCTCTTAGATATCCACTCCATATTGAGTATTGGATGTTTCTTTCTATTTTTTACTTTTTGCTGCAAATTCTGTTTGTGTTTGTCGCTGTACAAAAAAGAAAAACAACTGTTGGTGTTACGGTAAGCACGGGATGGAAAAGGATTTTTTACGGAGCATTATACTTGTCGTTTGTATTGTATTTATTAATTCTTTTTTCACCTGATTTTGCCATTCGATATGGTTCGCTGGGCTGTCTTCTGTTGGCAATGGGATTGTGGGTAGCTTTTGTATGCAAGATCAAATCTTACGCTGTCAAGTATAATTTTCGGTTTACAGTGCTTATTGTTTTGTGGGCGATACTACTAGGCTATTTTTACGATCCGTATGATGTAAATCTGGAGGAGACCACCACAAAACATTTGTACGCCGATAGACTTGAAGTTGATAAGTATCTCGACGCATGGATTCAGAATCCGATCCGTTCAAATGTCCTAAAAAAAGACACTACATCTTATCCGATATATTTGGTTATTGCAGACGGTGGTGCTTCTAAATCAGGTTATTGGGTAGCTTCTGTTTTGTCAAAATTGGAGGCCGCTTATCCTGAAGATAAATTCTCAGACCATCTTCTCAGTTTAGCGGGGGCTTCGGGAGGCTCTGTCGGTACTCTCGCATTTTATACCACGCTGGTCGATCCGTCAATCACCATTAAAGATACCACAAAGGTAATAAGCGACTATCCTGCCGCTGGTTTTTTTGAAGCCGATTTTCTGACTTATCCTTTAGCCCGTTTTTTAGGCCCGGATTTATTGCGTCATTTAGTTCCTTATTTATTGCAGGACGACAGGGCAGAGGCATTGGCAACCGCAATGGAAAAGTCGGATTACAACTCTCAAATCGGACAGTATTTTAAAGGGACGCTGGACACTGTTTTTGATTATACTGGACGTCTGCCTATTGTCTTTGTTAATACAACCAATATTGAAAGCGGTTCATCCGGTGTTATCAGCAATGTGAAAATTAACCTTCCTTTTACACACCGTCTGGATGTGCTTTCGCAGCTGGATGCAGATACCGATGGGGGATACAAAAATATAAAATTGAGTACCGCAGCCGTTCTCGGAGCTCGTTTTCCTTACCTGTCACCAGCAGGAGAAATAAACAATAAGTATTTTGTGGACGGAGGTTATTACGATAACAGTGGAGGCGGAATTACCTCAGAACTTCTGCAGCGCATTGAGTTCCGAATGGAAAGCGGCAATAAGGATGACATTTTTTACCAATTACGCAACAAACTAAAATTCAAAATAATATACATATCCAATGGCACAGTTAAAAAGGAGGAACCTAAAACATTACATCCATTAGTAAATGATCTGGCAGCTCCTCTTATAACCGTTTTAGGTACGTACGGCAATCAGACAGAATTGTCTAATAAAAAATTACAGGATTATATAGAGCGTAGTTCTTTTAGAATGGATCACGAGTCATTCTGTAAAGAGAATTTGCCAGAAAATCCCATTGACACTTTAGTCCCATATCCGATGAACTGGGTCATTTCTGATTATAATATTAGAAGAATGGAAAAGAACCTAAAAGAAGTACATCCTAAAGAGGTACTCGGCAGGAAGTAAATAAACTTTCATTTATTCTTTCGGACTAATAGTATCAAATACAAAAAAGCTCTCACTTCATAAGAAATGAGAGCTTTTGATTTTATTATGGTCTAAACAGCTAGTTTATAGTTACTATTGAGCATCCCAGGTAGCAGTAGGATAATAAATAGAACTTGTTACCGGAGCTTTCCAGTATTCCTGACTACCGCCACGGAAGGTGTGCAGACTTACTGCATTCACATTTCGTTTTGAATCGTTTGTTACCCAACGAATGGTTTGATTCAATAATTCGGTACCGTTTACATAGTATTTCACATATCCGTTTGTATTTGATCCGGTATTTAATTTAACAGAGATCTGACAATTGTAGGTAACACCTTCCTGTATGAAGTACTTTTTTCCAAAATCATTTCCAAATTGTCCAGGCTGATCTTTGTAATACACATAAGGCTGAAGATAAGCTCCGCTTCCTATAGCAGAATTTGATCCATTTGGGCAATACCACATAAATCGGGCACTACCGCCATTGCCATCCCATCCCGGGTCGCCACCGGTATTCTGGTCACCAATTAGAATTCCATAGCCGCATTTACCACCTCTGCTCCAATAAAATCCGGAATTAAATCTCATCTGGAACCAAACGGTGTAAACCCCTTCAGACCAAACACCGTACGAGGTACATAAACCACCCGGACAGGATAAGGTATTGGTTTGCAATGTGATCGTTCTGGCACCGGCACTACCAGCTAATGCCGCAGCAGCTGAAAGGGCCTCTTTTTTGGTGTTTTCTTGCACCTCATTATTGACGATTTGCGACTCGTCTTTGGTAACGCTTTGCGGCACATTGGACTCCTGTTCCTTTTCGCAGGAACTAAACACCACTACTGTAATAAATAACAAACTTGCTAATTTTAAGATTTTTTTCATTTTTAAAACTTTAAGGTTAATAAATAATTAATTGGTTAGTAAAGCATAGATTGTAATTACATCATTGACCTTGAAAAAAAAGTATCAAAATCAGTATCAGGTAATTGACACTGTAAAGTTGATTAATAACAATTTGTAAGAGGATTAAAAAAGTACGATTTTAGGTACGCAATAATCCCGTTTAGTTATTTTTCCTGTTATTTTTTTAGCTTTTAAAAGGAGTAGCAGTGAAAAGGCGCAGGATAAAATACCCTATAAGATCATAAAGCCTTTCATTTTGAATGGCTTATTCTATCAGTTTGATAAGGATTTATAAATGATATAAAAGCTTAATCCCTGCATTTGTTTGTTATTCAATCGGTTATGGTTTTTTGAGTTGTTTTGGCATATCGTTTGTCTTTATGGGTGAAAATCAACTCAAAAGTTTTTGTAAAAATCAATAGTGCAGGATTGATTTAGATCATTATAAAACTTTTCATGATAGTTGTATCAACATCCATATACCCCCAAACAGTATCAAATAGAAGAAATATGAAAACAAATAAAACAAGAGATAGAGAGATTGCAAAACTATACGCATCCAATAAATCCATGCAGAACAAAGATAGAGTCATCAACCTAATAGTTTTTGCTTTAGTTTTCTTTCTTGCTGTTTTTCTAATTTTTAAAATGCTATAGAAAGTATTCAATTTAAGGTCATAATGGCATATTATTTCAATAATAACTTTAATAGTATACTAAGTATTGTTTTTACAGAAACCCCATTAAATATAAGTCCCATCCTATACGTAAACAATTATGAAAATTATAAATCCTATTATAGATCCCAGAATAAATCTAACTAAGAATTTTTTCTCCTCTTCTGATTCATCCCGTAACAAGGCGGCGTCTTCAGCTGTTAAAGACACTGTAGAAGCTGTGGATTTTATTATTGAAAAAGCGAGATGCAGTCATACCTATTGGATCAAAGAAATCTGTGAAGCCACCTTGTTAGCTGCAAAAGCTCGCGGAATTGGGATTTCGGAATGCGCTCCGGAGCTTTTGGAGGCGAAAATGAAAAAAGGAGATGCTGTCATAGCTTTTGCATCAGACGGAAGATGGGCAGGTTTTTCTTTTATCAATTCATGGGAGAACGAAAGCTATGTTTCTAATTCAGGATTAGTTGTAGCACCTGAATTTAAACATACCGAACTTGCGAAAAAGATAAAAATAAAAATTTTTGAACTGAGCCGCGAGAAGTACCCGAATGCACGTATCTTTAGTTTAACGTCAGATCTTGCCGTAGTAAAAATGTACTATGAACTCGGTTTTAAACAACTGACCTTCTCAGAGCTGACCTCAGATGAACTGTTTTGGAAGAGTTGTAAATCATGTGTAAACTGCCCTGTAGTGATGAATAAGGAAAGGAAAACCTGCTTGTGTACCGCGATGCTTTATGATCCAAAACATCATCCGGCCGTTATTGATCAGGATAGAAAAAATATACCGTTGCAGGATAAGGCTTTGTTAGAAGAATTGCGCTTAATTAAAATCAGGTCACTAAATTTTCTCTCCATTAAAATCTAAAATTTAAGGGCAAAATAATAATGAAAAATACTCAATATCTTGTATTTATAGCTGCTTATTTTGTGTCATACTAATAGTATCATCCATATACAAAGTAGGCAGCTGTCATTTACAATTTAATACTTAAGTTTGTAACATGAGTAAGACGATTAAAATTATATCATCGGAGGAATTTCCAAGACAATTTATGTCCGATGCTTCTTTAGATTTTGATTTCTTAAAAACTCCTTTGCAAATATATGACCTGAATGCCACAACGGAGTACATTCAAATTCCGACCCCACTTTTCCGACCTGATTACAATTTTATGGTTCATGTTACCAATGGTAATGCTATACAACAGGTAGATAATGAGACAATAGCACTAACAAAAGATGATGTTTTATTTGTAAAACAAGGGCACATTACAGCAATGAAAGAAATTGATTCGGAGATAACCGGTCATTTTATTTTATTTGAAGAAAGTGTTCTGAATCACATACTGTCTAAACAGGAGTTGATACAAATTTTTGCCACTAACTCAGTTGTTAAACTGCCAAAAGAAACGAGTGTATGGCTTAATTCTTTGTTTTGCTTATTAGGACAAGAATTTCGGGACGAAAATTCCAATATCGAAATTTGTTATTCGCTTATGCAGGCTGCCTTTCAAAAAATCATTTCTTCGAATAGAGAGCTGAATAAAGCGGTACATCGTGGTAATGAGATCACTTTTTCTTTCAAGGAACTGGTTTACAAATACCACAGTCAGGACAAATCCGTCTCCTTTTACGCCGATAAGTTGAAAATTTCTGTAAACTATCTCAACAGGTGCATTAAGCAAACTACGGGAATTGCCCCAAAAGAATGGATCAACAATGTCAGTATTTTGCAAAGTCAGATTCTCTTGCAAGATTTGACCAAAGATATTTCAGAAATCGCTTTTGAACTGAATTACGAAGATCCATCTTACTTTGGACGACTTTTCAAAAAAATAACCGGTACAACTCCTTCTCAGTACCGAAACTCATTGATGCACGATTTGTCCGAGTAACGGCAAACTAAATCCTAACAACAATTATTGTTTTAAACACACCTTTGTCCCAAGAAAATCTTAGGGGCTAATAGGGCTCATGTGTTTAAATTTAATAAGTGTTATTTTGAAAAAAGTACTGTCATTAGTTTTATTAACCTTATTTATTTGTCTTCCAAATAAATTTTATGCTCAATTAATAACAGATGGCGCAGGGGTTAGCGTCACTGTAAACGGAAAAAGTAGCTTCGGGAATTTATCAGCTGTAGATCCTTATTACGGAAATAAATTCAGATACAATACGTATGATTTTTGGTTGCCAATACCTTCTTTTAAAATTGGAAAAACACGCATTCTTGGTATCGTTAACTATCGCGTTTTAGATTTTACATTCGATAAGGACTTCAAGGATAGTCCGAATCTTATCTCAAAAATACAAGAAATCAAACCTACCGTTGTAGTGCGACATCCTTTTGGAAAAAGATGGGCTGCTTTTGGAGTTTTAATCCCTACTGTGGCTTCCGATTTTAAGGATTCGTTTTCAATCAATGACATGGTTTTGGATGGGATTTTTGGGGCTTCAAGAAAGTTTGGAGAAAAATCGAATCTTGAAATTGGTATCGGCCCCCATATTATGTATGCTTTTGATAAGTTCCTGATAACACCCGCCATTTCTGTTGATTATAAGAGTAATGATGGTAAATGGTTTGCTCAGCTGTACTGGCCAAGGGTAAATGTGTTTAGGAATCTGGGCAATTCTACACAAGTTGGTGTGGCCGGATCGATAGACTGGACACTTCACAATTTACAAAACTATAAGAATAATGAAGGCCAGGAGATTGACTATGCTCAGTTCTCGGCTGTTCATGGCGGTTTGCAAATTAATCAGCGGTTGTTTGATGGTTTTTGGCTTCAGCTGCAAGGAGGTGTGGGATTTGCCAATAAATACACCTTATACGATTCAAACAACAATAGTATTACCGATTATAAGACAAAAGAAATTCCATATGCGAAAATGATGCTGACCTATCGTTTTGGAAAGTAAGAATACAAATCAAACAAATTTAATCACAATAATTTAAAAGAAGAAAATGAAAAAAACAATGCTGAGTATACTGGTATTAGGAGCCTCGTATTTGACTAATGCGCAACAGGTAAAAATGAATGTTGATGTCACCAATATCCAAAAAGGAAAGGGCACAGTTGTACTGAATGTTTACGATAAAAAACAAAATTTCCTTAAAACGGCCTGTTTTACAAAAGTTCAGAAGGCCAATCAGGAAACGATGAAATTTCAAGTTGAATTGCCAAGAGGGACTTACGCCATTACCGTTTTTCAGGATTTGGATAGTAATGGAAAATTAAACAGCAACTGGTTCGGAATGCCAAAAGAACCGGTAGGAAACAGTACCAATTTTAAGCCGGACGGCGGAGCACCAACATTCAATGATTGTTCTATTTATGTTTTAAAAAATGACTCTGCGATAGCTATTGAGCTTTATTAGGAGTTTCAGTCTCAGTTTACAGTCTCAGTTTGCAGTCACAGTATTCAGTGTTTGTAACAGGTAGGTAACGGGCTGTAAACTGCGACTGCGACTGAATACTCTTAAAAAACTGAATGCTAAAAACGAACTAAATTATAATAAAAAACTATGGAGGAGATAATACGAAAGAACAGAGTTATTGCAGAAATAAAAGGCGCGTGCAAGGAGTATCAAACCGGGGATACCCTGATTACGGCCTTGAAACCAACAAATGTTCAATTTAAAACAGGAGAACTAACCTTAATCATTGGTCCTTCGGGTTCGGGGAAAACGACATTGTTGTCATTATTGGGCTGTGTTATTTATCCAACAAGGGGTGATGTTTTTATAGAGGGGCAACAGGTAAATACACTTTCGGCGAAAGAATTATCGGCTTTGCGATTGAATAAAATTGGATTCGTTTTTCAAAGTTTCAATCTTTTGGCACCACTTAGTTCTTTAGAAAATGTAATGGTTCCGTTGCAACTTATGAATTATAGCGATGCTGAAGCAAAGAAAAAAGCCGAAAAAGCGCTGGAATTAGTAGGCATGCAGGAAAGAATGAAAAACTTGCCAAAAATGCTCAGCGGAGGCCAGCAGCAAAGAGTCTCCATTGCAAGGGCGTTGGTCACTAATCCGCCAATTGTGCTTTGTGACGAACCAACAGCTGCCTTGGATGTCAAAAGTGTTGGTGTAGTAATGGATGAATTAAAAGCACTTGCTAAAAACGGCAAAAGTGTAATTGTAGTTACACACGATATGCGACTCAAAGCATTTGCCGATCGAATTATTTATGTAGATAATGGAATCGCAACCGAGAACCAAATGGAAACCGTATAGAAAATCATTAATCAAATTATACAGAATGAAATATATTTTAATTTTTCTAATAGCCTTTTTTCTTAGTTGTTGTAGCAAGAAAGAAGCCAGTAAATCAAAGCAGGTAGCTGTACATAAAGAAGTTGTTTCAGCAGAAATTGTGGGACTCGGGCGGATAGAGCCTAATGAAAAACTATCTGCATTAGCAACAGAAGTAGGGGGCATTGTGGTAGGTATTCATAAAAAAGAAAACGACGTAATTACCAAGGGGGACTTAATTATTGAATTGGATCACGCTGTTCAGGATGCCAAAAAAGCTCAAATCAAAAGTAGAATTGAAACGCAAAAAATAGAAATTAAAGTAACTCAGTTAAACTTAAAAGAGCAGGAAATAAATCTGCTAAACAAACAAACGGAGCTGCAGCGCTTGAAAAACTTGCATAAAAATGGTGCAGAAACCAGACAGAATGTTGATAATCTGGAAACAGAAACAAAGATTTCTCAGACCAATGTAGCGCAATTACAAAACAAGGTGCTGATGGCAAACTCCCGACTTCAGGAAATGCAACAAGAATTGGAAGTATCCAATAGAGAATTACAGCAATATGCAGTAAAAGCATTGGGTGATGGACAAATTATGACTATGAATGCTACGAAAGGCGCAGCATTATCGCCCAATCAGGCCTTTGCAGATTTTATTCCAAAAAGTAAATTGGTGGCTACTTGTGAAATTGATGAGTTGTTTGCAGCTCAAATTAAAGAAGGACAAAAAGCCATTATTCGTCAAATTGGTTCCAATAAAACGATCGGAACGGGAACTGTCATTTTTGCGTCATCGGCGCTCAAACGCAAGTCGCTTTTTTCTGAAAAAGCAGGTGATCAGGAAGACAGAAGAGTTCGGGAAATAAAAATACTTCTGGCAAACCAAACCAAGTATCTGATTAACTCCCGAATTGAATGTGTAGTTCAAACCTCTTTATGAAATCTGTGATAAAAACAGCCTGGAAGTTTATTCGTTTTGATAAAACTAAAAGTATAGGAGTGGTGGTGGGCATAGTTATAAGCACTTTCCTTATTGGTCAGCAAATAGGAACATTCAATTTTTTGACAGGATTAATGAGTGTTTTGGTAAAAAATACAACGACAGATATTTGGGTTGTTGATGATAAAACGACTGATGCCAATCAGCTTAGTTTGATTGACATGAGAAAAGAAAAGGAAATCAAGAGTCTGACAGGGGTTAAGGAAGCATTTCCGATCATCGTAACCACTGGAAAAGCAAAATTCCCTAACGGAACCAGCGCTATCGTAAACATTATTGGAAGCGAATATCCCCATTTTAAAGTAGGTCCGGATAGTACTAAGATCATACAGGGGAAACTTCCGGATTTGCTGCAGGAAGCAGGTGTATCTGCCGATTATTTTGATCGTGGCAATTTTGGAGGCTCGTCGGATGTTGGAACCTTTTTTGAGATTAATGGAAAAAGAGCCGTCATTACGCTGCAAACGAAAGGAATAAGAGGCTGGGGTGGTTATTTAATGTATACTACAGCAGACAGGGCAAGGTTTTATGGCAATATACCCTCAACCAATATAAGTGCCTTAATGGTAAATGTAAAAGATGGGGAAGATGTAGATCGCGTTGTGGATCAGATCAATAATTCTATTTACGGAGTCAGAGCCTGGCGTACGTCATCTTTAAGTACATCAACGGTAAAGAGTGTTTTGGCTTCGACGGGTTTAGGTGCCAGCACAGGGTCTTTAGTAGGCTTTGCGATTATCGCGGGTTTCTTTATTATTGGCCTTACCATGTATTCGTCGGCACTTGACAGGATCAAGGATTACGGGACTTTAAAAGCAATCGGAGCTACCGATTCCTACATTCGGAATTTGATACTGACTCAGGCTACTTTATTCGCCATTGTTGGATTTATGGTAGCGCTTGTTTTCTTAATGGGGTTTAAAAATGGAATGTATCAAACAGGAATACTGATCGATTTTAGTCCAATTATACTCTTCTCAATTCTAACCATCACCTTTTCTATTTCGCTTTTTGGAGCTGTGTTTGCCATTAGAAGAATCAAAAATGTAGAACCTGCTTCCGTATTCAGAGGCTAAAAATCGTTATAATGAAAAATAATTTAATGAATATCCGTTTTATCGGGTGTCTTATGCTGTTATGCCTTTGCAAAATGAATGCACAAAGCACCGTATGGACCTTAAATAAAGCAATTGAAGAAGCACAAAAAAAAAGAAAATCATTGACTTCGCTGGAAATCGCATCTAAGATCAGCAGCTTAAAAACAAAAGAATTAAATGCAAAATATTTACCCAAAGTTTCTTTGAACTACAATTATCAATACAATCCCATTATCGCTACTAGCGTTTTACCCGCCAGCGCATTTAATTCAGGAACGTATTCGGACGGTATGGTACCGGTAAAACTAGGAGCCAATTATACCCAAAATGCCAGTGTTTTACTGCAACAGCCTTTGTTGGATATTTCAATTTCAAAGTTAATTACGGAGTCCAGGTTACAGGAAAAATTGGCAAGTTTAAATGAAAAAGAGGCGAGGATAGAGCTTACTTATGAAGTTTCAAAGGCCTATTTTAATACATTGGTAGCGCAGCAGCAAGTAAAAGAAGCTATTGGAGATACTACCCGAACGGCTTTAAGTTGGAGTACCATAAATCAAAAATACAGTAACAACAGAGCTTTAAAAGTTGCTGTAAACGATGCCAAAGTAACGCACAATAACGCGATTCAAAAATATCATAATGCTGTAAATAACGTTTTGGTTTTAAAGCAATACCTTGTGTATGTTACGGGAAATGAATCTTCAGTGGCTGCTTCCATCGTATTGGAAAAGTACAATATGGATCAAAATATTAGTGATCTCGATGAAAATTTAATCTATGCCTTACCTCAAATCCAAATTTTGAAAACACAGAATGAAGTGTTAGAAAATAAAAAGAAACAGCAAAGAGCCAAACACAGTCCGACGATTAATCTCAACGGTTATTTAGGAGCAGATCAGTTTACTGCCAGTATGAATCCCTTTCAGCAAGACAGCTGGTATGGTAATAGTTATATTGGAGTCTCTTTAAAATTGCCGCTTCTTTTTGGTGAGAATACGGCAAAGAGAATAGATCAGTTAAAATTGGAGCAGGAGCAAAATAATAACCAAATCAAAGAGGACCTTCATAAAATGAAATACAATGCGCTGAATGCGACTGTTGTTTATCATAATGTCTTGCAACAGTTAAAAACGGTGCATGAAAATACCAGACTCACTCAGGAGATTGTAGTGGTTTATCAGGAACGGTATAAGTTTGATCAGGTATCGTTTAATGAACTAAATGATAAAGAGATTCAATTGCAAAATTTAGAACTAGTCGCTAATAAACTTCAGCAGGAATTGATCGTGTCATGGCTGGATTGGAAGAAAGCTGCGGGAAAATTAGTGGTACAATAGTGAAGTGTCTTTAGCATAAGTGTGACGACTATTGCATAATTTTGTAACGCATAAAGTAACTAGCTACTTATATTACACTATGAACAATACATTTTCCGACAGCAGCCAAATTGGGACGGTCACTACTTTTTCTGAGCTTGTACATACTAATTTCCAAGGAGAAAAGAATGCGCTATGCTGGTACCGAAATTTGGATGGCGATTTTAAAGAGATTGTAGCTCAGTTGTCTTTGGAAGAAAATATAACCGAAGTGTATCCGGAAGATCTATTGGCACTTCAACTCTCCGAAAAGGGGAATATAGCACGGGAAATAATCCTAAAAGATTTACAATTATTAACTGATTTTGGAGCTTCGCCTGCTCTTAATTTGCTGAAGTGTTACGAGCGCGATGATGAATTTGATTTCATATCGACGGACGTATATTCGTTTCATGTGGATCGTTCGCCCATAGCAACGGATACTTTTTTATGTACCTATCACGGCGCGGCAAGTGATATTATTCCGAATACGCAGGCAGAGCAGAAAATTCTAATTCCTGAAATCCGATCAAAGCTAAAAGAGCTGCATGACGGACCAGAGGAAGAATTCGAAAACTTCCTGAAGGAAAATTATTTTGATTTGCATTATCAGCTACATCCGGATGCAGAACCCGTTAATCTAGGGTTAGGACATCTTTGGCGACTGGCTGTAGACCATCCAAAACAACAAGTCCTGCCGTGTATTCATAGAGCACCAGTAGAAAACGAGGGAGAATATCGGTTGTTGCTGATTTGTTAACAGAAATGGAAACTGACCCCCTAATTGAAGTTTTAGTGCGGTGCATGCTTTGTGCAATTCCTTTTTTAACTTATATTCGCTGTTCATACATTTGTGAGTACATCTAACTTATTTAAAAATCTAATTTGTGAAACAAAAACAGGAAGACGTAAATGACAATCAGCTTAAACGTGGATTGACAAACCGACACATTCAGTTAATTGCCCTTGGGGGATCTATAGGAACAGGTCTTTTCCTCGGCATTGGCCCAGCGGCTGTATTAGCAGGACCATCTGTTATTTTAGGATATGCTATCGCCGGAATAATCGCTTTTTTTATTATGAGACAACTTGGTGAAATGGTTGTTGAAGAACCTGTATCAGGAAGCTTTAGCCACTTTGCCTATAAATATTGCGGTTCTTTTGCAGGTTTTGCGTCTGGTTGGAATTATTGGATTTTATACATTCTGGTTAGTATGGCCGAACTTACAGCCATAGGTGTTTATGTACAGTTTTGGTGGCCTGAAATTCCATTGTGGGCCTCCAGTTTGTTTTTCTTTCTGGTTATTAATGCTTTGAATTTTGCCTCCGTAAAAGTTTATGGAGAAACTGAGTTTTGGTTCTCCATCATAAAAGTGGTTGCCATTATTGCAATGATTCTCTTTGGTACCTACTTGCTGATAAGCGGGACAGGAGGGGAGCACGCTACCATTCACAATTTATACAACGATGGAGGTTTTTTTCCAAAAGGTTTCTTTGAAAAAACATCTTCGGGTAGTTTTCAGGGCTTATTATCTGCAATGGCTTTGATTATGTTCTCTTTTGGTGGTTTAGAACTAATCGGAATTACCGCTGCTGAGGCAGAAAATCCGGAAAAAAACATCCCAAAAGCAACCAATCAGGTTATTTATAGAATTCTTATCTTTTATGTTGGTGCATTGGTTATTTTATTTGCTTTGTCGCCTTGGCAGCAAATTACGACAGACAGCAGTCCATTTGTAATGGTTTTTCAAAACTTAAACGGAATGGAGTTTGAGTTGTTTGGCAGCAAAATATATTTTACACGTCTTATTGCCAATGTGCTTAATTTAATTGTATTAACCGCGGCTTTATCGGTATACAATAGCAGTGTATACAGTAATTCACGCATGTTGTACGGTTTAGCAGATCAGGGCAATGCGCCTAAGTTTTTAATGAAGTTAAACAAACAATCGGTGCCGATTAATGCTATTTTAATTTCTTCCTGTTTTGCAGCGATCTGTATTTTAATCAATAAAGTAATTCCGGAAGAGGCTTTTAGTATTCTAATGTCTTTGGTGGTGTCTTCTTTGATTATTAACTGGGTCATGATCTCGTATACACATCTACAATTTAGACTTGCAAAAAACAAGGAAAATACAATAACGAAGTTCCCTTCAATATTCTATCCGGTAAGTAATTACATCTGTTTCGTGTTTTTATTGGGTATTTTGTCCATCATGTGGATGACTGATATGAAATTATCCGTAGAATTAATTCCAATTTGGCTGGGGGTTCTTTTTATCTGTTATAAAGTTTTTAAAACAAAAAAATAGTAGCTTTTACTATTAATAGTAGCTTTTACTATTATTCATTAGGAGGCATTGAACATCAACACCCGGTTGATTTTCAATGCCTTTTTTAATACGGTGTTTTTAAATCAGCATGTATCATAATGTAAGGTTTACAATAATTTATTACAGGCATCTCTTACTTTTCCTTTCTTCTGATCCTTATAGTAGCAAAAAAATAAGCAGTTACAGGAAGCTATGTATTTCTTAATCATACTGTAGGTCTGATAAAGTCTCCGTTATTAGAAGTTCCAGATTAAAGATTTTAAACCAATTGAGGATTAATTTTAGTAAAGGGATTCTTAATAGTAATGTAAGGTAATTTTAAATATGCCATAACTTGGGTTTTGAGATTAAATTGTTTTTTTGATTTAAAAATATTTTATGGAAAATAACAAGGATTTAGGCAGAAGAAGGTTTCTTAGAAATTCATTATTGGTTGCCGGAGGAGTTTTTATCGCGCCTCTTATTGAAAGCTGTAGTAACGATGATAAAACGGATAACAGCGGTGCACCAGATGGAATGAAAAATGAAGGGTTTGAGACAGGAGTAGCCAGTTTTGACCCTACTGAAACCGGAATCATTATCTGGACAAGATATTCAACAGGCTCAGATGCCGAAATTACCTGGGAAATAAGTAAAGATGCCTTGTTTAAAGAAGTAACAAGAAAAGGGCAGGCAGGAGCATCTTCTGCAAATGATTTTACAATTGCGGTAGATGTTCAGAATATTTCTTCCAACACAAAATATTATTACAGATTTTATAATGCCAGAACCAAGCAAGTAACGGTTACCGGAGAAACACGCACGCTGCCGTCTAAAACAGATAGTGTAAATGAGGTAAAAATGGCCGTTGTTTCCTGTTCAAATTTTCCGGCAGGACTTTTCAATGTGTATGGAGCGATTGCTTCTTCAGATGCCGATGTAGTGGTTCACCTTGGTGATTATATCTACGAATATGCACCGGGACAGTATGGAACAAATCCTTTTACCAACCCGCTGGGCAGAGAACATAAACCGGCAAAGGAGATTACAAACCTTAGCGATTACAGAGAACGATACAGACAATATAGAGGAGATAAAAATCTTCAGCTTCTTCATCAGAAAAAACCTTTTATATGTGTGTGGGACGACCATGAGTTTGCTAACGATACTTATAAATCAGGTGCTGAGAACCATCAGCCTGCCGAAGGAGATTTTCAGATGAGAAAAATGGCAGCTTTTCAGGCGTATAGCGAGTATATTCCGCTTAAAACAGGAAAAGATCTTAGAATTTACAGAAGTTTTAATTTCGGTAATATTCTTTCACTTTATATGATGGATACCAGAGTCATTGCAAGAGATAAGCAGTTGAGTTATACTGATTATATTGACAATGGTGGAAATTTTGACCAGACAAAATTTAAAACAGATTTGTTAAGCCCAAACAGAAAATTAATTGGAAGCGAACAAATGACATGGCTGGGATCACAGATCAATGCCGATACCGCTAAATGGAAAGTACTGGGCCAGCAAATCCTGATGACAAAAATGCTGATTCCTGCAGAGTTACTGATGCTTCTGAATCAAATTTTAGCAGAAGTGGGTAAACTCGGAAGTGCAACTCCGGCGACTATGAAGGCTCTTACTACTACAATCTCTCAACTTGTTGTTATCAAAATGAGATACAAACAAAATGATCCTTCTTTAACTCCTCAGGAAATTGCGAGAGTTAAGACAACTTTACCATATAATCTGGATGCCTGGGATGGTTATTTTGCTGAAAGAGAACAATTGTATGCAATCCTTTCCGGAAAAAATGTTGTGGTTTTGGCCGGAGATACTCATAATGCATGGATGGGTAAACTTACCGATATGCAGGGAAAACATATAGGAACTGAAATCGCATGCAGTTCTGTTTCATCACCAGGATTGGAAGGTTATCTAGGAATCACCTCAGACCCTTCAAAAGCGATAGAATTAGCACAGGCATTTACAGTACTTATAGATGATTTAGAATATGCAAATTTGTATAAACGAGGATATACCTATCTTAAATTTACCGCATCCGGTTCTGAAGCCGAATGGCGCTTTGTAGACAGTATAACTACTGAAACGACCACTACGGTTACAGAAAAAAAATATACTATAGCATAGGAATCTCGCTTGGTACGAACTGAATTTTGTTCGTTCCCCGAAAAGCCCCTTATGGAAAGCTGTGCAAATGTCACTGACTTTGCGCAATTTTTTTAGTTGTTATATTTTCTCATGAAGACTTGAATTGGTAGCGTAAAGTCGAAGACATTTGCGCGGCATGATTAGATTCCTGATGGACACTTCACAGATCGGGTTTATTAGAATTATCGTTTTAAATTACTATTTTTGTTCTGCCGAAAATACTTTGTTTCATAAGCTGAAAACAGCTAGGTGTGCTAGAATGTCAGGTGAAAATTCAATACAAAAAAACATGAAAAATATAAAAAATCTTTTTTTACTTTTAATCGCTTTACTTTTAATCAGTTGTGGAACTTCTCATAATTATACCAATAGACCTTTAAATAAAGTTTTTTATGGAGACAAAACAATTTATTTCAAGATAAACCCAAGAAGTCAGAAGTCAATAACTTTTAGTGGCATGGTTGGTTCAGTTGGAGGAGGAATAATTCAACCAAATGTAAAAGAAACTTTTCGTGTATCAATTAATGAACTTGCTTCTGAAACAAATTTAGATTTAAAGTTTATTGAAAATTTCGATGAAATAGATGATAAAAATTCATTATTAATCGACACTGATATTTCAGTAATAAAGTGGCATTTTGGTTTTTCTGTTGCGACACTAAAAACAGAAGTAGTTTACAAAAATGTTAATAACGATAATGAAATAAAAACAACTGGAATTCGTAAAAGTGGTGGTGGTAATGAAATGAATAATTTAAAAAAATCATTAAAAGACGCAACTTACAACTTTTTGAAAGAACTCGAAAATAAATAAAAAACCGAGCTCCGCTTTCCGAAAAAGGTTTTATAAAAAGCTGCGCAAATATCTCTGACTTTACGCAATTTTTCTAGTTGTTGTAAGAGGTTAAAAATTAAAAACTTATAGATGTTTTTACTTTCTAATGAAGACTTGAATAGGTAATGCAAAGTCAGAGACACTTGCGCAGCGCGATTAGACGCTTGTTGGATACTTCGTAGAGCAAGGGAATATTGGTTGTTGTTGATTTGTTAAGAAGGTTTTATTTATACTTACTCAAATCCAGATTAAGAATAGCACCTACTTTGCTAAACTCATCATTAATCTTTGCATTCAGGATGAGTTGTTTATTGGTCATTGGATGATTAAAAATTAACTGATGTGCATGAAGCATCATTCCTTTCAGGTCAAAATTATCCAGCCATAATTTATTTTGTTTGTTACAACCATGTGGGCGGCTTCCTAAAATGGGATGAAAAATATGTTTGAAATGTTTACGCAATTGATGCATACGTCCAGTTTCGGGAATCGCTTCTACCAAACAATACCGTGAGGTTGGTTTATTGTTAAATTCTAAATCAACTTCGGCATTTTGCAAACGATGAAAGTAGGTGATTGCATTTTGTTTAATGTCATCATCATTGGTTAAATCATAATCAATCGTTAGTTCTTCGGGCGACCAACCACGTAAAATGGCTAAATATTTTTTTTCGACTTCACGGGTAGCAAAACGATCGTTCATAATTTTCAAAACGTCTTTATCCAATGCAAATAACAAGACACCGGATGTTTTCCGGTCTAACCGATGAATAGGATAGACGTGTCGCCCTATTTGATTTCTCAGTTCCTGAATAGCATACACTTTTGCATCGCGTGCATAAAATGATTTGTGAACCAACAAGCCACTTGGTTTATTAATGGCTACAATATATTCGTCCTGGTAAAGAATTTCTAACATTCGGCAAAAGTAAAAGAGATTTCGATTGAAATCTCTTTTATGACTTATTTATTTTCCGTTGAAGACTTGAGTAGGTAGCACAAAGTCAGAGACATTTGCGCAGCGCTTGTGAGGTATACTTTGCGGAGCGGCAGGATATTTGCCTTTTTTGGAGTTGATAAAAAACTTTAAATTTTTGCATTTTTTCAATAGATTAAAAAACAGGTAAAAGTACTTAGTGTCATTTTTTAATTTAAGAATAACTTCGATGCTAATATTAAATATGAGATTTTCTTAGGGCAATATTTTTGAATGTAGGTGAACTATTTTATTAACTATAATTTACTAAGCAAGATGATGAAAAAACAATTTTTATTTGCCCTTGTATTGTTTCTTGTATGCGGTTATATATCGGCACAAAAAGAAATAACGGGAATTGTTAGTGATGGTTCTGGATTGCCACTACCGGGCGTTAGCGTATTGTTGAAGGGTAGTAAAGTTGGAACACAAACTGATTTTGATGGACAATTTGCTATTAATGTTCCTGATGATAATGCTATTCTTGTTTTTTCGTATATTGGAATGAAGGCTAAGGAAGTTGTGGTTGGAAAACAAAGTACACTGAAAATCAAGATTGGAGCAGATGCAGTTGTACTTGAAGAATATGAAGTTGAAGAACCTGAAAAAAATTATGCTACTGTTCGAGTTATGTTTGCAACAGACCGAAATCGTACGGGTAGTTCTAAGCCGGAGGAAATGTTTGGACCGATGCGTTCCAATGATGTAGTGACTTATGGTACGTGTGATGTGAGTATGCCTAGAAACCACCAAAGAGGTGAATTAGAAAAAGCATCTGTTTGGAATTTTGAATTTTATGATGACCCTGAAAAGCATGTATTATTGCTTAATGTAAATACTAAGTCGAAAGCAGATTTTTTTAAGAAACTAAGAGCAAGGATAAATAATTCTAAAAAGAAAAATGCCTTTATTTTTGTTCACGGTTATAATGTAAGTTTTGAAGATGCAGCTAGAAGAACTGCTCAAATGTCTTATGATCTAGGCTTTGATGGTGTACCGCTTTTTTATAGCTGGCCTTCGGTTGACGCAGCTAAAAACTATAAAACTGATGAAGGAAATATCGAGTGGAGTGAGGGATTTTTGAAAAAATTTCTTGAGGATTTTTTAAAGACATCCGGTGCGCAAAATATTTACCTCATAGCACATAGCATGGGAAACAGAGGGCTAACTCATGCCTTGACTTCCATAATTACTGAAAACCCGGATGCAGCCAACAAAATTAAGGAAATAATTTTAGCCGCACCGGATATTGATGCAGCTGTCTTTAAAAAGGATATTGCACCAGTACTTGTAAAAATTAAAAAGCCTATTACTTTATATGCATCTTCCAATGATTTAGCTTTACAAGCTTCTCAGCTGTTTAGTTCATATCCGAGAGCAGGTCAGGCCGGAAGTTCGATGGTTTTGCTCTCAGGCATTGAAACGATCGATACTTCAAATGTTCCTTCCACAGACTTGTTCGGACATTCTTACTTTAGTGGCTCGCCTGATGTTTTATCGGACATATTTGAAATTATAGAGAAAGGAGAGAGACCAAATAAAAGATCTCGACTTCGTCCAGTTGTGAAAAATGGAGAGACTTCATGGGAATTTTTGAAATAACATATCTTCGGATCTATTCTCAGTTAAGATTTCAATAAAAATTGACATCCAAATTTAAAACATCTTCCATAAATCAGATTTAATTCCCATGCGATGAAGAGAATTCTAAATTGTTGTGTCCTGTCTTGTAAATATGTTTATCTATACACAATTTGCTATGGAGGATGCCAATTTGCAAATTGGTGCAAAGTCGGAGAAATTTGCGCAGCGCATGTTAGTTATACTTTGCGGAGCGGATGGGAAATTTTACAACTTTAAAAGGCATAATATTATGTTAGCAAAACTGTTAGTTTAGGTTCGTTGGGATTTAAGATACAGAAATAAAGAATCTAAATTATTACTACTTCTAGGGTTTATTGAAATTATTTGAACTTCATTTTATGAAAGAAACACTTTATACTTTTTTTGGTTTGGAATTTACAATTGATTATGTAACAATGTGGGCAACCATATTTACTGGAGTAACAACAATTTTTTTTATAAGGGAATCATTTTTAATGAGAAAGTCATTAAGTATGCCTGAAATATCAATGTATTTGAAGTTTGGGGAAGCAAAACCTACACTATTATATCTTATAATTGAGAACATTGGTACTGGAGTTGCTAGAAACGTAAAATTCAAAATTTTAAAGAACTACCAACATTACAAATATGCTGATGATGATTTGCAGCAACTTGGGATAATAAAAAGTGGTTTAGAAAATTTTTACCCTAAACAAAAATTCAAGTACTTTATTAATCAAACTGCTTCAAGTTGGGAAGTAAAAAAGCACGAGCAAATAATAATTGAAGTTTCTTATGATCGTTACTACATCTTATCTTCTTTTAGGCGAAGAAAAAGAACATATAGTATGACCATAGAGCAGTACGCTGGCGGAATAAAAGAAATCGATACTTATGAAAGTCTAAGGTCTTTAGCTATAGAAAAAATGCAGAAAGATATAAGTGGTATACATGAAATTTTAGGGAAAGCTAAATAGTAAGATATGACAAACAAAAAAGTTACACAAAAAGTAACTTTTCTAGAATTAGAATATTTTTATAAATAATTATTTGTTGATCAATACCATCATTTAATCTTTCTCTTACAATATATACGATCACGACAGGAGAAAGTAACGTTGTCTCTTTTAGTAACGCTCGTTCTACATTCTTTTCGTTTCCTCTTTTAGTGAGGTAGCTTTCACTTCTTTATTTTTTCCTGAGCCAAAATAATAGGTGAGTTGTACATAAAAGTTGCGTGTTTCCCAACGATTCGTCCAGTCGGTTGATACATGGTTAATTCTTGTGGTTTCGTTATAGAGACTTCTTTTTAATAGGTTTGTACAGCCTCCTTCTACGACCAGTTTTTTGTCGATCAGGCTTTTTTTAGCGGTAAAACTCATGTCATAGGTAGCTTTTGAAAAACCGCTTGGCGTGGTAGAGCGCCCATTGTAGAAACAGTTCATGGTTAGTTTCCAGTTGCCCTTTAAGTCTGCACTCTGGTAAAAATTAAGATCGTAGCCAAAACCTGTTCCGCTATAGGAAAAGTTTTTTATTTCCGATTTCTCCCCAGTCAAATAGGTGTCTAAGCTCAGCTGCATTGACCACCAGTCGGCAGGCTGGAAGGGTGTAGATGCTGAAAAGCCAAACCTGCTGCCTTTGGCCGCATTGGCATCATAGGTAATATTATAGTTTTGGTCACGCTGGTAGTCTATAACCTGAATAAAGCCGTCTTTATAAAGATAGCCGTAAAGGCTCAGGTTCAACTTACTCTTGTAGATGTAACTCAGTTCAAAACTGTCGTAATATTGTGGTTTTAGCGCCGGATTCCCAATGTTCAGGGTATAGGCGTCTATATATTCGTAATAAGGGTTTAACGACAGGTAATTCGGTCTGCCGATACGTTTACTGTAGCTGAACTGATACTGATTGTTTTCCTGCTTGTAACCAAAGGAAAAAGACGGGAATAAATTAACGTAATTGCCTTTATTTGCCTTCGAATTTATTTGAGAGACTGCCGTAAAGTTGTAATATTCTGTACGCATTCCGGCCTGCAGGTTCCATCGGCCAAATTCACCGGACGCCTGGGCATATCCGGAAACCAGTTTTTCATCATATTTAAAGTCATTGACCAATAAACTGTCGGGGATAAACAACAGTGCTGTATTGTTGGTCGTATAGCGGTTGTAATAGTCCATTTTTACATAAGAATACTTGGCACCTGTTTCAAAATTGATTTTTTTTGAGAGTTTATGACGAAAATCAGCCTGCAGATTAGCAATAGTGTAAGAGGTTTTGTTCTCACCAGCAAGCTCCATAAAAGCATCATCGGCATAATCATTAAGCTGAATTCCGTTTTTCTTCTTACTAAACTGTAAAAAGTTGGCCTGCACATCAAATTTTGTCGTAAGGCTGTCGGAGGTAAAATTATAAAACACATTCCCGGAAACGCGTTTCTCCGGAACTTTAAAAAACTGACTGAGATCAACCGTGTTTTGCAAAGTGCTGTTAAGATATTCATTGGTATAGCCCTTGGTAGTTTCTTTACTGTTTTCGTTGTAAAACTGCCATTCGGTGCTTATAATCTGGTTTTTATTTAGCTTTCTCTCTACAGCGAAGTTCATACTGGACAATGTAGTAACGGGCAGCCAGGTGTTGTACTGGTCTATGATTTTTTCAGTTCCTTCTGTGTTAATGTTCTGCTTGATATGCCTGTAATTGACAGATTTTCCATTGTAATAAGATCCATTTGCGGTAAACGTCCAAAGAGAGTCGTTATAAAATAATCTTCCACCTTGTCTGCTTTTAAAATAGTCGCCTTTGTAAGCTGAAGAATAGATACTCCCCGATAAACCTGTGGCGCTGCTTTTCTTCAAAACAATGTTTATGATACCTGCTGTCCCTGCTGCTTCATACCTTGAAGAGGGCTGTGCTATTATCTCAATTGATTTTAGATCTGAGCCTTTTAATGAACGTATATATTCGCGCAGTGCATCTCCCGAAAGCAGACTTTTTCGACCATTAATCATAACCTGTATATCTTTACTTCCGCGGTAAACAAGGTTTTGGTCTTTGTCAAGACGCATACCCGGCACCCTGGCTATGGTTTCAAGTCCGTTGTTCCCATTTCCTACACCGGAAGCATCAACATCAAATATTGTTTTATCCCCTTTTATGGTGATCACATTTTTACGGGTATCCACAACCACTTCCTTAAGTTGGTTTTGATCTTGTACCAACATAATATCCAGGATGCCGGGTAGGCTGGGAGTTTTAATTTCTTGACTGTATTTGGCATAACCAAGGCAAGTTACCGAAAGACTGCCAGATGTAAAGGAAGCGGGAAGGTGTATAGTGTAATGACCTGTTTTATCAGTTTCTGCGGTCACTATTTTCTTTTGATTTTCATCAGTAACAGATACCAAAGCAAAGGGAATTCCTGTGGTGCTATTTTGATCTTTTACGGTACCTTTAATCGTTGTTTGTGCCAGATTAATCAGAGGCAATAAAAGCGCGGCGGTTATAAACAGTAGTTTTTTCATGTTGGATTGATTTACGCTGTAATGTTACTTTGTTTATTTTTCTTAAAAATTCATTCAGTACCAATCGCTTATTTTATAAAACAAAACCTAAGCTGCATCTCGTTTTGTATTTTGTTGTGTAATCCCAGCTGTTCATCCTGTCATTAATCCTGTTAAGCCAGCGAAGTTGCCTTTATGATCGAAAAGAATTACTTTAGCAGTATGAGCAGAAAAAAGGAAATACTGTATCACATTTTGTTCTGGACCTTATTTGTGGGGCTGGACCAACTGCTAAAAAGCATAACAATTTATAAGGATTTAAACAATCCATGGAGTATGCTGCAAAACATTGGTTTTGTGTCGTTAGAACTCCTGATTTTTTATCTCAACTATCTTATTATCTGCCCCAGAACAATTCCCTTAAAAAAATGGTATCTATTGATCCTGGCGCAATTCAGCCTAATTATTCTTTTTCCCTTATTGCGTTTTGCTTATGAGGAAATGTTGCTTTTTGAAATAACAGGCAGGCACAATTACAATATGAAAACCTTGACGCCGCTGTACTATATTTATGATAATTCGTATTTTTCTATAAGAGTACTGCTGTTTAGTCTGGTAGGTTATTTTTTGAAATACCTTTGGAATACCAGTACCCAGGTGAACCAGTTGACCTTAGAAAAGAAATACGCTGAACTACAGGCTTTAAAAAATCAGCTCAGTCCGCACTTTTTATTTAATTCGCTGAATGGTTTCTACTCGGATTTGTATGACACGAACCCGGAAGTTGCCGCCGATATAATGAAACTATCGGAAATGCTGCGTTATGTTACGTATGAAAGCGAAAATGATATGGTGCTGCTCAAAGACGAAACCATGTTCCTGCAAAATTATATCGATCTGTTTAAAAGACGTTTTGACGGTATGGTGGCCATAGATTTTGTACATCCCGATAATGTGGGTAATTACAAAATACCCTCGTTAATGCTGATCCATTTTCTTGAAAATGCCCTCAAGCATGGTGTCAGCGATGATTTTGAAAATCCCGTAACGATAAAGCTGAAAATTGAAAATGGAAGACTTATATTTACATCAGACAATAAGTACCGAATTACTAAAAGCTATGATGAGCACGGTGTAGGAAACAAAAACATAAGCCAGCGACTGAGTCTAATGTATCCTGATAACCATACTCTTATTATTTTAAAAGATGATAGCTGCCACAAAGTAACCCTAAATATGCCTTTGAGTTGATGAGCGATTACCTTACTGCTATAATTGTAGATGACGAACCTCCTGCGATACGTTTGCTTCAAAAATATTTCGAGCAGCTTCAGGGAATAAAATGTATTGCCACCTGCACGCGGGCTTTAGATGCTCTTGTGCTTATAGAAAAACACAAACCTGATGTGGTATTTCTCGATATACAAATGCCGGATCTTAACGGTATACAGCTTTCAGCAATTATTAAGGACAAGGTAAAAATTGTATTTACTACTGCTTACCCACAATTTGCAATAGAAGGCTTTGAAGTGAATGCAATAGATTATCTGCTCAAACCCATAGCATTTGAACGTTTTATTGTAGCTGTAGAAAAAGTTCGCAAACAGCAAACTGAACATACCATTGTAAATACACCAGTGCAAACGAACATTGACGATTACTTTTTTGTCAAAACCGATGGGAAAAAACGCTATCAGCGTATTGAGGTCAGGGCCATCAATTATTTAGAGAGCATTAAAAATTATGTAGTACTGCATACTTCATCCGAACAGGTGGTAACCTACAATACTTTAAAATATTTTGAAGAAAACCTGCCCGGTAACCAGTTTGTAAAGATTCATAAATCATTTATCGTGGCCATCGGCAAAATTGAAAAAACAGACAATAATGAAGTCTGGGTTTCAGGGAAATGCCTTCCAATTGGAGATACATACAGGAATGATTTTTTTGAAAGGATCGAACGATTCGAGATTTAATCTTTTTTAAAGACTATATACTTTGCGTCATACAGAATTAAAGAGCAAAAAAAAAATCCCACTTCGTAAGAAATGGGATTTTTGTGACCTCGACTGGATTCAAACCAGTAACCTTCTGAGCCGTAATCAGATGCGCTATTCAGTTGCGCCACGAGGCCTTTTTTACTTTCAATAAGCTATTTTAGTAGCTTTGTTGATTGTTGTTTGAGGGTGCAAAGATAGACATAAATGTGAGATATGCAAATATAAAATCCCCTGTTTACAGGAGTATTTTGCTTGTGGGCAGAAAGTGGTATTTAAAAATTACAAATACGGTTGGTTTAGATCTTTGATTAAAATTTATAACTATAGCCAAATCGTACTACTTGCGTTTCGTAATAATCCTTACTGCTATATCTAAAACCTTCTGCTGTTATTTCTTTTTGCAGCACCAGTGTATTGAAAATATCTGTAGCATTTAAAAACAATTCACCTTTTCCTTTCTGAACTGTTTTTTTAATTCCCAAATCAACGGAGAATCTCGAGTCAATTTTTCCCTGAGGAACAACATCTGGAGCCAGGTAAATAGCGGAAACTTGTGCTTTTAATGTTTTATCGAGTTGCAGGGTATTGTTCCATTTTAAATTTCCTGAAACCAGCTGCTGACGATTACCGTTATAGAGGCTTGGAACAGGGTACAGATTGGTAACCATAAAAGCATCAATAGTATTTTGATACAGGTTTCCATTGATATTAAAAGAATACCAGGGAGTTACTTCTTGTGAGTATATCGCTTCGATTCCAAGTGAAGTACTCTTGTCGGCATTCTGGAATACATTGTAAATCAAAATGCTTCCGGGAACAGTAGTCGCAATACGTGCTATGGTTCCGTTTATAATTCTATAATAGGCAGCTGTCGTTAAATATCCTTTTGGCATTGTCTTTTTATAACCCACTTCAAAGGCGCTGGTAAATTGCGGACGAAGTGCAGGATTTCCAACTTTTATAATTTCGGCATCATCATATTTCGGAAAAATACGAATATCAACTTCTGCTGGTCTGTCCACCCTGCGGTTATAAAAAGCCGTGATTTTGTTTTTGTCATCAATTTTATAACCAAAACGTACATTAGGAAATGGCTCTGTATAATTATAACCGTTGCTTTTATAGGTTGGATGATTCGGATTAACGTCGTATTGCAGTTTTACATATTCAAGGCGCAATCCAAGTTCGGATTCAATTTTATCGGATTCAAAGATATAATTCGAATATAGGGCAGGGATTATTTCTTTATAATTGGCCCAGCCTCCGGCATTGGCATCAATAGGAGAATTTTGCCCCGGAAAAAATTGCATATTGGTTGGGATTTCCCTGTTTCTGAATTTAAATCCGGTTTCAAATCGGCCATATTTTAAAGGTTTAATGTAATCAAGATTTATATCAACTACTTTTTCATCTGATAAAAGTTTAAAAGAATCCTGTCCAATAGAAGCGGGCAGGGTATTGGTAAAAAAGTACTTTTCATCTTCACGATGATAGGTGTAGTTGATTCCAGCATTTAATTTATGTCCCGGCTGTCTGAATTTATGTTCGTACGAAGCGCTGGCCATCACCGTAGTTTTTAGTTCATCTTCCAGAAATGACCAAAGGCGCAAGCGTTGGGAATAATCCTGATTAAAGAAAGGCTCGTCTCCATTGTCAATAATTTTTTCACTCCCAAAAAGCCCCGAAAAGGAGAAACTATTTTGCTCGTTATAATTCCAGTCGATTCCTGATTTGATAGTGGTATAGTGGGTATCACGATTTCTAACCGTCTGCTGATTGATTACAGTACCATCGTCATACTTTCGTGTTACAAATTCATTTTTGTTGAGTGTCTCAGTATATAAATAATCTGCCTGAATATAAGTGTTGATTTTATTCTTGCGGTAATTCAGTGAGAGCGATGGATTCATTTTTGGTGTCATCTGATACTGCGGGCGAATGCCGGGAAGGTTGGCTTTACGCTCCCAAAGCGCACCATATCCGGAACTGATTCCTAGCTTTCCGTTGAATCCTTCTTGTTTGTTTTTCTTATAAATGATATTGATGATCCCTGCATTTCCGTTGGCATCAAATTTCGCAGAAGGATTATTTATAATTTCAATTTTCTCAATAGCCGATGCCGGAATATTGTCAAGACCTGACTGGTTTCCAAAACCGGTCAGCGCGGTTTGTTTTCCGTCAATAAGCACCATTACTTTATCATTGCCTCGCAACTGTACTTTTCCTTCGTGAAGTGTCACACCAGGCAGGCTCTGCATAGATTGAAGCACAGAGCCTCCGCTTTGGGTAATATTATCGGCTACAGAAAAGACTTTTTTGTCCATTTTAGCGCTTACTTCTGAGGTTTTAGAAGTCACAACTACTTCAGATAAAGTATTGATATCTTCTTCGAGTTCGATACTATTAAGATCTAGAAAATCGGATAGTGTGCCTACGAAGATTTTTTGGGATTTGGTTTTATAACCTATCGAAGTAAGTTCAAGAATATAATTTCCGGATGGTACTGCGGGTATCGTAAAGCGACCTTCTTCATTGGTCACTGTGCCGGCAAGCATTTTTTGATCTTTTGCTGTTTTTAAAACTACATTAATATAGGGAAGTGTGATTCCTGAGGCTTTATCTTTAATTAATCCTGAGATTGTAGCGGGGTTGTTTTGTGCCGTTACGCTGTAAATTTTCATTACAAGAAACGACAATACTAAAATTATCTTTAATTTCATTTTTATGGGTTTAATCTGCTATGCTTTTAATATAAGTTCCTTGTTTGTCGAAAATCAGATCAATAGAAGCTACCTGAGCTTCAAATGTAACCGTACCATGAGCATCGGTTATCATTGCAGCTTCTTTGATTTTCTTGTTTTTATATGTCTTTTGAATATAGGCCAGAGCATTGGCCGGAAGTTGCTTCACACTGATTTCTTCTTCAGTTTCGAGAATATTTCCATTAGAATCTAAAAGTGTCGAATGTTTTGTTTTGCCACTTGTAAAACTGGCTTCATAATTTTCTTTTTCCTTTTCCCATTTCACATGGGTCTGGCCAGGATGGGAAATTAAAAACTTTGATTTTACACTATTAGGAATCTCTTTCTCACTTACACGCTGCGCTATGGCGAAGGAAGAAAAAAGCAGGACTAGGCATGTCAGGATTGAATGTTTCATTTGTACTATTCTTTTAATTGATAAAAAACATAGTGCAAAGTTGAAATACGAATCTGTAGGAAGTTTGAATTTTCTAAAACTTGACGCTAAAACAGTGCAAATTATTATAAAAACTATAGCTTATTTTCCAATGGTTAAGTTTTGTAATCTTTTTAACGATTGCCAAACCAAGTCCATTGCCCTGAGAAGAAGGGTTGGATTTTGAAAAACGGTTAAAGAGTTTCTCTTTTTGCAAAGCTGTTGTTTGACCACTGTTGCGAAATATCAATTCATCTTTGAGAGTCGTAATAATGATCTTGCCGTTTTTTTGATTGTGCCGAATAGCATTTAAAAACAAGTTATTGATCAAAACTTCAATAAGGGCTTGATTTCCAGTAACAGTTAAAGTAGCACTAAATTCAGTTGTGATAGTCAGATTTTTAGCATTTGCCTGTTCCGTAAAAAAGTCCAGGTGTTTTTTAATATAATCGTTAAGAACAATTGTGTCTTTTTCAAGAAAACACTCGTTGTCAATTCTAGAAAGTAACAACAAATTTTTATTAAGTCGGTTGAGTCTTGAAACGTCCTTATTTAATGAAGTAACAAGATCGGATTGTTCTTTGGTGAGATCCAGTTGCGTCAGTGTATCAATTTTAGTTTGAAATAGAGCTAATGGTGTCTGAAGTTCATGTGCGGCATTTTCGACAAACTCTCTCTGATTTTTATAAATGACTGTGTTTTTTTCGATCAGCCATTCCAGACTTTTGTTAAGACGATCAAATTCATCAATATCAGTAGGAATAAAATGTGGTGGTTTGTTTTTGTCAATTTCAAAATACTGAATCTGTTTTAAAGTATCATAAAAAGGACTCCATACTTTAGCCGCGGTAGTTTTTGAGATCCATATAATTCCGATCATAAGCACGATAATGATAAACAGAAACATGACGGCAATACTCAAAACCATTCCTTCCATTTCCAATAGATTAATCTTCTCGGTATAAGTATACTTTTTCCCATTTATGGTCAGGGGCGCATAAAGTACACGAAAAGGTTCTTTTTCTTTTGCAATAGGATCATAGAGCATTTTTCCAACAATTGAATCGCTGCTAACGCCCATATCGGGTACAATCATTACGTCATGATTGTACTTGTTCCATAAGTCGATATCTTTTTGGGTAAAATCCTTATGACTTTCCTTTATAAAGGCACCTTTATGAAAGTGAAGTACTTCATCGGTTTCATAAATATAAAGCTGCTCGCTTATGTAGTAGAATAATGGAGCCGCTATCAATAGAATAAGGATAGCAAAAGTAAGAAAGCTATTGGTTGTTTTGTTAAGTAGTTTTTTTTTATTCATTTTCCCATTTATATCCCAAACCGTAAACTGTTTTAATATAATCGCCACTTCCTGCTTGTTGGAGTTTCTTTTTCAGATTTTTAATATGTGCATATACAAAATCATGGTTATCGAGCATATCAGCCATATCTCCGGAAAGATACTCCGCAATAGCCCCTTTGGATAACACCTTATTTTCATTACCAATTAAAAAAAGAAGCAAATCTATTTCCTTTTTGGTCAGATCTAATTTGACATCGTTTACCAATACGGATTTAGAAAACAGATCAATTACGATTTCATTGAAGATTACACTATTACATCCCTTGAAATTCTTTCGTCTGATGAGAGCCTGCATTCGCACCAAAAGTTCTGAGAGATGAAAAGGCTTGGTGAGGTAATCATCAGCGCCAAGATTGAATCCTTCCAGACGGGTTTCGAGTGTTTCTTTGGCAGAAATCACGATAACTCCGTCTGTTTTGTTTTTTCTTTTGAGTTGTCTTAATATATCAAATCCGTCACCATCAGGCAGCATTAGGTCCAGAAGTATGCAATCATAATCGTAGGAATCAATTTTGCTAAGGGCCAAACTATAGTTTTCGGCCGTCTCGCATTGGACTCCATTCGTTTTAAAATAATTTTTAATGCTTTGAGCAATTTCCAGCTCATCTTCTATAATTAAAATCTTCATGCTGCAAGTTTAGATACAAATTTTGAAGAAAAGTTGAATTTAAAATGCTTTGTGTTTCTTTTCTAGTGAAATCTAAGATAGTGTTTTTAGCTTATATAATTACTACGAACACCAGTGTAATCTTTCGTTTTATGGTGTTGTAAATTAAGAATATGCCAAGTTGATACTATGACGTGATTTTTTTTTTAAGAAGAAATTATGTAAAAAAAATCCTAATTCGGCAGAAATTCTAAATTTATTCAAAATTGACCAATTAATTTACTTTTTATTAATGTGTAGAACACAAGCAGTAAAATGAGATTAGTTAATCTTGCAGCCGAGTAAATTTATAGGTAAGAAGAATTATCATTTTTAGTGCTTTTAGATCGTTCTTCGTCATTTTCTTCTTAAGATAAAGAGGAACAGTTTTGTGATATGAAAATTATTTGAGAACCTAAATAGAGTAAAAAAAAATTAAAAAGAAAACACTATGAATGCCTATATTATCGCTAACTATTCAAGACTTAAACCTTTTTTGTTTTTTCTCCCTATACTTTTTCTGGCAACTATAATTTTGTTTTTGTATAATTTAAATGCTTTAAATACAGAAGGGTATATACAAATTCAAAAGGACACTTTCTATTTTATTAATCATCATTTGGGCCAATATCCAAGTTTTGAATATAATCTTACTCAGTTAGGAGACGCTTCTATTTTTTTATCATTTCTAAGTATTTTAATTGTTTACGCTCCTAAATTGTGGGAAGCTTTACTATCAGGCTTACTATTTTCTCTTTTATTTTCTTGTCCGTTAAAAAATATATTTTCTGTCCCAAGACCGGCAGCAACATTCAACAATGATAGTTTCTTTATTGTTGGTAAAGCATTATGCGGTCACAATAGTCTACCGTCAGGACATTCTATTGTACTTTTCACCATAGTTACAGTCTTGCTTTTTTCATTTATGCCTAAGGGTTTAAAAATGAAAATTTTATGGTTTTCTGCAATCTTAATTACAGGATTGATTATAGGTTTTACCAGAGTGGGAGTAGGAGCACATTATCCTCTTGATGTAATTATAGGAGGAACTTTAGGATATATTGCGGGATTATTAGGTATTTTTATAAGCCGAAAATATAGAATCTTCGGTTGGATTAATAATAAAAAGTATTATCCAATAATTATTATCTTGTTTCTTATTTGCAGTATTTGCTTAGTCTACAGAATAATTGATGAGGATTTAATCATATTTTATTTAGCATTCATTAGTTTAGCTGTTTCATTATTTAAAATTATTAGCCTTTCATTCTATGAAATTACCGCCGTTTATGTTAAAAAATAACTTAAGACTGACTCATTTTGTTTTGCTAATGAGTTTTCTGAATTTTGTGTTCTTTCATTTGCCTTTTTATACCTATGTTTTTAATCATGTCGATTATAAAAGTCTGAACGGTATTGTTTTGATTTTCAGTCTTATCATTCTGATGCTGGTTTTAAATGCCTTTGTTTTCTACCTGATATTTTCGCTTTCCCGGTATGTTGGAAAGTTTTTATTGGTTTTATTCTTTATGATCAATGCAGTTGCCGTTTATTTTGTTAATACCTATAGTGTAATAATAGATGAAAGCATGATCGGTAATGTACTCAATACTAATTTTGAAGAGTCCAGCAGTTTTTTCTCTTTTCAATTAATACTGTACGTAATCTTTCTAGGCGTTATTCCCAGTATTTATATTATAAAAGTTAATATCATAAAAGTTGCCTTGAAGAAATTCTTAACTCTTTCTTCTTTAGCCTTATTGTTTATTATCGTTTTGGTATTCGCCAATGCAAGCAATTGGTTATGGATTGATAAAAACTCGAAACAGTTGGGAGGTCTTGCAATGCCTTGGTCTTATTCGGTAAATACATCACTTTTTTATATTCATAAATACAAGAAGAATGAAAAGGAAATTTTACTGCCAAATGCTGTAATAAAAGACAATCAGAAGTCGGTTGTTGTTTTAGTAATTGGGGAATCTGCCAGAAGTCAGAACTTTTCTCTGTACGGTTATAAGAAAAACACCAATCCATTGCTTTCCAAAACAAAGAATCTATTTCATTTTAACGCCAATTCCTGTGCTACTTATACAACAGCTGGCGTAAAATGTATTTTGGAACATACCAATTCAGATGATTTATATGAAATCTTGCCAAATTACCTTTACAGAAACAATGTAGAGGTTGTCTGGAGAACAACAAACTGGGGAGAACCTCCGGTGCATATCGAGAAATACCAAAACAGAGATATTTTAAAGAAGGATTGTAAAGGTGAAGAATGCAATTATGACGAAGTTCTTATAAGAGGGTTAAAAGAGCAGATTCTATCCAGCAAAAAGAATAAAATATTAATTGTACTGCACACCAGTACAAGTCACGGACCTACTTATAGCAAGAAGTACCCGGCTGAATTTGAAACTTTTAAACCGGTCTGTAATAGTGTTGAACTCGGAAAATGTTCGCAGGAAGAACTCTTTAATGCTTATGATAATACCATTGTCTATACCGATTATATTTTATCAAAAGTAATCGAAGACCTAAAGGAGTTAAAAGAGTATAAAAGTGCTATGATTTTTGTTTCAGATCATGGAGAATCCTTAGGTGAAAAGAATTTGTACATGCATGGAGTACCCATAAGTTTTGCTCCAAAAGAACAATATGAGATTCCTTTCATCGTTTGGGTGTCGGACAATTCAAAACAACTCAAGGCAAATAAGAGCGTATCGCAAAACCATGTGTTTCATAGTGTTTTAAATTTTTTAAACATTCAAAGTCCTGTTTATAATGAGCAAATGAACATTTTTAAATAAGAAAATAAACAGAAGCTGTTTTTTAACCGGGTTCCCGGTGAAACAATAGCCAAGTTGTATAAAAAAAAGAGACTTTGCGTCTCTTTTTTTATTATAATGGCCCGCTTAAAGAATGTGTAGTGCACAATAGGTCCCACAGGGTAGGGAAGAAGAGGGAGACCATTATGCAGGTTATACAGTAAACGGTTTATAATTAATCTTTATATTTGATGCTTAAACTAATAAAATGAGCGAAAAAACGAAACCGTATGCCTTAATAACTGGCGCCAGCAAAGGCATTGGAAAATCTATTGCTTATGAATTGGCTAAACAGGGATATCCGTTGTTACTTGTTGCAAGAAGTGAAGCGGAATTAAAAGCACTATCTGAGGATCTTCAGGTTAAATACGGCATCAACACCGCTGTTTTATCGATTGATCTTTCGATGAATGATGCATCGTTAAAAGTAGCCGATTGGATCAAAAGGAACAACTATCCGGTTGGCATTGTAGTAAACAATGCCGGTTGTGGTGTGTGGGGCGATTTTAGTCAGTCTTTGCTAACCGATCAGCTTGGCATGATGCAGCTTAACATGAATGTAGTGGTAGAGCTTTCGCATTTATTAGTACCCATACTTTCACAACAAAAACAAGCTTACATTTTAAACATATCTAGTACTGCTGCATACCAGGCTGTACCTACGCTGGCAGTTTATTCGGCCACAAAGGCTTTTGTTTTATCGTTTACGCGTGCCTTGCGTTTCGAACTTGCGCAAACTTCAATTTCAGTAAGCTGTTTTAGTCCGGGTCCGGTTGATACCGGTTTTGCTGCAAGAGCTGGTTTAAATGCCTTTAGCAAAATGGCTGAAAAGTTTAATATGCAGCCTGATGAAGTTGCAAAACTTGCTGTAAAAGCCATGTTTAGAAAAAAATCGGAAGTTATTCCGGGTTTTACAAATATCATTTCGGTTTATGCCAATCGCATACTGCCAAAGGCATTCATCGAAAAAACGGCAGCCGGGATCTATAAAATTTAACTTTTTTTCAAAAAAAATAAAAAAATATTCTTTGCAAAAGAGAATTTATATTATCTTCGTTTTAAATATCGACTAATTCTATAGAGTATGTATAATAAAAGAAATAAATTTAATTTTCCTAAAGACCGAATGCACGACAACATGCGAATGTGTAGCTGTTGTTGCTGTTGCAAATCTTTTAGATAAAATTAAAAACTTAAATCTTTCATTTATTAAATCTATTTATTATGATATCTTCTTATAAAACCTTTACCCTTACTGAGCAATTAACTGAGGAGCAAATAAACTTTTTTAACCAATACGGCTTCATCCACTTCAAAAAATTTATAAACCCGGAAACAGTTTCATCTATCATTGATGCCTCCAAACAAGTGGAGCAAAAATGGGTTGACAATGACCTGAAAAAAGTAAACGGCGTTCCAATTAAATACGGAAAAGATTTAGATGGCTCTGCTATAGTACAGCGTTTTGCTTTTGTCAATCAGCACCATCAAACCTTAAGCGGTCTTTTACTTGATCCAAGATTTAATAGTTTATTACAATTGGCAGGCGATGACGCAAGATTAGGTACTGAAGAAAAAGACGGAATGGTTTTCAATCACTATATCAATGGTCCGGAAAGCAAGTTTAGTAAGATGGGCTGGCATACAGATGGTTTGCGAGATATTTTTTATGGTGCAAAATTAAACCCTATGCTCAATGTGGGGATCCATTTAAGTACTTTAAAACCCGAAAATGGTGGCCTTAAAATCATTCCGGGTACGCACAAACAAAGTATTTATCAAATGCTTTTCCGTAAAAAATACTTTTTAGATCATAACGCCGATCCAGAGGAAGTTTCCATCATTCCGGAAGCCGGAGATTTAACCATTCACGATGGCCGTTTGTGGCACAGAGTTGCAGAATCAACTATCCGTGGCGAAGAGAGTAGAAGGAGGGTTATTTATATTCCAATTATAGCCGGAAAATATGCTCCTAAAAATGAGAATAGCCCAACGGTTTTCTATCAACGTTTTGCCGGAATTGTTAAATAGTATGCTGTTTATTATCGCATTTAGTTATCTGGTTAGATCAGGTAAACTAAAAAGAACCACCGTTTTTTTTAAAAATACCCAAGGAAAAATAAAATTAAAAATTACCAAACTAGAATTGGTTATACAATCTGGTTTACAAACATTGGGCTATTAATGGGAAGAGAAACAGAGGTTGAAGATTATAGTGCAATTGCACAAAGAACATTTTCTGATCGTAAACGAACTAATATTTTAAAAAGAGCAGAACAGTTAACCATTGTATTTTTACTTCCAAAAGTACCTGGATTTATTTCGCCAAACGTACTCACTTTAATTGGTACACTTGGTTCGGGATTCATTTTTCTGGCTTTTGTTTTAGGCAGTTATTTAACAGATTGGTATCTGCTTTTCGGTATTATTGGTTTGGCTATAAATTGGTTAGGCGATTCTTTAGATGGAAGATTGGCTTATTATAGAAACATTCCACGTCGCTGGTATGGTTTTGCACTCGATATTATTGCCGATTGGATCGGTATTGTACTGATAGGCTTTGGCTACTACATTTATGCTAAAAATGGTACACAAATAGTAGCCTTTGCTTTTGTCGCGTTGTATGGCTGGTCTATTATTATCAGCCAGTTACGCTACAAAATCACCAATGAATACAGTATCGATTCCGGCTTTGTTGGTCCAACAGAACTTAGATTTATTATTGCTTTAATTTTAATTATAGAAGTTTTGTTTCATGGATCAATTACCTATCTGGCGGTCTTAATCTCTATTGTATTATTTGTAATCAATACTATCGATAGCTTGAAGCTCTTAAAGCTGGGGGATTTAAGAGACAAAAACCAGGATTGATATGCTCTGGAAAAAATCTATTTTAACTTTTCTGCAAGCACAAATTGCGGCATTTTTAGGAGGTATTACCGATTATGGTTTAATGATTTTATTGACAGAAGTTTTCAAATTGCATTTTACCTTTTCTATTCTAATCTCCGGAGCCGTTGGTGCCATTATCAATTTCAGCATCAATAGATTTTGGGTATTTAAAAATCAATCGGGTTACAGGAACCGCATCAACAGTCAGCTTTTTAAATTTGCGTTGGTTGTATTGGGAAGCATCTCCCTAAAATCATTTGGTACGCTTATTTTGCAAAAAGGATTTCAAATCGATTATAGAATCGGGAGATTAATCACGGATAGTTTTGTTTCTTATGGATTTAACTATCCTCTGATTAAATATTGGGTTTTTAAGGCTAATGAGAAAAAGAATGCAGTCGAATCAAATTAGTATGTAAAGAACTAGTTTGGTGTAATTACTTTGTCTGTTCACTTCGTTCAGGTCGTGTTTTCTCTATTCAACGCATAGCCAATAAACAAGTGAAGCGCTTTTTTTAGCCACCAAATCTATATTGAAATATATTAAAGTAATTGTAGCTAACAGGTTACATAAATATTTTGTTATGAATAAATTATCATTTAAAAGTTTTATAAAATCACTAATCGTTATAACGCTCTTAGTCACAATAAATTCTGAAAATCTATTGGCGCAATCCAAGAATCCATCGCCATTACATTTTCCAACGCCAAAAAATATAGATAATATGCTATTTTATATTCAACGGGACCCCAATATAAACACTGCTATTTATGCCATAAACTATCAGGAGAATGGAAAAATAGACAAAAGTAATCCTGTAAAAGCATATTGGATTCGATATGCTGAGAAAGGAGAAAAAAAGGATCTTAGCTACTTACAGCGTAAATTTGCATACGGAATAGAAAGTAAAACTTTAAATAATGAGGAGTTTGAGCTTCAATTTGTGTCCTATAAAAAGTTGCCTTTAACCTTGAAAAAGGTGGAGTCCGATCAAAAATATCGTGTTTTTGTAAGTGTAAATCAGAAGAAAATACAAGTAGAAAAGATATTTGTGCGCATTGAAGGAGGTTCTTTTTGGTTACCTAATGTAAAGTATGCCGAAGTTACCGGAATCGATGCCTCCTCCAATAAAACAATTACGGAACGAATGTTACTAAAATAGACACCGATGTAGCCAGTTATCCTTTGTTTTCGATATATACCTCTAAACAAAACTATACATGAAAAGATTCCGTATTCAGAGTTACGGCAATTCGGGCACTTTTTATAAATTCGATTAATCCAAAATTAGTTAATTCGACCGCCAAATCATTGATGGTGTCTTCTTGTCCTGTTGCTTCAAAAACAGTAAAATCTTTCTCAATGATTATAGATCTGGCGTTATACTTTTTTAGTAAATGATTCATATTAAAGTCGTTGATGAAACTAGAAGTCATTACTTTAAATAATCCCATTTGTTTCCATACGATTTCTTCGTTTGTGTGGTAGTAGCATTTGAAAACCTCAATAATTTTTTCGATTTGAAGCGCAATATTTCTAACGGTTTCAGAAGTTTCTTTTATAACGAGAGTACATCTGTACATTTTGTCAATTTCACAAGTAGAGATATTGATACTTTCTATACTGATTTTTCTTCTCGTAAGTATGATAGTTATTTTGTTTAGTAATCCCATTTGATCTTCTGTGTAAGCGGTTAAAGTATATTCTTGTTTCATTTGAAAAGGGTGTCTGTATTGTTTGAATTAGTAATAGTTAGTGTTTTTTAGAAATAAAAAAACCTTTCTCATTTATGACTGAGAAAGGTTTTTATTATACAATAGAATCCTGCCTCGTCAGAGTAGACGAATAATGATAATTGCGATAATGATAATTTGTAATGAATTTTTCATGTATATTTTAAATAAAAAAAACCTCCCGAAGTGGGAGGTTTTAAATGGTATCTGTGTACTTATTTATATAACATCCCTGATCATTATCTAATGATAATAATGTTGCTAATAATAGAGATGTTAATTAAGTTTTTCATTTTGTGTTTTTGATGTGCGACAAATGTATTGATTTTTATAATGCTAAAGAAAGTTTTTTTTCAATGAAACTATATCTGTTTTAAAGACGAATGTATTTCAGAATAAATCTTTGAAAAATAAACGATTATTTCAATAGTTTTTTGACCATTTCGATTTGATCTGTAGTGACATTATTTTTATTGTAAGCAAGGTAAATTGTATTATGAGTGGGGTGGTGGCCTTTCCAGATTTCTTTAATATGATTTTGCATTATATCATCCTGCACCAAATAATCGGATGCAATGGTAATACCCGAACCAAAACGAATTCCTTTTAGTATCGAATTATAATCAGGAATAACAAATCGAGGTTTTATGGTGGGGCGTTTTTTAAAATTTTCCAACCAAAATCGTCTAATGATGGCTAAATCACTGCTGTAAGCATACCAATCTTTATCGCAAAGCCATTTTTCGGCTTTATCAAATTCAGAATTGGTTATAAAATGATCAAATTCGGCTGTGTCAAATTCCTTATTTCCAACAAGAAGTAAATTGGCAGTACGAATAGGCTCATAAACAATATCTTTTTCATCATTCCGATTTGAAGTAATCACAAAATACAGTTTTCCTGAGTTTAGTTTTTGCATTAATTCTTTGGAGGGACAAAATTCAAAAACAAGATTCGCAGGAGCCTGACTGATTTTTGAAGACAGTATGCTGTAGAAAAACTCTTTGGAGGTTCCAATACAAGTTAGCGGAATATTTGAAGAACGTGTATATCTAAATTCAGCTTCAATAAATTCCAATTTTTCAATAGCATCAATTACCTGAGTATAAAATAATTTGCCATAATCTGTTGGCACCATTCGGCGTGGTTTTCGTTCGAATAACTGCTTGCCCACATGAGCTTCGAGAGCAGATAAATGCTGACTTACATTGGGTTGCGAGATAAGCAGTTCCTGTGCAGCACCTGTAAGCGTGCCCACCTGATATATCGTTTTAAACGTTCTGTACCATTCCATGTCTACCATGTTGCAAAGTTACTTGTTTTTTATTTTCCTTATCATATTAAGTATAAATTGATTTATAGATATCTATAAATTATGCTATTTCCTTTATAATTAATTCCGATACACCTTTGCATGCGATTTGTGAAACTTCAATTAAAAACAACAACATTGAGGTTTCCATCCAATTCATTATTAATCCATTAAAAATTATTTATTGTCATGCAGCAACATTTAAAAGCTTTGCTTAGTACTATATTCCGAACGTCCATGGTCGGTTATTGCTTATTGGTTTTACAAGGGTGTACATCCAAAGCAGAAAAAGAAAAAACAGTAGCGCCTTTAGTGGCAACCGTTACAGTTGATACCACATCGGTTACCACAGAATTAGAATTTTCGGGTACGCTTGAAGGAATCAGTAATATCGAAATAAGACCTCAAGCAGAAGGATATCTGGAAAAAATATTTGTAGACGAAGGGGCGTATGTACGAAAAGGACAATCGCTATTTCTTATTAATGATACGCCTTACAGCGAAAAGTTAAACCAGTCAACAGCATCATTGCAAACCGCATTGGCTAACAGGGAAAAAGCCAGAATTGAAACCACAAGAATCCAAAAATTGGTGGACGGAAAAGTAGTTTCAGATGTACAGCTTAAAAATGCCCAAGCCGAACTCAGCGCAGCAAATTCGGCTGTACGACAAGCAGAGGCAGCAAAGAAAAGCGCTGCCATAAGCAAAGGGTTTACACTGATAAAAGCTCCTGTAAACGGATATATCGGGAAACTGCCTTATAGAGTTGGAAGCCTTGTAGGGCATAACGAACCGGAACCCTTATCTGTGGTTTCTGATATCAATACCATGTATGCTTATTTTTCGATGAGTGAAGAAGCTTTTCTTCAGTTTAAACAGCAGTATCCGGGAAGAACTATAGAAGAAAAGATTAAAAGAATTCCTTCTGTTCGTTTAATGCTTCCTGATAATTCAGTTTATGAGGAACAGGGCAAAGTCGATATTGTTCAGGGACAATTTGATAAATCCACGGGTTCTATTACGTTTAGAGCTTCATTTCCTAATGTAGGAGGGCTTTTACGTTCCGGAAATACAGGCAAAATTATCATGTCACAATACAACAAGAATGTAATTCAAATTCCCCAGTCGGCTACTTATGAATTGCAGAACAAAGTGATGGCTTATGTGGTCGAAAAGAACAATAAACTGAAAAGTGTCTCCTTAAAAATAGGACAAAAAACAGCTTTAAATTATATCATTTCCGAAGGATTAAAACCTGGAGATATATTGGTGTCAAAAGGACTTGAACGCTTGCATGAAGGCATACAGGTAAAAGTTTCAAAATAATAATCTAGCCTTTTTAAATTATGTTAAAGAAAATAATCGACAGGCCGGTTACGGCTACTGTCATCTCACTTATATTGGTAATTTTAGGCTTTTTGGCTCTGGAAAAATTACCTATGGAAACCTTTCCGGAAATCGCACCGCCGTCTGTGGTAGTTACCGCACGTTACCCCGGAGCCAGTGCCGAAGCCGTTGCCCGTTCTGTAGCCACGCCCTTAGAACAGGTAATTAACGGAGTAGAAAATATGATCTACATGACATCGTCTTCTTCAAACGATGGTACTTTAACGATTACCGTTTATTTTAAACTGGGAACCAATCCGGATCAGGCGGCAATTAATGTGCAGAACAGAGTTTCGCAGGCCACCAATCAACTGCCTCAGGAAGTCGTAAAAACCGGTATTAATACTTCCAAACAAAATAATAGTATGATCATGATTATTGATCTCGAAAGTACCAATCCTAATTACGATTCGGCTTTCCTGAACAATTACGATCTTATTAATATTGTTCCTGGAATTCAGCGTATTCAGGGAGTTGGAAAAGCGCAGGTATTTGGAAGTAAGGATTACGCCATGCGTGTCTGGCTGAATCCGGGAAAATTGGCGAGTTATCAAATGACAGCGCAGGAAGTCATGAAAGCCATTGACCATCAAAATATCGAAGCCGCTCCGGGTAAATTTGGAGAAGGAAGCGCAACGGCTTTTGAGTATACTATTAAATACAAAGGAAAACTGAACAAAGAACCAGACTATGAAGATATTGTAATCAGGGCAAATCCGGATGGTTCTGTGCTGCGTTTAAAAGATGTTGCCAAGATTGAATTAGGATCATTAGATCACGTGTATGCATCGGCACAAACGTTGGATGGGCATCCGGGAATTGGAGTGGCTATTTTCCAGACGCCGGGTTCTAATGCCAATGATATTCAGATTGAAATTCTGAAGTTTATGGAAGAAGCCAAAAAGAGTTTTCCAAAGGGAATTAGTTATCGAACCACTTATAGTACAAAACGCTTTCTGGATGCTTCTATCAATCAGGTAGAGCATACTTTGGTTGAAGCTTTTATACTGGTATTTATTGTTGTTTTTATTTTCCTTCAGGATTTTCGTTCTACACTTATTCCGGCCATATCAGTACCAGTGGCGATTATAGGAACCTTCTTTTTTATGGGCGTCTTTGGCATCACCATCAATTTGCTGACGCTTTTTGCGCTTGTTCTGGCCATTGGAGTGGTGGTCGATGATGCGATTGTCGTCGTCGAGGCCGTTCATCATAAATTAGAACATCATTCTACCGATGCTAAAAAGGCGACAATCAGCGCTATGGGCGAAATTACCGGAGCCATTTTATCTATTACTTTGGTAATGTCGGCAGTATTTTTACCTATTGGTTTAATCGAAGGTCCGGTTGGTGTGTTTTACAGACAATTTGCTTTTACACTTGCTATTGCTATTGTAATTTCGGCAGTAAATGCTTTAACCTTAAGTCCTGCTTTATGTGCTGTTTTGCTTAAAAATAAGCATGCTGAATTGTATGAAGATAAACATAAGAAAGGATTACAAAGATTCTATGAGCTCTTTAATATTGGTTTTCATGCCGCTACAAAAAGATATACCAGTGCTGTTCTTTTCCTGATTAAAAGAAAATGGCTTGCTTTGGGCGGATTAGTTTTGGTCACCATTCTAACGATAGTATTGGCACGTAACACGCCACAAGCATTTATTCCTACAGAAGACCAAAGTTTTGTAATGACTGCTTTAAGCATGCCACCGGGAACTTCTTTGGAACGCACCAAAACAGTAACCACGCAGGCAAGTAAAAAGCTGAGTAAATTTGAAGGCGTATATTTTAATGCGATAGTGAACGGTAGTAATTTATTGGCCAATACGGTTTCACCATCCTACGCCGCTTCTTACACCATTTTAAAACAGCCGGAAGACCGTGGAAAAGTTAAAGACATCAATAAAATTATGGACTCTATTAAAACTGTATTTGATGGTTTGCCCGAAGGATCTTCGTTTACGTATTCGATGCCAACCGTTCCCGGATTTGGAAATGTTGATGCCTTAGATGTTGTGCTTAAAGACAATGCCGGAGGCTCGATCGATAAACTGGCTCAGGTAAATGATGAGTTCATAAAATCGTTAAAAGAAAGAAAGGAAATTGCAGCAGCTTTTACCTCTTTTAATGCAAAATTTCCTCAATACATGCTTGATGTTGATGCGGTTAAGGCCAAACAACTGGGACTTGATGTCAGTACGATTTTAGAAACCATGCAGGCTTATTTTGGAAGTATATATTCTTCTGATTTTAACCGATTTGGAAAATATTATCGTGTGGTGGTACAAGCCGAAGCGCCTTTTAGAGTAGATGAAAATGCATTGAATGAAGTATATGCTAAAAATGATCTGGGCAAAATGGTGCCACTTAAATCTGTTGTGCAATTAAAACGTGTTTTTGGTCCCGAAGTCGTTACGCATTTGAACCAATCGACTTCTATTAATTTGAATGTTCAGGCTAAAAAAGGCTATTCGACGGGAGATGCTATGAAAGCGATAAATGAGGTTGCCGAGACGCTTCCGTTAGGTTATTCGCATGAATATACCGGAATGGCAAGAGAAGAGCAGCAGGCCGGAAACCAAACCATTTTTATATTCGGAATCTGTATTTTGTTTGTCTATTTTCTGTTATCTGCGCAGTATGAAAGTTATCTTTTACCACTGGCCGTAATTTTATCTTTGCCAACCGGAATATTTGGTGTCTTTGTTTTTATCAATTTAATAGGCGTTACCAATAATATTTATGTGCAGATTGGGATGATTATGCTTATTGGTCTTTTGGCCAAGAATGCCATCCTTATCGTTGAGTTTGCGGTACAAATGAGACATAAAGGAAAATCTTTGGTAGAATCTGCCGTACAGGCTTCGGCATTGCGATTGCGGCCAATCTTAATGACTTCTTTTGCTTTTATTGCGGGATTACTGCCGTTGCTTTTTGCCGGTGGCGCTACAGAGCAGGGAAATCGTTCTATTGCATCGGGAACGATAGGAGGAATGTTCTTTGGTGTGGTACTGGGAATTTTTATAATACCAGTTTTATTTATCGTATTCCAATCTTTACACGAACGTTTTTTTGGTTTAAAAATTACGCCTGCAACCGATCAACATTTAATTCAATCCAATCATTAAAATGACGAAAATACTATATTACATACTTATTCTGGCCGTGTTTTCTGCCTGTCAGATTGAGAAAGATTATGTGCGCCCAACCCTTGCAATGCCTCAGGAATTTCGAGGGAATAATGCACTGCAGCAAAGTAAGGACAGTACTTTACTGCCATGGAAAAGCTTTTTTACAGATCCTGCTTTGCAAAATATTATTGATAATGTTTTACAGCGCAACTATGATATGAAAATAGCGCTGAATACGATTCAGATTAATGAGGAATACCTGAAAGAATCAAAAGCAGCCTGGCTTCCATCAGTTTCTGCAGGAATTGGACCTTCAAGAAATTACTATTCTGATAATAGCCTAAACGGTATTAACGGCTTTAATTTAAGCAATACCATCGGAACGAAAAGGGTAGAAGATTATACGTTAAATTCGGCTTTAAGCTGGGAAATTGACATTTGGGGAAAAGTAAAAAATCAGAAAAAAGCGGCGTTGAACGATTGGCTGCAAAGTCTTGAAAGCAGAAAAGTTTTGCAGACCAGATTGATTGCATCAGCAGCTTCGTCTTATTATACTTTATTAATGCTCGACGAACAACTGGCCATAACGCGTAAAAATTTAGCTTTAAGCGATAATACAGTTAAACTAATCCGGGTTCAGTTTGAAAACGGCGAAGCGACTGCATTGGCGTTACAGCAAGCCGAAGTTCAGTACAAATCGACACAAGCTATTATTCCCGATTTAGAGCAGGAAAAATTCATTCAGGAAAATGCTTTAAATGTTTTAATGGGCCATCAGCCTGATCCAATTGTACTACCAGAAAGTAAAGCTAATTTTACGGCTCCAGAGCAATTAACATCGGGAGTTCCGGCCTCGTTGATGTCGAATCGTCCGGATGTGCGTCAGAAAGAATTTGAGTTACGGGCAGCTTCGGCGCGAATAGGTGTTGCTCAGGCGGGTTTGTATCCGGCCCTGAATATAACAGCTGCGGGCGGTCTCAATTCTTTTCAATCTTCTAATTGGTTAAACATTCCGGGTTCGCTATTTGGAACTTTAGCAGGCGGACTTACCGAACCTATTTTTAACAAACGAAAACTAAAAACGGCTTTTAACGTGAGTAAAATTGCATACCAACAAAAGGCTGAAGAATTTAGAAAAATAGTTTTACAAGCTACAAAAGAAGTTTCGGATTCGATGGTTAAAGTCGAAAAACTGAAAGAGAAAATTACAATTACAACATCAAAAAATGAATTGTTGCAAACAGCGATAAACAATGCCGGTCTTTTGTTTACAAATGGACAGGCCAATTATTTAGAAGTAATTCTGGTAGAACAAAATCTAATAGAAAATGAACTGAATTTATCGAGTTTAAAAAGGCAGGAAGCTTTGGCTTATATAGAGTTTTACAGAGCTTTGGGAGGAGGGCAATAGCTAGTTTTTCAAAACTCACACCAATCGTGTGAGTTTTGTTTCATCATCAGTAAAAAGTTTTTTGTTACTTTCGTAAGGATTAAATTAGGTAGTTCTAAAAGAATTTGCAGTTTATGGAAAACCATTATTTACAATTAAGAAAACATATAGAGGAAATAAGTCCATTAACTGATGAAGAATGGGAAACGGTTGCTGCTTGTTTTACTTATAAGAAATTAAGAAAGCATCAGTTTTTAGTGCAAAAAGATGAACTTGTTCCTTCTGAATACTGGATTATAAGTGGCTTATTGAAAACATATGCTATTGATAATGAAGGTAAGGAGCATATTCTGCAGTTTGCAATGGAACAATACTGGACAAGCGATTTTCATGCTTTTCAGAATCAGGTTCCTGCTACTTTGTTTATTGATTGTATTGAAGATTCAGAATTCTTTTGTCTTCGATTAGAAAACAGGGAAAAACTGTGTAGTGAAATTCCAAAAATGACTAATTTCTTCAGAATTAAATCGCATTATGGTTATATCGCTCTGCAGCAACGCATCATGTCTTTACTGACGCAAACAGCCGAAGAACGTTATAATAATCTTATCAAAAAACTTCCTTTGCTAATTCAGCGTGTTCCTAAAAAGCTCTTGGCTTCTTATTTAGGTGTTACCCGCGAAACCCTCAGCCGCTTTAAGGGATAAAAAGTGTGATCTAGATCACTTCAAAACTGTGATGTTCCTCCTCGCATATCTAGTGTTATCGTTAGAACTTTGTACTGTTAATTTTAAACAATGCAATTATGAAAACGATCCACTATTTTATGCAGGCAGTTACCGCTTTTTTAGGCACTGCACATAATGCACAAAATAAATCAGAAAGAATGTCAATAGTTCTGGAAGCAATTCCGGGAAACATTCCTCATCTATAGCTGGCATTGAAATTCATAATCCAGCGGGATTAAATAATAACATTCTCCTTTACTATATAGGACGCATTAAGATTGATTAAACTGGTTGTAGGACAGGAGGATGTCCTTCGGGGCATTCTCTTATTTCTCTTACCTTTTTAAACCTTTCCCCTCCTAAATCATTTATAATTTTATTTGAAACAACGATATGAAAACAAATGAAACAGCAGTTATAGCACAAACTGCCACTACAAGAAAAAGACTGCCTGCCGCGCTATGGGCATTAACAATAAGCGCATTTGGAATTGGTACCACAGAGTTTGTTATTGTGGGTTTATTGCCAACAGTTGCCACAGATTTAAATATTAGTATTCCATCGGCAGGATTGCTGGTGAGCTTATATGCCATTGGTGTTGCCATTGGAGCGCCAATATTAACAGCCTTAACAGGAAGTATTCCAAGAAAAAAATTACTGATCTGGTTAATGATTGTATTTATTATAGGAAATGGTCTTGTTTCAATAGCACCTGGTTTTTATACCTTGGTTATGGCAAGAATCATTACAGGATTGGCTCATGGGGTTTTCTTTTCGATAGGTTCTACTATTGCCGCTTCATTAGTATCACCTGATAAAAGAGCTTCAGCAATTTCTATTATGTTTACGGGTTTAACGGTTGCCATTGTTACCGGAGTACCTTTCGGAACTTTTATTGGACAGGAATTTGGATGGCGTGCTACTTTTATTGGAGTTGCCGTTTTGGGACTGATCGGTTTGATTTCGGGTTGGATTTTACTCCCAAATAAAATCGAAAATGAAAAAACAATCGCAATAAAAGACCAGTTTAAAGTAATAGCAAACGGTCGATTGCTGTTGGCTTTTTTAATGACTACTCTAGGGTATGGAGGAACTTTTGTTGCCTTTACTTATTTGTCTCCAATACTTCAAAAAATCATGGGGCTTTCTGAATCAATGGTGAATGTAGTGCTTGTATTGTACGGAATAGCGATCGCTTTTGGGAATCTTATAGGCGGGAAAGCAGCAAATAAAAATCCGTTGAAAGCATTATTGTGGATGTTTGTTTTACAGGCGATTGCATTGCTGGTTTTTACATTCACGGCAAGTGATTCTCTTTTTGGAATTATTACTTTGTTTATCATGGGAGCTTTATCATTTTCAAATGTTCCGGGATTACAATTGTACGTGGTTCAATTGGCAGAACGTTACCTTCCCGGAACCGAAGACGTGGCATCTGCCTTTAACATCGCAGCTTTTAATGTGGGAATTGCCATTGGGGCTTATGTAGGCGGATTAGTGGTAGAATCTACTTTAGGACTTGAATCTACTCCTTGGGTTGGTGCTTTGTTTGTAGTCCTTGCCATAGATGCAACCTTACTGAGCTCAAAAATATCAAGTAAAAAAGAAAGCAAATAATTAAAATAACTCGTAATCTGTTAACCGTTAATTTAATTTAAAAATGAAAACAATCTGTAAAATACATATACCCGGACGAATGACTCTTGGACTAGAATTTCCATTAGACAACGACTGGTCTCTTGAAGGAGAGAAAAAAAGAAAAAAACAAGGACGTCCTTTCGGGATTCCTGATATAAGCAAACACACAGAACTTATTAAACTGGCCGATAAACTTGGGTTTGCCGCTTTATGGATGCGCGAAGTTCCGGTATATGATCCGGGTTTTGGAGATGGCGCTCAAATTTTTGACACCTTATCGTATCTGGGGTATGTTGCTGCCATTACTGATTCTATTGCCATTGGAACTGCCGCGGTTGTACTGCCTTTGCATGATCCGCTTCAATTGGCAAAAGCGATTGCAACTATCGAAAATTTATCTGAAAGCCGTTATCTTTTTGGTGTTGGTTTAGGCGATCGTCCTGTAGAATTTCCTTTGTTTGGATTTGATTTTGAAACCAGAGCAGAAAGGTTTGCTTTAAACCATGAGATAATCAAAGAAGCCTGGAAAGAGCAAAGCGAGCTGAATCAATATTATGAAGGTTTATCTAATGAAATTCAAGTTTATCCAAAACCTAAAAATGAGATTCCTTGGATTTTAGCCGGAAGAGCAAAACAAAGCATGGATTGGGTTGCTCAAAACATGCAGGGCTGGTTTAATTATCCAAGAAATGTTGCAGATACAGAAGTTTTAGTAAAAGAATGGAAAAATGCACTTTATGATAACAATCAGGCATCGAAACCTTATATATCAGCTTTTCATTTGAATCTTTTGAAAAATCCTGATGCTCCTTTTACACCGCATCGTTTTGGAGGTGCTGTTGGTATTAATGGATTAACGAAATTATTGCGTTTATATGAATTGGCAGGGGTAAACCACATGGCGCTTCACTTAAGAAAATCAGAAGTTCCGGTGGAAGAAGCCCTAAAATTGATTGGACAAGAAGTTCTGCCACATTTTTATCCCCTGAATTTGCAAAATTCAAATGCATAAAGCATTCTTTGCGGAGTTAATGGTTGATGGCTTTTTCACTTTGCAGATCTTTCAAACTTTAAAATGCAGTTATAGTAGAAGAAGGATAAAAAAAATCCCATTTCGAAAGAAGTGGGATTTTTTGTGACCGTTACTAAACAATTTACAAATCCTTCTAATTTGATTTTCGATTGTTTTTCTTATTTCTTCCCCACCAAATTAAAAAACCACTGACGGGAAGTAAAGCGCAAAACAAAGAAACTAAAGAAGCTAATAATTTAGTTGGAAAGCCATAAATACTTCCCGTATGAATGGCATAATTGCTGTTCCTCCATTTTGCTCCCAGCGTTTTGTCTTTATGCTTAACGATATAATAATTTTTTGCGGATACACTGTTATAAGTATAAATATCAGATTCGTCCCAGCCTGAGCTTCCTTCGTGTTTGATAAAAGTAGCAACCGGAACAGCTTCCTTAGTTGGTTTTTCAGGTAGTGATAAACCTATAGAAGTCCAGTTAGGAATTTTAACCTTTATATCCTGAACCATGTACTCAAAAGGATTTTGTGTATTTATAGTGTTTACTGTGGAAATTTCAGGGGTTTTGGCCCATACCTTTTCAGGATCATTACCCAGAATTCTATATATTCCGTTGGTCCACCAGTCAAATGTCCAGACCAATCCAGTAATGGCAAAAATCAGAATAAAAATAAAAGTATAAATACCGCCTATATTATGGAAATCATAATTTTTGCGTTTCCACTTTGTGGTGCTTTTCCAACGAAACCAAACCCTTTGTTTTAAAGCTGCTTTATTTTTTGGCCACCATAAATAGATTCCGGTTAAAATTAAAACGAAAATAAATAAGGTTGAAAAGCCAACTATATAATGACCTACATCATAAGTAAGCAGCAAATTTTGATGTAATACTCTAAGATTAAAGATCCAATCGTATCTTAAATCGACTTCTCCTAATTCTTTACCTGTATATTGATCAATATAAATATTGCTGTAGCTTTTACAATCTGAAGCAGCTGTCCAATGCGGTGCTGTATTTTCTTCGTAGCTGTTAAATACGTAACTTTTTTTTGGATTATGGCTAATTGTAGCATAATCTGCAAAAGGATGTTTTAGTTTTATAGCAGCATAGAGGCTGTCAAGAGGTAGAGCAGTACTCTTCACTTCAGGAACAAAAATTTTGTCTTTATGATACCAGGCAGATAATTCTTCTTCCCAGACAAAAATACTGGCCGCCAACATGCTTACAAATACAACTAATCCGGTTACAAGCCCGAGCCATAAATGTATTTTATTTATAATTTTTCTCATTTAGTTATATAAAAGCTAAAAAGGACAATGATATTAAGAAGGAAACTACTTAAGTTGTTTCAGCTTCAAAAGATTTAATTGGTTTGCAAAACTATTATTAAAACTGTTGAGAAACAAGACAATATTTAACTATTCTAAATAAAAATAATTACAAACTAAAGTGTTCGTATGCATTCAGGGAAAGATCCGAAGAGAGGGAGAGATTAGGTGTCAATTTTTACTCAAAGAATTTAAGTACTACGCTCAAGCTGGACTGTTAATGCTTATGAGAATTATTTCCCGCTCTTCGAAGTGTCCTCATGAAAAGCTGCGCAAATATCTCTGACTTTGCACTTTTTATATTTGGATATTATTCTAAAGTTTAGATTTGATAAAATTTCTGTATTTAAAAGTGATAGTTTGAAGTTGAAAATGTGAATTCTCTCTTTGAATTGCTATCCTGATTATATGTAACATGTTGAACAACAAGTATAAATACTTGCTATTATGAAGTTTACATTAGTTATTTTTGGAAAGTCACAAAATGAAAGAAGCATTCACATATACACACAAAATTTGATATATTGACGAATATTCGTTTCGTATATATGTTAGCTGCAATGAAAAATGATAAAATCCTTGCTATATAAATCATGTTTTGATTCTCTTGTATTGTATTTTTTAATTTTAATCATTAATCTTTATGAGAAAGTATTTTAAATTAGTTATTCTGCTATTTGTTACCAAAGGTGCATTTGGCCAAAATGATGATAAACTTGCGATTAAACTTGCTGATAAGTACTATGAAAGATATCTGGAAACATTCCCGGAAGAGAGGTACTATCAAGATATCCCTCTTGAGCGCCATGACCAAATATCATCGAACGATCTTAAAGATGTGGAAAAATGGGAGTTTTTTGAAGACAGTATTTATAATCTGGTAAAAAAAATAACTGAAACAAGGTTAAAGGAAATAAACAGCAAAATTGCTTACTGGCTCTTAAAAGAAAAACTGGAAAGCAGTATTGAAATAAGAGTTTGCAAACGCAATCTATGGGATGTTAATCAATTGAGTGGGTGGCAGATAAGCTGGGCAGACATTGCAAACTATCAACCAGTTGGTTCTGACGAATTTAAGAAACAAGCCTTTGAGCGCTGGAATAAATTACCCTTTATTATTTCAACAGAAATTCAAAATCTTAAATTGGGTGTTTCACGAGGTTATACCATGCCAAAAGAAATTGTTCAACTTGTTATAGATCAACTACAGATTTTCCTTGACTATGAGATAGAGAAGTCTCCTTTTTATATTCCTGCCACTAAAGATAGCACCGATAACAATTTTAAAGAAGGATGGAAAACATTGCTTGTAGATAAAATACTTCCGGCTATTGCAAGCTATCAAAAATACCTGAAGAATGAATACATGGCTAGCGCAAGAACGAACATATCTATATTGGCTAACCCGAATGGAGCTGAATGCTACAAAGCTTTTATTCGAAATAGAACTACAACTAACAAAACAGGCGAGGAAATATTTGAACTTGGCCAGTCTTTGGTAGCTAATAATAAAAAAACGGTAGAAAAACTCGGGGGTGAACTGTACAATACAACAAAGTTCTCTGAAGTTATCAAGCATGTAAAAGCTGATAGCACTAACTATTTTAAAACAAGTGAAGAAATTATGTCGTTCAATACGGTTTCATTGGATGAAGCAAAAAAAGCTTGTCGCAAGTGGTTTAATTTACTGCCATCTACTGAAGTAACAATAAAGCCTTATGAATCTTACGAATCAGGAACTGGTGCCTATGAAGCAGCTACAGAAAATAAACCTGCCTATTACAGGATTAATCTTAGAGACCCTGAGAAACAAAAAAGAAGTGACAACGAGAAACTAACTTTTCATGAAGCATATCCTGGGCACCATGTACAATTAGGAATACAAAAGGATTTAAAAGGGCTGCATCGAATTTCTAAAATATTATGGTTCGGTAGTTATGTAGAAGGTTGGGCAAGGTATAGTGAACAATTGGCAGAAGAGATGAATCTTTATAAAACAAAGACTGCACTCATCATCAGAAGAGCGTGGCCGGCAAGAGGCATGGTTGTAGACCCTGGTATTCATCTAAAAAATTGGGCTAAATCACAGGCACTTGATTTTATGAAGGAATCGGGCATTTCAGATCAAGATGCTTTAAGTTATTATCATAGGGTTATTGTATGGCCGGCACAACTTACCTCTTATGATGTTGGCGGTGAAGAGATAAAAGAATTAAGAAAATTATGTCAGGAACGTTTAGGAAAGTCCTTTGATATAAAAGATTTCCATACAAAAATATTGGAGAACGGATCAATTCCTCTTGGTTCATTGAGAGTACTAGTAATGGATTGGCTAAAGAATAAGTAGAAATAAGCAAATACATTGATCATTCTAAGTTAAATCCTATCGTCTACTGTAAATTAACAATTAATGTGAGAGAAATAAATTAATTTTTAACCTCCATAGGGTAACAATTAATATTTGTAGATATGTTCGGGGAAGATTTAAGTAATGATAAAATGATGCACCAATTTTTAAAATGTTGATAGCATTATCGTGATGAAGAATTTTCTTCTTTTTAGTTTAAAAACTTCTTTACTACTCCGTTTGCCATGAATTTTAGAAAACTTAAAATTTCTGCAGCTTCTTCTGATGAAACATTTATTCCTTCATTGTTTAGCATTTTCTGTGCTTTATGATTCGTAATTAATCCCTTATGCATTTCGTCATTAAATTTCACAAAACTAAAATTATTGTTAGTATAAAAATAATATCTTTTTAATTTTAATGTTTACAATGCTTTAGAACGGTTTGTATCCAGTAGAGTTAACTCCACAGATTTACAAGCCTCTTGCTTTTTAGATGTAAAAGATGGTTAAACAGTACCAAAACGGCCAAAAAAAAAGTTAAAACTTTCGTTTTAACTTTTTTAAGAAGTGACCTCGACTGGATTCAAACCAGTAACCTTCTGAGCCGTAATCAGATGCGCTATTCAGTTGCGCCACGAGGCCTTTTTTTATTATCAATAAGCTATTTTTTAGTAGCTTTGTTGATTGCTGTTTGCGGGTGCAAAGATAGACATAAATGTGAGATATACAAGCATAAAATAACATAAAAGTAAAAATAAATGCAGATTAAAAATTACATACGTGATATTCAGGGATTTCCAAAAAAAGAAATTTTATTTAAAGACATCACTCCGTTGCTAAATGACCCCATTGCCCGAAAAGAGGCGGTTTCAATTCTGGCAGAATCTTTAAAAGGGCAGAAAATCGATAAAGTAGTCGGAGCTGAAAGCAGGGGTTTCTTTTTAGGAATTTTATTGGCGCAGGAACTGAACGCGGGCTTTGTTCCCGTGAGAAAGCCAAATAAGCTGCCATACGATACGATTTCGGCTTCTTACGAACTCGAATACGGTACAGACAGTTTAGAGATGCACACAGACGCGATAAAGAAAGGAGACAGGGTTTTGATTCACGATGATGTTTTGGCAACAGGCGGAACCGCAAAAGCCGTTTGTGAATTGGTGGAGCAACTAGGAGGGAAGATTGTACAATGCAACTTTCTGATGGAACTCAGTTTTCTTAACGGAAGAGAAAAAATAAGCAAACATCTCATCTTTGCCGCTATCACCTATTAATTCAATTTGAGAATGAAGATTAACGATTTTTGATTTTATATAACCTATGCTATCTGAAATCATCAATCCTTAATCAAAAATCTTAGGGTCAGAATCTAAAAGCAGATAAAAAAAATCCCAATTCTAAATTAGATTCAGAATTGGGATTTGGAATTTTAAAAATTGTATTTTTAAAAACTTATCTTAAAGTCGCTCCAAGTTCAGTTTCGAACGTTTGCTGTAGTTTCGACATGATTTTGTCAATTTGAGCATCTGTAAGCGTTTTAGTATTGTCCTGAATGGTGAAACTCAACGCATATGATTTTTTACCTTCCGGAAGTTTATTTCCTTCGTAAACATCAAATAGGTTGATGTCTTTTAAAAGAGACTTTTCGGTTTGTCTGGCAAGGTTAAAAATACTTTCGTACGTTGTGCTTTTATCAATCAATAAGGCCAAATCTCTGCGAACTTCAGGGTATTTTGGAATTTCGGTGTATTTAATTTTTCCGGTAATGATTTTTAAAATCAGATCCCAGTTGAAATCAGCAAAATAAACGTCCTGCTTGATTCCGAAATGCTTCAATATCGACTTCTTGATAACTCCGGTTTCTACTAAAGTTTCGTTATTGTAGCAAATTGCCGTTCCTTCTGAGAAAACATCAGATTGTACTGGGGCATTGGTGATTTTATCAATTCCCAAACGCGACAACACTCCTTTTACATATCCTTTTAGTAAAAAGAAATCAGTAGCTTTTTGAGGGTTGGTCCAGCTTTCTTTGTTTCGGTTTCCTGAAATCAACAAAGTAAGGTGTTTGTGCTCCTCATATCCGTTAAGATATTTGTGATAAGACTTTCCGAATTCAAACAATTTTAAATCCGAGTTCTTTCTGTTGATGTTATAGGAGATCGCTTCCAATCCTGAAAACAATAGAGACTGACGCATGGTCGATAAATCACTGCTTAAAGGATTTAGCATCGTAACATTGTGTTCTTCTTTTAATGCAGTCGATAATTTTGCATAAGCGGCTGTAGTCAAAGAGTTGGCCATCATTTCGTGAAACCCTTGTGAGTTCAGTTGAGACGCAATCACATTTTGTACTTTATAATCTTCGGTTCTTGGAGCGTTAGCTACCGTAGCATTGAATTTTTTAGAAAAATTAATGTTGTTGTATCCGTAAACTCTCAAAATTTCCTCGATTACGTCAATTTCACGCTGTACGTCTACACGGTAAGCAGGAATGGTTAAACCTAAACCTGAATCTGAAACGCTATTTACTTTTATGTCTAAAGAAACCAGGATTTTTTTGATGGTATCTTTTGGGATTTCCTGTCCGATAATTTTCGAAACGTGGCTGAAATTCAATAAAACTGAAAAATCTTCTACTTTTTTAGGATAAACCTCAATAACGTCAGAAGTGATTTTTCCTCCGGCTACTTCCTGAATCAAAAGTGCAGCACGTTTTAAAGCATATTCGGTAATCGTTGGATCAATACCTCTTTCAAATCTGAAAGAAGCATCTGTATTCAGTTGATGTCTTTTAGCGGTTTTACGCACACTTACAGCATCAAAATAAGCACTTTCAAGGAATATAGCGGTAGTTCCTTCTGTTACTCCCGATTTTTTACCTCCAAAAACTCCTGCGATGCAAAGTGGTCCTTTTTCATCACAAATCATCAGATCTTCTTTGTGTAAAGTTCTTTCCACATCGTCTAAAGTCACAAATTTAGTTCCTTCAGGAAGTGTTTTTACAATTACTTTTCCATTGATTTTTGCCGCATCAAATGCATGTAAAGGCTGTCCTAATTCGTGTAAAACATAATTAGTAACATCGACAATATTATTTTTTGGAGTCAGTCCGATCGCTTTTAAACGGTCTTGTAACCATGCCGGAGACTCTTGAACCGTAATTCCTGAAATCGTTACTCCACAGTATCTTGGTGCTAAAAGTGGTTCTTCAACATTAACGTCAATTTTCAACGTACGCATGTCTACTCTGAAATTGCTTACAGAAGGAGTGATCAACTCAATATTTACACCACGTTGTAGCATTCCTGCTCTTAAATCACGAGCTGTACCCAGGTGACTCATGGCATCAGCACGGTTTGGAGTTAATCCGATTTCGAAAACTTCATCATTAACAACCTTAAAAACTTCTGAAGCTGCAGTTCCAGGAACAAGATTTTCAGCCAAAACCATAATTCCGTCATGACCCGTTCCTAAACCTAATTCGTCTTCGGCACAAATCATTCCATGGCTTTCCATTCCGCGGATTTTTCCTTTTTTAATGGTAAACTCAGCACCTTCTTTGTCATATAAAACAGTTCCTATCGTAGCAACAGGTACTTTTTGTCCCGCGGCAACGTTAGCAGCACCACAAACAATTTGTATAGGCGCTTCTAAACCAATATTTACAGTTGTAACTTTTAATCTGTCGGCATCAGGATGTTTTTCGCAAGTCAATACATGTCCTACAACAACACCTTGCAAACCGCCTTTGATCGATTGGTATTTTTCGACAACTTCTACTTCAAGCCCTAAATCTGTTAGTAATTCTGAAGTTTGATCAGATGGCCAGTCCGTTTTTATAAATTGTTTTAACCAATTGTAAGATATTTTCATTTTGACTTTTTTTGTTCTTGTATGAGGTTACAAATATAAGGATTGCACATTGTAGTAAGAAACAATTTATTTGCTTTTTTCAGACTGTTTTATAGTTGTTCACTTAAAACATTATTATTCTAAACATATAAAACTTTTGCTTCGGATTAATTGAAGCTATCAAAAGAAACACAATCCAAGGAAAAAGAATCTGCTAAATCTGCTAAATCTGCGAGAAAAATGAGTAGACAACTCATTTTAGCTAAATCAGTTCTTCAATGTGTTTTTTGATGTTTTCTGAGATCTTTTTTGTTGGCAGATCGTTTTCATCATCACCAAACGGATCCTCAATTTCTTCGGCAATAAGTTCTAAACTTGCCAGTACATAAAAAATAAAAACCACAACCGGTGCCACATAATATCCAAGACTTACAGAATAACCAAAAGGTAATGTCATGGTATAAAAGAAGATAAACTTTTTGATAAAAGCACTGTAAGAGTAGGGAATAGGGGTGTTTTTGATTCTTTCGCACGCACCACAGATGTCTGTAAAAGATTGTAACTCTTCGTTTAGAATAATGAGTTGCTCTCCGCTAATTTTTTTAGCTTCGTACAGGTCGTTTACTTTTTGAAAAATTATTTTTTTAACCTGATTTGGTTTGTGCTTGTGGTGGTCAATTTCTAAATCGACATCTTCAAAAAGCTGTTTGCCGGTATCAGCATCGTGCAGGTGTTTGTGCAAAACAGACGCATAGGCAGGGATAAACTTTCGGAAGAATTTACGATCGTTTTCCTCTTTGAGCATGGCCGAAAGTTTAATAGCCAGATTTCGACTGTTATTAACAAGGGCTCCCCAAAGTTTTCGGCCTTCCCACCAGCGATCGTACGCCGTGTTGGTTCTGAAAACCAATAATAAGGATATAACAAAACCCAACATCCCGTGCATGATCGGGATGTTGGGGATATAATCGTTTTTACCAATTTTAAAATAAGAGACTTCAAGGTACCCTACTATCGAGGAGTAAACTCCGATAGCAATCATGATCGGCAGCAGTTTTCTAACGGTATCCGATTTATGAAAATGAAAGATAAAAGTAAACCAATCTTTGGTGTTGTATGAAATCATTTGAATCTGTTTTGAAACAAATTTACTTTAAAAATTAATATTTCCGGCTAATTCTTTCAGGGCAATTTCAGATAATTTTGCCTGAAATTGTGCGTTGCTGTAGCGTACTTTTGCATTCACATAATTCAGCTGAGCTGTTCTGAAATCAATAGTGGTAATGGTTCCGATTTTAAACTTGTCTAAAGTAATGTCTAAATTCTGCTTCGCAATCGTTACGTTGTCTTCCTCTAATCCAATCAGTTCCAGATTGGTTAAGTAGGTTTGAAAAGCGGTGCTTAATTGCGTATTTAAAATCATATTTTGTTGCTCTATGGCAATCTGTGAATTTTCGATTTGCAGCTTGGCTACTTTTTCATTTCGGTGCTGATTCAAACCATCAAACAGGTTTAAAGTAGCATTAAAGCCGTAATTAAAACCTTTGGAAGAAGCCTGACTCGTAAATCCAAGGCTGGACTGACTTTCGTTAAAATTGTAGCCCGAAGTCAGGTTCACCACCGGATAACGATCTGCTTTGACCTGTTTTAACTGAAGTTCAGCAATGCGTTTGTTGATGATTTGTGCTTCTAAAGCAGGATTTTGTTTCTGTGCCAAATCGATTAAATCAACCAAAACCAGTTTATTGTCTACAGTAACTTCATCGGTTACGGTGAAATTTATTTTTGGGTCACGGGCTAAATACTGGTTCAGTAAAATTTTAGCATTAGCATAAGATTCTTTCTGTCTCAGTAAAGCAACCTGATCGGAATTTAAATCCACCTGCGCATTTAAAACTTCAAGTTTGGAAGCTTTTCCAATGCTAAAGCGATTTTGCGCCAGTGTTAATCGTTGTTTCGAAATTACGATTGTGGTATCGAGTGCCGATAGTTGCTGTTGTTGCTGTACCAGATCAAAATAAGCGGTGTTTACCTGACCAATTTTTACCAGTATAGTTCTTTTTAATTCAGAATCGCCCAGTTTTTGTAATTCTTTAAGCTGATCCAGTCGGGCAAACATCTTCATTCCGTCAAAAACCGTCCATCCCAGACTTACACCATAAGCGAGACTGTTGTTTTTGGCATTTTTTAAGGAGGTAGAAGTTCCGTCCTGACGTGTTTGTGAGGAGTTGGTAACACTGTTGTTGTCTGTTACCGAAGCAGTAGCTGATGGCAACATTCCGGCATTTCCAATGGTTACATTGGTTTCGCTTATTTTAGAGTTGTTTTTGGCAATCTTAATTTCGAAATTATTTTCTAACGCGATCTTCATGGCGTCTTCGATCGTTAAGACTTCCTGCGCGCGCGTTTTTGCTGTGCAAAACAAAAATAAAACGAGACTTGTTACTATTATTTTAGCTTTCATGTGATGAAGGATTAGCTGCGGTTGGTTCTTTAAAAAGAAGGCCGCAGCTTCTATAGGTTTCAAAATTTATATCAATTACTTTGTATCTCTTTCATATTCTTCAATATGGTCAAATTCAGGATAATGTTTTCTGGCTTTAGACCACATTAAATAGATAGCCGGAATTACAAATAGGGTCAGGGCCAATGAGAAAATAGTTCCTCCAACAATTACAACTCCCATACCAATTCTACTGGTAGAAGCCGCTCCAAGCGACATTGCAATTGGTAAAGCACCTAAAGCAATCGCCAAACTCGTCATTAAAATTGGACGTAAACGTGCTTCTGAGGCTTCTAAAATAGCTTCTAATTTTGGTTTTCCCTGTTCGCGCAGCTGATTTGCAAATTCAACAATCAGGATACCGTTTTTGGTCACCAGTCCGATAAGCATTACGGTTCCAATCTGGCTAAAAATATTCCAAGTCTGATTGAAAAGCCACAGCGAGAATAAAGCTCCCGCAACCGCCATAGGTACTGTTAGAATAATGATAAGCGGATCGATAAAACTTTCAAACTGTGCAGCAAGAATTAAAAAGATCAATAATAAAGCTAATCCAAAAGCAAAAGAAGTGTTCGAACTACTTTCAACAAAATCTCTCGATTCTCCACTTAAATCAGTGGTAAAAGTATCGTTTAGCACTTTCTCTTTGATTCTGTCCATTTCCTGAATACCGTCGCTGATACTTTTCCCTGGAGCCAAACCTGCAGAAACGGTTGCAGACATGTAACGGTTGTTGTGGTACAATTGCGGTGGATTACTTTGTTCCTCAATTTTAACCACGTTATCCATCTGAATCAATTCTCCGCTTTTGTTTTTCACAAACATCGAAGTCAGATCCAGCGGTTTTGAACGGTCTTTTTGATCAAACTGACCAATTACCTGGTATTGTTTTCCGTTTTTAATGAAATAGCCAAAACGCTGTCCACTTAAAGAAAGCTGTAAAGTCTGAGCGATATCAATAATTGAAATTCCAAGACTTTCTGCTTTTTCACGATCGATACTAACGTTGATTTCCGGTTTATTAAATTTTAAATTGACATCGGTAACCGAGAATACATCACTTTTACCTACTTCTTCCATAAAAACCGGGATTTTTTCTCTCAGTTTTTCAAAATTAGGAGCCTGAATGATATATTGAATCGGCAAACCACCACGACGGTTCACAGCAATTGTAGGCTGTTGAATGACAGATGTTTTTGCATCAGGATATCGTTTCGTCATTTTGGTCAATTGATCGGCGATATCTTTCTGAGATCTTTTTCTCTGATCAGGTTCTACCAATGAAAGTCGTATAAAACCTGAGTTGGTAGCCGAAGCACCAAAACCGGGTGCAGTAATCACCAAACTCACTTTTTTCTCCGGAATCGAATCGTCTACCAGTCTTGAAATTTCCTGCATAAAACGGTCTGTGTATTCGTAGGTCGAACCCTCAGGAGTTGTCATACGCATGGTTACAGAGCTACGGTCGTCATACGGAGCGGTTTCTTTTGGCAAAATGGTAAAGAATAGATAAATCAATCCAAAACACGCAATCAGAATTGGGAAACTAAGCCATTTTTTGGCAATAAAACGATTTAAAGAGTCTGCATAACCGCTGTTTAGTTTTTCGAAGAAAGGTTCAGTTCGAACATAAAACTTAGATTTTTTCTGTTCTCCGCCTTTCATCAGATAGGCGTTTAGCATTGGCGTTAGTGTCAGGGATACAAAGGCCGAAATTAATACAGCTGCCCCGATGACGACTCCAAATTCCCGAAAGAGTCGGCCTACGAAACCTTCTAAGAATATTACCGGAAGGAATACTGCCGCAAGCGTTACAGAAATCGAAATTACCGCATAGAATATCTCATTAGATCCTTTGATTGCCGCTTCAATTGGCGACATTCCTTCTTCCACTTTTTTAAAGATATTCTCGGTAACCACAATTCCGTCATCCACCACCAGACCAGTTGCCAGTACAATTGCCAACAGGGTTAATACGTTGATAGAGAATCCGAAAAGCCACATGATAAAAAACGTAGCGATTAATGAAACCGGAATATCAATTAAAGGTCGGAATGCGATGGCCCAGTCTCTAAAGAATAAGTAAATAATGATGATTACCAATATGATCGAAATCCCTAAAGTTTCGGCAACTTCGAGTACTGATTTTTTTACAAAGATAGTATTGTCAAGTGCAATATTCAGCTTGATGTCTTTTGGAAGATCCTTTTTTAAGGCTTCGTATTTTTTGTAGAATTCTGTAGAAATGTCCAAATAGTTGGCTCCAGGCATCGGTACTATGGCCAAACCAATCATCGGAAGACCGGATTGACTAAGTTTTGTTTCAATATTTTCCGGGCCTAATTCAGCTCCTCCAATATCGCTTAAACGAACAATTTTATCTCCGTTAGTACGAATGATAATGTTGTTGAATTCTTCGGGTTTTGAAAGATTTCCAACCGTTTTTACGGTTAATTCGGTATTGTTTCCGGTTAGTTTTCCTGAAGGTAATTCGACATTCTGAGCGTTTAACGCATTACGAACATCAGATACGGTACATTTATAGGCCGTTAGTTTTACAGGATCAATCCACAAACGCATAGCATAACGTTTTTGTCCCCAGATTTGAACTCCGCTGACTCCCGGAATGGTTTCCAGACGTTGTGAAATGACATTTTCGGCATAATCACTCAATTCTAGTGAATTTCGGGTATCACTTTGTACCGTCATCGAAATAATAGCATCACTATCAGCATCTGCTTTTGAAACTACCGGAGGAGCATCGATATCCTGCGGTAAACTTCTGATGGCTTGCGAAACCTTATCACGAACGTCGTTTGCAGCTTCTTCTAAATTTTTATCAAGGTTGAACTCGATGGTAATATTACTGCTTCCCTGATTACTGGAAGAAGTGATGTTTCGGATTCCGTCGATCGCATTTACCGCCTTTTCGAGAGGTTCTGTAATTTGCGACTCTATAATATCAGAATTGGCTCCGGTATAATTGGTTCGGATAGAAACCTGCGCAGGGTCGATCGAGGGAAATTCCCTCACCCCTAAAAACGTATAACCAATAAAACCGAACAGAATGATTAAAAGATTCAGTACGATGGTTAAAACAGGTCTTTTTATACTTGTGGTTGATAAACTCATAGGAGATTTTTGGGTTTTAGCGTTTAAATTTTAGTTTTCTAATTTTTAAACCTATGACTGTAAGACTTTGAACTTTAGGCTTTATGACTTTTTTACGTTAACTTTTACTGGAGCTTCATTTTTTAACGACATCACACCACTTGTAATTAAAGTATCTCCGGCTTTTAATCCCGATAAAATTAAAATAGAAGAGTCTGTTCTTGTAGTAGCATCCACCATAACTTCTTTGGCTTTACCATTATTGGCGATGTACACTTTTTTACCGCTTTGCACCGGAATAATTGCTTCTGAAGGCACTACGATAGCATCTTTTATAATGTTTAAAGGCAGTTTTACATCGGCAAAAGTTCCCGGAAAAAGTTTTCCGTCAATATTATCAGCAATAGCACGAACTTGCAGTGTACGTGTAGCTACTTCCACTTCCGGTTCGATAGCGTATGTTTTTGCTGAATAAACTTTGTCAGAACCTGAAACGGTAAAATCAATCGATGATCCTGTTTTTACTTGTGAAGCATACTTTTCAGGGATAGAAAATGTAATTTTTAGTTTACCGGTGTTTACCAGTTTAGCCACCAAAATAGTAGGAGTGATGTAGGTTCCCGGCGAAATAGAACGCAAACCGATTTTTCCTGAGAAAGGAGCTTTAACCGAAGTTTTTGCAATCTGAGCTCTGATTAACTGACTTTGTGCTTGTGCAGACGCATGATCGGCTCTGGCAACATCAAATTCTTCCTGACTGATCGCTTCTTTTTGAAGCAACAGTTTGGCTCTTCTTTCATTCTCAGCAGCCAGACCTTCTCTGGTTACCGCTTGTCTTAGTTGCGCTTTCAGTTCAATATCATTTACTTTAAAAAGTACCTGACCTTTGTTTACAAAAGTACCTTCTGTGAAATAAATTCCTTCCACAATTCCCGAAACCTCGCTCCGAATTTCGATTTGCTCGTTTGCCTCAATAGACCCTGATAACGATAAATTATTATCGAAAGTGGAAGTTTTAACAATAATTCCGGTTACAGTCGTAGGAGTGTCTTTGTCTCCAAACTTTTTTGATTCGTCGTTCTTCTTTTTGTTCGATACGACTCTGTAGGCAATAAATCCTCCCAATACAATGATTAAAAGGGCGTAAACAAGGTTTTTTACTTTCATAAACTTGAGGTAAATGTATTTTTGGTGTATGTTTTTAGTAAGCTCACAAATTTAACTTTTTGTTGTGAAATCTGAAGAGCTTAGCTTTTATTTAACATTTGTACGTACAAATTTTAAACAAGGCCCTGATTAGACTGTTTTACTTTACAATGGTTTAATGTAGAAGTGAAAAAAAATGAAAATAAATTATAGGGGAGTAAAGTACCATCGTGAAAAGTCTTTTTTATGGTTTTACGCACAAAAGACGTAGAACTACGCGTTTCAAAAATAGAAAAAAACGCACAAAGCTATAATTTTGTGTATTTTGTCCGATTTTATTTGCAGTTTATCGATTTTATTTGTAACATTGATAAGCTTAAACAAAATGACATGTTTTTTATCTGACGGCTAATGTTTTTGAGGGTTAAGCGTTAAATTATGTAGATTTTTTATTTTATTTAAAGTTAAAATAGTTAAATAGTAAAGCAGTTAGTTAACAATTGTTTAGACATTTTTTAAGTTTTCACCCCAAATTCACCTGTTTATGCTAAAAAAATTACTAGTTGGTTTATGGATGGCATTGTTAGTTGCCGCTATATCGTTTTTGTTTTGGCAAAACGAATTTAAATACAGTTTACCTACACCAGTTCCTAAAAACTACAAGGAGATAGCCGTAGGAAGTAGAGTTGACCTAAAGTGCTGCGTCGCAGACCGAAAACCTATTTTTATCCACTTTTTTAATCCCGACTGCCCTTGTTCGCGTTTTAACATTCCTCATGTAAGCGAGCTCATTAAGAAATATGGTGATCAGATTAATTTTAAAATCGTAGTACTCAACAAAGAAAAAACATTTACCATAGAAGAAATTCAGGATAAGTTTGATGCTAAGATTCCGGTTTACTTTGATCAGAGTATTGCCAAAAACTGTGGTGTATTCTCCACTCCGCAGGCTGTGCTGCTGGACGGTTCACAGCAGTTGTATTACCGTGGAAACTACAATAAAACCAGGTACTGCACGAATGCAGACAGTAATTATGCTCAAATAGCAATTGATGCTCTATTAAAACAAAATCACTCCCCCTCGTTTGATGCTTTGGCTCTGAGAGCCTACGGATGTTCGCTACCAAAATGCAATAAATAAACCAAATTCTTAACCTAAATCATTTTAATTTATGAAAACAAGAGCCAGTTTGAATGAACAAGATTATTTGCACAATTTTATGTCGACAATGACACAAAGATCAGACACCATTATCAATTATGTATTAGCGATTTATTTTCTTCTCGGAATTGCTTTGGCCTTTAAATACGATACATTTGAGGTTGGAGTGGGAGTAGGTCTTCTGAATTTATTACTGTATTATTCGGCAAAGTTTTTCTTTAAAAAATCCAACTTTTATCAATATGTGCTGGCCATTGTTTTGGCTATATTTATGGCGCAGTATATTTATCAGATGCACGGTTTGTTCGAAATGCATTTTACCGTTTTTATCGCCAGTACAATTTTGATTATCTATCAAAACTGGAAACTGCAAATTCCTTTAACGCTTTTAGTGGTATTGCATCACGGGGCTTTGGCCTATATGCAAAATACGGTTTTCAACGATCCAAAAGGACTACAGTTGTACTTTTCGCAGGTTAATTTTGATTTGGAAACCTTCTTGATCCACGTTGTTTTGGCGGCCGTAGTATTTTTTATGAACGGTTACTGGGCTTACTATTTTAAAGAACACAGTCAGAATCACATCTCTAAAATATCAGACGAGTACGAATTGGAGAACATGAAACTGGCTTCGGCAAAATACAGTTCGCTAACAGCTACTAAAGATTACAACGATTTTATTCACAGAACTACGCTGGATTTAAAATTACCCGTAAGCTCAGTGCTTAAGCTTATTGATGTTTCGAAAGGACACACAGACAATGATAAATTGTTGAGTTATCTTGAAATGATGCGTGAAAGCGCCAAAAAAATAGACGATCTGGTAAATGATATTCATGTGAAATCAACCGATACCAGAAGTTAAGATAAAGATCTATAGTGTTTTAAAAATCAGTTACTTATTTTAAATACACTTAAGAAAAAATACAGGCCCAAGGCAAAAGGATGATTGCTTACTAATTTTAAATACAGGACTTATGGACAACAGAATTACCCGCCCGATTCCATCAGACAGAGAGGTCGACTGGATCAGAACTAAAGTGTTATTAAGTAAAACCGATACAAAAGGAACTATTTTATATGCAAACGAAGCGTTTATTGACGTTTCGGGATATGATGAGCATGAATTAATCGGTCACGCTCATAATATAGTGCGACATCCTGATATGCCCAAAGTGATTTTTAAATTCTTATGGGACAGTATTAAATCGAGTCAGAATATCCATGTAATCATCAAAAATATGTCTAAAACAGGGCGATATTATTGGGTTGTAACCGATTTTAAAATTATAGCTGATGGTGACGGAGAAATTGTTGGTTATTTCGGAACCAGAAAGGCGGTACCGGATGAAATCATCACAAAGTTTATTGAGCCTTTGTACAAAAAATTGCTGCACATCGAAGAAGCAAGCGGAATAGGCGCTGCCGAAGACTATTTGATTGGCTTTCTTGAAGAACGCAAAAAAACGTACACCGAGTATGTAGATCATTTGATCGCTACAGGCAAAGACGATAAAAACAAAATAAGCAAAGGGCTTTTTAGCGGACTTTTCGAAAAAAAGTCAGCTCCTAAAAAATAAGTACAGCAGAATTATATACTTCATTGTAAGAGATTAACATATTCGACTTCCAAAAATTTGTCCCCCAACGAATTTAAATCACCAAAAACATCAGTCGTTGAATTTTTACTCTTTATTACAGTGAAGTATTTTTTTTACCCCAATCCTAACACATAGGAATCAGAAGTAATAAAAAAAACCTCAGAACCTTAGCATCTCAGTATCTCAGTACCTTCTAACTAATATAATTCCAAATATTCTTCTTTTTTGTCAGCTCAATAAAAACAGTTTTAAGGATGGCGTGTTCCGGTTTTTGAAGCGGACCGTCTTCTTTTAAAATCTTCATGGCATAATTACGAGCCGTACTTAAAATATCCCTGTCACGGACTATATCAGCAATCTGAAGATTTAAAACGCCGCTTTGCTGTGTACCCATTAAATCTCCCGGACCGCGCAGTTTTAGATCTACTTCGGCAATTTCAAACCCATCATTAGTCTGAACCATTGTTTCCATTCGGGTTTTACTGTCAGAGCTCAACTTGAAACTCGTCATCAGTATGCAATAACTTTGTTCTGCTCCACGTCCCACACGTCCTCGCAGCTGATGCAGCTGAGACAATCCGAAACGTTCGGCACTTTCGATAATCATTACACTCGCGTTAGGCACATTAACTCCCACCTCAATTACGGTTGTTGCGACCATAATATTGGTTTTACCTTCCGAAAAGCGTTTCATTTCAGCATCTTTGTCGGCAGGTTTCATTTTTCCATGTAAGATCGAAATCGAATACTGAGGCAATGGAAAATCACGGGAAATACTCTCGTAACCGTCCATCAGATCTTTGAAATCCATTTTTTCCGATTCCTGAATCAACGGATAAACAATATAAATTTGTCTTCCCAGGGCAATTTCGTCGCGCAGGAATTTCCATACTTTCAAACGATTGCTATCGTAGCGATGAACGGTTTGAATCGGTTTTCGTCCCGGAGGCAATTCGTCAATAACAGAAATATCCAGATCACCGTACAAACTCATCGCTAAAGTTCTCGGAATAGGGGTAGCCGTCATCACCAAAACGTGCGGCGGAATCTCATTCTTCTTCCACAATTTCGAACGTTGTTCTACGCCAAAACGATGCTGCTCGTCAATTACAGCAAGACCTAAATTTTGAAACTTAACCTTATCTTCCAAAAGGGCATGAGTACCAATTAAGATCTGCAAACTTCCGTTTTCGAGTTCTTCATGAATGATCTTTCTGGCTGCAGTTTTACTTGAACCAGTTAAGATTTTTATATTGATATTTAGTGTTTTAGCTAATTCTGATAATCCGATAAAATGCTGATTGGCAAGGATTTCTGTTGGAGCCATCAGACAAGCTTGGAAGCCATTGTCTATAGCCAAAAGCATACTCATAAAAGCGACAATCGTTTTTCCGGAACCTACGTCACCTTGCAACAATCGATTCATTTGGGCATTACTTCCCATGTCGGAGCGAATTTCTTTCACCACTCTTTTTTGAGCGTTCGTTAGCTGAAAGGGCAGGTGATGCTGGTAAAACTCATTAAAAAATTCACCTACTTTTACAAAAGGATGCCCTTTGATTTTATGCTTCCGAATCAGATTTTTGGTGATTAACTGCAGTTGTATAAAAAACAGCTCTTCAAATTTTAAGCGATATTGGGCTTTAGCCAAAGCATCGGTACTTTTTGGAAAATGAATGTTAAACAGAGCAGCTCTTTTTGAAATAAGCCTTAACTCTTCGATTAAATAGGCCGGAAAAGTTTCTGTAAACAAAGCCTGAGTTTCCAGAAACAATTGCTCCATTAATTTGTTAATGGTTCGGTTTGAAATGCCTTTGTTGGCCAGTGTTTCTGTTGAAGGATAAACCGGCTGCATGGCTGAGCGAAGGCTTCTTTCGTGCTCACTCCACAATTCGATTTCGGGATGCGCCATACTGAATTGGCTTCCATACAACGAGCATTTTCCAAAAATCACACAAACTTCATTCAGTTTCAAACTCTCGCGAACCCATTTGTGTCCCTGAAACCAATTTAAGTCAATTTGCCCCGTATCATCTACAAAAGTAGCCACCAGACGTTTTTTGTTCTTCGCAAATTCAACCGTTTTAATGTTGATTATTTTTCCAATAATCTGCACCTCAGAACCGGTATTTTGAAGTTCATTAATTTTATAATAACGCGTCCTGTCAATATACCTGTTGGGGTAAAAATTAACTAAATCTCCATACTTATGAATTCCCAATTCCTTACGAAGCAGCTGACCACGACTGGGACCAACGCCTTTTAGGTATTCGATTGGGGTTTCAAGGAGATTGTTAGACATTTGGTGATTTTAGATTGTAGATTTTAGATTGTAGAACCTAGAGTCAAGATTATAGAACCAAGATTATAGAATTTACTCTAACTTCTTTCTTCTTGCCTCTACTTTTTCGTTCTATTTTCTTTCCTAACTGCGAAGATATATTTTAATTGGGAAATTTGAAAGTCGAAATTGTCGGTTTGCTATTTTGAAAAACAAAGATAATAAGTAGATTTGTTAAGATGTTTAAGACAATTAGCCCTTACTATGACTAACGAAGAAAAAGTTCCTTTTGAAACCATGACCTTTGCAGGTGTTGCATTCAAAGTGATCAATCGACACGAAGCACATACTATTATTGGAGATCTTACCGATTTTAACAATCAGAAAATATACAACGTTTTTGAAGACAGCTGGCGTTTTCCCGACTACGAAGAAAATCCGATATTTCTACTAGCTGAAGAAAATGTAGAAATGGAATCGTTTGAGATGGATTATAGTACAGAAGAACATCCGGATGTTTTTATACTTGGATTTATTTTCAAAGGAAATCTAACGGTTGGTAAATGCATAAGCTCTTATGACACTGATAATTCACCGGCCTTAATTGTTTTAGGAGAAACAACTACTGTAAATATTACTTTGTTTGGAAGTGTTCATTATTTGGGTGGTGGCTTAAAATGTGATTCGCTTATAGGAGAATACAACCACGGAGAGCTCTTTGTTAAAGGTGATGTTACAGCCTGGCTGATCTACAGCGATGATATGTGGATGCATTTTGAACGGTTTACCAATGTTCAGGCAATTGTTAATGTAAGCCGACCTGATGTTTTAATTTGCAGTAATCTAACTACGGCCGAAGGATCAATTATAACAGTAGAAAATTATCTGCCATCAACGCATAAATTAAGCGATATTGCAAACGATTCTTTTATAGAGCAAACCCAATATGGTACAGAGATTCTAGGAAATAATTATTATAAGGAAGCCTTTAAAAAAGGGCTATCCATTATTGATTATAACAAAACCGAAAAGTATCAGTACAGCAATTTCCGAAATCAATTTGTAAATTTAATTGAAGTTTTATCCGAAAAAGAAGAGTTTAAAAACGACGAAAGGCTTTATCGCCACATCGATGGCACCACGTACTTGTTTATTTCTTTTGATTATGAAGGAATGAAATACAGTCAGATTTCAGAAGAAATTGAAAATGGTTTTAATATCAGAATGCGCGGTTTGTGGTGTCATGATACGGAGAAAATTACATTACTTCTCGAATATCTTGATGAAGAGGGAGATCCAAAATACCAATGGATGAACGACGAGACTGCGGTAGGAATTGAATTTTATGGTATAAAACGAGCCGTCTTAAAAGCTTTTGAAGTGCTTGTGGAAGAACCAGTTGAAGAAGAAGAAGAAAGCGACGAAACCGAATATGCTGAATACGACAGTAGTTTTTCATTAGAAGAATACTCAGCTCAGTTTGGTAATTATGTTTTGCCTGCAGATTTAGTGAAATTATATAAATTCGAGCAGGAATATGGCATAGAAAGCTATTCAGAATGTTTTGGTTTGACCATAACTGAGGACAAGACCGGCATAAAAACATGGTCGGAAGAAGAGGAGTTTTACAACAGCTTTATTGAATTTGCTAGGGCAAACGGATCAGGAAGTTCGTATGCATACTGGCTTATAGACGGTGATTTAAATAAGTGTCCGATAGTGGTCTTTGGTGACGAAGGCGGAATTCATGTGGTGGCCAAAAATACTCGTCAATTAATTCATCTGTTAACTTTTGATACCGAAATTTCAGTTGATTTTGATTCGGCTTATTTTTATAAGGATGAAGAATATTATGAAGAAAGTGAAAATAAGGAAGTCTTTGAGGAATGGGTTAAAAAAGAATTTAATCTTGAGGCGATAACATCAACCGAAGAAACGGATGAAATTGTAAACCAAGCAAAAGAAAAGTACAAAACACAACTAAATGATTTTTTAGTACGGTTTGGTATTGAAATAGGCGAAGAAGACGAGTAGTTGAAAAAGATGTAAGTCTTCCTGAAAAGAGCAGAAAACAATCGAAATCTATATCTTTGAACAAAAAACAAAAAGAATGATAACACATTTAGCACTTTTACGCGGTATTAACGTTTCCGGTCACAACATGATGAAAATGGAGGCTTTAAAAACGATGTTAGAAAATATCGGCTTTCAAAACGTACGTACCTATCTACAGTCCGGTAATGTATTTGTTGATACAGAAGAAGAAAGCGCTTCTAAAGTAGGTTTTATGATCAAACAGGAAATTTTTAAGGTTTTTGGGCACGAAGTTCCTGTGGTCGTTATCACTAAAAAAGATTTAGAATTGTGTTTTGAAAACAACCCATTTTTGAAAGAAAAAGATATTGATACCAAAAAGCTCTATGTCGCTTTTGTTTCAGTTGCCTTAAAAAACGAAAACATAAACGATCTTAAAATTAGCCAGTTCAAGCCGGATGAAGCAAGTATCGACGGAAATAAAATTTTTATCAAATATGCTATTGGAGCTGGAAAAACGAGATTCGATCAAAAATATATAGAGAAAAAACTAAATGTAACAGCCACAATTAGAAACTGGAACACCGTTACTAACTTGCTGAACATGTATTCTTAATTAGTCAATTAGATAATGTGTTAATGAGGTAATTTTCAAATTATCTAATTAACACATTATCTAATTACCCTCGTAGCCATTTTAGCATAGCCGGAAACGAAGATTTCCCTTCTTCAAGAGCGCGATCATTTCCTAAAGTAAGTCCAATCCATTCTAGAAAAGGCAATCCGATGTAATTTTTAGCTTTAAAACTGGAAATCAGCCATTCAGAATCATTCTTATAACCGTTAGGATGAAATACCAGTTCGAGAGGCAATTCTAAATAAGTACATGCCGCAAATGACCATAAAATAGCGGCCATTTCTTCGGCTTCAGTGGGCCAGTTAGAAGCTAACTTATCAGTACCCACAATTTGTCTTTCAGCAGGAGAGGTAACAGCTAAATGTCCGGCTTCGTGTAAAATATCACCAGGGTATAATAATTTTCCGTAATCAATAAAGATACAATTGGGACCCAAATCCAAACCCGGCAGAAAAGTGTTGTTCAGTTCCTTTTCAATTACGGCTATCCCAATTTCATTAAGAAAAGATAAAATTTTCTCTACTTCTGAATTTTCTTTTGTGAACATATCCTCATATTAAATCAAATCGCAATACCAAAACCCATAATCAAAAGCATCGCTGGAACTGGTGTCACAAGCAGTGTTTGAGGACTCTTGTGTTTTAGGTTTTTCATACTTGCGGTAAACAATTTCACCAATTTCAAAAGGTACAGGCGTTGAGAAAATCGGGCCGTCAAAAGTAAAAGTATGAAATTCACCATTTTCACCACACACATCGACATTCTCAGGTAAATCCCTGATGAAATCGGCATCGATAATTCGGCCCACAAAACTTTTGTCTAAATAGCGTTCGTTAACACAAACAAGAATCGTTTTAAAACCCAGAGAAATGAATTCCTGTATTAAATCGCGGGTAGGAATCTTCCAAAGAGGAAAAACACCTTCAAACCCAATCTTTTCCAATTGACTTTCGCGATACTTGCGCAAATCTTCCAGAAAAATATCTCCAAAAACAGAATGTGTGATTCCCTGCTCTTTTAATTCCGTCAGGGTTTCCGTCATAACACTCTCGTAAGCTTCCATTGTAGGCATTTCCGGAATTTCCATAACCTTCAACGGCAAACCAAGACTTTTCGCCTGTGCTTCGAGCAGTTCAACACGAACACCATGCATCGAAATACGCTGGTATTTTTGATTGACGCTTGTGAGTAAACATTCAATTTTAAACTCAGAATTTTGTAGAATTTTGTATAAAGCAAGAGCAGAATCTTTTCCGCTGCTCCAGTTAAATAAGGCTTTTTTAGATATTGACACGCTGCTGTAATTTTGTGTCGTAAACTTACAAATTTCATTCGATTTGTTGATCAAACCTTTGTAACTTTGGATTTTCGCCTTCAATTTTGTTTCCATGAAATATATCCTACTGTTTTTTACCACTTTTACTTTTGCTCAGCAAACGCAATTTGTTGATTTTAAAAACGTTTCAGGAAAACTGTCCTTAAATGCTATAGAAAAATCAATTTCCGGTACGGTTGATTATCAATTTGAAGTCCTGAAACCTATTGATACGATTAAGATTGATGCGAAAAACATGGATTTTTCCAATGTTCAGATCGATAACAAAGAAGTTATTTTTGTAAACACCGGAAAAGAACTGCAAATTATTAGTAATTTCCAGAAAGGAGAAAACCACCTGACTTTTCAATATACCGCCAAACCGAAACAGGCTTTGTACTTTGTAAATATGGAGCATTCTGAAGTTCAAATCTGGACACAGGGACAGGGAAGGTATACCAGCAACTGGTTTCCTAGTTTTGATGACGTGAACGAGAAAATTGTATTCAGTTTAGGAATAACCTACGATACCGCTTATCAGGTAGTTTCGAATGGGATTCTTGAAAATAAAATAGCAACAGGTACACAGACCTATTGGCAGTATAAAATGGAAAAGCCAATGAGTTCCTATCTTTTAATGCTTGCAATAGGGAAGTATGACAAAAAAGAATTCCATGCAAAATCCAAGATTCCGTTAGAATATTATTTAGAACATAAAGATGCCAATCGTTTTGAACCGACCTATCGTTATTCGAAGCGTATTTTTGATTTTATGGAGAAAGAAATAGGCGTTAAATACCCGTGGGAAGTCTACCGAGAGATTCCGGTACGTGATTTTTTATATGCCGGAATGGAAAATACAACTTCAACGCTTTTTGCCACACGGTATGTGGTAGATTCAATAGGTTTTGAAGACCGCAATTACACCAATGTAGACGCGCACGAATTGGCTCATCATTGGTTTGGCGATTTAATTACAGCTGAAAGCAGCACGCATCACTGGCTTCAGGAAGGTTTTGCGACTTATTTTGCAGCCTTGGCAGAAAGAGAGATTTACGGCGATGATTTCTTTTATTCTAAGTTATACGATACGGCACAACAGCTTAAATTTGCTTCAAGAACCGATTCTATTCCGGTTTTAAATGCCAAAGCAAGTTCGTTGACTTTTTACGAGAAAGGGGCCTGGGCACTGTTTGTATTACATGAATCCATTGGTGATAAAGCATTCAAAAAAGCGATAAAAAACTATCTCAAGAAATATGCTTACCAAACCGTAAATACGCAGAATTTCTTTGATGAAATTAAAAAAGTAGCCGATTTTGATCTGGAGAAATTTCAGAAAACCTGGTTGGAATCGACCATTTTTGATACGCCGACCGCAAATACTTTATTGAGTAAAAACAAATCAATTCAGGTTCGTTTGGAGGTAGATAAATTAAAAAAGACAGCTTTAACGGAGAAAGAAAATTTCTTAAGTAAAACTTTAAAATCGGATGTTTATTATACTGTAAAAGAAGCCATTGTAAATCAATTGGAGAACGAAAAATACGAAACCAAAAAAGCACTTTTATTACTTGCGATGCAAACCAATGATATTCAGGTTCGACAAGCAGTTGCCGGTAGTTTAAGTAAAATTCCGGAAGATTTTAGAACGGAATATGATACCTTGCTCGATGATAAATCGTATCAAACACAGGAAGTTGCTTTGTATTGGCTGTGGAGAAACTTTCCGGAGCACCGTACCCGATATTTAAACAAAACAATAAACTGGATTGGTTTTAATGACTACAATCTGAGAACATTATGGCTTTCGTTAGCACTGTCAACGCCAAATTATACAGAAAACTCAGAAGCTCTAATTACTGAACTGATTGCCTTTTCTTCTACAAAATACGAAGCAACAACCAGACAAAATGCTCTTGAAAAACTAGTCGCATTTAAGATTATCAACGATGCTGTTTTAAGCAATTTAGTTTCGGCAACCACCCATCATATGTGGCAATTTTCGAAATTTGGAAGAGATACCATTCGATTATTAGTAAAAAATCAGGAGATGCGTACTTCGTTTGAAAGAATTTTGATTAATTTAAACCCCGACGAGCAATTTCAACTAAAGCGTTTGTTGGCTGAGGAAGTAAAGAAATAATAGTCAATTATTGGAAACAAAAGAATAGAAAACTGAGTGATAATACGTGTACAAGCAGTATTTGCAGATACATTTAATTCATAACTCCAAACGCACAATTTAAAAATATGAGAGCATTGGTTATTTCTGGTGGAGGAAGTAAAGGGGCATTTGCCGGCGGTGTAGCACAATATCTAATCGAAGAAAAGAATCATGAATATGATTTGTTTATAGGAACTTCGACCGGAAGCTTGCTGATACCCCATTTGGCATTAGGGCATATTAAAAAAATCCACTCCGTTTATACCAATGTTACCATGGCCAGTATTTTTAATATATGTCCATTTGTGGTCAAAACTAAAGATGGGGTAGACATAGTAACCATCAATCACTTTAACGTATTACGTCAGTTTTTTAAAGGCAAGAGAACTTTTGGCGAAAGCAAAGGACTAAAGCGATACATTAAGAATAATTTCTCCCTTTCAGACTTTAACAAACTCAAAAAACTGGACAGTGACGTGGTAATAACGGTGACCAATTTTACGAAGAATGAAGCCGAATATAAATCTGTAAAAGACTGTACCTACGAGGAGTTTTGCGAGTGGTCCTGGATTTCCAGTAACTATGTTCCGTTTATGAGTTTGGTAGAGAAAAACAACTACGAATATGGTGATGGCGGATTCGCAAGTTTAGTACCAATCCGTGAAGCCATCAACCGCGGCGCAACAGAAATCGACGTCATCATTCTGGAAACAGAAGTTAATATGGATAAAACGGTTATTGGTAAAAATCCATTCTCGCTTATGATTGATTTGTTCCGAATTGCTTTAGATCAGGTTGAAAAACACGATATTACCATTGGAAAACTACTGGCAAACAACAAAAATGTAAAACTAAACCTTTACTACACCCCAACAAAACTAACCGACAACGCCTTAATCTTCAATCAGGAAGTCATGAAAGAGTGGTGGGAGCAAGGGTATGAATACGCTCAGAATAAATCGGAAGTTATGAGTGACAATAGGTAATTTAGACTAGCTTAGACTACTTAGATTTTAGACTGGCTTAGATTTTTTGGATTGCTCAAAAGAAAAAATCATAAAAAAAGGATCATTAGATTCTTAGATCTAATGATCTAAAAATCTAATGATCCAGCTATCTAAGAAGTCTAAGTTAGTCTGAAAATCTAAGCCAGTCTAAAAATCTAGAAAAGATCTGCTACTTCGTTTTTGATATACGCCAGAGCAGCATTACTAGGGGATTGTTTTTCGAGTAAATCATTCAAAATTACTTCACGTAACTTGTCTGCACTGTCAACACGGTCACTCATAGCAGCTTTGCGAATAATTTGTATGGTTGAATTTTTTGCTGTTGTAATAATCGTCCAGCATTCATCCGACATATAAATTTGTTGCGTTAAGTTATGCTCAAACTCCTGTTCGATTTGGTCGATTACGAAATTTTCATAATCGTGCTTTTCGTTTGAAATAGGCGCAACACGTATTAATAATTTGGTCAGATTGATACGCTCTAAATATAAAGTCATGCGCTCATAAGCTTGCAAACGTATCGGTAATGATTCTTTATGAGCTTCTTTGTTCAATAAAAAATTGCGCTTTTTATCAAAGTTTTTAATGTGTAATTCAAAAAAACTGTAGGCTACAAATCCGGTAACAACAGCAGGTAAAGTATAACTGGCTAATTCTATAATTTTTGTAAAATCCATTGGGTTTAAATTTTCAGCAAAAATATACTTTTTGAGGAGAAATCCACTTTAAAATTATTGTAATAAACAATCTGGAAGTTTACTTTTGTGCAGTCTACTTAAAATGACCTCAAATACAATCATAATGGAAACCTACATCATCATTTTACTTTGTTTAGCAGCTTTTGCAGCAGGATTTATCGACGCTATTGTAGGTGGCGGCGGATTAATTCAAACTCCAATGGGACTGATACTGTTGCCCAATTTGCCCGTTTCTACCGTGATAGGCACCTTAAAACTGCCCGCTTTTTCAGGAACTGCATTTGCGGCCTTTCAATATCTCAAAAAAGTGGTGATTCAGTGGAAGCTTCTTTTAATTATGATGTGTTTGGCTGTCCCTTCGGCTTTTTTGGGATCTACTTTACTGACTTATGTAAGCAATGATTTTATGAAACCGCTTTTATTGGTGGTTCTATCGCTGTTATTGATTTATACCTATGCTAAGAAAAATTTTGGACAACACGAAGCCAAAGATCATTCCTTTGGAACACAAATCTTGTACGCAGTTCTCATCAGTATAATTGTTGGTTTTTACGATGGTTTTATTGGTCCGGGTACCGGAAGTTTTTTGTCGTAGCCTTTATTGCTTTGATGGGATTTGATTTTTTACATGCTTCCGCGAATGCAAAAATGGTGAATCTGGCCACCAACTTTGGCTCGATTTGTTTGTTTGCAATTAAAGGAAAAATCATTTGGACAATTGCTATTCCAATGGCAGTAAGCAACGGTCTAGGGGGATGGCTTGGGGCAAAACTCGCCATAAATAAAGGCAATGGCTTTATTCGGGTATTCTTTCTAATTGTGGTAATCGGTACTTTAATCCGATTCTCGTACGATGTGTTTTATAAGTAAAGAGGTTCTAAGGGGCTAAGGTTCTGAGGTACTAAGAAGCTGAGAATCTAAGTTTTTGTCTCTGACATTCACTCATGGATTTTTTTTTTAAACCAACAGCTTATTCCCAATAAAATAGTTACCACCGCGAACTAAATTCTGCAAAGATTATAAGCAAAAGTATCTGCTTATAAAGTTGAGATCTTTAAATCTTAACTAATAATAGGTTCATTCTCTGGCCTCAGAAAAAATAAAAAAAATAGCTCCTTAGAACCTTAGAATCTTAGTAGCTTATTAAAGGTATAATTCTTAATTTTGCATCATTATGGAGAAAAATTTCATGCAAAAGTACATTGACCAGCTCAATGAAGCACAAAGACAGCCGGTTTTAAAGAAAGACGGGCCAATGATTATTATTGCTGGTGCAGGTTCAGGAAAAACTCGTGTTTTAACCATTAGAATTGCTTATTTGATGGATCAAGGGATTGATGCCTTCAATATTTTATCACTAACTTTTACCAATAAAGCGGCCCGCGAAATGAAACACAGGATTTCAGATATCGTAGGAGCCAGCGAAGCTAAGAATCTTTGGATGGGAACTTTCCACTCCATCTTTGCGCGTATTCTTCGTGCAGAATCGGATCATTTAGGATATCCCTCAAATTTTACGATTTACGATTCTCAGGATTCCGCCAGATTGATTTCTTCTATTATAAAAGAAATGCAGCTGGATCGTGACATCTATAAACCAAAGCAGATTTTAGGCCGTATTTCGAATTACAAAAACAGTTTGATTACAGTAAAAGCCTATTTTAATAATCCTGAACTAGTCGAAGCCGATGCAATGGCCAAAAGACCACGTTTAGGTGAGATTTATCAGCAGTATGTAGAGCGCTGTTTTAAGGCAGGTGCTATGGATTTTGATGACTTACTGCTTAAAACTAATGAATTACTAACTCGTTTTCCGGAAGTTTTAGCGAAATATCAAAATCGTTTCCGCTACATTCTGGTTGATGAGTACCAGGATACAAACCATTCTCAATATTTGATTGTAAGAGCGTTATCGGATAAGTTTCAGAATATTTGCGTGGTTGGAGACGATGCACAGAGTATTTATGCCTTCCGTGGAGCGAATATCAATAATATTTTGAACTTCCAGAAAGATTATGAAGGTGTAATAATGTTTCGTTTGGAGCAAAACTACCGTTCTACCCGAAACATAGTGGAAGCAGCAAATACGGTAATGGAGCACAATAAGACCAAACTGGATAAAGTAGTTTGGACGGCAAATGATTTTGGTGCAAAAATTAAAGTCCACAGAAGTATTACTGATGCCGAAGAAGGGCGTTTTGTTGCCAGTACCATTTTTGAACAGAAAATGCAAAACCAGCTGCATAACGGTTCATTTGCAATTTTGTACCGTACCAATGCGCAGTCACGTGCGATGGAGGATGCCTTAAGAAAACGTGATATCCCATACAGAATTTACGGAGGATTGTCTTTCTATCAACGTAAAGAAATTAAAGACGTATTGTGTTACCTGCGTCTGGTAATCAATCCAAAAGACGAAGAGGCTTTGGTTCGTGTAATCAATTATCCTGCACGTGGAATTGGTGACACAACCGTTGAAAAACTGACCATTGCAGCCAATCATTACAAACGTTCGATTTGGGAAGTGATGGTTAACATTGACAAAATCGATTTGAAATTAAATGCCGGTACAAAGAATAAAGTAAAAGACTTTGTTACCATGATTCAGAGTTTCCAGGTGATCGACCAGAATCAGGATGCTTTTTATATTACAGATTATGTAGCCAAAAAAACAGGACTTGTTCAGGAATTAAAGAAAGATGCTACGCCAGAAGGAATGGCAAAGATTCAGAATATTGAAGAACTTTTAAACGGTCTGAAAGATTTTACCGAGGGACAAAAGGAAATTGACGGCGCAAGAGGAGCTTTATCAGAATTTATGGAAGATGTGGCACTGGCTACAGATTTGGATAAAGATACTTCTGATGAAGATCGTGTAGCATTGATGACCATTCACCTGGCTAAAGGACTTGAATTTCCTCATGTTTTTGTGGTGGGAATGGAAGAGGACTTGTTTCCGAGCGCCATGAGTATGAGTACCCGTAGTGAATTAGAGGAAGAACGTCGTTTATTTTACGTAGCTTTAACCCGTGCAGAGCATCAGGCCTATCTAACCTATGCACAGTCGCGTTACCGTTGGGGAAAACTGACAGATAGTGAACCATCGCGTTTTATTGAAGAAATTGACGGTCAATACCTGGAGTATTTAACACCCTCAGAAACCAACTATCGCTATAAATCACCAATCGACGGAGATATTTTTGGAGATATCGATAAATCCAAATTGCGTCTGGCAAAACCAATCGGGAGTACTCCGCCCAAGCATGTTACAGGCAATGATCCGAAGCCGGATTTGAATATCAGAAAATTAAAACCCGTTGGCGGCGTTAATCCAAATGGTGCTGCTCCGAATTTGTTTGATAACAAACTGACCATTGGAAATGTAGTGATGCACGAACGCTTTGGAAAAGGAGAAGTGGTGAATTTGGAAGGTATTGGTGCCGATAAAAAAGCCGAAATAAAATTTGAGGTAGGCGGAATTAAGAAATTGTTGCTAAGATTTGCTAAATTAGATGTTGTAGGATAGGAAATCTTTTGTTTCAAGTTTCAGGTTTCAAGTTACTCTACAGCAACCTGAAACCTGAAACTTGAAACCTGAAACTTGAAACTTGAAACGTGTAGCTTCAAACGTAATAAACTTTAAACTAAAAAAATGGCTGAGTTCATAAAAATATACCCGGATAAACCCAGTGAAGCTGCAATAGCCAAAGTGGTAAAAGTACTTCAGAATGGAGGCTTGGTAATTTACCCAACCGATACTGTTTATGGTTTAGGTTGTGATATTACCAATTCGCGTGCTTTGGAAAAAATTGCAAAAATAAAAGGGGTTAAGCTGGAGAAAGCAAATTTCTCGTTCATCTGCCACGATTTAAGCAATTTATCCGATTATGTGCGCCAAATCGATACGTCAACGTTTAAAATTCTAAAGAGAGCGTTGCCGGGGCCTTATACCTTTATTTTGCCAGGAAATAATAACCTGCCTAAGGAGTTTAAAAAGAAAACAACCGTTGGTATCCGTGTACCTGACAATAACATCATACTTGAAATTGTACGTCAGTTGGGAAATCCTGTGGTGTCGACTTCTATTCGCGATGAAGATGATGTAATTGAATACACAACAGATCCGGAATTGATTTTTGAAAAATGGCAGAATCTCGTAGATTTGGTCATTGATGGCGGATATGGCGATAATATAGGGTCAACAATCATAGACCTATCTGAACATGAGCCGGTAATTGTGAGAGAAGGAAAAGGAGATGTTGATATTTTATAAGAAAAAACTAGATATTATTTAGGTTTATCGATAAAGGTTTGAGTAATTAGCTAATAATTAATCAAACCTTTATTATTTTATGAAAAACCACTTTCTATTTTTATTCTTATTGGTTTCAATCAGTGTAATTTCGCAAAACACCCTCAAGGGAAAGATCACTGGGAAAGATGATATTCCGCTAAAAGGCGCAAATATTTACTTTGACGGAACAACCATTTCAACTATTTCTGATGCAGAAGGAAATTATACCATTGAATTCGAGCCTAGTGCCAATCGTATTCTGGTAGTAAGTATCGACGGATACGAAAATGAGTATATATCGGATTTTGATTCCCCGGAAAATTTTAACATACACTTGCATGCTGCTAAAAATTCGCTTAACGAAGTAGTTGTAAGCAGAAAAGATAAGTTTTCAAGAAGTCAGAAGTTAAAAATATTCAGAGAGTATTTTATTGGAAAAACAGTAAACAGTGAAAAAGTTGTCATTCAAAATGAAAATGATATTTATTTTAAATATGATAAGCAAAATTTTATTTTAAAAGCTTTTTCTGATAAACCATTAATAATTTTAAATCCTTCTTTAGGCTATAAAATTAGTTATCAATTGCAAAAGTTTGAAATTACCTTTAGTAACCTTAGTATATTTTCAAGGGATATAATCAAAAACTTTTACATTGGTATGAGTCTTTTTGAAGAAACTGCCAATTCAGAAGTTATTTCTAAAAAAAGGGAAGAAGCATTCAAAGGCTCCCAAATTAACTTCTTTAGAAATTTAGTCAATAACGTATGGAGTAAAGATGAGTTTTTAATGTCCAAGAATTACGATAAAGTTTTTTCTGAAAATTGTTTCAAAATATCCAAAGGAGAATTTTATACAAAGGTAGAAGTGGTAAAGCAACCAAAAGAGAAAAACAAGAATGAAAGTTATATTGCATCCTACGATCTTTTATTTAAAAATAAAGAAGAATCAAGTGTTATTTTTGAGACAGATACTTTTTACGTTTATAAATATGGAAATAACTCTAACATATCTGATATTGTATTTTTAGGCCAAATTGGAGAAGAAAGAGTAGCAGAAATGTTACCTTTAAATTATGCGATAAAATAGAAATTCTGAGATGTTCTTTAAATAGCGCGATATTTAGGGAAAATTAAAGAAAAGAAAGTGGCTGATATGCTGCCTCTTAATTACGGTATAGAATCGTTAAAAGGCAAAAAAAATAGCCAATCGGGCTATTTGTAAAAAAAAACTTAAATGATATAATAATCTAAAATAATTAACTAACTTTAGATTAGTTAAAATTTAGTTAGTTAATTTAAAGATAATGCTATTCTTGATTTATATTTAATTGGTTATTAAAAAATTAGGAATACATAAAAGCAGGTCGATTGACCTGCTTTTTCTGTTTAATGAACTATGTAAAAACGAGATTATTTCGCTTGTTTTTTCATTTCTTTTTCAATCATATCATAGAACTGATCGATTTTTGGCATAACCACAATACGAGTTCTTCTGTTACGAGCTTTGTTGTCCGGAGTATCATTAGCTACTAATGGTACGTAAGAACTTCTACCAGCTGCGATTAATTTAGCAGGGTTTACACCAAGATCATTAGTTAATACACGAACGATTGAAGTAGAACGTTTAACACTTAAATCCCAGTTGTCTAAGATAATTCCGTTGCTTTTGTATGGAACATCATCTGTATGACCTTCAACCATACATTCGAAATCTGGCTTGTCGTTTACAACTTTTGCAACTTTAGCTAAAACAGATTTTGCTTTGTCGCTTACGTCATAACTTCCGCTTTTAAATAATAATTTATCTGCGATAGAAATAAATACAACTCCTTTTTCTACGTTGATTTCGATGTCCGGATCATTAATTCCAACAGCTCCTTTTAAGCTTGTAACTAAAGCCAATGTTACACTGTCTTTTTTAGTTAAAGCATCCTGAAGTCTAGATATTTTTAAATCTTTTTCTTTTAAGCTTTCTAAAGATTTTTCAAGGTTTTCAGCTCCTTTAGTAGTTAAAACAGTTAAATCCTTAGAAGTACTGATCAAGTCCTGATTGTGTTGTTTATAGCTTTCAGCAGTTGCTGCCAATCCTGCTTTTTCTTCGAGACAAGTATTTAATTTAACTGTGCAAGAGTTTAATAAATCTTGTATCTCTTTGTTCTTAGCTTCTAAAGCAGCATATTGCTTTTTCGATACACACGAAGTTAAGGCCATTAATACTGATAGTGCGATAACTATTTTTCTCATAGGTATTATATTTAATTAAACGTTGATTACAAATTTAGTTCTTAATATTTTGATTACTGTTAAAGATTTCTTTAAATACAAGTAATTTCTTTATGTAATACAAGTAAACGATACTTTTCACGGTATAGTATTGTTGTATCTGGAAATCTTTACGTTTCCTAAGGTATTTTAAAGATATGCAATAAAAAGAGAAATGCGCTTTCAAAATGGCAAAAGTATGTCCAAACTTCCCTTGTGTAAGAAAACGAATACCGGCGATACCATCTAAAACCATTCGGAAGAAAATCACAAAAAACAGTCCTTTTTTTGGTAAATTTTTGACAAGCATTAATAATGAATTTCTAAAATTTAAAAAGGTCTTTTTGGGATTCCCTTGTTGTAAAGTAGCTCCTCCAACATGATAGACAATTGAAGCGGAATTGTATTTAATGATGTGTCCTTCATTTGCAGCACGCCAGCACAAATCAATTTCTTCCTGATGCGCAAAAAAGCTTTCATCAAAACCTCCCAGGTCATGATAGACTTCACTTCTGATAAAAAAACAAGCTCCTGATGCCCAGAACAACTCACAGTTATCATCGTATTGTCCGTTATCCTTTTCGATAGTATCAAAAATACGTCCGCGACAAAAAGGAAACCCGTATTTATCAATGAAACCACCGGCTCCACCTGCATATTCAAAGTATTCTTTGTTTTTATAGTCCAGAATTTTCGGCTGAATAATAGCGGTTAACTTTTCATTTTCAAAAGTTTCAATGATAGGATTAAGCCAATTTTTAGTTACTTCTATATCTGAATTCACCAAAGCATAAAGCTCAGCGTCAATATGTTGCAAAGCATCATTGTAACCTTTTGCAAAGCCATGATTGCCATTATTTTGAACGATCTTGATCGTAGGGAAATTGTTCTTAACGAAACTTATAGAATCATCTGTTGAAGCATTATCAGCTACATATATTTGAGCTCCCTCAGAAAATTGAATAATAGAAGGTAAAAATTGTTCCAGCAATTTTACTCCATTCCAATTTAAAATTACAACAGCTATTTTATCCAAAAGTAATTTTTATTTATTTTAATATTATTTTATTCGTTATAATCCGGTAAGTTTCTTAAAAACTGATACTTTTCATTTTCAAAATCCATCTGACAGTAAAAATGACTAAGTCCGTTTGTGACATTCAAAAACCGTGCCTGCATTGTCATATTGTAACGCGCAATCTGATCAAAAGTTGCCTGCGAGATTTTAACTTCGGGTGCTTTGCATTCTACCAATATATGTATAGAGCCATCAGAATTAAAAACAACTACATCGTATCTTTTTCGCAAGCCATTGACTGTAAGTACTTTCTCTACGTTTATTAACGATTTTGGGTACTTTTTTTCAATCATCAGAAACCGAACAACATGTTGGCGAACCCATTCTTCAGGAGTAAGAATGATAAATTTTTTCCTGATTTCATCAAAAATAGACACTTTATTTTCGCTATTTTTGAATCGGAAAGTATATGTTGGAAAATTTAGTTTTAACATAAGACAAAAATATAAAATAGTTTCAGGTTTCTGATTTAAAGTTTCAAGTTTTGAAACCATAAGCAAAAACCTGAAACTTGAAACAAAATTTTAATGGACGAAGTTGTAAAAATTGTTAATGAGATAAAGGCGGGAGATATAAAACCAATTTACTTTTTAATGGGGGAAGAACCTTATTATATTGATAAATTATCGGAGTATATCGAACAAAATGTGCTTGCTGAAGAAGAGAAGGGATTCAATCAAACCGTTTTGTACGGAAGAGATGTCTCTGTTGAAGATATCGTAGCAACGGCCAAGCGCTATCCGATGATGGCTGATCGTCAGGTTGTTATTGTAAAAGAAGCACAGGATTTATCCAGAACAATTGATAAAATCGAATCTTATGTCGCCAATCCAATGCAAACAACCGTATTGGTTTTTTGTTACAAATACAAAACACTCGACAAACGAAAAAAAGTAACCAAACTACTCGCTCAGAAAGGAGTCGTTTACGAAAGTAAAAAATTATATGAAAATCAGGTTGGTGACTGGATAAAGCGTGTTCTTGCAGGAAAAAAATACACCATCGATCCAAAAGCCAATGCAATGCTGGTTGAATTTTTAGGAACCGATTTGAGTAAGATTAATAACGAACTCGAAAAACTCCAGATTATTCTACCGCAAGGAACCATGATAACTCCCCAGCATATTGAGGAAAATATTGGATTTAGTAAAGATTATAATGTTTTTGAGCTGCGAAAAGCGATAGGGGAGCGAAACCAGCTGAAAGCCTATAAAATTGCAGAGAATTTTGCACACAATCCGAAGGAATACCCACTGGTAATGACAACAGGATTAGTGTTTGGATTCTTTGTTCAGCTTCTAAAATATCACGGCCTTAAAGATAAAAATCCTAAAAATGTCGCGGCAGCAATTGGGGTAAATCCTTATTTTTTAAAGGAGTATGATTTGGCCATAAAAAATTACCCGATGCGTAAAGTAAGCCAGATCGTAGGAGCCTTACGTGATGTTGATGTTAAAAGCAAAGGAGTAGGGGCTAATGCATTGCCACAATCTGATTTATTAAAAGAAATGCTATATAAAATATTTAATTAAATAATTTAAGGATAACATTTTACCGCAAGTGTCTTTGTATGAATTAAATGTATCCTTTACCCTAATTTATTCCTGTGAACTAGAGCTGTTTAAAATGCTGATTAATGAAGAGTATTTGGCTTTTTCTTTACTAAATACTCAAAACAGATACAATTATATAAGAGATTTACCATAATAATATATAATTAATTGACTATAATTTTAGCAAAGACAATGTAATTTTATTATATTTCCTGAATATTATTTACATAAAACAATTCGGTGACCCCATCTACCTTAAACCTATGCAATACAAGAATAAAAGTCATTCTTGTGTTATTTGTCTGCCTATCTACTGTTTTTAAGAGTTATGCCCAGTCTCAAATTCTCTTAAAAACAAACCCGGATGCTATAGTGTCAAAGATTGATAGTATCAAAAAACTAATCCGAACGGAGAATGTTCAAAATCATCTTTTGGGACTTAAAATCTTAAATGAAACAGAAGCTTCTCTAAAATTAAAAAGAGATACTGCGGGTCTTTTGCTTTTTCACAGAGAAAGTATCAAGCTGATCTCTTATTTACGAAGTTTTGGAACCCCGAATACCTATCTCTTTGAAAATTTTCAAATCTTAAAGAAACACCATAACAAGCGGGAATTGGCACTATTGTACGAAGCCCTTGGCGATTTAAGATATTACGAAGGCAGCAAGTCATTGTCTCATCAGTATGATTTGAAAGCGCAACGATTAATAAAAAAATACGGCAACAATGAGGACAATATAAACATAAACTATAACCTTTCAGCCTATTATAAGTCTCATAAAGACTACAAGAAATCGATAGATTTTGCTATGATTTCGCTTGAAAACATTAAAAAAAGCAATACCTCGAAGAAGAATAATTTTAAGATTCCCAATTTATACCTCTTCATTTCCGAAGATTATTACCACCTGAAAGAAAATGATAGCGTTTATAAGTATCTGCAACTTGTAGAGAAAACTCAAGTACCCTACGCTGACGGAAGAGTTCCTTATGATGCAAAGCTCAATGAATTAAAGGCAATGTATTATTACAATACCGGGGATCTGGCAACTGCAACAAAATTTTATCAAATTTCAGTATCAAAGTACATCAGACTCAATCAATACAGAATGAGGCTTATTCAAAAGTCAAACAAATTGAATAATACTTTGAAAATAAAAAATATTGAAAATAGGAGAAAAATTAATGAAGCCAGGCTCGAAAGTGTAAGTGAGTCTTATAAAAATTATCTGCTATTTTTTTCATTGCTGCTAGTTACAATACTCATCGTGTTATTCATGATTCAATTTAGAGCCTATCAGTATAAAATGAGGGTTAATTTGATTCTGGAGAGGAAAAATTCAGAGTTGGAAAAAATAAATAAAGAGTTAAATGAGGCCTCAAAAATAAAAGATAATTTTCTTGATGTGGTAACTCATGAATTAAAAACTCCTTTAAATACGATCAGAGGGACAGCCTATTTACTTGAAAACGAAAAATCGGAACAACTGAAGAAAGACTATATTAAAAATTTAAACTTTTCTTCGGATTATCTTTTAGGTTTTATTAATAATATAGTAGATTTTAAAAATCTAAAACGAGACGATACGATAAATTTACAGTTTAAAGATGTTAATCTTAAAGAGATATTGACCGCTGTTATTGAAATGTTTAAAATCAATACCACAAACCACAATACCATACTACTTGATTTTGATGACAAAATTCCACAGACTTTAAAGAGTGATGAGATAAGATTCACTCAGGTTATCATGGAGCTGATGACAAATGCTACAAAATTTACAAAAAATGGCGAAGTAACTTTGAAAGCAGCACTGATTAACGTTAACAACGATAAAGCTAGTGTTAAATTTGATATTTCTGATACAGGAATTGGAATTTCAGAAAACGTTCAAAATAAAATATTTGAACCCTTTATACAGGAATCCACTGAAATCAATATTAATTATGGCGGGAGCGGACTGGGCTTGTCTATCATAAAAAAAACCTTAGAACTTTTTAATAGTACGATTGAAGTTAAATCTACAAAGGATAAAGGAACTACTTTTTCATTTATAATTGATTTTGACATTTGTAAAGAAATTCAAAATGAATCCTGTTTTGCAAATCATCAGGAACTAAAAGAGGAGCTCCCAAATATTGAAGTTCTGCTAGTGGAAGACAATAAAATAAATCAGCTGTTAACCAGTAAAATTTTAATTAGCAAAGGTTTTAAATGTGATGTGGCCAATAACGGTCTTGAAGCAATAGAGAAAGTAAAAGAAAAAAACTACGCCATAATATTGATGGACATTATGATGCCTATTATGGATGGGTTTGAAGCCTCAGAAATTATTAGCGGTTTAAAACCTGAAATACCAATTGTAGCCCTGACAGCCATTTCAGAAAATATATGCAGCAATAATTTTCAAAAGGCTAAAATTTTAGAAAAACTGGACAAGCCAATAAATCCTGATATTTTGTGCAAAACAATTTTAAAATATGTTGCACAAAAAACGCTCTAAGATTTACGAAAATTCACGATATTTGCATCTCTAAAAAAATACTACTTTTAAAATACTAATAACGCAATTATGGGAATGAATAAAAATACCATTTTAGGATGGGCTACTTTTATAATGGTACTTATGGGATTGTTACTTATAGGTCTTGGCGCTTTTAGATACAGAGACGTTTCCGGTTGGGGATTTGTTGCAGTTGGAGTTGGTTTTTTCTCTATCGCCTGGGTTTTTAACGCTTTGAAAGGAAGGGTCTAATTCACCGTCAATTGCACTATCAAATTAAAAAATAAACTAATAACAATAAACATAATATGTCAGACGATAAGAAAGTAATTTTCTCAATGCAAAAATTGAGCAAAACCTATCAGGGAGCAGACAAACCAGTACTTAAAAATATTTACCTGAGTTTCTTTTACGGAGCTAAAATTGGTATTTTAGGTCTTAATGGTTCAGGAAAATCATCACTTTTAAAAATTATTGCCGGAGTTGATAAAAACTATCAGGGTGATGTTGTTTTTCAACCGGGTTATACCGTTGGTTATTTAGAGCAGGAACCAATTCTTGATGATTCTAAAACAGTAATAGAAATTGTTCGTGAAGGAGCTGCTGAAACTATGGCTGTTCTAGAAGAGTACAATCAGATTAATGATTTGTTTGGTCTACCTGAAAACTACGAAGATCAGGATAAAATGGACAAGCTAATGGACCGTCAGGCGGCTTTACAAGATAAAATTGATGCTCTTGGAGCTTGGGAAATTGACACCAAACTTGAAATCGCGATGGATGCGTTACGTACTCCGGAGGGAGACACACCTATCAAAAACCTTTCAGGAGGTGAGCGTCGTCGTGTAGCTTTATGTCGTTTGTTATTGCAACAGCCTGATGTATTGTTACTGGATGAGCCTACCAACCACCTTGATGCTGAATCAGTTCTTTGGTTAGAGCAACATTTAGCACAATATGCAGGAACTGTAATTGCAGTAACGCACGATAGATATTTCTTAGACAATGTTGCAGGTTGGATTTTAGAGTTAGACAGAGGTGAAGGTATTCCATGGAAAGGAAACTATTCTTCTTGGTTGGATCAAAAATCAAGCCGTATGGCTCAGGAAGAAAAAGTTGCCTCTAAACGAAGAAAAACTTTAGAGCGCGAGTTGGAGTGGGTTCGTCAGGGAGCAAAAGGTCGTCAGACTAAACAAAAAGCCCGTTTACAGAACTACGACAAATTATTAAATGAAGACCAAAAACAACTGGATGAAAACTTGGAAATCTACATTCCAAATGGTCCGCGTTTAGGTACGAATGTTATAGAAGCAAAAAATGTAGCCAAAGCTTTTGGAGACAAATTACTATATGACAATCTGAACTTTACTTTGCCACAAGCAGGTATTGTTGGAATCATTGGACCAAACGGTGCTGGTAAATCTACCATTTTCAAAATGATTATGCGAGAGCAGGCTACTGACAGCGGGGAATTTTCAGTTGGTGAAACTGTAAAAATTGCTTACGTTGATCAGTCACACTCAAACATTGATCCAAACAAATCGATTTGGGAAAATTTTGCTGACGGTCAGGAATTGGTGATGATGGGAGGTAAGCAAGTAAATTCAAGAGCATACTTATCACGTTTCAATTTTGGAGGTGGTGAACAAAACAAAAAAGTATCAATGTTGTCTGGTGGAGAGCGTAACCGTTTGCACTTAGCCATGACATTGAAAGAAGAAGGGAACGTTCTTTTACTGGATGAGCCTACGAATGACTTGGACGTAAATACACTACGTGCACTTGAAGAAGGATTGGAAAACTTTGCTGGTTGTGCTGTAATTATTTCACACGACAGATGGTTCCTGGACAGAATCTGTACACACATACTAGCTTTCGAAGGTGATTCAGAAGTATATTTCTTTGAAGGAAGTTTCTCTGATTATGAAGAAAACAAAAAGAAACGTTTAGGTGGTGATTTAACTCCAAAACGTTTGAAATACAGAAAATTGATTAGATAATAAAGTCTAAAATTTTCAATAAAAAAATCCCAAATTCCAATTATCGTGAATTTGGGATTTTTTATTACAGGAAATCTTTGTTGATTAGCGAATGTGACTTCTCCTTCGTCGAAGTGACAAAGATTGCGCTAAATATTGGAATTTGGAATTTAGAATTTGAAAATTTTGGAATTTGAATTTTAAAGAAACTTAGCCTTCAATTCCACAGTTGGAATCATGCAGCTTTCTTTTTTACCATACCATTTGTAACGGTTTTTGGCAATGTAGTCATAAAGGTAATTCCTAAGTTTTTCAGGTAAAATTTTAAAAACAGAAAGCAAGCTGTAAATTCCACCCAGGTTATCGGCAATTTCAATTGCAGCAGCTGATTTAAGATAGTAGGCAACACCGGGATTGTATAAAATAATGCTGTCGATTTTATTTGGATCTACACCAATATATTGACAAATTTCAATTCCCAACTCAGATTGCAAAGCCACAAAACGAAAATTATCTTTTTTATCATGTTTGATGATAAACTGAACAGCACCGTTGCATAAATTGCAAACACCGTCAAAGAGGATTATTTTTTTGTTTTTTGGAAGATTTTGCATTTGGTTAAAAATTTCAGGTTTCAAGTTTCAGGAAATATCAAAAATGATGACAATTACCCTGTATTAGTTTTGTTTATTAAAACAACAAAATCAATAAATTTTATAAATCAAAAACAGCTTTCATAAATTAAATTTAAGCTGTTTTTGAAAAATATCTATCTTCGTAATTGTCTTTCAAGAAATCGTTGCGTAAATCGCTTTATTTTAATTTTTGCTTCCTTTTTTAGTTTTTAAAGGTTTAAAAACAGGAGTAGAGCTCAAAATTTACTTTTTAACGGCTTCGACCAATTCCAATTCATCCAAACTTACTTTTGAAGTAAATATCCCGTAGTTGACAGTTGCCTTATTTTTTTCGATGGCATCAATACTTCCAACAGATCTTCCGTCAAGCATTCTGACTCTGTCACCAACTTTTAAAATTGGTTTTGGTTTTTCGATTACAGGCTTAAGTTTTTTCTCTTTTTTCTCTTTTCGAATTTCTTCCACTTTTACCGTAATCTCGGCAATTACTTCTTTTTTCTTTTCGATTATAGCCTTGACTTCTTTCGGAGTAGCTTTTTTACGTTTTGAATTTTCAATTTCTATAATTTTCAAAAACTCGCCAATAAGCTCTTTTTTATTCTTATTATTAAAGTATTTCTCTGAAATATCTTCTATTTTTTGCCCAATGTAAATCGTCTTTTGGTTACTGTCGTACAATTCCTGATAGCTTTCCAGTTTTTGCTTGATTTTTACATTAATGTTCTCCATCTTTTTGCTTTCCTCACGAGCCCTGGTTTCTTCCTCTTTTAAATTAAGAGATGTTTTTTCAAGCTTAGAACGTTCTTTCTGAAGTGTAGCAATGGTTTTGTCGAAACGAACTTTACCCACTTCGATTTTCTTTTTGGCGCGATTAATCAATCCAAAAGGGATTCCGTTTTTCAGTGCCACTTCAAAAGTAAATGAACTTCCGGCCTGTCCTAATGCCAACTTGTACATCGGTTCTAATGTTTTTTCATCAAACATCATATTCGCATTGGTCGCATAAGGCAATTCGTTGGCCAGAATTTTTAGGTTAGAATAATGCGTGGTAATAATTCCAAAAGCTTCACGGTGGTAAAATTCTTCGAGAAATATTTCTGCTAGAGCTCCTCCCAATTCTGGATCAGAACCGGTACCAAATTCGTCAATCAAAAACATGGTTTTCTTGTTGCACTTCTTCAGGAAGTAATTCATGTTTTTTAAACGGTAACTGTAGGTACTTAGATGATTTTCAATGGATTGATTATCCCCAATGTCCGTTAAAATTCTGTCGAACAAGAATGTTTCACTTCGCTCATGAACCGGAATTAACATTCCCGATTGCAACATCAATTGCAACAAACCAACTGTTTTTAAGGAAATTGTTTTTCCCCCCGCATTTGGTCCCGAAATAACAATAATTCGGTTATCTTGCTTTAATTCAATGGTCTGAGGATGCGTAACTTCGTTTTTCTGCTTGTTGTTCAGGTATAAAATAGGATGATAAGCCTCTCTGAAAAACAATCTTCTCTCTTCGGTAATGGCAGGTAAAATTCCGTTAATTCTATTGGCGTATTTTGCTTTTCCGGCAACAACATCAATATCACTTAAAAATTCCTGATACTCGATTAATAAAGGTAAGTGCGGTCGAATCGCGTTCGACAACTGCTTTAAAATTCGGGTAATCTCTTCTTTCTCTTCGTATTCCAGATTTGCCAGTTCTCTTGAGTATTTTAAAGTAGCTTCAGGTTCGATATAAGCAATACTTCCGGTTTTTGAGCTTCCTAAAATAGAACCTTTCACTTTTCGGCGGTACATGGCCAAAACAGCTAAAACTCTGCGGTTTTGTACAAAACTTTCCTTAATATCATCCAGATAGCCA
>JAHEZJ010000017.1:0-13200 GCA_023251135.1 Flavobacterium sp. | reverse complement strand
ACTCCAAAACTCTGGTTTACTTTACCACGAACCAAATTCATATTTTGTCGTATGCTTAGTAAAGCCGGCGAAGCATTGTCTTTGATCTCTCCGTATTTGTCCACAATCGCATCAATAGTCGTTACGATGTCTTTGGTATATTCAACACGTGAAGCTCTGGCGTTTAGATTCGGATAATAATCATCAAACTTTTTAAGGAAATTTAATAAAAAGTTGGAGGTTGAAGAAAGGGTTGCAATTTTTCTAAAGCTGCCCACTTCCAGAAAACTATCTTCGATGGCCAGAAATTTAATTTCGTGCGTGATCGCGTCAAACCCATGATTAGGAATGGCATTGTTATTTTGAAAAGAAGAAACATATTCCGATGTTTGCATTAAAGCCTGCATCAATGTTTCTTTATCTCTAAAAGGAGTTATTTGTAAAGCTTTTTCTTTTCCAATATCAGTATTACAGCCTGCAGAAATAGTTTCGAGTACTGTTGGAAATTGTAAATCTTGTAATGTTTTTTCGGTAATAGATATCATTATATATCGTAAGTTGTAAAGGTTCAAAGTTACAAAGTTTTAAAACGAAATAGCACTATTAATTAGTACTTTGAAGAAAACTTTGCGTAATTTGTAATAAAAATCAAAAAATGAAAATCAATCTTTCTCCAGGCTGGGAAGCGGTACTTAAAGAAGAAAACTCAAAAAGCTATTTTACAGCCTTAACAGCAGCTCTGGAAACAGAATACCAGACACATACCTGTTACCCACCAGAAGAATTGATTTTTTCAGCTTTTAACAGCTGTGCTTTTGAAGACTTAAAAGTAGTTATTATTGGACAGGATCCTTACCATGGAGAAGGAGAGGCCAATGGTTTAAGCTTTTCTGTAAATGATTCGGTCAAAATTCCACCATCACTGCGCAATATTTATCGGGAATTAAATGATGATCTTGATTCTATTTTTATGCCAACTTCAGGGAATCTTGAAAAATGGGCACAGCAAGGCGTTTTGCTTTTAAATGCTTCATTAACCGTTCGTAAAGACAGTCCAAATAGTCACAAACACCTGAAATGGAATTTGTTTACGGATGCTGTAATTCAAGCTATTTCTGATCAGAAAGAGAATGTTGTTTTTCTATTATGGGGAAGCTTTGCTCAGAAAAAAGGGGCTAAAATTAACCGTTCAAAACATTGTGTTCTAGAATCCGGGCATCCTTCACCAATGAGTGCTAACCAGGGAAAATGGTTCGGAAACAAGCATTTTAGTAAAACAAATGAATTTCTGAAATCTAAAGGAATTACAGCCATTGAATGGTTGTAAAAAAAACAATAAAGTTTTGTTGGAGATAAGTGATTACTCTTTATCTTTTTTGATAATCTCCTCTAAAATCGCTTTATCCTCGTAGTTAACTACTTTTAAGATAATCTCTTGGTTTTTAGCTGTTTTACCTTCAATGATGTAAAGTTTTCCTTTATTTACTGGTACGTTACTTTTATCAAAATCAACATCTCCATAAGTCAGTGTACTTTTAATATCGGCAGTATCAATCCATTTTTCATTTAAAGTCTGAATTGCTTTGTCAGAATACTGAAAAGGCTTCGTACGTAAGTTGTTTAAAACTCTGGCGTTTGGAAAGTAATTGCAACGTGTATCTTTTCCACTGAACACAAGGGCTACAAAAAAACATCCTATAACCAAACCAATCAAATAATAAGCAAAACGATGTACGAACTTCATGAAATAATTTTTTTGCAAAGGTACACTAAAGTTCCCTTAAAATACAAGTAAATTAATATCGTTATCCGGTAAATCGAACCATTCGCCAATTGCTTTGTTGGTAAGGATTCCGTGATAGAGGTAAATTCCGTTTTTTAAACCTTTATTACATCTGATCGCACTTTCCAAACCACCGTCTTCTGCTATTTGAAGCAAGTACGGAGTCAGAATGTTACTTATGGACAACGAAGCTGTTTTAGAGTATCGTGAAGGTATATTAGGTACACAGTAATGAAGCACATTGCTTTTGATAAAAGTTGGTTTCTCATGAGTGGTAACTTCCGAAGTTTCAAAGCATCCGCCAGTATCAATACTCACGTCGACAATTACTGCTCCTTTTTTCATGTGTTCCACCATCGTTTCTGTAACGATAATTGGGCAGCGTTCTTTGCCACGCATGGCACCAATCGCAACATCACAACGTCTTAGCGCTTTTAATAAAGCTTTTTGCTGAACGGTTGATGTAAAAATGCGTTGGTTCAGATTGTTTTGTAAACGACGTAATTTGGTAATCGAATTGTCGAAAACTTTAACATTCGCTCCAAGACCTATAGCCGTTTTGGCAGCAAATTCACCAACAGTTCCAGCTCCTAATATCACAACGTCAGTAGGAGGGACACCGGTAATGTTTCCGAACAATAAACCTTTTCCAAATTCATCTGTGATCATTAATTCAGCAGCAATCAAAATAGAAGCTGTTCCTGCAATCTCACTCAATGATTTTACCGCAGGATAGGATCCGTCTTCGTCCTTAATATATTCAAAAGCTAGTGCGGTGATCTTTTTTTGAGCCAAAGCTTCAAAATATCCCTTTTTCTTCGTTTTTAACTGAATGGCCGAAATTATAATCGTTTCCGGATTAATCATTTCGATTTCAGCTATTGTCGGGGGTTCAACTTTAAGCAACAACGGACAGCCAAAAACTTTTTTAGTGTCTTTTGTTACTTCAGCCCCGGCATCTGAGTATTCTTTATCGGTATAACTTGAACTTTCTCCTGCTCCAGCCTCAATCATTACTCTGTGGCCTTCATAGGTCAAAGAGTTTACTGCATCCGGTGTCAGGCAAATACGACGTTCCTGATAACTCGTTTCTTTAGGAATTCCTATAAAAAGCTCGCTTTTGAATCGGCCAATTTCAAGTTTTTCTTCTTGTGGCAACAATTGCTGTTTCGTAAATGGGGTTAAGGTAATTGACATGGGTGTTGCGAAAAATTAAGAGTACAAATTACGTAAAAAGTTTTAAAATCAATGTAAAAATTCTGCTAATACTTGTTTAAGAATTAAGACAGAATTTTCTCCATCTTTATATCTGCTCTTTCATAACTTACATCTTCTAAAGGAACTTCAATAAAACCAAATTTCTCATACAAATGAAGCGCGGGAAGCAGTATGCGATTGGAATACAAGAATAACTTTTTGATATTATTATTTTCGGCAACGGTCATGCAGTGTTCTAATAGTTTATTTCCAACTCCAAGACCTTGTGCTTTATCTGAAACTGCCATTTTACTCAATTCAAATGTGGAATCGTTAATTTTTATCAAAGAGACCGTTCCAATGATTTCGCCTTTGTATCTGGCATAAAAGATCAATCCGCCTTTGTCTATGATTTCTTCCTGCGGATTGGAAAGCACCTCTTCGTCTCTTTCTTCAACTCTAAAGTACTTTTGGAGCCATTCGATGTTTAAGATCTTTACATGCTCTTTCAGATCGGAAGAGAAGGGAATTATTTCGACTGTGTCCTGGGTATTCATTTTCAATCTTGTTTCTCAAAAATTCGTTAAGCATTTTTATTACTGCTTATGTGAATCTTTGTGTAATTAATTTAATTCAAGTTTTCTCTGTCCGTCAGCCTGCAACTCAATTGAAATTGTAGAAGTTTCTTCCGGAAGCAGATTCGCTATTTTCTCAGACCATTCTATAAAACACCAGTTTCCAGAGTATAAATAATCATCAACGCCCATATCCAGAGCTTCGGTTTCTTTGTTTAATCGGTAAAAGTCAAAATGATAAACAATTTGATTACTAGTAGTATAGTATTCATTAACTAAAGAAAAAGTTGGACTACTAGTCGCGTCCTGAACGCCTAAACTTTTACACAATTGCTTGATTAAAGTAGTTTTTCCAACACCCATTTCTCCATTAAAAAGGATGATTTTTTTTGGATTTGAGGCTAAAATTTGCTCTGCTACTTCTTTGATTTGATCTAATGAAAAAACGATATTCATTTTTTGTTTATTTTGATTAGTCTCAGTCGCAGTTTACAGTCTCTGCTGAAAACTGCGACTGAAATCTTTTTATTTCGGATTAAATACTAAAAACGGAATAATCATTTCTTCTAATGAAATTCCTCCGTGTTGATAGGTGTTTTTGTAATAACTCACATAATGATTGTAGTTGTTTACGTAAGCCAAAAAGTAATCATTTTTAGCAAAAATAAACGAACTGCTCATGTTTATGGCAGGCAAACCAATCACTTTAGGCTCTTTTACCACATAAACATCCTTTTGCTCGTACGTTAAACTACGCCCGGTTTTGTAGCGCAAATTTAAGCTTGTATTTTTATCTCCAACAACTTTCGAAGGATTTTTTACATTAATAGTACCGTGATCGGTGGTTAGAATTAGTTTGAAGCCCAACAGCTGCGCCTGCTGGATAATTTCCAGAAGAGGGGAGTTTTTAAACCAGCTTAACGTGAGTGAGCGATACGCTTTATCATCAGAGGCTAATTCTTTTACGACTTCCATTTCGGTCTTAGCATGCGACAACATGTCGACAAAATTATAAACAACAGTTACCAAATCATTGCCTTTTAGGGCTTTGAAATTTTCTGCTAGTTTTTTTCCGCCGGCGTAGTTGGTAATTTTAAAATAATCTTCTTTAATATTTAAACCCAAACGCTTTAATTGTGCAGAAAGAAATTCGGCTTCATACAGGTTTTTTCCTCCATCTTCAACGTCGTTTTTCCAGTACTGCGGAAATTGTTTCTCCATTTCTATCGGTAATAAACCAGAGAAAATAGAATTACGCGCATACTGGGTAGCTGTTGGAAGTATTGAGAAATAAGGCACTTCTTTTTCCAGTTTGTAATAATTAGAAACCACAGTTTCAAAGGATTTCCACTGATCGTAACGAAGATTATCAATTACAACAAACAAAATCGGCTTGTCTTTCTTTTTGATTTCCGGAACCACTAATTCTTTAAATAAATTGTGTGACTGAATAGGTTTGTCTGCTTTTGGAGCAAACCAGTCTTCGTAGTTTCTTTCGATGTATTTTCCGAATTGCGAATTGGCTTCAACCTTTTGAGATTCTAGAATTTCAATCATGGCCTGATCGCTAATATTCTCAAGCTCCAGTTCCCAGAAAATCAATTTTTTATACAGTTCTATCCAATCTTCAAAAGAATTTACCATGGCTAATTCCATAGAGATCTTTCTGAATTCTTTTTGGTAATCTAAGGTTGTTTTTTCAGAAATCAACCTCGAATGGTCCAGGTTTTTCTTCAAACTCAGTAAAATCTGATTTGGATTAACCGGTTTGATCAGATAATCAGCGATTTTAGAACCAATGGCTTCTTCCATAATGTATTCTTCTTCACTTTTGGTAATCATAATCATCGGGATTGCCGATTTTTTCTCTTTCATTTCAGAAAGCGTCTCCAGACCACTCATTCCGGGCATATTCTCATCTAAAAAAACAATATCAAAATTGTCTTCTTCAAATAAAGCAATAGCATCTAAGCCGTTATTAGAAGTTGTTACGGTGTAGTTTTTTTTCTCCAGAAATAATATATGTGGCTTTAAAAGATCGATTTCATCATCGACCCAAAGTATTTTTATCTTGTCCATAAACGATTTTTATTTTAATGCAATTTAGAAGTATAGAACTTAAAAAGTATTAAAAATAGTATAAATTTCAGAATTGAGAATGGTAATTTTTACAGAATAAGTTTTTAAGGTATCGTTATTAAATTGATATTCAGACTAAAGGTTTAGCAATTTTTAAGCAAAAAACGCAAACTTCGTTATAGTTAATTACTTATATTTGTTGACTTAAAAATAACCAAATAGTGACTCATATCAATAAGTTAAAAATATTTAATGATCCCATTTACGGGTTTATTTCCATTCCGAACGAACTTATTTACGACCTAATTCAGCACCCGTATTTTCAGCGTTTACGCCGCATTTCGCAAATGGGATTGTCGTATTTGGTTTATCCCGGTGCTAATCATACACGTTTTCATCATGCCTTGGGCTGTATGCATCTCATGCAGAAGGCTGTAGACACACTTCGTTTTAAAGGAGTTGCAATTTCAGCTGAAGAAGAGAATGCGTTGTACATTGCAATTTTACTGCATGACATTGGTCATGGCCCTTTTTCACACGCGATGGAGAAGAGTATTGTAGAAGATGTCAACCATGAAGCTATTTCATTGCTATTTATGAACCAGTTAAATGAAGAATTTGAAGGAAGACTAAGTCTGGCCATTCAGGTTTTTAAAGGGGATTATCATCGAAAATTCATGCTACAACTGATTTCCAGCCAGTTGGATATGGATCGAATGGATTATTTGAAAAGAGATAGTTTTTATACCGGTGTAGCGGAAGGAAATGTCAACTCTGAGCGTTTGATTCAGATGATGAATGTAGTCGACGGTATTTTGGTGATTGAAGAAAAGGGAATTTATTCAGTCGAAAAGTTTTTGCTTTCAAGAAGGCTGATGTACTGGCAGGCTTATTTGCATAAAACGAGTCTGGTGGCTGAATTGATTTTGATGAGAGTACTGAAAAGAGCCAGAGAACTGACGTTAAAAGGAGTGTCTTTGCCCTGCAGTGAGCCACTTATGTATTTTATGAAGAACAGAGTGACTCTAGAAGACTTTGACGCCGAAAAATTAGATTTATTCTCTCAACTTGATGATTTTGATATTATCAGCGCTTTAAAGGCCTGGCAGAAACAGGATGATTTTATTCTTTCCACTTTAAGCAAAATGCTTATTAACAGAGATTTGCTTAAAATTAAGCTTACTGCAGAAAAAATACCGGCCGAAGAATTGCAATCTCTGAAAGAAGAATTCGCTAACGAACACCATATTACACAATTAGAAGCGGGTTATTTTATTTTTGGTGGAAAAATAAAAAATCAGGCCTACAGTAAAGAAGCTGAACCGATACGAATTTTGAAAAAAGACAAAACAATTGAAGATGTTGTAGAAGCATCTGATCAGTTGAATTTAAGGTCTTTATCTAAATTGGTAACAAAATATTACATCTGTTTCCCAAAACAACTTATCTAAAATTAACATTTAAAATCTATTTTTTATATTTTTGTCGCAATGAAATTTACAGCAGAACAAATAGCGGGAATTTTAGAAGGAGAAGTTGTTGGGAATCCCAATGTAGAAGTTTCTCGATTATCTAAAATAGAAGAAGGTGAGGAGGGATCGCTTACTTTTTTGGCCAATCCAAAATATATCAACCACATATATACGACTAAAGCATCTGTAACTATTGTTAATGATAGCTTTATGCCTGAGCAGGAAATTACCACAACTTTAATAAAAGTAGAAGATGCCTACGCTTCTTTTTCTAAGCTTTTAGAGTTTTACAATCAGGTTAAATTAAACAAAAACGGCATAGAACCGCAGTCTTATATAACAGAAGGCACTAAATACGGAGACAATTTGTACTTAGGAAGCTTTAGTTATATTGGACAAAACGTGATTTTAGGTAATAATGTAAAAATTTACCCAAATAGTTTTATTGGCGATAATGTTGTTATTGGCGATAATGTGTATATTTTTGCAGGCGCTAAAATTTACTCTGAAACTATAATTGGTAACAATTGTACCATTCACTCCGGCACTATCATTGGTGCGGATGGTTTTGGTTTTGTTCCGAATGAAGAAGGAGTTTACAGTAAGGTACCACAAATTGGTAATGTTATTATCGAAGATAACGTTGATATCGGTGCCAATACAACAATAGACAGAGCAACTCTTGGTTCGACTATCATCAGACAGGGAGTTAAATTAGACAATCAGATTCAGATTGCACATAATGTTGAAATTGGTAAAAACACTGTAATTGCAGCGCAATCAGGTGTGGCCGGTTCTACAAAAATTGGTGAAAACTGTATGATTGGCGGGCAAGTAGGTATCGCAGGACACTTGATAATAGGAAATAATGTGAGATTGCAGGCTCAGTCAGGAGTGGCAAGAAACATTAAGGATGATGAAATATTACAAGGGACACCGTCTCTTGGATATACCGATTTTAATAAATCGTATGTTCATTTCAAAAATCTGCCTAAAATAGTTGCCGAAGTAGAAGAATTAAAAAAACAAATAATAAACCCAAAAAATGGAAATAATGGTTAAACAGAAGACCATCAAAAATGAAATTTCACTAACAGGCGTTGGATTACACACTGGGAAAGAAGTTACAATGACTTTTAAACCAGCTCCAATTAATAACGGTTTCACTTTTGTAAGAGTAGATTTGCAAGGCCAGCCAGTCATTGAGGCTGATGCTAATTATGTTGTGAATACGCAAAGAGGCACTAATTTAGAAAAACTAGGCGTAAAAATTCAAACTCCAGAACATGTTTTGGCGGCATTAGTTGGATGTGATCTGGACAATGTTATTATAGAATTAGATGCTTCAGAACTTCCTATTATGGATGGTTCTTCAAAATATTTTGTTGAAGCAATTGAAAAAGCGGAGATAGAAGAACAAGACGCAAGCCGTAATGTTTATGTCGTAAAAGAAGTAATTTCGTTTACGGATGAAGCAACTGGCAGCGAGATTCTTGTAATGCCAAGTGATGATTATCAGGTAACTACAATGGTAGATTTTGGAACTAAAGTTTTAGGTACTCAAAATGCTACATTAAAAAGTATTGCCGATTTTAAAACAGAAATTGCAAGTTCAAGAACTTTCAGTTTTTTACACGAATTAGAATCTTTATTAGAGCATGGTTTAATTAAAGGTGGTGATTTAAATAACGCAATTGTTTATGTAGACAAAGAGATTTCTGAAGCTACAATGGCGAATTTAAAGAAAGCTTTTGGAAAAGATGAAATATCTGTAAAACCAAACGGAGTTTTAGACAACCTTACTTTACACTATCCAAACGAAGCAGCAAGACACAAACTTCTTGATGTAATTGGAGATTTATCTCTTATTGGAGTTCGTATTCAGGGTAAAATTATAGCTAATAAACCGGGGCATTTTGTAAATACTCAGTTTGCTAAAAAATTGGCAAAAATCATTAAAATAGAGCAAAGAAATCATGTTCCTGTTTACGATTTAAACCAGGAGCCTTTGATGGATATCCATAAAATCATGGCAATGCTTCCTCACAGACCTCCATTTTTGTTGATCGACAGAATCATCGAAATGTCGGATCGTCATGTGGTTGGTTTGAAAAATGTAACAATGAACGAAAATTTCTTCGTTGGACATTTCCCGGAAGCACCAGTTATGCCCGGAGTTTTAATCGTTGAAGCGATGGCACAAACAGGAGGGATCTTAGTTTTGAGTACCGTTCCGGATCCAGAAAATTACTTGACTTATTTCATGAAAATTGACAATGTTAAGTTCAAACACAAAGTATTGCCAGGTGATACGTTAATTTTCAAATGTGAGTTGATTTCTCCGATCAGAAGAGGAATCTGTCATATGCAGGCAAATGCTTACGCAAATGGGAAATTAGTGACCGAGGCAGAATTAATGGCTCAAATTGCAAGAAAACAATAATAATTAATCAATTTTATTGTTTAGGTTTGTTGCCCAAATTAGATTATTTTAATTTAAAATATAAAAAATACATATGAATCAACCATTAGCATATGTTCATCCTGGCGCTAAAATCGCTAAAAATGTTGTAATTGAGCCTTTTACAACAATTCACAATAATGTAATTATTGGTGATGGTACCTGGATTGGTTCAAATGTGACGATCATGGAAGGAGCTCGTATTGGTAAAAATTGCAATATTTTTCCAGGTGCGGTTATTTCTGCGGTACCACAAGACTTAAAATTCGGAGGAGAAGATTCTCTTGCTATCATAGGCGATAATTGTACGATTAGAGAATGTGTTACCATCAATAGAGGTACAGTTGCCTCTGGACAAACGATTCTTGGAAACAACTGTCTGGTTATGGCATATGCTCACATTGCGCACGACTGCGAAATTGGGAATAACGCCATTATCGTAAACGGAGTTGCACTGGCAGGTCACGTTGTAGTTGGAAATCACGCAGTAATTGGTGGTTTGGCAGCGATTCATCAATTCATCCATATCGGAGATCACGCTATGATTTCTGGTGGATCTTTGGTTAGAAAAGACGTTCCGCCATATACAAAAGCGGCAAAAGAGCCGTTATCGTATGTAGGTATCAATTCAGTTGGTTTAAGAAGAAGAGGTTTCAGCACTGAAAAAATCAGAGAAATTCAGGAGATCTACAGAATCTTATACCAGAAAAATTACAATACAACGCAAGCTTTAAGTATTATTGAAGCCGAAATGGAAGCTACTCCTGAGAGAGATGAAATTTTAGATTTTATCCGAAATTCATCCCGAGGAATCATGAAAGGTTATTCAGGAAATTATTAAAATAAGTTTAACTGTTTATTTGTTTAATCGTTTAATCGAATAAACGGTTTAACGATTCAACAAAAAATAAAAAAATAAAAACAAATGGCATCTACATCAGATATTAGAAACGGTTTATGTATTAAATACAACCACGATATTTATAAAATTATTGAATTTCTTCACGTAAAACCAGGAAAAGGTCCTGCTTTCGTAAGAACGAAATTAAAAAGCTTAACTACAGGAAAAGTATTGGACAATACATTTTCTGCAGGACATAAAATCGAAGACGTTCGTGTTGAAACACATACTTTTCAGTTTTTATATGCTGAAGGTGACGAATTTCACTTCATGAATGCTGAAACTTTTGAGCAAATTTCTTTGAATAAAAACATCTTGGACAATCCGGGATTATTAAAAGAAGGAACTAACGTAATGGTTCAGATCAATACAGAGACTGATCTTCCTTTATCTGTAGATATGCCAACATCTGTAATTCTTGAAATTACTTATGCTGAACCAGGAGTAAAAGGAAACACTGCTACAAATGCTACAAAATCTGCTACAGTAGAGACCGGAGCAACTGTAAACGTTCCGTTATTCATCAACGAAGGTGATAAAATTAAAATTGATACTGCTTCAGGTTCTTACATGGAGCGTGTAAAAGAGTAGTTTTTATAAGTTTTCAGTTTTCAGTCGCAGTTATCAGTTTGTTAATGCAGATTGAAAACTGAGACTGAAAACTGAGACTGAAAACTAAATAAATATATGAAATTTCCAAAGATTCACTCTTTACAAGAAATTGCAAATTTGCTGGATTGCGAATTTATCGGTGACCAAAACTTTCCAGTTTTAGGCATGAACGAAATTCATGTCGTTGAACCTGGAGACATTGTTTTTGTTGACCATCCCAAATATTACGACAAAGCCTTACAGTCGGCAGCTACTATAATTTTAATCAATAAAAAAGTAGAATGCCCCGAAGGTAAAGCACTTTTAATTTCTGATGATCCTTTCAGAGATTTCAATACCCTAACCAAACATTTCAGACCTTTTCAAGGTACCAGTGTATCTATTGCTCTTTCTGCAACGATCGGAGAAGGTACCGTGATTCAGCCCAATTGTTTTATTGGGAATCATGTAACAATTGGAAAAAACTGTTTGATACATCCAAATGTTACGATTTATGATCATACCGTAATTGGCGACAATGTAATGATTCATGCCGGAACCATTTTAGGAGCCGACGCGTTTTATTATAAAAAACGTCCGGATGGCTTTGATCAGTTGATTTCAGGTGGACGTGTGGTAATTGAAGACAATGTAGGCATTGGAGCACTTTGTACGATTGACAAAGGGGTTACCGGTGATACTACTATTGGTGAAGGTACAAAATTGGACAATCAGGTACATGTTGGGCACGATACTATCATTGGTAAAAAGTGTTTAATTGCATCACAAACGGGTATTGCGGGTTGTGTTGTAATCGAAGATGAAGTTACAATTTGGGGACAAGTAGGAACAACCAGCGGCATCACTATAGGAGCGAAAGCTGTTATTATGGGACAAACGGGAGTTACCAAATCGGTTGAAGGAGGAAAGTCTTACTTCGGAACTCCAATCGAAGAATCAAGAGAAAAGTTAAAACAATTGGCCAATATCAAAAAGATTCCTGAAATTCTAAATAAATTGAAGTAATATGTCTATAAAAGAGTTTGTTCAAAAATTTTACAAATCAGATGCCTTAATTGATAGCGAAATCATGAAAACTTACCTACATCCCGATGTAAAGTTGGATTGGAACAGCACTAAAGGACTGATCGAGATGGATTATGAGTCAATGACCGCTATGGCAAACGAACTGAGCCGTGCTTATGTTCGTTCTAAGGTCAGAATTAGTCACATTATTGCAGAAGATGACTTGGTTTCAATCCGATATTCTCATTTTGTGAAAACGATTGAAAACCCAAGAGAAGAGATGTTATTAGCTCATTTTGCGACAATTTGGCAAATAAAAGATGATAAATTATATCGCGGTTATCAAATGAGTCAATTTTCTTAATTTTTTTGAAGACAAAAAGGTTAAAATACGTTACAAAACCTTACTTTTGCATCACAATTTTAAAAACTACATAAAATATATATCATGAGTGTTTTAGTTAATAAAGATTCCAAAATAATTGTTCAAGGATTTACAGGAAGCGAAGGAACTTTCCACGCTTCTCAAATGATTGAGTACGGTACTAATGTTGTTGGTGGTGTAACTCCTGGAAAAGGAGGAACAAGCCATTTAGATCGTCCGGTTTTTAACACAGTAAAAGATGCTGTAGAGCAAGCCGGAGCTGATACATCTATCATTTTTGTTCCGCCAGCTTTTGCTGCTGATGCAATTATGGAAGCTGCTGACGCTGGAATTAAAGTAATTATTGCTATTACAGAAGGAATTCCTGTAGCAGATATGATTAAAGCTAATAACTATGTTAAAGAAAGAAATTCAAGATTAATCGGACCAAACTGTCCGGGAGTAATTACTCCGGGTGAAGCTAAAGTTGGTATTATGCCAGGTTTCGTTTTCAAAAAAGGAACAGTTGGTATCGTATCTAAATCAGGAACTTTAACTTATGAAGCTGCTGACCAGGTTGTAAAACAAGGTTTAGGAATTACTACAGCTATTGGTATTGGTGGAGATCCAATTATTGGAACTACAACTAAAGAAGCTGTTGAATTATTAATGAACGACCCAGAAACTGAAATCATCATTATGATTGGTGAAATCGGAGGACAATTAGAAGCTGATGCTGCTAAATGGGTAAGAGCTGATGGTAACCGTAAGC
>JAHEZJ010000071.1 GCA_023251135.1 Flavobacterium sp. | reverse complement strand
TCTGGTCTGGAGCAGGAGCATCATCCGTGATTAATGCTACACTTTTAGAGCCGTTGTTTTGGGTTGATACCATAATTCCACAGCCTTTAATAGGTTTGTTGCTTTCGATGTGGATGGTTTGCGTTTTTCCATTTTGTCTTTTTACATCTACTTTAATCGCAGTCAGCTCATTTTCGCTGTTTCTTTTTACATCCGAAATAACAACATCAATATTATGTTTTTGTTTTAGATCTTCTGTAATTTTTTTAAGTTCCTGATCCGTTGTGTTTTTCTGAATCTTAATAAGATCAATAGGATCCGTTTTCTCGGCCACTTCTTTAGGTTCTTTTGATTCTTTTTCCTGTGCAATTACTTCAATTTGGAATAAGAAGACAAAACCTATAAGTGCAGGAATTACAGCATAGTACTTCCAGTAGTTTCGCTTTTTTGATTGATTTTTGTTTAACATGACAATTCGTTTTTTGATTAATGATTGATAAAAATGATTGGTGATTGCAACACAACTTTCATGTGCTGTTATTTTTAAAAGCGTGTATTGGTAGGCTTTTTTGTCGGTTATTTTTTTAGAAGCTTCACTATCAGCAATAAATTCAAGGTTTTGAAGGATTGCTTTTTTGTACAGCCACATAAAAGGATTGAACCAAAATAAGACACAAAAAACTCTTGAGATCAAAACATCTATGGTGTGGTTTTGATCGCTATGCACTTTTTCGTGTTCGATAATACTCTCTAATTCCGTAGGGGTATACATTGATGAGTTGTACACGATATAATCAAAATAGGAGAAAGGAGCAATATTTTCGTTGATATCAACAAATTTGAAATCGGCCTGTTGCAGTACTTTTTTTCCTTTTAATACCGTATTCAGACTGTAGAAGTCAATCATGAATTTGATGACCAAAGCCAGAAAACCAAGGGTATAAATGGCAAGTACAACATAGTTCCAATCGATCTCAAAGGCATCTTTTTCTACAACCGGTGAAAGATAGGTTTTGGAGTAATCTAAGGCTGTCACAGTAGTTTTTGCTGTAACTGCTGTTGGAGCCTGAACAACAGGAGTAGGCTCGATCCATACAACCTTGGTATAAACCAAAAAAGGTAAAACGACTGAGGTAATGAGTCCGGCCAGTAAAAACCATCGGCTGCTGTTGAAAAAAGTCTCCTTGCGCAGTAAAAAATAATACGCCACATAAAACAATACCAACAATCCGCTTGATTTTGCGATAAAAATGAAAATAGCTTCCATATACAAATTATATTACTTCTTTAGGAGTTTCGATCATGGTTAAGATTTCACGCAGTTCAGCTGCCGAAATTTTTTCTTCCTTGGCAAAAAAGGAAACCATACTTTTATAAGAGCTATTAAAATAATTGTCAATAGCGGTATTCATAAATCCTTTTCGATATTCTTCGATACTTACCAGAGGGTAGTATTGATGTGTGTTCCCAAAAGCACTATGATTAACATAACCTTTTTCTTCCAGATTACGAACAATTGTAGATAAAGTGTTGTAATGTGGCTGATCTTCTGTAATCTCTGCTTGTATTTCTTTTACAAAAGCTTTTTTAAGCTTCCATAAAATGTGCATGATTTCCTCTTCTTTATTGGTTAGCTTTTGCATTTTAAGCTTTCTTAGTTATGCGTTTCGATATCGATTACACCATTAGATCCTTTTTCGCCATATCTGGCAGTTGCTTCACTTCCTTTGTAAACGCTCATTTTTTTAATGTATTTTGGTTTAAGGTCGTTAAGGTTATAATCGGCAGGCATTTCGACTCCATCAACGATGATAAGTTTAGGCTCTTTTGTGTTAGCTTTACCTGACGTTGAAATAATAATTTTGCCATCATTATTTGTAGTAGACACACTGGTTGTGCCATTATCATCTGTAACTACAGTAGTAGTGCTAGTATTTGTATGAGTATTGCCAGTAATTTTTGTGTCAGTACCAGAATTAGTGTTAACATCTTTAGTTTGTTTAAGGATTACTTTTTTACTTTTTACTTTTTTGGATTCTTTGTGACTTTCAGAATCATTATTTTCGTCAGCAGTCTGAATGCCAACTTTTTTGCTGCCATTCGTATCCGTTGTAACAATTAGCCCAAAATCTTTAATGGTTTGGTTCCCTGAAGTCTGAACAGATTGTGCCTGCTGTGTGCCATTTTTGACATCAATTTTAATTGATATTAGTTCGTTATCGGCATTTCTTTTTATTTCAGAAGCCTTAAATTCAATGTTATGAATTGATTTCAATTTTTCTCTGATTTCCTTTAATTCAGCATCTGTAGTATTTTTTTTGATTTTGTAAACCTCTACTGATTCTGTTTTTCCAGAAATTACCTTTGCAGTTTGTTGTTTTTCTTTGGCAATTACTTCTATTTGAAATAATAGTACAAATGCAGCCAGTGCCGGAACTATTGCTCCAAATTTCCAGGAATTCCTTTTCTTTGATTGATTTTTGTTTAACATAATGATTCGTTTTTTGATTAATGATTGATAAAAATGATTGGTAATTGCAACACAATTTTCATGTGTTGTTATTTTTAAAAGTGTGTATTGATACGCTTTCTTGTCAGAGATTTTTCGTGCAGCTTCACTATCGGCGATGAATTCCAGATTTTGAAGAATTGCTTTTTTATACAGCCACACAATAGGGTTGAACCAAAAGAGAACGCAGAATACTCTGGATAGTAAAACATCTATAGTGTGATTTTGTTCACTGTGCACCTTTTCGTGCTCGATAATACTTTCTAATTCTGAGGGCGTATACATTGATGAGTTGTAAACGATGTATTCAAAATAAGAAAAAGGCGCTATGCTTTCGTGGGTATCTATGAATTTAAAATCAGCCTGTTGCGTAACCTTTTTGTTTTTTAGAACAGTGTTCAGGCTATAAAAATCAGCAGCAAATTTTAAAAGCAGTCCCAGGAATCCAATGATATAGACCCCAAGTACTACTAAATTCCAATTGATTGCGGAAGCCTCATCTTCAATAAGCTGTGGTTGGGAACCGGTAACGTAATTCAGATTGGATATTGGAGAAGCGTCTACCCAAACCGTTTTAGAATATACCAGAAATGGCAAAACTACCGAGGTAACCAAACCAGCCAGCAAGAACCATCTGTTGCTGTTAAAAAAAGTTTCTTTGCGCAGTAAAAAATAATACGCACAGTAAAACAAGGTTAATAAACCAGCTGATTTTGCAATAAATAAGATAAGTGCTTCCATAAACAATTATTTTTCTTCTTTTGGATTTTCGATCATGTCTAAGATTTCACGTAATTCTGCCGCTGAAATTTTTTCTTCTTTGGCAAAAAAGGAGACCATATTTTTATACGAACTATTAAAATAGTTGTCGATTGCCGTATTCATATACTTTTTACTGTACGCCTCTAAAGTAATAGTTGGATAATACTGATGTGTGTTTCCAAAAGCATTGTGAGCCACAAAACCTTTTTCTTCTAGATTACGCACTATCGTCGATAATGTATTGTAATGGGGTTGATCTTCGGTTATTTCTGCCTGAACTTCTTTTACGAAAGCCTTTTTAAGCTTCCATAAAATATGCATGATTTCCTCTTCCTTGTTCGTTAACTTTTGCATGTTTTCTAATTTTAAATCAAACCTACAACTATTTTTCTAGTTACACAACTATAAAAGCAGTTATTTAACTAAAAAACACGTTCAGTATGATTTTTTGACTAAAGAAAGGATGGTAAATTTAAATGTAATTTATTGAAATATAGATGTTTATAGGTTGTTTTGGAAGTTTGTAATAAAAATTAAACCCGACAGGTTTTTAAAACCTGTCGGGTTTGCTAAATGATAAACGATATAAGGAAAGTAAGATTTTAAGAAACCTTCTCTCTGGCCAATGCTTTTTTAATCCAAAAGCAGCATAGAGTGGCAAAAACTCCAATAGAAGCCATGAAAAGCCAGTTGATTTGGTATCCGAATCGGGAGATGATTTCGAAACCTACTTTTGCACTCACAATATGTGCAAGACTAAAACTCATGGTATATAGTGCCATATAACGGCCTTCCTGTCCGCGTGGTGCCCGGCTTAGTGCAAAAGCATTCGAGAAAGGGAAGTTGAGAATTTCTCCAATCGAGAAAAGAATCATGCTTATTGCCAGAATCCACGCCCAAACATTAATCAATAATAAAAAGAAACTCAGGGCTATAATGGAAGATCCAAGTGTGATAATTTTTATTTTAGGAAAACCTTTTCGCTCCATAAAAGCAACAGTTGGCATTTCCAAAGTAAAAATAAGCAACCCGTTCAGTGTCATTAATAGTCCTGTCTGAAACGCGCTTAAACCAAATTTTTCATTGTGATACAGCGGTAAAGTGGTAAAAAGCTGGAAGAATATGATAGCCGTCGCGAAACACACAAACAAGAAAACCCAAAAGATTTTGTCCTGAAAAACCGATTTTTTAACTTCGGTACTTTCGATTTTATCTTCGTGTATTACTTTTTTCTTCTCTTTAACCAATAAGGCAAATATCGAAATGGCGATGACACATGATGCACCGTCTACCCAAAATAAGCCTGAATACCCCATACCCATAATAATCAAACCTCCTAATGCAGGTCCGGCCGCAAATCCTAAATTAACAGCAAGACGTACCAAACTAAGGGCGCGCGTTCGGTTTTCAGGTTTAGAATAGGCACCAAGCGAAACATACATCGCCGGGCGAAACATATCGGCAATAGTCATTAAAGAAAATATTGCGATGCAAAGCGTCCAGAAATGTGTAACATATTGAACAAGGAAAAGGAAAACTCCACTAGTAAACAAACTAAAAATCATGATTCTGTAAAACCCGATTTTGTCTGTTAATTTTCCACCCAGCCAGGAGCCTAACATTGATCCGAAACCAAAAGCCACCATAATCCAGCCTACCTGATTGTACGTAAAATGCAAATCTTCTTTTAAGTATTTGGACAAAAATGGAAGTACCATTGTTCCGGCACGATTGATAAAAGTAATAATAGCAAGAATCCAAATTTCTCTGGAAAAACCTTTAAAATTATTGATGTAGCGGCTAAAAGCGGTCTTGAGCATTATAAATAAGTTATTTGCAACAAAGTTAGCAAACTTTGTACGGATGAGCGGTTGCTGCTTTGTTACTTTTAAACTATTTTTGCTCAAAATTTCTAAGATGAAAAATAGTGTTGTTTTTTTAGTGTTGTTAATGGTTAATTTTTGCTTGGGACAAAATAAATTTGATCAAAAAGAAAGCGAAAAATTTCAGAAGACCATAAATTCAGAATATGCTGATGCTAAGACGAGTCCGTTAATGGAAGAAGATTTGAAAACCTTTAAAAGTTTAGATTTTTATCCTGTAAACGCGAAGTATTTTGTGACGGCAAAATTTGAAAAAGCAGAAAACGAAAAAGTTTTCGAAATGAAAACGACAGGAACAAGAACGCCGAAATACATCAAATACGGAACTTTGTATTTTACGATCGACGGAGTTGCGCTTAAATTGAATGTTTACAGAAACATCGAACTTTCGAAAACAAAAGAGTACAAAGACCATTTATTCCTGCCTTTCTCAGATTTAACCTCAGGTAAAGAAAGTTATATTGGAGGAAGATATATTGATTTGAAGATCCCGAAAGGAAATACAATTGCAGTCGATTTTAATCAGGCGTACAACCCGTATTGTGCTTATAATCACAAATATTCGTGCCCGTTAGTTCCTTTAGAAAACGATCTGAATGTCGCAATAAAAGCAGGAGTAAAAGCATTTCATTAATGGAATTCTTTAATTTTCATACCCATCAGTTTAAAAACCAATCCAATGTACTGGAGCTGGTGAATCAATATCCACAGGGGTTTGACGCTTCGATTCCGTTTTATTCTGTTGGAATTCATCCCTGGTACATAAAAGAGGATCAAATAGATGCTGAGCTGAAAATTATAGAAGAAAAATTGCAATCAAAAAATTGTCTGGCTATTGGTGAATGTGGTTTAGACAAGCGAATCGAAATTCCGTTAGAACAGCAAATAATCGTTTTTGAGAAGCAGCTGGTTTTGGCCGAAAAGTATCAAAAACCTGTAGTCATACATTGTGTTGCCGCTTTTCAGGAAGTGATTCTTATTAAAAAGAAAATGAAAATTTCCGTTCCGATGATTGTTCATGGTTTTTCTAAAAATGGTCAGATCGCGGCGCAGTTAATCAAAGAGGGGTTTTATATTTCGTTTGGAAAATATCTGTTGCGAAATCCGGATTTAAAAACAGTTTTTCAGACGGTTCCCAATGATCGCTTTTTTTTAGAAACCGATACCATTGACGAAAGTATAGAGCAGGTTTATGAATTGGCATCAACATACAAAAATATAACGCTTAAAGAATTACAGGATCATATTTTGGGAAATTTCAACAGTGTTTTTCAGAAATAAACCTGAAACCTGAAACCTGAAACTTGAAACAAAAGAAACAATTAAAAACAAAAGAAAACATTATATATGGCAGAGTGGACAGAAAGAGCCGAGCTTTTATTTACTAAAGAAGGATTACAAAACTTACAAAACTCAAATGTTTTAGTGGTAGGTTTAGGAGGAGTTGGATCATTTGCAGCTGAATTTTTGGCAAGAGCAGGAGTAGGAAGTATGACAATTGTAGATGGTGATGTTGTAGATATTACCAACATTAACAGACAATTGCCGGCTTTGCACTCAACGGTTGGTCAGCCAAAAATTACCATTGTTGG
>JAHEZJ010000016.1 GCA_023251135.1 Flavobacterium sp. | reverse complement strand
TATCATCAACATCAAAAGATGCACGAATCTTATTATCAGAAACCTTATTTTTGAAGGACCCGGAGCTTATGATACAGATGGCTGGGACAATGCTATTTTAGATGATTGTCAAAATGTATGGGTGGACCATTGTGAATTCAGAGATGGAGTTGACGGAAACTTCGACATCAAAAATAAATCAGATTATATTACGGTTTCTTATACAAAATTCGGTTATTTAAAAGCTCCTAAAGCCGGAGGTCCCGGAGGTTCTGATGATCACAGGTACTCTAATTTGATTGGTTCCAGTGACGGTGCAACTGCTGATCGCGGAAAATTAAGAATCACTTTCGCTCGCTGCTGGTGGGCTCCGGGTTGCAAAGAAAGAATGCCAAGAGTACGTTTTGGAAAAGTACATCTGGTAAACAACTTCTTTAACAGTACGGCAAGTAATAAATGTATTGCCGCAGGTTTTGAAGCTAATTTAAATGTAGAAAGCAACGTTTTTGAAGGTGTAAAAACTCCAATCGATCTAATGAGCGGTTTTACTGCTGTTACAGCAACGGACAATGTTTTCACCAATACAACCGGAAATCAAGCCGGAAGCGGCACTGCTTTTACTCCACCCTATTCGATCGTAAAATTGAACAAAACTGCTGTTAAAGCTGACATCTCTGCCAATGCAGGAGCAACTTTAGGCGGCAATATCTGCGGGTCCTTTTAATTAGAAATCCAACTTAGTTTTTTTTACCACATAAATTTTTTAAGCCTGTCAGGTCGCAAACCTTACAAACTCTTAAATTATTTATGTGGTTGTTTTTTATTGGTAAAACAGTAAAGAAAAGACAAAGAGCATAAAACCTTTGCCACTCTGAACCTTTGTACCTTTGAACCTTTGAACCTCCTTTAAAGAACTAATTCTTCAAATAATCTTTGGATCGTTTTTTCTAAATCCTGACATAAACCCGGGTGTGGTCTTGACGTTTGTATTGCGGAGCTTCGAATTGCAGTCAGCCATCGAAAACGTTCCGGAATATCAAATGCAGCGATCGGTCCTCCATCTTTAGTGCCTCTAACAATTTTTTCTAATGACGTTAAATTACATTCTAACTGTTCGATGTCAAAATCGGCAGAAAGGGCTTGTATTCTTTCTTTATTCAAATGAAAAAGAACCTTTATAAATTTGCTTTTTTTGCAAAACAAAATGATTCCGATATTCAGAAACTCTTCACGTTCTACTCTTGGCACCACGCGAATTACGGCATACTCATATAAGTGACTATCTTGCATTTTGTGCCTGGTTTACAAAGATTTCTGAATGGTTTAATCTGGTCTGCAAAAACTGTAAATATACGTTGCGCAAAGTCTCCGGCGTTTCGTCGGTATCTTCCCATTGCAGCCATTCCAGCGGAATTGTGTTTACGATTTCTTCTAGTATTTCCGGTGATAAAAGCGCTTTAAATTCGGCATCAACTTCTTTTAAAAGTGACGCTTGTGGCAATAAAACATGGTCTTTAATCAAAGCAAACGGGCTTTTGGCATGCTGTTCCCAATTGTTCCAGGAATGATGGAAATACAAACACGCCCCATGATCAATTAACCATAATTCTTTATGCCAAATCAGCATATTTGTATTTTTGAAGGTACGATCGACGTTTGTAATATAAGCATCCAGCCAAACAATTTGCGAAGCTAGTTTAGCATCTACAGTCGTAACAACAGGGTCAAATGTTATCGCTCCAGATAAAAAATGAAGTGCCAGATTTAATCCCTGACTTCCTTGCAGTAAATCCTGAATTTCTTCGTCGGCTTCCGTCCTTCCGAAAGCTTCATCAAGATTGGCGAAAACCAACTCCGGCAATTTCAGTTTCAAAGCTTTGGCTATTTGTCCGCCTACCAATTCGGCGATCAAAGCTTTTACGCCATGACCGGCTCCTTTGAATTTTAAGACGTATTTAAAATCATCATCGGCTTCTGCCAAAGCGGGTAAGGAACCGCCTTCGCGCAAAGGCGTGATGTAACGGGTAACATTTACCGTTCTCAGATCAAAAGTATTTTTCATAGATACAAACTTACTGATTTTTGATTGCAGATTTTAGATTTTAGAATGCAGATTTTAGGGGTAAGATTTTAGAAGCAAGATTATAGATTAAAGATTTTTGCTACCAAACTCCTTTTATTGAGATTAAACAATTTTTAGTTGGATAAAAAGAGCCGTCGGCTCGATCACATTTTATAGGGCCGGATTTTAATCCGGTTCAAATACGTACCCCAAATTTAAAGAGCCCCATAGGGGCGGCACATTTTAAAAAATTGAAAACTAATATCCCTGTAATAACAAACCGTAACCAAACCCGACAGGTTTTAAAAACCTGTCGGGTTTAGATGTTGACAATCTAAAAAACTAATGCTCTAAAAACAAAAAGGCTTTCCCGAGATTCTCGTTGATATCTGATGCTATAAACGACTGGTAACCGGTTTGCGGCAGTGTAATATCGGCGGTTAATCCGTGAAGGAAAACACCAAGTTTTGCTGCATACTTAGGTTCATACCCCTGAGCCAATAAGCCTGTAATGATTCCGGTGAGAGTATCTCCGCTTCCGGCAGTGGCTAAAGCTGCATTTCCGGTCGTGTTTTCGTAGATTTCAGTTTTAATGATGATATAGGTCGGTGCTCCTTTCATGACCATAATTACTTTGTACTTTTCTGAAAAAGCAATCGTTTTTTGAAATTTTTCGGATTCCGAATTCCACTTCCCAATTAAACGTTCCAGTTCTTTGGGATGTGGTGTGAGGATAGTGTTTTCGGGAAGCAATTCTAACCAGGACAGATTTTCCGCCAGAATATTCAAAGCGTCAGCATCCAGTACTAAAGGAGATTTATTTACTCTTAGAAATTCAAACAAAGCCTTTTGCGTACCCAGCTCCTGCCCGATTCCTGGGCCTATTCCAATAGCCTGAGGCAGTAGCGGAAGATGAATACTGGTAATAAAATTGGTATTTTCATCGGTAAGCACCATCACTTCGGGAATCGAGATTTGCAGAATCTGATAACCACATTTTGGTATAAAAGCAGTTACGAGTCCACAACCCGATTTTAAACAGGATTTTGAGGCCAAAACCGCTGCTCCTATTTTGCCATAGCTTCCCGAAATTATAACCGCATGCCCCTGAAGTCCTTTATGTGTCAACGGATTTACCGGTTTGTAGAATTTCAGAATCTCTTCTTTTGTGATTAAAAATGGATCTTTCATCGAACTGATTTAATGTCTTAAAGTTACATAAAAAATGAAGAAAGAGACACTTCATGCAGCCCTAAAATTCAGATTGTATTACCACTCTACTGTTTCGGTTAATCCTTAAAAAACAAAAACACAACAGGCTGCTCCAACTAAACGATATTGCCACGTATGCATAAATTAGGCAAGAATATTGCGAATTTTAATAATTTAGTATATAAATCTTCGGGATTTTTTAAATAAATTTGCGACACAATTTTATAAAACAACACAATGAAAAATACTGCGCTTACGCACATACATGAGAGTTTGGGAGCGAAAATGCTACCTTTTGCCGGTTATAATATGCCCATTACCTATGAGGGTGTAAATGCTGAACACGAAACAGTTCGCAACAGCGTGGGCGTTTTCGACGTTTCGCATATGGGAGAATTTTTACTGACAGGCCCAAATGCTTTGGCTTTGATTCAAAAAGTAACTTCAAACGATGCTTCAACTTTAACTATTGGAAGAGCACAATATTCTTGTCTGCCAAACAATGAAGGTGGAATTGTAGATGATTTGATTGTATATAAAATGAAAGAAGAAGAGTATTTACTGGTTGTAAATGCTTCAAATATCGAAAAAGACTGGAACTGGATTTCTTCACACAATGATTTGGGTGTTGAAATGAAAAACCTTTCTGATGACTATTCTTTACTGGCTATTCAGGGACCAAAAGCGGTTGAGGCTATGCAGCCTTTATCTTCTATAGACCTTGCAGCTATTACTTATTACCATTTTGAAGTAGCTGATTTTGCTGGTTTTAGTGATGTAATCATTTCTGCAACGGGTTATACCGGTTCTGGTGGATTTGAAATTTACTGCAAAAATGCTGATGCCGAAGCTATTTGGAAGAAAGTTTTCGAAGCTGGTGCAGCTTTCGGAATTAAACCTATCGGACTGGCAGCACGTGATACTTTACGTCTTGAAATGGGATTCTGTTTGTACGGAAACGATATCAACGATACCACTTCGCCATTAGAAGCAGGATTAGGCTGGATTACTAAATTTACTAAAGATTTTACCAATTCAGAGAATCTGAAAAAACAAAAAGAAGAAGGTGTTAGCCGCAAACTAATTGCTTTTGAAATGCAGGAGCGTGCAGTACCAAGACACGATTACGAAATTGTAGACGCTTCGGGTGCTGTAATTGGTATAGTAACTTCAGGAACTATGTCGCCTTCTATGAATAAAGGTATTGGATTAGGATATGTAACCGTACCTAATAGTGCTGTGGACAGCGATATCTTTATCCGAATCAGAAAAAATGATGTAGCTGCAAAAGTGGTTAAATTACCTTTTTATAAGAAATAATATTTCATCCTAATATTTTAAAAATGCATTGCTTAACAAGTGATGCATTTTTTTTATTGCTTTTCTTTCCTGCCACGAATCCACGAATGATTGCATATAAAAAAGTACATAGAACCCGGAATTCGCGGCGAAAACTCTGTAGAATAAAAATCAGCTGAATGTAAGAATTTTTAGAAAAGTATAGCCTTTTATGAAAAAATAAGCGTAATTTTAATCTGAACGAAGATTTCCATCTATGAAAAAAATTGCACTGGCATTGATGTTAACCACAAACTTTCTGTTTAGTCAAAGTAGTGACCCAACCTGTGAAATAGTCAACAAAATAAATGCAGTTATTCAGGAGGAACATATCAGACCTAAACCGGTAGATGACAGTTTGTCGATTTTCGTATTTGATAATCTGATCAATGAATTAGATCCCTCCCGAAATATTTTTTTCAAAACGGAATACGATAAAATGGCCGAAAAATACCGTACCAACTTAGACGATTTTATCCTAAGTAACGATTGTAGTTTTCTGACTGACATTACTTCCAAATACAAAGACGGGCTATTAAGAACCAAACAGGTTCTCGAAAAAATTCAGGCCACCCCTATTGATTACAATAAAAACGATACGATACGATTTTACAAAAAATCATTTCCTTTTTACCTGAAAAAAGAAGATATAGAAAAAGTGTGGCTCAAAAAAATCCGCTATCAGATCTTGGACGAGATAGCCGAAACAAGTGACAATTTAGATTCGATCAAAGCCAATTTCCAATCTATCGAACTCAAGTCAAAAAAACTAATTCTGACGAACGAGATATGCCGAATCAACACACTACTGGAAACGAATACCAAACAGGAAGAAAAATTCTATAATTTCTTCTGTACCTATTTTGACCCGCATACGGCCTATTTTAGTGACGATTCTAAAACGAGCTTTGTGGCCTCACTCTCAAAAGAACATCTGTCTTTGGGAATGACCGTGAATCTCAATGAAAAAAATGAGATCATTGTAGCCGAAATTGATCCGAATGGCCCTGCCTATCAGACGGGTCAGATTAAAAAAGGCGATCAGATCATTTCGATATCCAATCAAAAAGAAACTTTGCAGGTTTCCTGTGCTTCGCTGGAATCCATTTCGACTTTGATTTTATCCGAATCCAATAAAAGCATCACGCTAACCTTAAAACGAAATTCAGGCAAAAGCTTTGACGTTTATATCGAAAAGAAGGTGATGAAAGACGAAGAGAACTCTGTTTTTAGCTTTATTATCGGGAAAGACAGTAAAATTGGGTACATCAAAATCCCAAGTTTTTATGCCGATTTAGAAGGCAATAGTCGTAAAGGCTGTGCCGATGATGTGGCACGAGAAGTTATAAAACTGGAAAGAGACGACATTAAAGGACTGGTAATCGACCTGATTGACAACGGTGGCGGATCTATGGAAGAAGCCATAAAACTGGCAGGAATGTTTATCGATTACGGGCCGCTTTCTATTGTTGTAGACCGCAATCAGGGGAAATCGGTTATCAATGACCCGTATAAAGGATTGATTTATAAAGGTCCGATTGTCATTTTAGTAAACAGCAACACCGCTTCTGCAAGCGAATTTTTCTCCACGATATTACAAGATTACAACCGTGCTTTATTATTAGGGAGTAATACGCTTGGAAAAGCTACCATGCAAACCATTCTTTCGCTTGACGAAACTAAAAATACCGACTTTTTAAAAATCACCATTAATAAATTCTACAGAGTTACAGGTAAAAGTCACCAATATATAGGGGTGAAACCCGATGTGGTTCTTCCCGAATTTTACGAAGATGTTTATCAAAAAGAAAGTGATTTCCCTACTGCCATTAAAAATGATAGTATCACACCGTTCTTAAAATTCAAACCTTATGTAAAGCGCGTGCTGATCGACAAACTGGCTAAAAACAGTACAACAAGACTGGCCGACAATTACTTTTTTAATAATATAAAAGAAATTAATCAAAAAATTGACCAGCTGGTCAATAAACCAAAAGCAGAAATTCCGATGACCCTGGAGGCTGTTTTCAAACAAAAGAAAATCGTAAATTCTCTTTGGAAGGAGATCAATACTTTCAACGATGAAAACAATCCGTTAGATGTTTATAATTCAACGGTAAACCAGTTTTTACTCGGGGTTTATCCCAATGATAAAACCATCAACCAGTACCAGATTGACAACCTTAAAACAAATCCGTACTTAAATGAAGCGGTGAATGTTATTAATGAGTTTAATACTTCTAAATAACTTTTTTGTTTCAGGTTTCAGGTTTCAAGTTTCAAGTTCTTGGTTTTTGGTTCACAAAAGACCAATTTGTAAAACGAGCAGCCCTTTTGTTTCATGGGTACTAACCACCTGAAACCTGAAACTTGAAACTTTTTTAACTTCTAAGTCCTAACGATCACTAAAAAAGAATACGATTGATTTTGGAAAAATAAGGAATAACCGTATTTTTGCCTCACAAAACTAAAAATTAGAAATGGGAAGAGCGTTCGAATTTAGAAAAGGAAGAAAAATGAAACGTTGGTCGGCAATGGCCAAAACATTTACCCGAATCGGTAAAGATATCGTTATGGCTGTTAAAGAAGGTGGCCCAAACCCGGATGCCAATTCTAGATTAAGAGCTGTAATACAAAATGCAAAAGCCGCTAACATGCCTAAGGACAATGTGGAGCGTGCGATAAAAAATGCAAGTAATAAAGATACTGCCAACTATAAAGAAATTCTGTTTGAAGGATACGCTCCTCACGGAATTGCGATTTTAATTGAAACAGCATCTGACAACAATAACAGAACAGTAGCCAACATCAGAAGCTATTTTAATAAATGCAACGGAACTATGGGAACTCAGGGTTCAGTTGAGTTTATGTTTGACCATACTTGTAATTTCAGAATTGCAAAAGGTGAAATCGATGCTGAAGAATTAGAGTTAGAACTAATTGATTTTGGTGCTGAAGAAGTTTTCGAAGACGAAGACGGAATCTTAATCTATGCTCCTTTTGGAAGCTTTGGAGCTTTACAAAAAGAACTGGAAAACAGAGGTCTTGAAATTTTATCTTCAGGTTTTGAACGTATTCCTCAAATTACAAAAGAGCTTACCGAAGCTCAAATTGCGGATGTTGAAAAACTAATCGAAAAAATCGAAGAAGACGACGATGTGATGAACGTTTATCACACCATGAAAGAAGAGTAAAAACTTACATTTTCATAGTATAAATCAAACTCCTGAGCAATCAGGAGTTTTTTTTTGCCATAATGTGGAATCCCGTAAAGAATAAAGTCAGAGATTGTTTATGTTTGGCAAAAATTTAACAAAACTAACATTTGATAATCTAATGAACATAAAGAAAAGGAGCCTCTTACTTTACGGCTCTGTCCCTGAAATCTAATGTTATGAAAAGAAAAGTTGCAGCCTCAAAACGATTTCTTTTCTGTTAAAATCACCTCTATTTGGGTGCCCCTGAATAAGTTGCTTTAGATCCGCTTACGCGTCACTATATTGCTTAATACCAACCAAACCTACTAAGACTTGAAAAAAACTACTCTTAAGTTATTTCCTTTTATCGTATGTATTATTTTATTTTTAGTTAGCATCAATTGCTTTTCTAATACGTATACCGATACCATTACCAATTCAAAGAAGGTTTTTATTTCTAAAAATCTTCCTAAAGACGATGTTGGTCTTCTCAACAATTCGCTGAGTTATTACCAGGCTCCCGAAAGCGAATTCACTAATGAGTTTCTAAAAAAGAATTTTCCGGTTTCGCAGGAAACCAATAAAGATCGTGATCTGGCCATGTCCGTTTTTAAGGAGATTGCTAAAAACGATAATCTTACTGATTTTTTAGAGCCCAAAAAATTATCCATGCTGCCTCTTGGTATAAAGAAAACCATCGGAGGAATTCAGTACATGTTAGGAATCAGCAGCGCCAAATTTACTCCGCAATACACGGAGCTTACTGCTTTTGTAAAAATCGTAATTCCACAAAAAGATTCGCTTGGCAGACCAAAAGAGTTATTCTTTGGGGCTAACGGTATTAAACTTTCGCACAAAGGTGGATTGGTTGGTGCCACGAACCTGGTTTTACTGGGAGACGTTCCACTTAACATTAATGGTCCGAATTCGTTGCTTATTTTAAAAGGAGGCATGGAAATGTCTACCGGACTTGTAGAAAAAAAGACGTATGTTACAATCGACTGTAACGGTTTCAAGGAACTTGGAATTACTGCAGACGTTGAGTTTTCAAGAAATTATCTCGAACCCGTCGATGATCAGTATAAGCTTATTCCCGCTCCTACCCGCGTAACAGGTTCCTTCAAGACAATAGTATCCAACTGGAATGATATACTGATTGAAATTTCATTACCCAAATTTCAACTGACGTCTTATAAGGGCAAAGGACCTGCCTTCGAACTAAATAATGCCGTAATCGATTTGAGTGACATTAGAAACTCTGATAAAATCGAATGGCCCGATGCCGATTATGTTAAAGATTATCTGGTACCGGGCAATGAAAATTTATGGAGAGGTTTTTATGTAAAATCTCTGAAAGTTGTATTACCGGAACAGTTCAATAAAAGAGACGAGAACAAAAGGGTCAAATTTGAAGCCGCCAATCTTTTAATTGACCGAATGGGGGTTTCCGGAAAATTCATCGGTGATAATGTTTTTAGCCTTAAAGAAGGAAGCGCTTCCGGCTGGCAGTTTTCATTAGACCATATCGAAATGGAGTTCCGTGCCAATTCCCTGACAGCCGCCGCTTTCAATGGTGAAATTGTTTTACCCCTTTCTTCGGAAGATAACACCCAGTGTGATCCTAAATCAAGAGGAAGATTAGCTTACAATGCGATCATAAACCCTGTAGACAACGAATATATCCTTAAAGCTGATGTAACCAACAATATTTGCTTTCAGGCTTTTAAATCAACGGCTTCTTTAGAAAAAAACTCCTATTTGGAATTAAGGGTAAAAGACGGTAAGTTTTTACCTAAAGCTGTTCTTTACGGAAGTTTAGCTTTAAAAGGCAGTAATAAAAATACTACAGCAGCCGAACTGGCTGCCTCACCAATTAAATCTTCTGAAACCACTAATGCTGATGGTGAGAAAAAGGAAGCTCTTAATTTTAAAGGAATCATCTTCCAGAATTTAACCTTACAAACAGTCGTGCCTTACTTAACGGCTGATTATTTTGGTTACAAACACATTCAGGAGAAAGATGCCGCAGTTAGTAATTTCCCTGTAACCATCAACGAAATCTCTTTGGTTGCTACCGATGTATCTGCAAGTCTGAAAGTGGACGTTGCCATTAACATCATGCAAAATCAGTTTAGCGGTCAAACCAAATTTTATGTAATTGGATCGTTCGACAGAGAAAAAGGAATTCAAAAATGGAAATACGAACGTATTAAGTTTGAGGAAATAAAAGTTGCTGCCGACTTAGGTGGTGTAAAATTTAAAGGAAGCATTACTATAATGGACAATGATCCGGTTTATGGAAATGGTTTCAAAGGAAGTGTATCGGCCGATTTTACAGGAGGCATCAAAGTTGAAGCCAATGCTATTTTTGGATCTACAACTTTTAGATACTGGTATGTGGATGCTATGGTGGATAATTTAAATATTCCTGCCGGAGCGATTACTTTTAAAGGTTTTGGTGGTGGTGCCTACTACCGAATGAGAAAAGACGGATTCAGTTCTTCTTTTGTGGCATCCAAATCGAATTATGTTCCTGATGCCGAATCAGGATTAGGGGTTAAAGCCATGATTAAGTTTGCAGGTACTGCCACAGCCAATGCATTTTGGGGAGGCGCCGGTTTTGAAATTGCCTTTAATAATAATTCCGGTATCAACAGGATTAGTATTTATGGAGAAGGTCATATCATGCAGCCGTTTGAAATTCCGGGAGCGGAAGAGATAACAAAAGCTTTAAAGACAGTTACCGAAAATGAATCCATAATGGGTCAGATCGCAACAGAAGCCTTAAAAACATCCAATTTATCGGCAGCTGCAGAACAACTTTATCCAAATGATGTAAAAAACAGTATGGGTATCAACGCCTTTGCTGCGATAGAATACGATTTTAGAGCCAAAACATTACACGGTACATTCGATTTATACATTGACACTCCGGGAGGTTTCATACAAGGACGTTCTTCAGGAAACAGAGCCGGTTGGGCCGTTTTACACTTCGGACCAGACAAATGGTATATCCGTGCGGGTAATCCTACCGACCGATTAGGTATAAAAATAGCTATTGGATCTATCGAAGTAGAAGCCGGAGGTTATTTTATGCTTGGAGATGATATTCCGGGCAGTCCGCCACCACCGGATATTGTGGCCCAACTTTTAAGAGTTGACGTTGCCAAGCTGAATTATATGCGCGACGAAAACAGCATTGCTTCAGGAAAAGGATTTGCCTTTGGTGCAGATTTCAGCATTAAAACCGGAAACTTAAGTTTCTTAATGTTTTACGCTAATTTCCAGGCCGGATTTGGATTTGACATCATGGTGAAAGACTATGGTGAAGCACAATGTAAAGGTTCGGGGCAAATTGGTATAAACGGTTGGTATGCCAACGGTCAGTCCTATGCCTATATGCAAGGGGAACTTGGAATTAATATCAAACTGTTTTTTATACGAAAGAAAATATCCATTATAAAAGGTGGAGGTGCTGTTTTATTACAAGCCAAACTACCAAATCCGGTATGGATTCGAGGTTATATGGCCGGTGAATTCAGTCTGCTTGGTGGTGCCGTGAAAGGTAGTTTCCGTTTCAAACTTGAATTTGGAGAACAATGCGAATTCATATCAGCGAATCCGTTAGAAGGCTTAAAATCTATTGCCGATATTACTCCTGCTCAGGGAACCAAAGACGTAGATGTCTTTACCGTACCTCAGGTTGGATTTAATATGCCAGTCGATAAAAACTTTAATATTGAAGGAGATGACGGAGTTAAAACCTACCGACTCAAACTGGAAGAATACACCGTCAAAAAAGCCGGAGTTCCGGTAATTGGTACGCTAAGCTGGAACAAAACAAGTGATTTGGTAAGTTTTAATTCGTTTGAAATATTACCTGAGAAATCAGAATTAACCTTAACTGTGAAAGTAAGTTTCCAGGAATACACCAATGGTGCATGGAAAACGATTATGGATCAGGGTCAGGTTGCAATGGAAACAGAAACCCGAACTTTTACCACAGGTGTGGCGCCAAACAATATTCCGGTAACTAATATTGCTTACAGCTATCCTGTTTTTGATCAAAAATATGTTTATCAAAACGAGAGTAAAGAAGCTTATGTAGTGCTAAAAATAGGACAGGCTTATTTATTTGACCTGAAACCGGGACAATCTCAAAAAGCATACTATAAAACCGGAACTAAAACAGGAAATGGGGCTATAAGCTACAATACGGACTTAAAAAAGGTAATCGTTAGTATGCCTGCTTTAGAAAACGTAAAACCATATAATTTATCCTTAATGACGCTTGAAACGGTAAAAGACGCCAATGCGAACCTGAGTGAAAGTTTTGACAAACAGGATCTTGGTACAAATGCCAATGTAGAAGTTAAAAGCAATAAACTGGCGGAAACGTTAACAGGTGGTCAGGGTATTGAATTGCTGCAGTATAATTTCAATACCAGTCAATACAACACTTTTCAGGAAAAAATGGCTGCTAAGAAAGCACGTAAAACGCACATCGAAATCATTGAGGCCGATATTCATGCCTTGCATGCAGAAAGCACCGCAACTGAAGCTTTTGATGAAATTGAAATCGCCGGTACACCTCAATCAATGAACATTCCATTGGTAAGTGTTGAAGCCGTGTTAGACGACAGTTATTTTAAAAATGATATTTATCCATTGATCTATAAGGGGTATCCTCTGGAAGCCGATTTAACTTTAAACAGAAACACGAGTATTCTAGGAAATCCTCCCGTTAAAGGAATGGAAATCATCACCTCTTACCTGGCTGATTTAATCAATAATCCGAAAAGTCCTTATTTAAGAGACAGGTTGCCGTATCGCTACAACCAGCCTTTTTACTATAAAGATGATTTTATAAAAATTCAGTATAAAGTAGTCAATAAATATGTGAACAGTCAGAATAGGGCTATGATTGACAAGTACAACTATATCATTACTGGAAGATTTCCGATGATAAAAGACGGTACTTATAATGTCAGACTAAATTATATTCTGCCAGGCGGACAGGCTGGAACCAGTTCAATTTTTACATTCAATAAAACAAATTAGCATGAAGCTTAAATTTTTAATTCTCCTTACTTTTATCATCACTGGTACGAACTATGCACAAGAGAAAAATGCCACGGGAGAATCGAATCCAAACGAAATAAAATCGGAAATACAAGTTATAGCCAGAGTGCAAAAAGACAGAATTCTGTTGCGATGGGCGGTCAGCAATGCGATGGCCTGGAAAAAACTGAATGCGTACGGGTACACCGTAGAGCGTTACACCGTTACCCGAAGTAACAAAACTTTACCAACTCCTGAAAAGGTGGTTTTAGTGAGTGCTTTAAAACCGGAACCACTGGAAACCTGGGAAAAACTAATTGAAAAGAATGACAATGCCGCTATTGTGGCACAAGCCATTTACGGGGAAAATTTTTCGGTTACCGGAACAGACAAATTAGAGAACATCGTTAACCTTTCGGAAGAGAATGAGCAAAGGTTTACTTTTGCCTTGCTAACTGCTGACAGGGATTATGAAATTGCCAAAAAAGCTGGTCTTGGATTTGAAGATAAAACGGTTAAACCAAACGAAAAATATGCCTATCGCGTAATTTCAAATGTACCTGAAAAAGAAGCTACTATTTCGTATGGCGGAATCTTTGTGGGATTAGAGGATTATCAGCCCCTTCCAAAGCCGATGGATTTTACTGCTCACTTTACGAACAACAGTGCGATGTTAAGCTGGAATTTTAAAATACTGTCACATACCTATGCCAATTATTTTGTAGAGCGCTCGTCAGACAAAAAAACTTTCGAAAGAATTACAGATAAGCCTTATACCAGTTTAAATCAGCAAAATACCAACAACAGTCAGATTTTTTATGTCGATTCGATTGCCAACAATAAACCGTACAGCTACAGAATTCAGGGAATTTCGCCTTTTGGTGAGTTAGGTCCTTACTCGCAGGTTGTCACTGGAAAAGGTGTCGAAATCTTAAAATATGTTCCTCATCTTACGGTAAAGGAATTTAAGGATGAAAATACGGTTACCTTAACCTGGGAATTTCCGAAGGAAGGAGAGGATGACATTACAGGATTTGAATTAAATCGTTCCGATACGGATGATGATGGTTATAAAACGGTGATAAAAAACATCCCTGCCAAGAGCCGCACAGTGACGTACAACAAGCTCTTATCGACCAACTATTTTACCATTACGGCCCTTGGAAAACAGGGCAACAACAGAACTTCATTTGCTATGCTTGTGCAGCCGGTTGACTCTATCCCGCCTTCGAAACCACTTGGTTTAAAAGGGGTAATAGACAGTTTAGGGGTTGTAAAACTAACATGGGATCCGAATAAAGAAAAAGATTTACTGGGCTATCGTATCTATAGAGGAAACACTGCCGAAGAAGAACTTACGCAGTTAACCGTAAGTCCGAGCGAGCCAACCTCTTATCAGGACAAAGTGCTTGTTAAAAGTTTGAATAGTAAAGTATACTACAAAGTTATTGCGGTAGATTATCATTACAACATGTCTGATTTCTCAGATGTTTTGATCCTTAAAAAACCGGATGTAATCCCTCCTACTTCACCTGTTTTTACCAGTTTTAAAATTAAAGAAGGTTCGATTTTTCTCGAATGGGTAAACAGCCAGAGTGAAGATGTGGCGGTACACCAATTGTACAGAAAAGAAAATGACCAAAAGGACTGGACGCTGATTTTGGAAACCAAGAATAAGGAAGAGAAGTTTCAGGATAAAACGGCTGTTGAAGGTAGTACCTATCGTTACGCCATTTTTGCTAAAGATGAGAGCAATTTAGTTTCTAATCCTTCACCGGGATTAACCCTATTTGTGCCTAAATACTCGGTTATGCCAGCGGTGAAAGGCTTCTTTGCCCAGCCCAACAAAACGACAAATACAATCGATTTATCATGGGACTACTCGAACAATGAGGTCGATGGTTTTGAAATTTATAAAGCTTCAGATAAAGATGCGTTACAACTGATCCAGATTGTGACCGGTACTACCCGCTTTTTACCTGACCCGACTATTACTATTAATACCACATACCAATACGGTATCAGAGCAACATTTAAAGATGGAAGAACCTCTAAAATGGATTTTTTCACTGTAAAGTTCTAAGTACATGAAACCATTAATGACATACAAAAACATATTCCAAACCTTAAAAATAGCCTGTCTGTTTTTGACTGTTTTTGGTATGCAGCTAATCAATGGACAAACAACGTACAAGTATAAAGTGAAGTGGGATTTAAGGAAATCGGCAAGCAGTGGCCGTAACGTTTACTTTTATTTAAATACCGGAGATACTTACCCTTTCAACGAAACTTATGCCAATGCAAGTGCAACGTCCGGAAGCAGTTCCTTTTCGTATGTTTTAAAAAATTCAGGCGTTAGTCCGATGGACGGTGTTGTTGTTTCGACTAGCCCATTGCGTCTTAGCGGAGCGGTTGATAACGGATCTTCGGGATTCTTTCAAAAACACGCACCCTTTATGACAGGTCCGTATTCCGGTTATTGGCAATCTAACTTTGCTTATAACTTTGATAATATTACAGTTACGCACAATACCCAGTTCGAATTCTTCTATTTGCAGACACTTGTGGAAGTAAACAATTACAATGTTTCCAATTCAGAACTAAAACAATGCGAAACTTTCAATTTTACGGTAGCCGTTGTGGGTGAAAGCGGTTATATGACTTTTGCCGTTGAATATTATGATCCAAACAGTGCAGGTTGGAAAGAGCTGTTTCCTTATGCATCAAGATCGGCGCAATACATTCCGATCACGTTTACCTCCATCCCTAACCTGCAATTGAATCAAAACTTTCAATTGAGAGCGAGATACACCAGAACCGGAAGCGGCGGTGCAAATGATTACTCTGATGTTTTAACTTACAGGTTTATCCCTTGTTCTCCTAAACTGAATGGTGCACCGGTAACCGCTCAGGTCAAATGTTACAATCAACCGAATGGCAGTGTGACTTTAAATTTCCTGTCGGACGTTCCATCAGGCCAAAAACTGTTGCTTACCTTATATGAAAATGGTGCTTACCGAAGTCACCGGTTTGCAAAAGATACAGAGGTTTCCAATAGAGCTTATACCTGGGACGGGCTTGCTCCGGGTTCTTATACCATAAAATACCAAACGCAAAACGTTTCTGATCCCAATGCCACACTTGGTTCCAGTCCGGTAGAAACTCCGGTTTTCAAAATAGACAATACAGAGGCCTTAACTTTTAAAGCAACAGCCATACAACCCCAATGCAGCACTGATAAAGGCGGCGTTGAAATTTCAGTAAAAGGAGGCACACCTCCTTACTACTACATTCTCGATAATGAAACTAAAAAAGAGCTCATTAACAATCCGGACATCATAAGTGTTACAACCGATGGAGATCATCAGGTGATTGTCCTGGACCGTTTTGATTGCATGGAAAACTAATTTAAAAAAATACGATACCTATTTTAAACATTAAAAAATGAATATTTTACAAAAGACCATTTACATTTTGACTCTAGCCGCCTTTTTTGCGGCTCCGGTGATTTATGGTCAAACGGGTAAAATATTAATTGAAACTAAGTTAACAAGATATGGTCCTGACCTCAAATCCAATACCTATAGTGTAAACATTTCCGCTACCGGAGCGCCTGCTTTTGGTAAAGCCTATAACATTAATAATAACGACGATGATGAAAAGGTTTTCTATGATTTAGTACAGTACGATCAAACGAAATACCCTCTTGAAATTGTTATCAACGGTTCTAATGTGGTTAAACCAACCCAATTAGGCGGACCAGAATGCAATCAAAAAGATCAGGCGACTTTAGTAGCTCCAAAAAGTGTCGCTATGGGAGCTTGTCACGGCCGTACTACCTTCCTGCTTTTAGACCTGCCGGAACCAAGTGGCTTAATTGGCAACTGTGGCAATTTTACCATACAAAAACAGGTTCAATTGTCAGGTGCAGGTTATTCGTGGCAGTACAAAAAAAGCACCGACACCCAATGGAAGTATTTTAACTATGGTACCCAATATACCGAAAATGGGCTAAACTTTAACTTCAAGGATGTTCCCGATTTGAAAGATTACACAGGAAACCTGTTTATCAAATTTGTTGTTGACTATGAAAATCTAAATACTTCTAAAATTGAAATCTATGAGTCGGATATTGCGACCTATAACATTATATCCTGCTCTCCAAAATTAGAGGCGACATCAGATCCAAACATTACTGCCTGCAATTACAGCAACGGTGAAGTTACCTTTACTTTTAGCCGACCGCTGGAAACAGGAGAAAAATATCTTTTCAATCGCGTTCCTGTAGGCAATGGTAATCCGAGTTCGGCAACTTCAGATGATTCTGAAGTAGAAAAAATTTCTGCACTTAGTTACAAATGGAAAAATATTGCTCCGGGGAAATACGATTTCAAATATCAGACACAATTTGGAAACAATACACCTTCTACAGTGTCAACCGTTACCAATTTTACAATCACTTCAAGAACGCCTGCATTAACTTTTAAAGCAGCAGACGTGCAGCCTGAGTGCAGTACCGATAAAGGCGGAATTCTAATTTCTGCTGAAGGAGGAATGCCCCCATATTATTACATACTTGACGATGAAACAGAAATCGTTAACAACATTATAGTACCTAAAAGAATCCCGTTTAGCGGTTCTTACCTAATACCCATTACAACGGATGGAAAACATAAAGTAATAGTCGTAGACAGCTTTAACTGTATAGAAAAATAATATTATATGATAAAAAAATTACTCTTATTTATATTCTTGTTAGGGAATCTGTTTGTTTACGGACAAACGGACTATGGAATTCTTGTAATTTCTACTTTATCACCCTCACGAGGATGGGACGGCAGTCATGCGGGCAGCTTAAGCCTGACATTGGGAAACCATTCCATACATAAAAGCAGTAATACAGGCGATCAGGAGGAAATTGAATATGATTTTTTCTATGTAACCGACAATCCTACCAAAATAGACTACAGAAGTGCAACAGCCGGAAACAAAAACGGCACCGATTGTCAGATTAAAGACTCTACTCCTTTTGATATCACTACTTTTAGCAGAGACGGTTTTGGAGGCTGTATTGGCGATTTTGAAGTACTAAGTTTGAACATACCAATTCCTGTTTATCCGGAAACCAATCAAAAATGTGTAGAAGATGTTATTACCCTTAAAAATGGCTGGAATTGGCAGTATCAATTTGATGGTTTGAATTGGGCACCGTTTCCATCGCAATTTCAGGAAAAAGCATCCATTTCATTCCAGCTAAAAGATTTACCAAACTATAAAACTTCAGGTGATGTACGATTTAGAGCCGGATATCAACAACAATTTGCCAAAATCGTCACCTATAATATTATACCCTGTTCTCCAAGATTAGACCATACGTCTGACCCAAACTATACGACTTGCAGTTACAGCAATGGCAGTGTAACCTTTACGTTTAGCCGACCACTGGAAACCGCAAAAGGAGAAAAATTCCTTTTCAATCGCGTTCCTGTTGGCAATGGTAATCCGAGTTCTGCAACTTCAGAGGAACCTGAAGTAGAAAAAATTTCTGCGCTTAGTTACAAATGGAAAAACATACCTGCGGGTGTATATAATTTTAAGTATCAGACACAATTTGGAAACAATACGCCTTCTACAGTGTCACCGGTAACGAAGTTCGAAATCAAGCAAAGTACAGCCTTAACTTTTACGGCAACAGCAGTACAGCCAGTTTGTAGTACCGACCCAAAAGGGATCCGCATAACAGCGACCGGAGGGACGAACTCTTACTATTACCTTTTAGACGGTGAGCCATTAGCACAAAAACATGCCTTTACAAGTCCTCATACCATAAAAATAACAGCAGATGGTGCTCATAAAGTGATCGTTGTAGATGACTCTGATTGCATAGAAAAATAACATTATGAAGAAAATAATATATCTTTTTTTATTCACTGTAATGCTCTTATCCGGCAGTAAGAGTTATTCGCAAAAACTGTACATCGTCCGTCATAGTATGGGAAGCTGTGTCAACGAATGTGCAGCCTTACAGTCCTATTTCTTTATGTCCGGCAATACCTACATTGCACCAGTTGCAGAATTTGGAGACTATCATGTATTTAATCTCCCTCCAACCTATGTGGAACTTATTTCGATAGCCGATACCAGTTTTGGCTGTGCCTGGCGTGACCCTATGGCCTGTTATGAGCAAAGTACGATTGACATGAATAATTGTTTTTGGGGAATAACCAATGCCGTTTTACCCGAACCAAACGTAGATACCAACTTGTTTTGCGATAAAAAAACCCTTACTGCGGTAAGCTGCCCGGGGCCTTATCGTTTTTCATGGGAATACAGCACTAATGGTATTAATTTCACTCCAATGAACATTACTACTACCCCAAATCAAAGTTTCGAATTTGTTAAAGCCAATTATCCGGCCCTAAACGATTATACAGGAACTATAATTTTCAGGGTTTTAATTGACTCCGATCCAAGTGCACCTGATGAAAACGTTTACTCTAATGTGGTTAATTACAATATCATACCCTGTTCTCCTACACTAGCTGCTACTTCAGACCCAAACTTAACCACTTGTAGTTACAGCAATGGCAGCGTAACTTTTACGTTTAGCCGACCACTGGAAACCGCAAAAGGAGAAAAACTTCTTTTAAATCGCGTTCCTGTAGGCAATGGTAATCCGAGTTCGGCAACTTCAAATGATCCTGACATAGAAAAAATTTCAGCACTTAGTTACAAATGGAAAAACATACCTGTAGGTGTATATAATTTTAAGTTTCAGACCCAGTTTGGAAACGGTACTCCCTCTACTCCGTCGACTATAAGTGCATTCGAAATCAAAAAAAATACAGCCTTAACTTTTTGGGCAACGGCGATACAACCCGAATGCAGTGGCGACAGGGGTTTCATAGAAATAAGTGCTACCGGTGGAACAAGTCCATACTACTACATTTTAGACGATCAGACCGAAGTTGTAAACGGCCAGACAGTCCCTAAAAAAATTGCATTTTCCAATGGCCACAAGATTCCCATTACTACAGATGGCGGCCACAAAGTGATTGTTGTAGATAATTCTGATTGCATTGAAAAATAACATAATGAACAAAAAATTACTCGTATTCCTATTCTTTTTAACAAGCCTGTTCGTTCAGGGGCAGAATGAGTATGGACTATTGATACGATCCACAATGAATTCCAAAACACCTGGTACTATGACGACCCGATACACCATTGAGGGAAGAAAAACTGAAGTACTGGTTTTTAGTACCCGTAATATACAGCCCCTAATTTCTCAGGAAATGGTGCAATATGACTTTTTTTACACTAAAGATATCAATGAATTGTATTTCTTAGCGCTCGAACAAAAAACCAACGGTCAGGTAAACTGTTCAAAGGAATATACCATTCCGTACAACCCGGCAGTGAGCACTCAGGAAAACTTTGGGGGCTGTGTGGGTAATTCGGTAGCCTGGACCATTCATCTTAAACAACCTTCCTCCAATAACCTTTGTGCCGACGATGTTGTTACTTTAACCAATGGATGGGACTGGCAATACCAATATGATGCGACGGGATGGAAACCCATGCCTTCTCAATTTCAGGGAAAAAGATCCATTACTTTTAGCCTCAAAGACATTGGCGGTTACGATGGTAAATCTCAAATTTTCTTTCAGGCGGGTTATAAAACACAATTTACAAATACCGTTTTTTACAGTATTATTGGCTGCTCGCCCGAACTGGAAGAAAAAAAACCAACAGCAATTGCTGTTGAATGCAGCAATACCCCCACAGGCAGTGCCACTTTAAAATTTAAGACGGGGCTAAAAGCAGGCAACAAACTTCTTCTTAACCTCTTCCATGCCAATCCGGTTGCTCCGGATACAGGCTTTATCACGAGTATTTATGCCTCAGAAAATGAAGTTTCTAATAAAACCTATACCTGGAAAGGCATAGCGGCGGGTACCTATAAAATAAAATACCAGGCCCAAAGCACATCTGACAGTGGAGAGAAAGTGGGGTTAAGTGCTATTGTTACAGATCCTTTTACCATAGACGAGAAAACACCTTTAACCTTTTGGGCAACGGCCATACCACCCGAATGCAGTGGCAACAGGGGTTTCATAGAAATACATGCTGCCGGAGGAACAACTCCATACTATTACATTTTAGACAATCAGACTGAAGTTATAAACGGCCAGACAGTACCCAAAAAAAATGAGTTTTCCGGTACCCACCAGATCCCCATAACCCTTGATGGAGGCCATACCGTTAAAATCGTTGACAAATTCAATTGCGAAGAACAATAAATTCCCGAACAACCATACCATTATGAAAAAAATCTACTTACTACTACTGTTTCTTACGAGTTTATTGGGATATTCTCAAACTCCGGACCCTCAGCCGGCAGTTGACGGAGCCAGAACCATTACAATCACAACGCCAAAAGCAATTACAGTTACTGCTGGAACTTTGAGTTATGCGGATGCAAAAGAAAATGGCACCCCCAATGGTACGTTCTCTGTTGTATTTGAAGGCGGTACAGGCGACTACGTTTATTTCTTTACCAAAGATGGGCAGCCTTATACCCCGACTAACTGGAATTCACTACCAGCCGGAAGCTATGTCATGTATGCAAAAGACAGAAATAAAGTTTGTACAAGTACTAATGTTCCTTTTATAATTTACGAACCTGGGAAATTAGTCGTTAGTACGCCAAAACCAACCAATATACCTTGTCCGGGAGGAACAGGTACTCTGACAGCATCAGCTATTGGAGGTTATCCGTATAGCGCGACAACAATAAACAGAACTTACAATTATACCTGGTATAAATGTGATGCAGCCGGAAATATTCTTAGTAAAGTTTCGGGACCAAGTACAACTTCTACTGTTTCGGGACAAAGTGCCGGTTATTATAAAGTTGTTGTTACCGATAGCAACAATAATACCGCTACAGGCCCTGTGGTATTACTAGAGCCTAATCCTCAAATACAATCTACTGTAACTTCTAAAAAAGACGTTAGCTGTTTTGGCGGTAATGATGGAGAAATTACGATAAGCCTGAGCGGAGGATCCGGTACGCTTACCGTCCTTTGGAGTGACGGTGGTACTGGTGCAAACAGAACGGGTTTAAAAGCAATAGGTTATACGTATACCGTAAAAGATGAGAATAATTGTACTTTTTCCAACGGCATCATAACCAAAATTGAGCAGCCGCCAACGGCATTAGCCATTACAAACATAACACAAACACAGCCTACATCGACTGCTGCAACCGACGGTACTATTACAGTAACAGCCACAGGCGGAACTGCTCCGTACACCTATGTATGGACCAAAAATGGTCAGCCTTTTGGCGCTAATACCAATGGTGCAGGACTTACTACCGGTTTAGGAAATGGTACGTACCAGGTAACAGTTAGAGATGCAAAAGGATGTACTATCCCAAGCGGAATCGTCGAATTAAAGGCGCTGGCCGTAGTCTTGCAAGATCAGACCAACATTAAATGTAAAGGCCTGCCTACTGGTAGTATAACCGTAGTAGCAAGTGGCGGAACGCTAAACACTACTACCCCAAATTATAAATTTCAGTGGTTGTTAAATGGAACTGAAATGCCTGGTAAAGAATCGGCTACACTAAGCGGAATTCTTAAAGGAAATTATACGGTAAGAGTAACCGATGCTAATAACAGTATCTTCTCTATAGTTTATACCATCTCAGAACCTGCAGACGTTCTTACTATAACAAACTCAACTGCACAACGTCGTAATGTTTCCTGTAATGGTGGAACTGACGGAGCCATAGACGTTACTGTTTTTGGGGGAACCGGAGCTTACAGTTATTTATGGAGTAACGGCAGTACAGCTTCAAGATTGAGCAATGTTCCTGTTGGTACCTATTGGGTTGCCGTTAGCGATGAAAATGGCTGTCCTGCCCGATTAGACAATATCGTAATTACACAACCTAATCCGATAGTTGTTCCAACTCCGGCTATTAAAGATGTGGCCATTTTTGATCAAAACACAGGTTCAATACTATTCCCTGCAGATCCAACAGGAGGTACTCTGGCTTACCAATACAACTGGACTCGTGCCGGTGATCCTACTTTTCCAAGAACGACAAGAGATATTACAGGGCTAAAAGCGGGAACTTATCGCTTAGAAATTAGAGATGCTAATGCAAATGTTGCCGACAATACAGGCTGTATCGTTACAAAAGATTATACCGTAAAAGAATCGCACTTATTGGAAGTTGAAATTAAAGAAACCCAATTTATTAAATGTAATGGGAATTTTAACGGACAATTGACTGCTCTTGTTAAAGGCGGAATTGCACCTTACAAATATGTGTGGAAGAAAAATGGAGTTGTACTTCCATCAGAAACTAAACCGGAAATCTCAGGTCTTGGGGTTGGTCAATACAGCGTTACCGTAACCGATACGGCAAATCCTGAACCAGCTGGTCCTTTTGCAAAAGCAGAACAACTCAACTATAAACTCAACGAACCAGATGAATTAGTAGTAAAACTAACAAAGCAAACAAATGTTTTATGCTTTGGTGCCGCAACAGCTGCAATTGACATTACAATTTCAGGAGGAACCGGACCTTATACACAACAATGGACTAAAAACGGTGTGAATTATTCCACAGCGGATGATTTATCAAATCTTACAATAGGAACCTATACCGTTACCGTAAAAGATCAGACCGATCATGGCTGTATTGCAACACTTGATGTGCCTGTAGTAATCACACAGCCTGCTGCACCTTTAAAAATTGAAAGTGCAACCCTAATTGACTTAACCGGTTTTGAAACCAAAAACGGTAGCATAGCTGTAACCGTTTCGGGTGGAAAACCTAACTATAGCTATGAGTGGACAAAAGATGGTGATGCTACTATAATTGGATCAACTCCTTCCATCGGAAATTTAGCTATTGGTACTTATCATTTGATCGTCAGAGATGCAAATGGCTGTAGTCTTCCACAGGTAGATTACAAAATTACACAGCCTGACAAATTTGAGATCATTAGTATCACACAGACTCAAAATACAAATGTTGCCTGTTATGGCGATAAGCCGGGTATATTTACGGCTGTCGTACGAGGCGGTGTAAAAGCCTATACTTTTGAATGGTTGAACACCACAACCGGAGTAAAACACAAACATACCGAAACTACCAAAGACGATTTAACCAGCTCGGAGGCTATAGAATTAGGAGCCGGAGATTATATTATTACCGTAAAAGATCAGCAAAACAATATTCTTTACGGAACAAACACTTTCACCATTACACAACCGGATAAACTGGCCTTTACCTTCACCAAAACAGAAGTATCCTGTTATAATGGAAATAATGGTACCGTGCAGTTAAACATCGTTGGAGGAACTAAGTTTGCCGACATCGCAAAACCGTACACTATCATAGCAAGCGGTGGAACAGTTGATGCTAAAAACGGACTTATTACGGGATTGTCTGACGGAAGTTATACCATATTCATAAGTGACGCAAACGGTTGTGTAACACCTGTACAAACCGCTACAATTACAGAACCTGCAAAAGCTGTATTTATCAACAGCGGAGTAGCCTCACCTACTACAGGTTATGGCCTTTCTACCGGTAAAATTGTAATTACTGTTGATGGTGGAACTCCCGGATATACGTACCAATGGAGAAATAGTTCGAACGCTGTTGTAGGAACCAACAGCCCGACTTTAAACAATGTCCCTGCCGGCGTTTATACCGTTTTGGTAACCGATGCTAAACTTTGTCCAACCTCAAACACTTACACGATTGAGCAACCCACAAAACCACAGCTGACTGAAACGCATTTACAGGCAAAATGTAACGGTTTACTAGGTTCATTAGACGCAGTTGCCACCGGAGGAGCGGTCTACAACCAAAACCAGGCGGACAGAATTTACACCTATAAATTAAGAAATAAAACAACCGGAGCTGTAGTAACCATTATCAAAAACACAGCCGGTTTTACAAACATACCAGACGGAGACTACGCACTTACCGCTACAGATGCAGGTAATGTAGACTCGAATACCATTGACGTAACGTTTAAACAGCCAACAGCTGTTGTCGTAAGCTTAACTTCTAAGATCCCTGTCAGCTGTTTTGCCGGACAGGACGGAGCAATTGCAATTGCAGTTACCGGAGGAACACCTTTTATCGTAAATGGCGCTCCGGTTTATACCTACCAATGGAAAAAGAGAAATACCGCAACCAACTCTTACGAAAACTTCACACCAACGGCATTAGATGCCCTTACGGAAGGTGATTATGCAGTTGAAGTTCGCGATGCCAATTACAATTCAAGTGATGCCACACATTGTGTTGGAATTTTCGAAAATATAATCATTACACAACCGGCAGATTTTGGATTTGATATTGATAAAATTACCTACATCAATCCAACTGCTCAAAATGGAAATGACGGTGCACTACACTTTGAAATTATCGGAGGAAAACCAAATTTTGAGTATAAACTCTACACCAAAAATGCGCAAGGAAACGTAACCGTGTTAAAAACGATTTCGAATACAGCTGCTAAAATGGTAGACTTTACCGGACTTGTAAAAGATCATTATTACGTATCCGTTCAGGACGCAACCGGCTGTACCAAATACACTGATTTTGACTTTACCGATAATCCGTTAACCATCACCATCCAGCAAACTCAGGACATGACTTGTTTTGAATCGAACAATGCTATCATAAAAGCAACAGTAGCCGGAGGTTTTGGAACCAAAAAGATTAGCTGGTACAGAAACAATACGTTATTGCCAAATGAAAACAAAGCCGAATTAACCAATGTAAAAATTGGTACTTACTATGCTGTTGTAAAAGATTCAAAAGCAATTGAAGTAACCACTGCTCCGTTAACCATCACCCAGCCGGATTACATCACCTTTACAACGGTTCTTGAACCTGTAAAATGTTTAGGCGACAGTAACGGAACGATTTCTATCACCGCTGCCGGAGGAAACGGAATATTCAGATCCCGTTGTTTCCAAAATGGAACGCTGGTTAGAGACTGGACGAATTTTACAAACGGAACAAAAACAGTGATCAGCGGTTTAGCCGATGGTACATATACCGTTCAGGTACAAGACACACAACAATGTAAAAGTACAGATGCGACTGTAAAAATTACATCGCCAACCGCTTTAACCATCAGTACGATTGTATCAACTCCTGCCACAGGAAAAGGATTAAGCAACGGATCTATTGCGGTAACCGCACAAGGAGCCAATGGTAGTTATACCTACAACTGGTTCAAAAAAGACGGTACAGCACTAAACCAAACTACTGCCATCGCAGTAAACCTGGCTGCCGGAACTTACTATATTGTGATCAAAGACGCCAAAAGCTGTAGTTTAACTTCTTCATTAATAGAAGTAACAGAACCGTCACTTTTAGAAACCAGCGTTGCTATACAAAATGTTGTTTTATGTAATGGAGACCAAAACGGAAGCTTAAAACCAATTACTATTGGTGGACTCTTAAAACCAGGAGAAAGCTATACCTACCAATGGTTTGCTCAAGGTAATGCAGCCGTATTGGCAACAACAACTGTTTTAACAGGTATCGGAAAAGGTTCGTACTATACCATCGCAACCGATTCAAATGGAAACAAGGCAACCAGCCAGGTCTTCGTTGTGACCGAGCCTCAGGTGTTGAACAATGTACTTACCGCTGATTACACCCTTTGTGGTGATTTCAACGACTGGACGATTAACGCCACTCCGTCCGGAGGAACACTTCCGTACACTTACATCTGGAATACGGGTGCTCAGACGGCTACCATTAAAAATGTACCACCGGGTTATTATTCCGTAAAAGTAACAGACAAACACGGTTGTAGCATTACAAAAGATATGACTATCAAAGCGCCTGTTCATTTGGCTGCTGCCGAAAAAATCAAAATACCAACCTGTTATGCCGGTTCTGATGCTACCATCACCGTGACCGCTTCGGGTGGAAAAGCACCTTACACCTATTTATGGAATACAGGAGAAACATCAAACGTATTAAGCAATGCTTCGGCTGGCAATTATAGTGTGACCGTTACAGACATTAAAGGCTGTATCATCAACCATACGTACACCATCGTTAATCCGCCAAAAGACATTATCAATATTGGAGAAGACGTAACCTTATGTTTTGATCAGACGTTAACCATCAACGCCACGATCAATGACGATAAAGCAACGTACGCCTGGACATCTGACAAAGGTTTCAAGAGCAACAAAGCCATCGTTACCGTTTCGCAACCTGCCAATTATACCGTTGTGGTGACCAACAAATTGGGTTGTGAGGCTACCGATACCATCAAAATATCAAGTCAGAACACACCAATTAGTGCCGAATTTGCAGTTTCAAGTCAGGTATTCAAAAACGAGAAATTCATCATCGTTGACATTAGTAATCCGGATGCCGACGAAATCGAATGGGTAATCCCGGAAAACGCAACCGTAATCTCGAAAAACAAAGATTTTGCCGAAATCAGTTTTAGTCAGGCCGGAGAATATGACATTACCTTAAACACCAAAAAAGGAAACTGTACCGCTTTTCAAACCAAGCAGGTTCTGGTAACGGAAGGTGAGTATGAAGAAAACAATCCGGACGAGGAGGCTTTGAAGAAATTTGATTTGAAAATCTATCCAAACCCGTCAAAAGGAGCTTTTACTGTAGATGTACTGCTTGATAAAGTAATGCCAGCACATGTTAAGGTTTATAATTTGAGCAACAATTTGCTAATCGATTCAAAAACTCAGGAGGGCAAAGACAATTACCTGTTCAACTTTAGTCTTAACGGACTTCCTTCAGGAGTATATTTTGTGTTATTCGAGTCACAGCAAGGAAGTAAATTGAGAAAAATCATTATTCAGTAAACTTTACTTTATCCAGCAAGTAAAAATTATAAATTTCAAATATTAATGGAAATCAGGATTGTTCTTTCCTGATTTCCATACCCATAAAGAATGATTTTAAAGAAAATAATTTTAATTACACTACTGCTTTTTACAGCTGCGTTTGGTTTTTCGCAAAACTTTAATGTGCAGGAACTAGGCAAAGCCAAGCTAATAAATGTGAGTGGTGGTGCATCTGCCAATACCGTATTCTATTCCGGAAATGCAGCAAGAGAACCCTTTAGTTACTTTTTGAACGGAAACATCAATTTCAACATTGCGAACCTGTATAACATTCCGCTTTCTTTTTCCTATACCAATCAAAAATTCGGGTACAACAAACCCGTTTTAATGAATCGTTTGAGCATACATCCGTCTTATAAATGGATTACAGCCCATATTGGAGACGTAAGCATGAACTTCTCTCCTTACACCCTGAGCGGTCATCAGTTTTCTGGTTTTGGAGTGGATCTGACACCACAGGGAAAATTTAAAATCAGTGCCATGTACGGACGACTGTTAAAAAGTAACGAATTTGATTCTGCCTATCCGGATATCCTGCCGGCTTACAAAAGATTCGGTTATGGTTTTAAAACGGCTTATGCTTTAGAAAAAATCACCCTTGGACTTACCCTGTTTAAAGCCAGAGATCAAATCAACTCTTTAAACAATCCTGTGCCATTTGAACTGGATGTTACTCCAAAAGAAAATGCCGCCATTAGTTTTGAAACCAATTTTAAACTTTTTAAAAAGCTACAAGTTTCTACCGAATACGCCAACAGCAGTATTACGGAAGATTTGAGAGTGGTACAAGCTGGAAAAGCAAAAGGAGTTTCCTCTTTCTTATTGGGCCGAAATAGTACTACCACAAGTTACAGCGCCTTCAAAGGGCAGCTGGCTTACCCTGCCGGAAAAGGTACTTTAGGGTTAGGTTACGAACGTATTGATCCGAACTACAGAACTTTTGGAGGATACTATTTTAACAATGACTTAGAAAACATTACCGTTAATGCCACACAAAATCTGTTCAAAGACAAAGTGTCGCTTGCCTTAAATTTAGGTCTTCAGAAAGACAATTTAGAGAAACAGAAAGAAAGCCAGATGAAACGTTTAGTATCGTCTGTTAATGCCGATTTCAGACCAAACCAAAAATTAAATTTTAACCTGAACTACTCTAACTTTCAATCGTACACCAACAGCCGAAATCAGTTTGATTACATCAATCAGGTTTCCAATTATGATTACTTAGATACCTTGAATTTCAGACAGGTCAATCAAAATCTGGGACTGACGGTAAATTATTTATTAAGAAGCGACAAACAGCTAAAGAAAGCCATAAGTGCCAATTTCTCGATGCAGGATGCCGTAAACCAGCAGCAAGGAAAAGCAGTTGCGGGTGGAGCTTCGACCTATTACAACTCTGCCCTTACCTATTCTCTTGGTTATCCGCAAAAAGATTTAAGCTTCAACGGTTCCATAAACAATACTTACGGACAAACAGATGCCGGGAAGAATTTTATTATTGGACCAACTGTTGGAGCTTCCAAATTGTTTTTGGAGAAAAAACTGAATGCCACTGCTTCGACCAGTTACAACACCAGTTATAACAATGGCGAAAAGCAAAACGACATCTTCAATTTCAGATTGAACGGATCTTACATTTATCTTGAAAAACACAATTTCAACATGAGTGTCATCACCTTATTCAACAAAACAGCCACAGGTAAAAATAACGATCTGACGGCTACCCTTTCGTATACCTACTCTTTCGACAAGATCAAAATGCGTCCGAAAAGAGAGCCAAGAACCGAGGAAGACATGAACCTTAGTCCTATCCTGAAAATAAACCTCAACGGAAAGGCTTTAGAAGGAACACGTGATCAGATTACAGCCCAGCTCAAAGAAATGCAGTTGGCCCTAAACCCATTACCGGAAGATGAAAGCACCAATTTAGAGCATTTACTCACACAGGCTACCCTTGCCTCTGACGATAAACAGTTTAAAGAAAAAGTTTTAGATTATCTGGAAACCTACCAGACAGAAGCCGAAAACGTAAAAAAATACAACAACTACCTTTCGGAAGCAGCCAGAAAACTGGAATCAGAGATGAAAAACAAAGACGAAAGTCTTGAAAACGCTTATGTTGCCGCTATAGGAAGAGTAAACAGCCACAAACTACACGGTGTAGATGAAGCAGCTATTACCGACAAAACGGCGCACAAATCGTATCTCAAACTGGTAGAAAGAAGCAACAGCAACCGCGATCAGTTAACCCGCCACCGATGGATGCTAAAAGAAATTTCGGCATTGGCCAAACTGCCGGCTGCCGAAATACAGCAAAATCCAACCGCGGTCGTTTTTAGCGCAGAGCAAGTGGGAGAAGCTTTTAAAGCAATAAAAGACAAAAAATCCGGTCCTGAAATAATAGCCGATATCGAAGTCAAAATGATCCCGTTTTATCATGAAATCGCCCTTAAAAATGCAAAAACTGATGAAATCGATCTTAATCATATTCAAAAATAAAGGATTCAATACGAATACTAACCTGACAAAAAATGGATAAACCTCAATTACCCAAAATGCTGAAAAAACTATACCTATTGCTGTTGCTGCTGTGTTCCCTGACGGGCTTCGAAAGTCATGCACAAACCTTTCCAATTTCGGTCAACACCCAAATTACACAGCCTTCGCCTATTTATTTGAGTAAATATGCCGATGCGACTACCATAAACAGTCCCATAAAAATTCAATTGGTACTTAACGATTTGACCATCTCAAACCGTCAGGTACGATTGAAACTTTACCTTCAGGGCAATGGAATTTCTTTTACCACCAATGACTTTGTTGTTGGATCCAGACCCTTGTATCTAGAAGGAGGATTTCCACTACAACTGACTAATGTTGATCTGGCCCCCTACTTTCAGTACCAGAACCTTTTGGGATTAAATCCAAATCAATATGCGCAGCCCCTACCCGAAGGTATTTACAACCTTTATGTCGAAGTATATGACTTTGCAACAGGAAAAAAACTATCTAAAAAAACAGGTTCAACTACTGTTATTTTTCAAAACGATCCCCCTTTCCTCAACCTGCCTTTGAACAATGCTTCGATCATGCAGCAAAACATTCAGAACATTGTTTTTAGCTGGACACCACGAAGCATCAATGTCAGTAATGTAGAATACGAATTTTCATTAGTTGAAATCTGGGACAATTATACCCCGGTTCAAAATGCCTTTGCTTATTCGCCGCCGTTGTATACGACTACCACAAAAATGACCACCCTGCAATATGGGATGAGCGAACCTCAACTGATTCCCGGTAAAAAATATGCGTGGCGTATTAAGGCAAAAGCCATTTATGGAGCCGAAGAAATTGGAGTGTTTAAGAACAACGGTTATACCGAGATATTCGCTTTTACTTACGAAGTATTTTGTACCTCGCCACTGGCTATTGCCACTTCGGGTATCAGCCAGGATCAGGCCAAAATAAGCTGGAGCGGTAACATCGACAACTTTGATTATCAGGTAAGCTATCGCGAGAAAAACGCCGGTTCGGAATGGTATAAAGCCGTAACGCCAAGAGAAAATATTACCCTAAGCAACTTAAAACCCAACACCACCTACGAATATACCGTAGGATCCTCTTGTGACGTGGGCAAATACCTTAACAGTACGATATTTGAATTCACCACCATCGCCAAAGACGAAATTGCCTTTACCGGTTGTGGTATCAAACCAGACCCTAAAGATTTAGCGAACCAAACTCCGCTTCCGGAACTTTTCCCGAATGATGTAATCGCGGCGGGAGATTTCCCTATAGTCGTTATAAAAGCCACCGGGAGTAACGGTAACTTCTCGGGAGAAGGTTATGTCACGCTGCCTTTCTTAGAAAAATTCAGAAAACTAATCGATGCTGCTGAAGCCTTAAGCCCAAAGAATGAGGAAGGAAACTCAAAATGGAACCTGAGCGAAAATACCAGAATCAGAATTACATTCAATAACATTGGTCTTAATAGCGATTTTAAATTAATCACAGGGGAGATTATTGCTGCATACGACCCAACCTGGAGTGGTGTTTCTGATTTAGACGGTTTAGTCAATGATGTATTTGGTGATGCAGGAAATGTTGTCAATCACGATATTCAGTTTCCGATACAATCAGTTGTAAAAAATCCTGATGGAACTATTACAATAACTGGTCCAAATGATGTTAAAGTCACCTTACCAAAAACCGTAAATGATATTATAATTACGGATAAAAATGGTAAACAATATGCTGTTCCGGCTAATGCTCCTAATGGTAATATTGAAAAAACAGGACAACTCGCTCCGGGAGGAATTCCAACTTCCAAGAATACAAACGGTATGGGATCTGGTGGAAGTGTAACAGAAATTTCTTCTCCGGATGTAAACGTAATTTTCTCTAAAGGAAATGGTTTTTATGCTTTTGATAATGCTCCTGTAACAGCAAACGGAAGCTTAGGCAAAACTTACGAAACAATCCCTCAAAAAAGTGGTGGTACCTACAATGTAAATTTGAAAGCTGTTTCAGACAGTCCTACTAAAACTGATATTGTAACCGCAACCGCCAACTTCAAAAACGGAAAAACCAAAAAAGATCTTGTCTTTAAAACTCAAAATGGTACTGCTATTGACAGCACTCAAATTGTTTGGAAAGATAATGTTGCAACATTAACCCTGAAAAAAACTTTAGATTTTGCTAAAGAAACGGTCCTTGCAACTGTAAAACCTGCTACACCAAAAGACCCGAAAGAAACTGTCGGGAAATACGATATTGCAGGAGCTATAGATTTATGGCATTTGACCAATAAAAAAGTAAATGTAACACTGGTTAGCGTTAACAATGCTTCAATACCTGCTAATGCAAAAGAGCAATTGAATGCAATTTATGAACCTGCCGGAATAACATTTGACGTTTATACTATAAATGTAACCTTAGACAACAGTTGGGGCGAGAGCATCGAAACCAGCGATAGTGACTTGCTAAACACGTATACACCTGACCAACAGCAAATCACCAATAATCTAAAAGCAAAATTAGGTTCAGATTATAAAAAGGACACCTATTATGTAATTTATACGGGAGCTCCTTCCGATAAATCAAACATCCTTGGCTTTATGCCGTTGAAGCGACAATATGGTTTTATTTTTAACAAAACCAATACCGTTCGTACATTGGCGCACGAATTAGGTCATGGTGTCTTTGGATTGAAACATCCATTTACAGAGTATAACACTACTACAACCACAGATCTTTTAATGGATTACGGTACCGGAGTACTTTTAAGCCACAACGACTGGCAGGTACTCCATGCTCCAGGGTTACAATTGTATCCATTTATTCAAGGGGATAGTGCCGGGGAAAACCGTGATGCCAATGAACTTGACTTATTAGGAAACATATTCAAAGTAACTGAAAATGAAGAAGCTAGTGGTAATAAATTAGTTGGAAAAGTTTCTCAAAGTAGACCTTATCTGATAACTGGATTTAATGTTTACCAAAATGATACTAAAAAGCTATTGGCTTCATTCGATGGTAAAGTAGTTGGTAATGAAGTTATTTATGAATTAACATATAAAGATACTGACTATAACCGCGTTAGTAATTTAGGTGATAAAATGCCATATCCCGTTACTTTAAACACTAGCGGAAAAGCTGTAATTAAAATTTCAAATGATAAATGTACTTATAGCTATAAAGACATTCATAATTGGACGAAACCTAAAAATGCTACTACTGATATTGTAATTGGCGAGATAAAAAAAATCTTAGCGAAAGACAATACATTTATTACAGTTCCACTGTACGCTCCGGATCCTACTTGTAGTGTAATTAACTCTATAGCTGATTTAATTAACAACGATAAAAATAAATGCCAGCCTAATATTATTGCGGAAGATAAAAAAAAGTTAAAAACTTTATTTGATAAAAAAACATTCACAAATACTGAACTAGTTAATTTAATAGTTAAAGAACACGTTTGTATTGCTGCATTAAGAGAAGTTGGCTGGGAGAATTTAAAGAAAGCGTTTACACAATTAAGTTTATCAAGTGAAATAAAAAATGATCAGGAAATTGCTCTGCTTAGAGTAATGGCAGCAATAGATTCTGGTAATCTCACTAATTTTTATGACTTAATTTCTCTAAATAATCACGAGATAATTGTCAATCTAAACAAGAACTTAAATGACCATTCTATAAATCCTTACGATACTAAAAATTATACTTCTTTCTATCAAGGCTTAATGGCAATGTTCTCTGTTAATAATACTAACATTGAAGCATTAATTCCGTCAAACAAAACAGAGTCATACAAATTTATCAAGAATTTAGTTCCTGAAGCTGTTACAGGATTTGATGAAAGTTACTATTATCAATATGTAACAAACCACACTGTAGCTGATAATTTTAAAATGATTCCTGTTTTTTGGAATAGTATTTCCTATAACAAAAGAATGGCTTTGATACAAGATGCCATGAGTAATAATTCAGCTTTTGATAAATCTGAAGAAATACTTCTAAATCTTTTTATCCATGAAAAAGATACTCAGAAAATCATTTCAGAATTAGACGACAATAGCTATAAATTATTGTGGGACATCTATAAAGTTATTGATGGAAAAGAGAGAAAATATTTCGTTCAGGACATTCTTTACAAAACATTGATTTATAAAAAGATTGGCAACAACTATGCTAATAATTTAGCTCTGGAAGTAAGAAATAAATACAACACAATACCGCCTTTAACAGGAACAAGGACAGAGCCTTATTTTATGTTTTATGATAAAGGAATATTTAATGTTGTTTCAAATGATGGAGCTGTATTAGAATATAATTTAATCGTTACCAGATCACTAGCTGATAACAGTAAAATTCTGTTTAATTGCAGCCTTCAGGTAATCAATTCAAAAAATCAAAAAGATCCTGTACAACATCTTTTTACTCTGTATCCTTATGAATATGTAGTTTTAGAGATCCCTAAAGATTTTAAAGTCGATGGTAGAGATTTTAAAAAAGGACTATTTGCAGTTCCTGCAATTTATGCATATTGGATTGCCAACTCAGTAGAAGATCATAATGACGCTATACTATTTAGATTAGTAGCTGATGGTGTTGCAATAGCGCTAGCCCCTTTTACAAGTGGTGGATCATTAATGGCATTAGAACTAGCCATGGTTTCAACAGATATACTAATAACTGTTACCAATTACAATAATCCAGATGCAATAAGTCCTAAATACAATGCTTACTGGGAGGCTATTTATGGAATATATAACTTACCAAAAGCAGTTGCCGGATTATCAGGTTTAGGAAGAGGAATTTTTCAATTTGCTCTTAAAGAAGGTAAACACATTCAATCTGTAAGAATAATAAGAAGTAATATAAAGAATTTTGTTAGTGATTTTAAAGAATTAGATGAAATAGAAAGACTAGCTCATTTAAATAAAATCGATAATTTACTAGAGACCTTATCTACAGGAATAAAAGGAGGAACTCTCAGCCCCGATGAAATTAGAGTTTCGAAAAAAATGTATGATATGATTTTTGAGGCAAGAATAAAATGCCAAAACATAGATCAAAGTCTTTCTTCAATTATTGATATAACTGTCGACAATTCTGGTTTATTTCTTAATAATGGTATAACAGCAAGTCAAAAAATTGCCGATGTTAGTATTTCTAAAAATGTCACTAATTTAAGTAATATTACCTCTTGGCAACCAGCTTCAATAATGGCAAAAGATGTGGAATTAATCACAACTTTTAATAAAATTTCATATGTCGATAAGACTGGAAAAACTGTTAATGGAGCAATCAGTATTGTAAAAGATCCTAATAACAAAGAAATTTTTTATATTACTCCTAAATTAGAATCTCCCACCTTGGCTTCAAGACTGGAATCCTCATCATTACTGACGCTTAAAAATGAAGTAAATGCATTAGATACACCTTTAAAGCTTAGATTTTTTGAAGATTTTGCTAATGCAAGTGATGCTGTCTTAAAAGAACTAGACGATATTGTTAGATTTAACAACGATTATGTAGCATTTAAAGAATTATGGAAAAATGCAAATACTAAAGATGTTAAGAGCTACACAGACAATATTGACAAGTTTAAAAATTGGTGGTATCCAAATAAAGCAAAAGTTAATAACGAGTTTTTCATAAATCAAAAAGCTTATGAACTATCACTAAATTCAGAGTATTTAAAAAATTTACATTTAGAAAAAATACCAAGTAATGTAAGAGGTCAATACTGGAATTATTATAAGCAAAGCCAATGGGATAAGCTTGAAGCTTTAGCCAAGGAATATAAGATAAATTTTGATGTTAAAAATAATGCATTATGGCCTCCTGCAAATGGTGGATATGGTCCACTAGTTAAAAGGGCCCCAAATGAAAATGAGGTATTTGATAGATATGGAGGCTCTTTTGGAGATCTACCAGATGGAACCCCAAATTTAGGTGGAGCCTATACAAGTCCAATGTTTAATGGAAAACCTTATGATTTTGATGGTAGGGCTTTAAATATGGAAAAAAACAAGTACGATTTCTATTACAAAATAACGATTAAAGACCCATCAAAATTCGAAATTGAAACTAACAGGGCAATTCCATGGTTTGGAAAAGTTGGTAAAGCAGAACAATCGCGATTTATAATAAAAGATATAGATCCAGTATCTGGTTATCCAAAAACATGGTCACAATTAGCTAAAGAAGGATCTGTCGAAATACAAGTCATAGAATCTCCAAGCGGAAAATACTCAACTTGGGTTGGAAAAGGAAGAACAATATCTAAAACTCTTACAGACAGTGGAAGTTCTCTGAGTCAATTTAAGGAGTTAGGATTTACAGATGATATTGTTACTAAAATTGTTGCCAAAAATAAATCCTTAAATTTGTCAGAAACAGAAATAAAAACATTAATTCAGGATTTAAAAAATAACTCCACTTTAATGAAAACAGTTAATCAAAACCCTGAAAATGGTATTGAAGCCTGGAAGATATTTACAGATAATAAAAAACCTCTTTGTAACTAGATATGAAACAAATAAAGCAAATTGAACATCTAAGTTTGTTTAAAACTATAAATAAAAGAATTCAGTTAAAATATATGGGCTGGGAAGAACCTAATAGAGGTCAGGAACTTGTATATTACTCCGTATTCATTGACAGTATTGATAAAACTGAGGAATTATTTTCAACAAAAAACATTCAATGTGTGTTAAATGAAAAAATTGAAATAGAACATCCAACAAAAAACTTCGCTTTTATTCCGTGTGTTGATTTTTATCTGCTTAATACTTTAGATTATACAAAAAAAAGTTTAAAAGTATACTTTAGGGAAAGCGGAAACACAACTGTAGATAGCTTAGTGGGGAGCTTTTTTTATCCTGAAAAACACTTAGTAATTAATAAAAGGAGTTTGGTTTTAACAGATCTGTTAACTTTGGAAATAAAAAAAATAAAATTTGAACAAGATGTTGATATAGAGTGGGCATATTTAATTAATTCAAGACAAATTCAAGTTATTCAGTCGTTTTCTAATTTATCATTTATATATGACTTAGACGAAGAAAAAATTACCGATAAAAAAAATATAGTCGATGAGCTACTTTATCCAAATATTTTCAGATGGATTTATAGAGGGCAAGATTATGATACAAATCAAGTAGAAATGGAACTACTTCAAAAAGCAAATAATGAGTTTACAAGTACTTACTTTAAAATAAACTAAATGAAAAATATAATAAAAAGATTCCTTCTTTATTTATTACTGTTATCAAGCCTAATCACAAATGCAGGGCCTGGAGATCCTTGTGCATTGGCAACTTTAGTAAGCGATCTATCAACTTCTGGCACTGAATTCAAAACCGTAGTCAAGGAATCCGATGGTTTTAATGCATGGCTAATTCTAAATAATGAAGCTCCTACTCTTAGAACTAATATAGAAGAGCTCAAATTAGTTTCTAAAAACTTAGAGGAGATCGATAAGGTTGGAGGATATTTGAAATGGAAGTCTCTAAGCGTTACAGTTGAAAAATTAGACAATTTACTTAAAAACACAAGTTTTAATGCTATTTATGAGCCTTTAAAAAATGGTTCACATATTCGAAAATATGCAAACTATAATATTTCAGTTGCAGAAGAAGCTGCATATAAACTATTTATTCAGGACAATTATTATTCTAATTTTAATAAAGCGCTAAGTGGTGGAATTCCAATGACTGCAGAATATACCGAAATGAAAGATTTAATGATTTCTGCATACTCTAAGTTTCCAAAACAAATAGGAATAAATGTTTTTAGAGGTGCCGGTTTATCAGAATCTAATTTTGCAAAAACATTAGTAAAAGGTCAAAAGTTTAATTTTGAAGGACGTTTTACGTCAAGTTCACTAGATGATTATACCGCAGATATATTTAGGCGCGGTAATAAGGGAGATGTAATTTGGGAAATAGAATCTAAGACAGGAGTAGATTTAAAATTAATTAACGGCTCTGAATCTGAAATATTATTTAAACCATTCGTTCAATTTGAAGTCGTGGATATAGTTCCTAGTACAACACCAAATATTTTTATTTACAAAATCAAAGAACTATAAATATGTGTAACTGGGAAGAAATAAAAAATGAATATATTTTATTAGCAGATGATACAAACAAACTTAAAAATGAATTTAAATTGTTAGATAAAAATTATTCATTAACAGCAGATGATATTGATGAAAATTGGAATAAGCTTACTAACAATGAAAAACAAATAAAACGTTTGTATTGGTCTAAAATGGAGAAAAAAACGGAGAACTATAACAACGGAGAATTTGAATATGAAGAAAGTGTAATTGATTTATACGAATCAATTATATCATGCTTTAATAAATTACATTCTAACAATGTAGAAAGTATCCATTCCGTTAGATTAAAAGCTCACTTATGTGTTCTTCAAAAAAACATTAATAGATATAAAGATCCTAGAAAAATAGATAATTTTAATTATGAACAATTAAAATCAGTTATATATGATTGTCTAAATTCTAATTTAGAAAAATATTTTATTGAAGATATAAATATTTTATATTTAGAGAATAAGCTAGAAATCGTACATCGTATAATAAATACTGAAAATCTTTAAATTTAGGGAGGAGTTAAGAAAATTTTTAAATGAGTCTAAAATTTTCAATATAGAAATTTAAAATCCTTTTTCAAAGATGAAAATGCAATTTTGAACAAAAAAGTGAAACCATTAAAAAACTAGTCCCTCTACAAACACAAAAAGCTCTGGAAACCCCAGAGCTTTTTTTATTCAAAAAACAACAAATCAATCAATTCTCTTTAATCACTTTTTTCTCTGTATAAATAATCCCTAATCCTCCGGCAATGTACACTTTAATGAGTTCTTCGGTGTTGATCATTATATTTTGCTGCAAAACATTCTTTTTGACATTTTTTATATCAAAGGGGATCGTTTTGGATAAATAATAATCACCACTTTTGATTGTGATCATAAGGGCTTCGCTATTTTTAGAAACCATCGACGAAATAGAAAACTCACCCGTTTTTGGATTTATTTTCATCGCAGGTTGGGCATCATTGATACTAAGCGTTAAATCTGGATAAGCTTTACCACTTAAAGTCCTGTTTGTTTTTGCATCTAGTAACTTTCCTTTAATCGTAATCAAAATTTCCTCCTCTGCAGTTTGATTAACGGCTATCTTCCCCATAATAGCATGATTGGGTACCGGTACATTTACTTCGGTTTGAACCGGTGTTTTCTCCTGTCCTGTAACATTTGATGCTAACAGAATTGAAGCTGCAACTGCCGCGTACTTTAGCGTATTGATTTTGGAAATTTCATGCTGTGTAAACTCTTCTTCCAACTGTGTTGTTTTCAATCGGGCACAAATATTCTGGTCTTTATTGTTGGCAACGAATCGGGCCACTTCAGCGTTTGTCTTTCTGCTTAAATCAATTACATTCTTGGCACAGGAACTACAAAACGAACCTTGTGCATTAGGAATCATCTGGTCAAAATTTTCAGAACAAGGGTTGGCTATCTCTAAAGTGAATTTCTTTTTCATACTATACTCTTTTTAGTTAAAATCATATAACAATGATTATACTTCTATAGAGTACATTTTACATCAAAAGGTTGGGAAGAGTCAAAAAAAAAATTCACTCATTACCTCCATATCGATTTCAAAAAATAAGATTGGATGCAAATTATCTGCTATATTTACAAAAAAAATAAAACAATGAAAACATCAAAATACACCAAATACGCAGTAATACTTTTGGTTATTGTATTTGTGATTCTTAGTGTAATCAGCTGCACAGTTCATACGCACAGTACTGCTTCTGGTTCGGGAAAAATACCACCGGGACAAGCGAAAAAAATGTCAGGAAGCAAAAGTGCCAAAGCTTATGCACCGGGACAGCAAAAAAAGCAATAGTAAAAAAATCAAAAAGCCTTCTTTAGTTAAACTTCGGAAGGCTCTCTCACTATTCAAAAAATTTATTGCTGTTAAGCAACGGTGAAAAAATAAAAACTAATTGACAATTTCCTATTAACCAAAACTTTGTCTTTAATTTTAAGTTATTTTTTTGGAGGCATATTGGTAATTTTCAACAAATAAGTCCCTTCAGGCAGATCATTAATATTGATCGTATTGCTGCTTCCCAGAATTTTTTGCCCTTGTGAGAATACCTCAACATTTTTTGAAACTTTATTCGAGTCCCCCATTGCCGGACTGGCAGTTGGCACAACCTTAGTTTTTATCGCTGTATTTTTTACTGTTTTTGAAACAGCAGCAGTTTCAGCATTCGCTACAACTGGAGTAACTGCTTTTGAGCTCTCGTAAGAAGCTTCAACCTGTTCGCTGGTCATCGCAACATCATAAATTTTTAAATCGTCTATATCAGCATTGATTCCTACGGTGGTGTTTATTTCCCCCAGTCTGAATATGTTTCCTTTTGTAGAGCGGCTAATCCCTTCTGCGGCTTTTAACAAAACACCGTTGCGGTATATTTTAGCAGTCTTTCCATCATACGTTATTGTATATTGATACCAGCTGTCTTTGGCAAGTGGAGTAGAAACGATCACATCGTTAGAAGCGCCCCAGCCTGCTAAACTTAAATCAGAATTAGACGAAGCCGTACCTTGCTGCAACAATCCGAAATACTGCGCATTATAAGCTGTTCCGTAACCCCATATATAATTTGCCGATGCAATATCATTTAGTTTTACCCAGATGCTTACAGATCTGGCGCTATTGCCCTGAGGAAGATTCTCAACAACAGCTTCCAGAGCTTTATTGGTGAGACGTTGCGCACTTTTAGCCACTCCTGCCCGATCTGCAACAAAATTTGCAGCTCCGACAAAAGAAGCGGTATTGGCGGTATTGTTTAAAGTAGTATTAAAATTAAATTCCTGTATTGGATTCTGAGCATTAGTATTCAAATAACTAACAAACATCAAAGTAAGTAGCATTTTTTTCATAATAGGTAGGTTTAGGGATTAAAAAAACAAAGTGTCGTTCTAATGCCTCTAAACTAAATTATTATGCATATGGACGGAAATTTATTCGACAACGGACCAAAATAACCGTTAAATAACCAAAATTGATAATTTAAAACCTATAATTACATTTGTTTATACTTTAATATATTTTGTTAAAAATATAAACTTATCACAAATAAATCATACAATTACTACAAATAATAAAACCATTTACAATAAAATAAGAAAAATTAACATTCTACACAAACACTTATAAAGTGATAAAAAAGTTAAAATCAGCCGTTTAAAACAAATTCAGGCATAAAAAAACTCCATCCGTAAAACGAATGGAGTTGTTATAGTAAGAAAGCAGTTTAATGTACTACTTTACAAATTCAATTTTTTGAACTTCTTCTTCATTGACACTGTCAAAGAAACCTTGTTCGTTCATCCAGTCATCACTGAATACTTTACTCATATAACGAGAACCGTGATCCGGAAAAATGGCAATGATATTACTGTCTTTTGTAAACTCGCCTTCTTCTGCATATTGTTTGATCGCCTGCATTACTGCTCCTGAAGTATAGCCTACAAACAAACCTTCTTTTCTGGTAATCTCTCTGGCAGAGTGAGCACTTTCCTCATCTGTCACTTTCATGAACTTATCGATGATATCAAAGTCAGTAGCCGAAGGGATTAAGTTTTTACCTAAACCTTCAATACGGTACGGATAAATTTCTTTGCTATCAAATTCTTTTGTTTCATGGTATTTCTTTAATACCGATCCAAAAGCATCTACACCTAAAATTCTGATATTCGGATTTTGCTCTTTTAAGAATTTTGCAGTTCCTGAGATCGTTCCTCCTGTTCCGCTGCAGGCAATAAGATGTGTTATTTTTCCTTTTGTCTGTTCCCAGATTTCTGGACCTGTAGAGTTATAATGTGCATCAATATTCAATTGGTTAAAATACTGATTGATGTATACAGAGCCTTTTGTTTCTTCATGTAAACGTTTGGCTACATTATAGTAAGATCTCTCGTCATCTGCTGAAACGTGGGCCGGGCAAACATATACCTTGGCACCTAAACTTCTCAACATGTCAATTTTATCTTTGGATGATTTTGAACTTACGGCCAGAATACAATTATAACCTTTTATAATGCTTACCATAGCTAAACTAAAACCTGTGTTACCGGATGTCGTTTCGATGATGGTATCACCTGGTGATAGAATCCCTCTTTTTTCAGCCTCTTCAATAATGTATAACGCTATTCTATCTTTTGAGGAATGTCCTGGATTAAAAGCTTCTACCTTTGCGTAGAAATTTCCTTCTAACTCTTCGGTGATTTTATTTAGCTTAATAAGCGGGGTATTACCTATTAATTCTAAAACATTATTATAAGCGTTTATTTCTTCTTTCATAAAAAAATAGTTAATCAAAGGCATTTTAAAATAACCTTGATAGGTTGCAAATTTAACAAAAAATTTCTAATTAGCTTTTAATTTTTTCTAAATCTAATAAAAAACTAAATTCTTTTGCTAAGTCTTTTAGGGCCTCAAAGCGCCCTGAAGCTCCGCCATGTCCGGCATCCATATTGGTATCTAAAAACAATAAATTGTTATTTGTTTTCAAGTTTCTTAATTTGGCTACCCACTTGGCAGGTTCCCAATACTGTACCTGCGAATCATGTAATCCGGTTGAAACGTACATATTTGGATAATTTTGTGCTTTTACATTATCGTACGGTGAATACGACAACATATAATCGTAATATTTTTTATTGTTGGGATTTCCCCATTCATCATATTCTCCTGTTGTCAACGGAATACTGTCGTCCAGCATTGTGGTAATAACATCTACAAAAGGCACCTGAGCGATCACTCCGTTGTACAATTCGGGTGCTTCATTTACGATAACGCCCATCAAAAGTCCTCCGGCTGATCCTCCTTCTGCATACAAATGTTTAGAAGAAGTGTATTTTTCGTTAATGACAAATTTAGAGCAATCGATGAAATCTGTAAAGGTATTTTTCTTTTTTAACAGTTTTCCATCCTCATACCATTGTCTTCCTAAGTCTTCTCCCCCTCTGATATGGGCAATTGCATAAACAAAACCACGGTCCAGCAATGAAAGTCTTGTAGAAGAAAAATAGGTATCCATTGTAATTCCATACGAACCATAAGCATACAGAAGCAATGGGTTTTTACCATTCTTCTCCAGCCCTTTTCTATAAATCATCGAGATTGGCACCTTAACACCGTCTCTGGCAGTTGCCCACACACGTTCCTCGATGTAATTTTCTTTATCAAATTTTCCTCCTAATACCTGTTGTTCTTTTAAAACCTCCTTCGCTTTAGTCTTCATATTAAAGTCGATTACAGAAGATGGTGTTGCCAGCGATTGATAACTGTAGCGCAAAACATCGGTATCAAAATCAACATTTGTTGTGGTGTAAGCATTATAGGTTTCGCTGCCAAAAGGGAGATAATAATCCGGTTCGCCATTCCACGGCATAATACGAATGTGGTTCAAACCATTGGAACGTTCTTCTACGACCAAATAGTTTTTAAAAATTTCAATATCTTCTAATAAAACATCTTCACGATGCGGAATAAGGTCTACCCAATTTCTTTTTCCTGTTTTGTTTTCAGGCGTTTTCATCAGCTTGAAGTTTGTCGCCTTGTCTTTATTCGTTAAAATATAGAAAGAGTCTTCAAAATGTGAAATACTATACTCCAGCCCGCGAACACGAGTCTGAAACACTTCAAACTCTCCGTCGGGATTATCTGAATTTAAAATTCTGTATTCCGTTGTTAGAGTACTTCCGGAACCAATTACAATGTATTTTCTTGATTTTTCTTTACTAACCGAAACATTGAAGGTATCATCGATTTCATTAAAAACCAAAACATCGGTCGCCGAATCTGTATTTAATTTGTGTCTGAAAATTTTATCCGCTCTTAAAGTTACTTCGTCCTGTTTGGTATAAAAAACGGTTTTATTGTCATTTGCCCAAACAGATCCTCCGGTTGCATTTTCGATTTTATCCGATAAAATCTCTCCGGTCTCTAAGTTTTTAAACTGAATGGTGTAAATTCTTCTCCCTACAATATCCACTCCAAAACTTGCAAATTTATTGTCGGGACTAATGCTTAAACCTCCTAATTTAAAGTAAGCATGTCCTTTTGCCAATTCATTGCAGTTGAATAAAATTTCTTCGGCTGCCGAAAGGCTGCCTTTTTTTCTGGCAAAAATGGGATAGTCCTGTCCTGTTTCAAAACGGGTGATGTAAAAATATCCATTATAAAAATAAGGAACCGAGGAATCGTCTTCTTTCACTCTTCCCTTCATTTCCTCATACAAATCTTCCTGAAGTCCTTTTGTATGTGAAGTCATCTTTTGGTAATAGGCATTTTCCTGATTCAGATAATCAATTACCTCAGGATTTTCGCGGTCATTTAACCAAAAATAATTGTCTACTCTAGTCTCTTTATGTTTTTTTAATGATTTTGAAACCTCTTTGGCTTTTGGAGCCAGTATATCGTTTTGCATTGATTGAGCATTAGTTTTTAAATACGAAGCAGCAAAAATACTATAAACACAACAGAACCAAATTAATTTTTTCATAAAATATCTATTGCTTTCATACAGCAATATACTAATTTTGTATGAAATAATTTAAAAATCAACAAAAATGGATTTAATGGGAATGATGGGTAAACTTAAAGAAACCCAACAAAAAATTGAAGATACAAAAAAGCGTTTAGACACCGTTTTGATTGATGAACAAAGCGCTGACGGATTATTAAAAGTAACATTAACCGCAAATAGAAAAGTAACATCAATCAGCATTGACGACTCTTTACTGGAAGATAAAGAACAACTGGAAGACTATCTTATTGTAACGTTAAATAAAGCAATAGAAAAAGCAACAAGCGTAAACGAAAGAGAACTGGATGCCGTTGCCAAAATGGATATGCCAATGATTCCAGGGATGGATAATCTTTTTAAATAACGGAGGTTCTGAGGTTCTGAGGTTCTGAGGTTCTGAGGTTCTGAGGTTCTGAGGTTCTGAGGTTCTGAGGTTCTGAGGTTCTAAAAAAAAAGCTGTCCTAAAGTGACAGCTTTTTTTTACTTGTAGCATTTAAAATCAAACCTTAGTATCTCAGAACCTTAGCCCCTTTTCCACTAAAACTTCTGCAACGTTTCAATCACATAAGTATGCATTACCTCTTTATAATCTAAATGCGTTACAATTCTGAGCTTATTATGTCCCATTGAACTGATGAGGATATTTTTTTGTTTTAATTTTTCAATCAGCAACTGATCGCTGTATCCCTCTGCCAAAGAGAAAATCAAAATGTTCGTTTCCACGGGCTCTATTGCTGATACCCAGGATTTCGTGCTTAAAACAGCAGCAATTTCCTTGGCTCTTCTGTGGTCTTCTGCCAGTCGTTCAATATTATGTGCCAAAGCAAACAATCCTGCTGCGGCTAAATAACCTACCTGACGCATTCCACCACCCAGTATCTTCCTTATTCTCAACGCTCTACGGATATCTTCTTTGGTTCCAAGCAGCACAGAACCTATTGGAGCCCCCAATCCTTTAGACAAACAAACCGAAATGGTATCGAAAATTGCCCCAAATTCTTTTGGGTTTTGTCTTTTTGCGACCAATGCATTCCAAATCCTGGCTCCGTCTAAATGGAATTTCAGATTATTGGCATCACAAACTTTTTTTATCTCTCTTAAATCTTCTAATTCATAACAAGCCCCACCTCCTTTATTAGTGGTATTCTCCACGCAAACCAAACTGGTTAGCGGACTGTGATAAAACTCGGGATCATTGATTGCCGCAGCAACCTGACTCGCATTGATCATCCCGCGATGTCCGTCTAACAAACAACAGGAAACCCCACTGTTAAACGAAACTCCTCCTCCTTCATAATGATAAACGTGGGCATATTTGTCTGCGATCAATTGTTCTCCGGGTTGGGTATGTAATTTAATTGCGGTTTGATTTGCCATAGTTCCAGACGGAAAAAAAAGCCCGGCTTCCATACCAAAAAACTCAGCTACTCTAGTCTCTAATTCGATAACTGTAGGATCCTGCCTGTATACGTCATCGCCAACATGAGCATTAAACATATACTGCAACATTTCATATGTTGGTTTAGTAATGGTATCGCTAATTAAATTTATTTCCATATTCTAAAAACTATATCTTATTTTTGTACAGCAAAATTACGTATTACTGTTAGTTAATTTTGGTAAGTTTCAGTAAATTTTAACTTCCCTATTACTACAGAACCAAATTAACGTAATATTTGTAAAAAACATATAAAACTACTATTAATTTATGACAACGACCGAACAAATAAAAGGTATTGTGGAGCGCCTTGGTGCGTTGAGGAGGTATCTTTGACGTTGATGCCAAGCTAATCGAAATTGCAAACGAAGAAGAAAAGACCTTTGCGCCTGATTTCTGGAACAATGCAAAAGAAGCCGAAGCTATTGTAAAAAACCTTCGAAACAAGAAAAAATGGATCGAAGACTACAACAAAGCAATCGAACTGACAGATGAATTGCAACTGGCGTATGATTTTTACAAAGAAGGTGAGCTTTCTGCAGAAGAATTAGACGAACATTACAATACCACTCAGGCACATATTGAAAACATTGAGTTTAAAAACATGCTTTCAGATGAAGGCGACAGTTTAAGCGCTGTCGTGCAAATTACAGCCGGGGCAGGTGGAACTGAAAGTTGCGACTGGGCCGGAATGCTAATGCGAATGTACATGATGTGGGGAGAAAGTTACGGTTACAAAATAAAAGAACTGAACTTTCAGGCTGGTGAGGTTGCCGGAATTAAAACCGTTACCTTAGAATTTGAAGGCGATTATTCTTTTGGATATTTAAAAGGAGAAAACGGAGTACATCGTTTAGTCCGAATTTCGCCTTTTGACAGTAATGCCAAACGCCATACCTCATTTGCCTCTGTTTATGTGTATCCGTTGGTAGACGACAGTATCGAGATTGACATCAATCCTGCCGATATCGAAATTACCACTTCACGTTCAAGTGGTGCCGGAGGACAAAACGTAAACAAAGTTGAAACCAAAGTACAATTGGTGCACAAGCCAACCGGAATTCAGATTCAATGTTCCGAAACACGATCTCAGCAAGACAACCGACAACGTGCTATGCAAATGTTACGTTCTCAGCTGTACGAAATCGAGCTAAAAAAGCAACAGGCGCAGCGTGCCGATATCGAAGCCGGAAAAATGAAAATCGAATGGGGTTCGCAAATACGTAACTATGTAATGCAGCCTTATAAACTAGTAAAAGACGTTCGTACAGGCTATGAAACCAGTGATGTTGACGGCGTAATGAACGGTAATATCGATCCGTTCCTGAAAGCATTCCTGATGATGATGGGACAGAAAGAGGAAGAGTAATTCTTTATAGTATTCAGTCGCAGTTTGCAGTCGCAGTAAACTGAATGCTTAGTTTGCAGTCACAGTAAACTGAAGACTGTGACTGAAAACTGAGACTGAAAACTGAGAACTTTAAAAAAAAAGTTATGATAAAATGGGCAGATGTAATTCGTTTTACCAATAAAGGAAATCCGATTCCGGAAAAACGAGTAGAAAAAACAGAAGAAGAATGGAAACAGCTTCTAACACCGGAAGAATTTCAGGTAACACGATTGAAAGGCACCGAAAGATCTTTCAGTTCTGAGCTCTGCAGTTTGTTCGATCCCGGAATCTATGAGTGTAAATGCTGCGGAACTTTGCTTTTTGATGCTTCCGAGAAATTCGAATCCGGAACAGGCTGGCCCTCCTTTACACAACCTTTAAAAGAAAATGCTATTGGATACCATGCCGACAAATCGTACGGAATGATCCGCGTTGAAGTAGTCTGTAATACCTGTGATGCACATTTAGGGCACGTCTTTCCTGATGGTCCGGAACCCAGCGGTTTGCGCTATTGCATTAACGCCATTTCTCTTTCTAAAATAAAAGATTAAAAAAAATAAAAATCGATTCCTTTCAACAAAGCGAATCGATTTTTTTTTACCCCATGCATTTTTTTTAAAAGATTTATATTATATTTGTAAACCACTACTTACCAATAATTTACTATTATTTTTAAGTTCCAAATTCAAATCGAATCCCTCTACATTCGTATCAAAAAACCAGCAGCACTACCTTAACACAAACTAAAAGACCATTAACAGATCGTCTGTTAAAATGTTAATATTGTAATATTTAAGCTATTATTTTAAACATATTTCAATAAACCCAAAAATAATATTAGGTAATTAAAATCTAATTGATTTTATTTGGGAAAAATTAACCCTATAATCTATTACATTCATTAAATGAAATCCTATTCAATTCAAGAAATTAACGAAGTAATCAATGGCGTAATCTACGGCACTACTTCGCAAAGCATTACAGCCACAGAGCAACTAGAAAAAGCGACAACTTCAGAAATTTCGTTTATAGGAAACAAAAAATATGAAAAATACTGGTCAACTTCAAATGCATCGATTGCAGTAGTTAACGAAGATATTTCAATAGAGCCAGGGGAAAATCGTGCCTTCATCAAAGTAAAGAATGCCGATTTAGCCATGTCACAAATTTTAGCCCTTTTTGCCCCACCTACCCCAATATTTCACACTAATATTCACAAAACCGCTACTGTCGATGAAACCGCCATTATTGGTGAAGGCGCAAAAATTGGCGCCGGCTGCTACATTGGCCCAAAAGTAACCATTGGTGCTCATGCCACTATTTATCCAAATGTGACCATTCTTGACGAATCGACTGTTGGAAAAAACACTATTATCTGGTCAGGGACAGTGGTACGTGAGCGTTGTCATATTGGTAACGATTGCATCATTCATCCGAATGCAACAATTGGTGCAGACGGTTTTGGATTCCGTCCCTGCAATGAAAAAGGACTGGTAAAAATTCCGCAAATTGGAAATGTAATTATTGGAAACTGCGTTGAGATTGGTGCCAATACCTGCGTAGACCGTGGAAAATTCAGCTCGACTATTGTGGGAGACGGCTGTAAAATTGACAACTTAGTACAAATCGGACATAATAGTAAATTAGGTAAATTTTGTATCATGGCCGGAAACAGTGGTCTTGCCGGTTCTGTAACTTTAGGAAACGGTGTTATCATTGGAGGAAGTGCTTCAATAAAAGACCACACCACTATTGGCGATGGTGCAGTAGTTGGAGCAGGTTCAGGAGTGATCTGTGATGTTGCTGCCGGAAAAACCATGTTAGGCTATCCTGCTGTAGAAGCTCGTGACGCTTTAAAACAATGGGCGATTCTAAAACGAATGGTTGGCGATTCTAAAAAATAAACCAAACAATATACCCTAAAAAACCAGAAGGCAGCTTCTGGTTTTTTTATGCACACTTCATAAATACACCCTTTATTTCTTCTAAAAAGGCATTTAATTCCGGAAGAGCAGCACCTCAATTTTATTTCATATCCACATGATATTTATTATGTGGGTTTCAATTGATTTTGTAAATTAGCCAACACTATTTTGTTAAAACATTAAAATATTATGGATTTAAACTTCAATAAAAACGAAGATCACAATAAATTACTACTTTCTGAATTAAAACACAAATTTGCCAAAGTAAAATTGGGCGGAGGCGAAAAACGCATTGAAAAGCTACATGCCGAAGGTAAAATGACCGCACGTGAACGTATTGACTACCTGCTGGATGAAAATTCGAAAAGCATTGAGATTGGAGGTTTCGTTGGAGAAGGAATGTATGCGGAACATGGCGGCTGTCCGTCTGGAGGAGTTGTCATTAAAATAGGATACATCAGAGGAAAACAATGCATTGTGGTAGCCAATGATGCTACTGTAAAAGCCGGTGCCTGGTTTCCTATTACCGGAAAGAAAAACCTGCGTGCACAGGAAATTGCTATGGAAAACAGATTACCCATCATTTATTTAGTAGACAGTGCCGGTGTTTATTTACCGCTTCAGGATGAAATTTTCCCTGATAAAGAACACTTCGGAAGAATTTTCAGAAACAATGCCCAAATGAGCAGCATGGGAATCACCCAAATTGCTGCCGTAATGGGAAGCTGTGTTGCCGGAGGTGCCTACCTGCCTATCATGAGTGACGAGGCTTTAATTGTGGACAAAACCGGAAGTATTTTCCTTGCAGGAAGTTATTTGGTTAAAGCTGCAATTGGAGAAACCATCGACAATGAAACTTTAGGTGGCGCCACAACACACTGCGAAATCTCAGGTGTTACCGATTACAAAGCCAAAGACGATAAAGATGCCCTTGAAAAAATAAAAAACATCGTAGACAAAATTGGTGATTTTGACAAGGCCGGTTACAGCCGCATCAAAGCCGAAAAACCTGCCTTGGAACCTAAAGATATCTACGGAATTTTGCCAAAAGCAAGAAACGAGCAATACGATATGATGGAGATCATCAATCGTTTGGTTGACAATTCAGAATTTGAAGCCTACAAAGAAGGTTACGGTCAGTCGCTGATCACGGGATATGCCAGAATTGACGGTTGGGCTGTTGGGATTGTAGCCAACCAGAGAAAAGTAGTGAAAACGAAAAAAGGAGAAATGCAGTTTGGAGGCGTAATTTATTCGGATAGCGCTGATAAAGCCACTCGTTTTATTGCCAATTGCAATCAGAAGAAAATACCTTTAGTTTTTTTACAGGATGTTACCGGTTTTATGGTGGGATCAAAGTCAGAACATGGCGGAATCATCAAAGACGGTGCTAAAATGGTGAATGCGGTGAGCAATTCGGTTGTTCCTAAATTTACCGTTATTGTTGGAAACTCTTACGGAGCCGGAAACTACGCAATGTGTGGGAAAGCCTATGATCCGAGATTAATTTTTGCCTGGCCAAGTGCAGAACTTGCTGTTATGGGTGGAACTCAGGCTGCAAAAGTGCTTGCTCAAATCGAAGCTTCTTCACTAAAAGCAAAAGGAGAAATCGTAGACGAAGAAAAAGAGACGGAATTGTTTAATAAAATAAAAGCGCGTTACGACGCACAAACTTCTCCGTATTATGCGGCTTCAAGATTGTGGACCGATGCTATCATTGACCCTTTAGACACCCGTACCTGGATTTCTATGGGAATTGAAGCGGCCAACCACGCTCCGATTCAAAAACCATTCAATTTGGGTGTGATACAGGTTTAGATTTTCAATCATTCTTATAAATACGTTAAATTAAAAGTAAAAAACTTATTTTCAGTTACTTAAAAATAAATATATCATTAAAAATCAGTAACTTTAGTGGGTAATTTTTAATCACGTAGTATCATGGAAAATGTAAAAAGTTTAAATAAATGGGCGAATTCGCACACTTATTTACCTGTAGATTTAGTACGTATTGTATTGGGGATTTTTTTATTTATGAAAGGAGTTTCATTTGTAACGAATGTTCAATATCTGCATGATTTAATTTCTCCCATTGACAAGTTTGGTGGTGGAATGTTTTTATTACATTATATAGCACCAGCCCATATGATTGGTGGTATCATGATTGTTTTTGGGTTACTCACCCGTTGGGCAATAGCTGCTCAATTGCCCATCCTTTTTGGGGCCATTCTGATTAATTTTATGGGACACATGCATTCCGAAAGCTTAATTCTTGCTATTGTAGTTTTGCTGGTTTGTGTATTCTTTTTATTCTACGGAAGCGGAAAACACTCAGCTGATTATTATTTCAAAATGCAACAATAACTTTGTTTTATCCTCAACTGCACCAATTAAATGTTGAGGATAAAATAATTAGTCCTTTTTTAAAGTTAATTAATCCTTTAAAATTTATTTAATTGTCTTTTAAGAGTTAAATTCGCGACCATGAATTGGATTCGTAAGGCCATTATATTTGCATCACTTTTGATCATCGCATTTTTTGCTGCTCAGGCAAACGAAGCTGCTATTGAAAAAACGGAAAGCAAAAAGGCGGATACTACGTTTTCTATTGACTATACCGATTCTTTGGCTTTTATACAGCCACAAGCGGGTTATAATCTGGTAGGAAATATCAAAACCAATCATCCCGCCTTACTTAAGTGGTTTGACTCTATATTGGTCGTTATTCCACAACATCAGGCTGCACATACAGTCTCAAACTTTGCCAGTCAATTCAACACCCAGAGCAAAAAGGTTCTTTTAATGCTCTATCCCTTCCATTTTTTCTGGTAGATTACTTTATGAAATTCTAGCGGAGAAGACTTTTCTTTTCCAAATCTATAAGCCGTTTTCATCCCGAAAACAGTTTATTATTTCATACTAATTTATCAAATTTTACATCAAAAATGGAAACGAGTGTAACCATAATTGGTATTGTGATCGCCATCATAGTAGCCATTCCTATTTATTTTTCAGCCAGATCAAGCGCTGCAAGCAAAACAAAAATCTTAAACATAAAAAAGAAATTCAATCCAACTCATCCGGAAGACTTTGATCTGACAGAATCTCAAAGCAATAAAACGCTGACGATCGATCAGAAAAACAGAAAATTTATCCTGATGAACTTCAATCCAAATCAGGAAGAATCAACTTATGTTGACCTAAGAAGTGTCTCTTCCTGTAAACTAGTACTGACCACTGACGGAAACTCAGACACTATATTAAAAATTGATTTTGAATTTCTGGACAGAGAAACTTCTAAAAAAATTACAATTGCATTCTATGATTTCGACGATGACCGCATCAAACAAATAAGCGCTTATCAGGATCATATGTTTGCCAAAAAATGGCTTAAAATCATTCAGGATTCTATTTAATGTTAGTTAATTAATTCACTAAAAGAGGCTCAAAATGGGCTACAGTCTGAACACAAATTCCACGAATTTGCACAAATTTTAATACGTTAACCTTGTTTGTGAAATGAATTCCACAAACAAATTGGTGACAATCCGTGCAATTTGTGTTACTTTTTATACTTGTGTTCTTACTGTAGCTCAAAATGGGTCTCTTTTTTTATATATGATATTTGTCATTTTATTTTTGGTGTCGGTATTCTAATTTTGAGTATCCAAAAATCCTTTTTTATGAAAATTTCACTGACACAGAAATACAATGTTCCCGGTCCGCGTTATACCAGTTATCCAACCGTTCCTTATTGGAATGAAAGTAATTTTAACGAGCAAAAATGGGTGACATCATTACAAAGGGCTTTTGCAGAAAGCAATTCACAAAACGGAATCAGTTTATACATTCACTTACCCTTTTGTGAAAGCTTGTGCACTTTTTGCGGGTGCAACAAACGAATTACAAAAAATCACGCTGTGGAAGAAACTTATATTAAAGCGCTTTTAAAAGAATGGAGCCTTTACTGTACTTTACTTCCGGAGAAGCCAATTATAAAAGAGATTCACTTAGGAGGAGGAACTCCGACCTTTTTCTCCAAAAACAACCTGGAACAACTCATTAATGGTATTTTCAATAGTGCTCAAAAAGCCGAAAATCATGAGTTTAGTTTTGAAGGCCATCCTAACAATACCACCTACGAACAGCTTAAAAAATTATACGATTTAGGTTTTCGCAGGGTTAGTTTTGGCGTTCAGGATTATGCAGCGAAAGTTCAAAAGGCGATTCATCGCATTCAGCCTTTTCACAATGTTGCCAAAGTTACCTTGTGGGCAAAAGAGATAGGGTATACTTCTATTGGCCACGACATTATATTTGGCCTTCCCTTTCAGACTGTCGAAAATATTATTGATACGGTGGAGAAAACAAACTCATTAAAACCGGATCGTCTGGCTTTTTACAGTTATGCGCATGTGCCCTGGATCAAAGGAAATGGTCAACGTGGATTTAATGATGAAAATATTCCAAAGGATGCCGAAAAAAGAAAACTATATGAGGTGGGTAAACAATTGCTTGCTCAAAATGGTTATCATGAAATTGGTATGGATCATTTTGCTTTTGCAACGGATAGTTTGTACAAAGCAGCTCAAAATAAAGAATTACATCGCAATTTTATGGGCTACAGTGCTTCAAAAACACAGTTGATGATAGGTCTGGGTGTTTCGTCTATTAGCGACAGCTGGTATAGCTTTGCTCAAAACACCAAAACTCTGGAAGAGTATTATCAATTGTTGGAATGCGGTAAATTACCGGTTGTAAAAGGTCACATTCTGGATGATGAAGATTTAATAATTCGAAAACACATTTTAAATTTAACCTGTGAATTTGAAACTTCATGGGCTGATGCCTCTTTATATTTTAAAGAAATCCCAACTGTTTTATCGGATTTAAAAGAAATGGAAAGCGACGCATTACTTATAATTGAAGAAGATAAAATTAGCATTACCGAAGCTGGCCGACCTTTTGTTCGTAATATCTGTATGGCTTTTGATTTGCACTTAAAAAGAAAATCTCCCGAAACAAACCTATTCTCAATGACTGTTTAATGACAGTTAGGAGTCGACTGAACAAACAAACTCATATTAGATGGGGAAATATAAGGAATCCCTAAGCCTAGACCTCTAAGGATAAATAAAACACCAATGACCACAGCAACATAAGGGATTGCTTTTTGTATTTTATTTCTAAAGGGAAGTTTGATCAACGAATTTACATATACTACAAGGGTCATAAGCGGTACAGTGCCCAATCCAAACAGCAGCATGTACAGCACTCCCAAACTGGCGCTTTGCATGGCAATAGCTCCAAACAAGGCTACATAAACCATTCCGCAAGGCAGAAAGCCATTCAACAACCCTATCGTAAAAAGAGATTTATAGCTACGGTCTTTAAATTGATTGCCCAAGCTCGATTTTATCCTGGAGATTACTTTATAAACTGGTTTCGAAAAGTTGTATTTGGAGAAGACTTTCTCCGGAACCAAAACAACGACTATCATTGCCAGGCCAATAAAAATGGACATTTTTTGCTGAAGTCCGGCCAAAAAGAATCCTCTTCCCAACAATCCAAAAATCAGTCCGATGGTGGCGTAAGCGGTTAATCGTCCTAAATGATAGGTAATCATCTGAGTTACCTTTTTGGCTTCATTCTGACGGTCTACAGGCAACATCATTGCAATTGGACCACACATTCCGATACAGTGTAAGCTGCTGATTAATCCAAATATGAAAGCGGAGTACAACATTTTTTTTATTTTTTTTACTACAGATTACATCCTTCAATAAGGATTAAAAAACAATGACTTGTCAATTGAAAAACTCTTCTTTTGACAAGTCATTATATACTATTAGTTTACATAGATTACCTCTTTTGACAGGTATTTTTTACCATCGTACTGCCATTCCATGTTAACGTCCCAACGTCCTTTTACCAGTTTGTTTTTTGGAATCAACAAGGCTGAGTTGGTTAAAGCAATTCGGGTATTAAAATCAAACTTTTTATTTGACGGGCGGTACAATAAGATGTTCCCTTTGACTTTATCATTTTCAAAAGTGGCAGGAAAGACAATTTCAACTCCATCTTTGTGATAGACAATTGACGGTTTTTGCTGTAAATCCTGAGCATTCTGAACACGTGCCATTTCTTCCTGAAAATGTGAATCGTGTTTGTAATACTCTTCTACAACCAAATCGTTGTCGTATTTACTGTTGGATTGTACTTCAAAAACAAAATATAAAATAAAAGTCATAAACAATGCAAATGCAATGACAATCCCGGTTCCCCAATTTATTTTCATAATCGTATTTTTTAATTAAAACTTCGCGGTCCTAAAAAGTTAGTGGTGGTGGTTTCCAGCAATTCTTTGCCATTGTAAACCCCAATTTTCACTTTTGTTTTATCACTTTCCAAAAGCACTTCATCTATTTCTATAAATAATGTTCCTTGCGAAATGCCTTCTTTAGCTACTTTAAAATGTGTTTTTCCAACCTTTTTAATCTCCCCTTTCTGATCGATGAGCTCAAAATGAATATCGTTATAATCTTTTACTGTTTTATTGACAATTTTATAGGTATACACATTACTGATTTTGTCTCCTTTATGCTGAAACAACTGTCCCGGTAAACGCAGAATAACAGCCTGCAGATCGGTTCTTAAAAACAGCATTCCGACAAACACACTCAGCAAGATGAATAAAACGGCGGTATAACCTTTCATTCTTGTGGTGAATTTAAAAGGTGCTTTTTTCTCGATTTCATCTTCAGATGCGTAACGAATCAGTCCTTTAGGTAAACCTACGTTTTCCATGATAGTGTCACATTCATCGATACAGGCTGTACAGTTGGTACATTCCAGCTGAGTTCCGTTTCTAATGTCAATACCCATCGGGCAAACGTGTACACATTGGTGACAGTCGATGCAATCTCCTTTTCCGGTTAAGGCTCTGTCTTCTTTTTTATTGAATTTAGCACGGCCTTCCTCCTTCTCTCCACGTACAAAATCATACGCCACATTGATCGATTTATTATCCAGAAGCACTCCTTGCAAGCGCCCATACGGACAAGCAATGATACAAACCTGCTCCCGAAACCAAACAAATACAAAATAGAAGACTCCTGTAAAAATAAGCAATGCTATAAAGTTACTGGCCTGCTGAATTGGTCCTTGTTCAACCATTAAAAAAAGTTCATCGCTACCAACGAGATAGGCCAAAAACACATTGGCAATTCCAAAAGAAATCAGAAAAAAGATGGTCCATTTGATTCCTCTTTTTCGAATTTTCTCGGCGTTCCATTCCTGTTTTGCCAATCGCATTTGTGCACCGCGGTCTCCATCGATCCAATATTCAATTCGCCTGAAAACCATCTCCAGAAAAATGGTCTGCGGACAAATCCATCCGCAAAATATTCTTCCAAAAACCACTGTAAACAAGATGATGAATACAATACCTACGAGCATTGAGATCACAAAGAGATAAAAATCCTGAGGCCAAAATGGAAATCCGAAAATATTAAAACGTCGTTCGATGACATTGAACATCATGAATTGGTTTCCATTTATTTTGATAAACGGATTCGCAATTAAAATGGCCAGCAATATATAACTGACTATTTTCCGGTATTCGTAAAATTTACCAGACGGTTTTTTAGGAAAAATAAATTTTCTCTTGCCGCCCTCATCAATAGTTCCAATGGTATCTCTAAAAGCTTCGTCTGGTAAATTTGACATGGTATTATTTTTTAACTTCTGTACTATCTTTTGTTTTTTCTGCTGTATCGCCTTTTTTAGGAGCACTTTTATCTACCCAAACCTCACCTTCCGGTTCTTTTGGATCTTTAGGGTTACTGCCTTGTAAAGACAAGATGTAACTTGCTACTTTTTGAATTTCTTTGGGTTTCATACCGTTGGTTTTCCAGGAAACCATTCCTTTTCCGTCACGTCCTCCATTGGTAATGGTGTGGAAAATTTCTTTAATACCACCTCCTAAAATCCAGTGGTCGTCGGTCAGGTTGGGGCCAATTTGTCCTCCACCGTCTGCTCTGTGGCAAGCTGCACAATTGGTCATAAAGATTTCTTTACCAGCAGCTAAACTTGCTTCATCTGTTAACAATACCACTGTTTTTTCGTCCATCAAATCTGGAGCTGTTTTGAGGTATTCTTCTACATCTATTTTGGCCTGAGCCATTTCTTTTTTCAGCTCCATTTCCTGATCATCAGCACCAAAAACATCGTAACGTGCTACATAGATTACACCAAAGGCAATACAGATATAAAACAGGTACACCCACCAAGGCGGTAAGTTATTATCCAACTCTTTAATACCGTCATAATCATGATCCATCAACAAGTCGCCTTCTTTTTCAATGGGTTCTGTTTTGGTAAGTTTATGCATCAGCTCTTTGTACCAGGTACTTTCTGTGAGGCTTAAACTCTTTTCATGTTCTAGTTTTGCTTTTTCTTCAGGCGACATCAATTGGTACATGACCCTATTAACAGCGCTCAGCGTTATTTCGATGGCAATCAAAATAAAGAGAAAAACAAGCAGAAAAACAGAAACCATCGGATACTTGATAAAAGCTGGTTTGTCGCCCGAATCTATAAAGTACTCCATCAAAGCAAAGACAATGAAGAAAATCAATGGCACTCTTACATATACTGGGAAAAATCTTTTCATTTTTATTTATCTTTTGAAATTATAATAAGCCCTTCATTCAAAGGTATCGCACTCATTTCTTCAATTTTTTCTTTCTTATAGGAAAACACCCAAATTCCCAGGCCTACAAAGAAGAAAAAGAATATCAACAGAGAAAGTATCGGGTAAATCTCTATACCCGAAATGTTCTCCATATTGTGTTTTATTTGCTCAAACATAATGCTGTTATTTAGAAGGTTGCTTTACTTTAATATCCGTTCCAAGTCTTTGTATGTAAGCAATTAAAGCCACAATTTCTCTCTCATTCATCGGAACGAATTTTTCGCCTTTTGCAATTGCTTTTTTCTTACTGTCCTCATAACTTTTTACATAATCAGGATCATTCTCCAGGCTTTTTTCAATTTTCATCGCCTGTGCCTTCAATGTTTTAGGCGCATTTGCAATTTCTGCTTCGGTATAAGGAACTCCAAGTGACACCATAGCTTTCATTTTCTTCTGCGTCAGCGAAATGTCCATCGCTTCATTGTCAAACAGCCATTTGTAACCCGGCATGATTGAACCTGCTGAAGTACTTTGCGGATTCCACATATGGTTAAAATGCCAGTTGTCATTGTATTTCCCACCTACTCTTAACAAATCGGGACCTGTACGTTTTGATCCCCATAAAAATGGATGATCGTATACAAACTCTCCTGCTTTTGATTGCGGTCCGTAACGCTCTACTTCACTTCTGAACGGACGAACGGATTGTGAATGACATCCCACACAACCTTCTCTGATATACAAATCACGTCCTTCCAATTCTAAAGGGGTGTATGGTTTAACACTAGAGATGGTCGGAATATTAGATTTAACCATAATCGTAGGTACAATTTGAATGATACCTCCAATTAAAATAGCAATTGTTGCCAAAATGGTTAACTGAATTGGTTTTCTCTCCAACCAGGTATGGAATTTCTCTCCATTAAGTCTTCCACTGCTGATTCTTTGTAAAGCCGGAGCTTGTGCCAATTCATCTTCAATCGTATTACCCGCTTTTACGGTCATAATAATATTGTAAACCAAGGTCAGCATTCCTATTAAATACAAACTACCTCCAATGGCTCTCATCCAGTACATTGGCATAATAGCAGTAACGGTTTCAAGGAAGTTACCATAAACTAAAGTTCCATCAGGATTAAATTGTTTCCACATGGACGCTTGTTGAAAACCTGCTACATACAACGGAATGGTATAAACAATGATTCCTAAGGTTCCTATCCAGAAATGAAAGTTGGCTAATTTTTTAGAAAACAACTCCGATTTAGTCATACGGGGAATCAGCCAGTAAATAATACCGAATGACATGAAACCATTCCAGGCTAAAGCTCCTACGTGCACGTGTGCAACGATCCAGTCAGTATAATGCGCGATAGCATTTACATTTTTAAGCGAAAGCATCGGTCCTTCAAAAGTGGCCATTCCGTAACCTGTAATCGCTACTACAAAGAATTTCAAAACCGGTTCTTCACGAACTTTATCCCACGCTCCTCTTAAAGTTAAAAGTCCGTTGATCATACCTCCCCAAGATGGTGCTATAAGCATTACTGAAAATGCAACTCCTAAATTCTGAGCCCAGTTTGGTAAAGCAGAATACAATAAGTGGTGCGGACCAGCCCAGATGTAAATAAAGATCAGGGACCAGAAATGTATAATTGATAATCTATAAGAGTATACCGGACGATTGGCTACTTTTGGAACGAAGTAATACATTAATCCTAAAAAGGGTGTAGTAAGAAAAAATGCAACCGCATTGTGGCCATACCACCATTGTACTAAAGCGTCCTGAACCCCTGCGTAAACCGAGTAACTTTTTAAAGCCGAAACCGGAATCTCGATATTATTAAAAATGTGCAGCACCGCAACGGTAACAAATGTTGCCAGATAAAACCAAATGGCTACATACAAATGACGTTCTCTACGACGCAGCATGGTTCCAATCATATTGATTCCCATTACGACCCAGATAAGCGCAATGGCAATATCAATTGGCCATTCCAGCTCCGCATACTCCTTTGAAGAAGTATACCCTAAGGGCAATGTAATAGCCGCTGCCACAATAATAAGCTGCCAACCCCAAAAATGCAAATTACTCAAAAAGTCACTGAACATTCTGGCTTTTAACAAACGTTGCAAGGAATAATACATTCCGGCAAAAAAGGCATTTCCAACGAAGGCAAAAATAACCGCATTGGTGTGTAAAGGTCGTAATCGACCATAACTAAGCCAGGAGATCCCATCTGTAATGTTGGGAAAAAGGTACATTACCGCTAAGGTAAGCCCCACTAACATCCCCACTACCCCAAATAAGATAGTGGCGTAAATGAATTTTTTAACAATTTTGTTGTCGTAATAAAACTGTTCCATTTCCATAATTATACTTGTTTTTCTTTTATTGGTAAATTGTTCTTCTCTGGGGCAATTTTAGTCTCATCATCAAAAAGCATTCTGACTGAAGGTGTATAATCGTCATCATACTGTCCTGATTTGACAGCTAGAATAAAAGCAATGAAGAACCCGATTGCTACGAAAATACTTACTGTAATTAATAGATAGATAACACTCATACCTTAAGTTTATATTAACAAAATTACTGGGTTATTGGCAGGTAAAATATGATAATTATCATTGACTAAGTCTAAATGTTAAATTTATAAAAAAATAACAATTGAATTATTTATAATTATTTTAAATTACTACTACTGAAGTAGTTAGACATCAAAGTCACAAAACTTACGATCGTAATTGTGCTCAAAGGCATAATAATAGCGGCCACCAAAGGCAGTAAATCCCCTGTAATTGCGAAAAAAAGTCCTACAACATTATACAGCAGCGACAAAACAAAACTCATCTTAATAATCGCAATCGATTTGTGCGATAATTTTAAAAAGTAGTTCAGTCTTGAAAACTCGCTTGCATCTAAAATTGCATCGCAGGCAGGTGAAAAAACATTGACATTCTCAGAGATCGAAATTCCTACATTACTTTGTGCCAAAGCACCGGCATCGTTTAAACCGTCGCCAACCATCATAACATTATGGCCATCCTCCTGCAGTTTTTTGATAAACTCCAACTTCTGCTCCGGCTTTTGATTAAAGATCAGCTCGGTATGTTTGGGCAGAATGGTTTCGAGAGTCGCACGCTCTCCGTCATTATCTCCGGAAAGCACTTTTATTTGATATTCCTGACTCAATGCCGAAAAAAGCGCTTCTAAACCATCCCTATATTGATTCTGGAATGTAAATTTTCCATAATAAGTGTCATTGATTCTGATGTGGAGACTTGTTTTTTCAATTTCAGAAGATTCCGTACCAGGGCTATCAACAAAGGTTCCCGATCCAATTTTTAAGATGGTATTTTCTGCGGTTGCCTGAATTCCTTTACCCGTAATTTCCTGAAAATCATCAATTTTAATTTTGGCTGCTTCCGGCAGAAAATCATATAACATTCGGCTCAAAGGGTGATTCGAAGCACGAAGCACATTTTTAATCAATCTGTAATTTTCTTCCGAAAGAGGATTGCCCTCATACACAATATTCGATTTCTTATTGGTGGTAAGGGTACCGGTTTTATCAAAAACAATGGTGTCTACTTTGGCGAGTTGCTCGATAACCAAAGCATTCTTCAAATACATTTTTTGTTTGCCCATGATTCGCAATATGTTACCAAAGGTAAACGGTGCCGTAAGGGCTAATGCACACGGACAAGCCACAATTAAAACAGCGGTAAAAACATTAAAAGCCGTATTGGCATCAATCGAAATCCAATATCCAAAACCTGCAAAAGCAATTAATAATAATAAAGGAGTAAAATAACGACTTATCGTATCTGTGATGGTTTTGTGTTTTTGAAGTACCTTTTTCTGGAAAATTTCATTACTCCACAACTGCGTCAGATAACTTTGAGATACCGAATGCAATACTTCCATTTCGATCACTTTACCAATGTGTTTTCCTCCGGCAAAAACTTTATCGCCTGACTTTTTAGTAATCGGAACTGCTTCTCCCGTTACAAAACTATAGTCAATCTCTGCTTTTTCGCTAATCAGAATTCCGTCAACCGGAATAAGCTCCTGATTTCGAATGAGCAATCTGTTTCCTTTTAAAACATCATAAACAGGAACACTTTCTTCAGAGGTGTCCGGATTGATTCTTGTGACTGCAATTGGGAAATAAGATTTAAAATCTCTTTCGAAACTTAAAAAACTATAGGTTTTGATCTGAAACATCTTTCCTAACAGCATGAAGAAAACCAAACCGGTTAAGCTGTCAAAAAAACCAGATCCGTAATTCATTACAATATCAAAAGTACTGCGAACAAACATTACGATAATTCCCAAGGCAATTGGAATGTCAATATTCAACATCCCCGATTTGATACTCTTGTAAGCAGAAACATAATAACCGCTTGCCGAATATAAAAAGCTGGGCAGCGCGAGTATAAAAATCAGGATTCTGAAAAAGGGTTTATAATTGTCCAGCCAAAATTCCTTTATTTCGAAGTATTCCGGAAATGAAAGCAACATGATGTTTCCAAAACAAAAAAAGGCAACACCTAATTTATAGGTCAGACTTCTGTCAACATTATTTTTCCCGGACTCGTAATTTTCTAAGCTTATATAGGGTTCATAGCCTATGGAGCTGAGCATATAAACTATAGTTTTTAAAGAAACCGTATCAGAATTAAATGTAATTCGGACTCTTTTTTCGGGAAAGTTCACCTGAGAGAGGCTTATTCCGGGCTGAATTCTGTTTAGATTTTCGAGAATCCAGATACAAGAACTGCAATGAATGTATGGAATATTCAAAGAAGCAATTGCAGTATTACCTTCCTGAAATTCCAGTACTTTTGAAAGGATAGCTTCATTGTCTAAAAAGTCATACTTCCCTTTTATGTCCTGTGGAGTTGCACCCGGGGACTTTTCAAAATCGTAGTAACAGGTTAAATCATGAAGACTAAAAATTTCGTAGACGGTTTTACAACCGGCACAACAAAACTTTTTTTCATCAAAATTGATCTCTTCATTTTTAGGAATCGTAAGACCACAATGAAAACAACTTTGCTCACTCATAATTTGTTTTTTTTTGATACTACAAATATTCAGAATAAGAGGTGACTTTTAATATGACATTTATCATATTGCCCGGAAATCAGTTTCTAATTTAATAAAATAAATCTGCCAAATAACGACATCCGATTTTTTATGTGTTTTTTCTGTCCGAACACTAGCTGCGAAAGCGAATATTGGTTAATTTTGCAGCAAATCCTTTTGCTATGAATAAATGTGACCAATGTATCGTAAGACAGCTTTCTTCTCTAAAAGCGCTTAATAAAGATGAAGTTGTGAAGCTGGCCAATAGCAAGACGACCTATACGATTAAAAAAGGAGATGCTCTTTTTGAGGAAGGCGAAGTTACTAATGGCGTTTTTTGTGTAAAAGACGGGGTTGGAAAACTCTCTAAATTAAGTGCTAACGGAAAAGATCAAATTGTAAAACTGGTAAAATCAGGAGAACTTTTAGGTCAGCGTTCTATGATTAGCAATGAACCAGCCAACTTATCGGCCAAAGCGGTTGCTGATATGGAGGTATGTTTTATTCCGAAAGCTGAAATTCTTCACTTTTTTAATAACAACAATCAGTTTTCTATGAATTTGATGCAGTCGATTTGTGAAGATTTAAAAGAATCTGAAAACGATAAAATTGCATTGGTTCAGAAAACGGTAAAACAACGTTTGGCAGAAACTTTACTGCAATTGCACGACGATTTTGGTGAAAACCCGGATAAAACCCTTAAAGTTCAGCTCACAAGAGAAGAACTGGCCGGTATTATTGGTACAGCCACAGAAAGCTGTATCCGTCTATTGTCTGATTTTAACAAGCTGAAATTAATTGAACTTACCGGTAAAAAGATTAAACTTCAGGACATCAAAGCTTTAAAAAGACTGGCGGAGTAATTACAGTTTTTTAGCTTCATTCCAAAAAACGTCCATTTCGGCCAAAGTCATGTCCATTAAAGGTTTCCCCAATTCGCCCGCTTTACTTTCGAGGTATTGAAAGCGTTTGATAAACTTTTTGTTGGTGCGCTCCAAAGCATCTTCAGGATTTATATTTAAAAATCGGGCATAATTGATCATGGAGAATAGTACATCACCAAATTCGGCCTCTATTTTGTCCTGGTCTCCGGCTTTTACTTCAATTTGCAATTCTTCGAGTTCTTCCTGCACTTTATCCCAAACCTGATGCGGTTCTTCCCAGTCAAAACCAACTCCTTTTACTTTGTCCTGAATTCGACTGGCTTTAACCAATGCCGGTAAACTTCTTGGAACGCCTTCCAGAACTGATTTTTTACCTTCTTTTAGTTTTAGCTTTTCCCAGTTTTGCTTTACTTCTTCTTCGTCTTTTACTTTGGTATCGCTGTAGATATGCGGATGACGATGAATGAGTTTATCGCAAATCTCGTTACACACATCTGCCATATCAAAATCATTGGTTTCTGAGCCTATTTTTGCATAAAAAACAATATGCAGCAGCAAATCACCTAATTCTTTTTTCACCTCATTCAAATCATTGTCTAAAATGGCATCTCCTAATTCATAGGTTTCTTCAATAGTAAGATGTCTGAGCGTTTGCAAGGTTTGCTTTTTATCCCACGGACACTGCTCACGAAGTTCATCCATGATAATTAGTAATCTTTCGAAGGCTTTTAGTTGAAGTTCTTTGCTCATTTTTGAAGTTTTATCGAGGTTGCGACGGTTGTTTGTAAAAGTAAAAAATCCTGTCAAGAAAACATCTTAACAGGATTAATATATTTTTAGGTATTTAGGTTCTGAGGTTCTAAGATTTTGAGGTTCTAAGACTCTGAGCCTAATCCTTTTTTAACAATCTAAAATAAACTTAGCGACTTAGAAACTTAGTGCCTTAGTACCTTTAAAGAATGTTGTAAACTACTATTCTTCTTTTTTAGCTTTTGCTTTTTTAGGAGCAGCTGCTTTTTTTGGTTTTTCTTCAACAGCAGGAGCTTCTTCAACGGCTTCAACCGCAGCAGGAGCCAAATCAGTTACCAAACCTTTAGCCTGAAGTGTATTGTACCAGTTTAATACTTTTTTAATATCAGAAGGATACACTCTTTCTTCGTCGTATTCAGGTAAAATTTCTTTAAAATAAGCCGCTAATGTAGCATTGTCTTCTTTATGTGAAATGGCTTGCCCTTTATTTTCTTTAGTAGCAATACGTTGCATTACTTCTGTTAATGGTTTTTCGCCTTCGTAAGTATAAATTGAAATCTCTGATAATAAACTTACATTACTTTTTAAGTTTACTGTGATTTTTTTTCCATCTGTTAATGATTCTGCCACAAAACCAGTACGGGTTTGTACTTTCAATACATATAAACCTGGTTTCCCAGAAATGGCTAAAATTTTCTCTAAATTCATGTTTATTAAAATTAGTATTAAGAATTTGATTTATTATATTTCTTTGATTCTAAATTCATACTTTAGAATACTATCTTCCTTTTTTTGCAGCAAAAAATTTCATTCTGTACTCCTGAAATGTTTTACCTTCTGTAATGTTTTTTAATTTTTTCTGGATCAGACGTTTCTTCAAAGACGAAATTTTATCTGTAAACAGAACTCCTTCAATATGGTCGTATTCATGCTGAATAACTCTTGCAATTAAACCATCAAAAACTTCGGTTTTCATTACAAAATCTTCCTCACAATATTCAATTGTAACGGTTGGTTTTCTGTAAACGTCTTCGCGAACATCCGGAATACTCAGACAGCCTTCGTTAAAGCTCCATTCTTCGCCTTCTTCTTTCAGAATCTTAGCATTGATAAAAGTTTTTTTGAAACCTTTTAAATTTTCCTGCTCATTTAACGGCAAATCCTCATCATCACTAAAAGGAGTCGTATCAATAACAAACAAACGAATAGGCACACCTACCTGAGGCGCGGCAAGCCCAACTCCTAAAGCGTTGTACATGGTTTCGTACATGTTTGCTATTGTTTCTTTTAAGTTTGGATAATCCGGCGTAATAGCCTCACCCACTTTTCTTAAAACAGGATCACCATATCCTACAATTGGTAAAATCATTTGTAATATTTTAATGTATTATCTACTGAAAAACACTGAATTTAATTCCTTTAATTCAGCTGGCAAAAATAGTAAAAAATAGTCAATGAATAATTCGAAAGCTATATTATATATCATTTTTTGCAATCTCGCCAAAAACTCATCCATAATTATGCCAAATTAATTCGTACAATTCTTACCTTTGTTTGTAAACCTCAATATATGTTTGATCGTATCTCGAAATTTACCAACAGTACTTCTTTTTTAAATGCCTCAAAAGTAACTATTGCTTCAGTCGTTCCCGTCTTAATTTTAAATTTTCTTGGACACTTCGAAATAGGTTTTACCATTGCGTTAGGCGCATTTTATACGTACCCAAGTGATGTTCCGAGTTCTTTAAGCCATAAAATAAAAGGTCTTATTGTGGCTTCCTTTATTGTTTCGGGAGTCAACTTACTAGTAAATCTCGCCTACCCTTATCCCTTTTTGTTTTATCCTTTTTTAGGCTTTTTACTTTTTCTGTGTTCGATGATTTCGGTGTACGGTCAGCGTGCTACTTTGGTTTCTTTCTCTGCTTTACTCTCGATTTCCTTATCATTTGGTCATTTGCATGAAGGCTGGGAAGCTTTTGAGTATTCGGGTTTTATTTTTATTGGAGGAATTCTGTATCTCATTGTATCCCTTGTATTTCATTTTGTACAACCGTATAAATATGTCGAGCTTCAAATTGCCGAAGGCATAAAACTAACCGCCAAATATTTAAAACTCAGAGGTGATTTATGGAATCCTGAAGCCAACAGAAAAGCCATCATCGAGAAACAATTAAGCGTTCAGGTAGAACTAAACCTGATTCATGAGGATTTAAGAAAAATGCTTATTGGCAATCAAAATACCTCGGGAGCCACAAGTCAGAATCGAAAAATGCTGCTTGTTTTTATCACTCTGGTGGAGATTCAGGAACTGGCCTTATACACTTCTTTTGACCACGATAAACTGCATGAAAAATTTGCCGCACATCCCGAAGTGCTTCGAACCTATCAGAATGTGGCTTATAAACTGGCTTCTACTTTAAAAAAGCTTTCTAAAAATGTGCACAATATCAGTGTATATGTAGACAAGAATGATTTAAAGAATGAACTGGACGCTCTTGAATTTGCCATTTTTGATTACGAAAAAACCTTAGGCAAAGAAGAAGCAGCCGAAGGGGTTTTGATGTTAACCAATATGCTAAAGTATGCTAAAAACCAGGTTGGAAAAATTAAAATCATCCAGCGTGCTTTTTCGCTTGCCATGCAGTCCTATAAATTAAAAGACAAGGACAAAGAGCTGGAAAAGTTTCTTACTCCCCAGTACTACCCGTTGCGCACTCTTACTGAGAATTTATCGTATTCGTCTTCTATTTTCCGACATTCGATACGACTGACGACGACTATCTTAATTGGTTTTGTCATTGGAAAATTTCTTCCGTTTCAGAATGTCTATTGGATTTTACTTACCATAGTCGTGATCATGCGTCCGGGTTACGGCTTAACAAAAGAACGATCCTATAATCGAATTTTCGGTACTATTTTAGGTGGATTGTTGGCGTTCGGAATCGTTTCTTTGGTTCAAAATCATGTTGTACTAAGCATCTTCTCTATTGTTTGTATGCTTCTTGGCATTTCGTTTACACAGATTAACTATAAAATAAGTGCCACTTTCGTTACGATGTATGTCGTTTTTATTTATGGAATTTTAACCCCGGATGTGGTTCAGGTAATTCAGTTTAGAATTTTGGATTCACTTGCAGGAGCCATTTTAGCCTTTTTAGCCAATCAGTTTTTATGGCCTGCCTGGGAATTTATCAATACGCCGATACACATTGAAAATTCGATACGTGCAAATCGAAATTACCTGAAAGAGATTGCCGATTTCTACAATAAAAAAGGAGAAGTTCCTACCTCATACCGATTGTCCCGAAAAAATGCTTTTGTTGAGGTCGGCAACCTGATGACTTCCTTTCAGCGCATGATGCAGGAGCCTAAATCAAAGCAAAAAACACTTCCGCTGGTCAACAAACTGGTCGTGTTAAACCATTCGATCTTATCGGCTCTGGCCTCTTTATCTACTTATATTCAGTCTCATCAAACTACTTCAGCTTCGGAATCGTTTAATTACATTATAAAAACAATTCTTTCGAATCTGGATCATGCCATTGCCGTTTTAAGAAATGAAAAAATCGTAAACGATACTTATTTTGACAAGGAAGATGTGACTCTGCAATTTGAAGAGCTTAAGCGTGTTAATTTTAAACGTCTGGCCGATGATGATGATTTGGACAAAGAAACGCGACAAGCCAAGATGCAGGAAGCTCAAATGGTGATTGAGCAATTGATCTGGATGAGCAATCTGGCAGAAAAGATTTTAAAGATTACAAAGGAATTTAAAGCAACAAATCCAGATTAATTCATCTGGATTTGTTTTTATCTTACTTTCTTTCAAGCTTAATTATTCTTTTTTCTAATGCTGTCTGATTCTTTTTCATTAGAAGATTTTCATCGTTAACTCTTTGATTCTCTTTTTTCATTTCGATCATATACAAAGTAAGTTCCTCAATCTTCTGAAGCAATTTTGCATTCATCTCTCCCACATTAATTCCATTCTTCAAAACCTCTTCTTCGCTTGGAATATTTTCCAGATGCCCTTTTTCGGCTATATGCTTCTCAACTTCTTCAAGAGTTGGTAAATTATATTCTTTTTTAAATACAAAATCCGACCACCCTAACATATCAACTTTTACTTCCTGAGAATGAATTACACCTTTTACGTCTAATTTATTATTTGGATTCAAAACCCCTATACCTACATTTCCGTTGTCCATTATAGTAAAGCGATTGGTACATAATCCTCCAGCGGCACAGCCTAAATAATCATAGGCCCAAAACTGCAAACTATTACCATAACCACCAGTCATATTTAAGATACTCCACGATCTCGCAGTACCATTAGTCACTTTTGAAGGATTATTGATTACAATTTCACCCCCTATATCTCCTGATACGGTACTGATTACTCTTCCATTAAACAACCCACTACCAGCTACCTCTAATTTTTGCGATGGATATTCTACCCCGATACCAAAATTCCCATTATAGGTATTTTGTGCAAAACTAATCTGCAAAGCAAACATAAAGGATAACACAATTCCACCCTTCAAAATGTTGATTTTTCTCATTTCAATCTTTTGCTATTTATCTCAATTACACCCAAATTAGTACGTTAGTTTCCCAAAGTAAAATCTAAGCTTAATTATTTTTTAGTTTTAAAACTTCAGATGTATGTTTTCTAAGTTCTGCTAAAAGCTCCGGTTTGTCATTTAAAGTCTGACCGTATGAAGGAATCATATTTTTCATCTTTGCCTGCCATTCCGGTGTTTTCACCTGATTGGTAAAACATCTGCTGATCAGATCGACCATAATACCAACGGCAGTTGAAGCTCCGGGAGAAGCTCCCAGCAATACGGCAAGACTCCCGTCATGTGTATTGATTACTTCTGTTCCAAACTCCAAAACTCCACCTTCTTTTTCATCTTTTTTAATCACCTGAACGCGTTGTCCGGCTCTTTCCAATTTCCAATCTTTAGAACGGGCTGTTGGCAAATATTCGCGCAAGGCTTTCATTCTGTCTTTTGGAGACTGACGAACCTGCTCAATCAAATATTTTGTCAGAGGGATGTTGTGGTATCCTGCAGACAACATTGGGATTAAATTGTTCGGTTTTATAGATAATGGTAAGTCTAAGTAAGAACCATTTTTTAAGAAACGAGTTGAAAACCCTGCAAACGGACCAAAAAGCAATGCTTTTTCACCATCAATTACGCGGGTATCGATATGTGGTACAGACATTGGAGGCGCTCCAACACTTGCTTTTCCATAAACTTTTGCCTGATGTTTAGCAATTACCTCCGGATTGGTACATTTTAACCATTGTCCGCTCACCGGAAAACCTCCGTATCCATTTCCTTCCGGAACATTTGCTTTTTCCAACAATGGCAACGAACCTCCACCAGCTCCAATAAATACAAATTGGGTATAAGCTTTTCTCACATTACCGGTAGCAAGATCGGTAATTTTAATACGCCATGATTTATCTTCACGCTGTTTTAATTTTTTAACTTCATGATTAAAATGCAAAGAAACACCGTCAAGCGTCGCTAAATAATTAAACATGCTTCTGGTTAAGGCCCCAAAATTCACATCGGTACCTATTTCCATATGGGTAGCAGCCAATTTTTCATTAGCTTCTCTGCCTTCCATCACAAGCGGCATCCATTTTTTTAATTGCTCAAAATCAGAACTGAATTCCATTTGAGAAAAAATCGGATTGCTCTGTAATGCTTCAAATCTCTTTTTAAGATATTCCACATTTTTTTCGCCCCATACAAAACTCATATGAGGAACGCTTTTTATAAAATTATCCGGAGAGGGTATCTTTTTCTCTTCTACTAAGTAAGACCAGAACTGGCGTGAGATCTCAAAAGATTCTGCTATACTTATTGCTTTTTTTGGATCAATACTTCCGTCAGCCTTTTCGGGAGTGTAATTTAGTTCACAGAAGGCTGAGTGTCCTGTTCCTGCATTATTCCAGGCATCTGAACTTTCGGCAGCAGCAACATCTAATCTTTCGTAAATTTCAATTTTTATATCCGGTTGTAATTCTTTCAAAATTACTCCAAGAGTGGCACTCATAATTCCCGCTCCAATCAGTACTACTTCACTATTAGAACGTATTGTTTCGTTAGACATAACAGTATTGTTTTAAAAGTGCAAAGGTACTTTTTATAATTGCAAAAAAAAACTAAAATTGCATGATAAAAGTTATGTTTTTCTAAAAAATAAAAGGTCTGAAGGCTGAGTATGAAAAAATCTAAAAACGTTTTGCCGAAAGGTAGTCCTGAAGCATGATCGTAGCCGAAATTTCATCGATTAAACCTTTGTTCTGACGCTGCTTTTTACTAAGTCCGCTATCAATCATGGTTTGAAACGCCATTTTGGACGTAAAACGCTCGTCTACACGAACCACTTTCATATCGGGGAAGATGTTTGAGAAGTGAGTAACAAATCCTTTAATTATAGAAGCACTTTCTGATGGCTGACCATTCATTTGCTTTGGCTCTCCAATTAAGACGGCTTCAACTTTTTCTTTGGCAAAATAATCTTTCAGAAAATCAATCAGAGTATTGGTCGGGATTGTGGTTAAACCTGAAGCAATAATTTGCATTTCATCGGTAACCGCAATTCCGGTACGTTTTTGTCCGTAGTCTATAGAAAGAATTCTTGGCATTTTTGAATTTTTAACAAAGATAGAAAGGAAACCTACAAATTTAAAGAGAATCTTTGTATTTTATAAAACCAAATACAAAAAACATATCCTTGTCCTCATCTACTTCATAAACGGATACATATTCATCCCTCTTCCGAATTAAATTCAAAAAATCCGTTTTGAAAGCTCAAAACGGATTTTTCCCAAATATTCAAAACCTAAAAAAATAACTCTATCTATTAAACAATCTCCTAAAAAAACCTCTTTCCTCCTCTTCATCATTGTCCTGTACTTCATACTGCGCAAACTTCGCCTGAGATTTCTCATGTTCGTATATTAGCTCTTTAATATATTCAACATAAGTTCTTTTCTTTTCTTCCAGAAACCCAATAAGGTACTTCTCACTAAATTCCATACCGCTTGCGGCTTCAATTTGCAGTAGTTTTTTATACAATGGCTCGATGTGCAGCGCGATAACCTCCTGAGGAACCGCTTGTCGTCTTCCAAAATAATTTACAATAACACCGTTCTCGTCTTTTGCAATTTCAAAATCGGTAATTACCCAGTAATAACGTCCTGATTTGGCTAAATTTTTTACAATAGCATGAAAATTTCTTCCGCTTTTAAGATTTTCCCAAAGCACTTTAAAAATAACCCTTGGCATATCCGGATGGCGAATTATATTGTGTGGCTGTCCCATTAATTCATAATCTTCGTAACCACATACATCTACAAATACTTCGTTGGCATATTCAATAATCCCAAAGGCATTTGTTTTACTCATAATCACCTGTGTTTTATCCCACGTGACCTCTTTATCGACAACCGCGACACGGTTCTGAACTTGATTTTCTTGATTCATTTCTTACTAATTTAATAATTTGTTTTTGGAATGGTATTTTGTAGTTCCCCCCAATCTTTCGGGAATTATACCGCGAAATTAAAGAGAATGAAAAGCCTAAAATCTGATATTTATCATGTTTTTCTATTTTAAAAAAACGTTAATAAGTCTATGTCATTCTTACATTTTTATGACAGTTGATTTATTTATCAAATTACAAACAAAAAGTTACACCTGTAACATTTTACAAGAGTTTTACTTTTCTGCTTTTCCGCAAATACCTTATCTTTGCCAAAAATTAAAACTTATGAATTCTTTACAGACTATAATAGAACAAGCTTGGGAAAACAGAGCTTTATTACAAGAAACAACCACAACTGACGCTATCAGAGAGGTTATTGTATTGATTGACGCAGGAAAATTACGTTGCGCTGAACCGGTTGGTGACAAGTGGCAGGTAAACGAATGGGTTAAGAAAGCGGTAGTAATGTATTTCCCAATTCAAAAAATGGAAACATGGGAATCAGGTATTTTCGAATATCATGATAAAATGTTGCTAAAAACAGGTTATGCTGAAAAAGGAATTCGTGTAGTACCTAATGCTGTAGCACGTTATGGAGCTTATATTTCGAGCGGTGTAATTTTGATGCCAAGTTATGTAAATATCGGTGCTTATGTTGACGAAGGTACAATGGTTGACACTTGGGCGACTGTAGGTAGCTGTGCACAAATTGGTAAAAACGTTCACTTAAGTGGTGGTGTTGGAATCGGTGGTGTATTAGAGCCGCTTCAGGCTTCTCCGGTTATTATTGAAGACGGTGCCTTTATCGGTTCTCGTTGTATTGTAGTAGAAGGTGTTCACGTTGGTAAAGAAGCTGTTCTTGGCGCTAATGTTTGCTTAACTGCTTCAACAAAAATTATCGATGTAACTGGTGACGAACCTGTTGAAATGAAAGGTTTTGTTCCTGCCCGTTCGGTTGTGATTCCTGGAAGTTATACTAAAAAATTCGCTGCTGGTGAGTTTCAGGTTCCATGTGCTTTGATTATCGGTACGCGTAAACCATCAACAGATTTGAAAACATCTTTAAACATTGCGCTTCGCGAATACGATGTTGCGGTTTAATTGACAGTCTTATAAATAATAAAAAACGGAATGAGTAAAAGCTCATTCCGTTTTTTTTATTCTAATTCTTTTATTTTTTTATGTTTTTCCTGCAGTTTTAAAAGCTTAGCATATTTCATATAAGAAGAAGCCCCCTGAATCATCGAAAACGTAAGGCCATCCAACCCGTTTAGGAATCCTTTCTTAAAAAAATAACATCTGAAAAAGGATACTGTACCATTCAATACAGGCTTAAAACTGTTGACTCTTTTATTCCGGTCAAAAAGTTGTTGGGCATGCCAGGTCGAATACAAGTTTTTCTTAGCAATAAACTGATCCAAATTCTCCCAGGCATAATGGTTAATATGAACTTTCACACATGTTTTTTTATTTCCTGAAACCTTCTGGTGTACGAAATCTTTTGACGGAGAAGCTGTTTGTTTGTTAAAAAATCGTGAAGTTTTATCAGGGTACCAACCGGCAAAATTTATCAGCTTATCCCCTAAATAATTGTACAAACAAAAAGCATAGACATCATAATCCTGATTTTCATATTTTCCTGACAATATAAATTTCTCAGCATCTTCGGCCAAAATCTCATCGGCATCCAGATTTAAAATCCAATCATTTTTACAATAAGAGAGACCATGAATTCTTTGAGGTCCGTCACCTAAAAAGCACTGCAGAATTACTTTAGCTCCTTTTTCTTCCGCAATTTTAACGGTATTGTCTTTACTGAAAGAGTCTACAACAATTACTTCGTCACAAATTCTAAACAGCGCATCAATACATTTACCTATGTTCTTCTCCTCATTATACGTTATTACAAGTCCACTAATTTTCATACTGTTTTCAAAATAATTTAAGCTTACCTATTTTCAATTTTAGTTTAAATTTAAACAAACTATCTTCCCCCTTTATGTCGATCCTTTTTACCAAATAGTTATCTTTAAAAGGAAATTTATTCACCCTGTTCCCTATTCGCAAACCATATTTTATGCCATTTTTGCGCATGATTTTCTCGAAAACAGCAAACTCACCCTTCTTCTTCGCATAATTCCCAAAAGGGTAAGCCAAGACTGGTTTTATATCTAAGTGATTCTCCTGTATAAATTTATTAGATCTGTTAAAATCAGCTTCTAACTCTTCTTCAGACAATGAACTGTACTTTCTATGTTCAAAAGAATGATACCCCAGCTCAATCAAGTTAGTATCTAAGCCTTTTAGCTGCTCGACACTCATGATTTTTTCTTTTCCCTCAATCCAGTAATCATAATTTCCAACAAAAGAAAACGGTATAAAAAAAGAGGCTTTTAATTGGTATTTTTCAAGCAAAGGCACTGCATACAGAAGCTGACATTCGGTAACATCATCAAAAGTGATGATGATACTTTTTTGAGGTAACTCTTTTAAACCTTCTAAATCCTTAAAATGAAATGTGGTGTAATTGTTCTCCTGTAAAAATCTAAACTGCGATTCTAACTTAGATACCGATACACTTAAATTTAAAGACTTCGCTTCCTCTACAACGACATTATGATACATTAAAACTGGCAGTTTTGACATCTCTCTTTTTTTGACAAAGCTATAATTAATAGTATTATATTTCACAAAAAAACTAGATTTAAGCAAAAAAAAAGAAAGAGAAAAAAAACCTCCTTTACGAGGAGATCAAATTCAACTATTATTTACGACAAGATGTACAAAATATCCGTTAAACGGTAATAATTAAAGAAATATCCTACAATAAAAAATGCACTAAATAAGTCTCTATTTAGTGCATTTTATAAAATGTAATAAAACATTTATTTTAACTTCTTCTGAAGTTTTAAAAGCTTGGCATATTTCATATAAGAAAAGAAGCTCTGAATCATTGCGATCGTCAAGCCGTCCAGACCATTAAAGATCCCTTTCTTAAAAAAATAACACCTAATAAAGGCAACAGCTCCGTTTGTAATTGGCTTGAAGACATTTATTCTTCTCCCCTGATCAAACAATTGTTGTGCGTGCCAGCCTGAGTATTGGTTTTTCTTGGCAATGATCTGATCCAGAGAATCCCAACCGTAGTGTAAGATGTGCACCGCTACTTTTTTCTCATTTTGAGTTATTATTTTCTGATGCACTTTTGAATCAGAAGGATGTGCCGTTTGTTTGTTGAAGAAACGCACTTTATGATCAGGATACCAACCCGAAAAATCGATGAGTTTATCTGCCAGAAAGTTTTTTACTCTAAAACTAAAAGCATCGTAGTTTCCTTCAAGATACTTTTGTTCTACAATAAATTTCTCGGCATCCTGATCCAGAAATTCATCGGCATCGAGATTTAAGATCCAGTCATTTTTGCAATAAGGTAAACCATGTGTACGTTGAGGACCATCGCCTAAAAAGGCCTGTTCGATAACTATTGCGCCTTTTTCTTTCGCAATTTCTACCGTACGATCCTTGCTAAATGAATCCACTATGATCACTTCGTCACAAACTCTAAGTAAAGCATCGATGCATTTACCAATGTTTTTTTCTTCATTGAAAGTAATAATAAGACCACTAATTTGCATTTGGAGGGGGTAATTTTGTTTTTTGCAAAAATACAGCTTTTTATTTTAGTTACTGTATCTTAATCGTGCGTTTGCACACTTCGTAAATTTATTAGTAATTTAGCGCACAAATTGAATTTTAGATAAATGAGAATATTAGTCATTCAGCAAAAAAGAATTGGAGATGTATTAACAAGTACGATAATCTGTAACAACCTAAAAAGCAAATACCCGGATTCGGTTATCGATTATATGTGTTACCCAAATTCTGTCGATGTACTAAAAGAAAACAAGAATATTGACAACATTATTCCTTTGACGAATAAGGTTAGAAAATCAACTCCTTCTCTGTTTAAGTTTATTTTTCAAATCCGACGCAATAAATACGATGCCGTTATAGACGTATACTCTAAGCTGGAAACGAATTTAATTACGTTGTTTTCGGGCGCAAAATATAAGGTTTCGTATCGCAAATGGTACACCAAAATATGCTACAATTACACCTACGAGCGTTTAGATGCTGTAGAATCTGAACACGGATTAGCCATTGAAAATCGCTTAATGCTTTTAAAACCGTTTATTTCTGAAAAGATTACAGATGTAAAACCAAAGATATTCCTGAAAGAATCTGAAATTAATGACGCCAAGAACCTTTTGAAAAGCTATAAGGTTGACAGCGAAAAACCATTAATTATGTTTGGAATTTTGGGAAGTGAAGTTTACAAAACTTATCCGTTGGAAGGAATGGCTAAAATAATCGATTTTACTGTTGCCCAAACCAATGCTACTATTATTTTCAATTATATTCCGGATCAGAAAGAACAAGCTCTCGAAGTCTACAACCATTGCAGTGCCCAAACCAAAAAACACATTGTTTTTGATTTGTACTGCACCGAACTAAGACCTTTTCTGGCGCTACTTTCGCAATGTGAAATGTTAATTGGAAATGAAGGCGGAGCTGTAAACATGGCCAAAGCCCTTGAGGTTCCAACTTTCTCAATCTTCACACCCTCTGTTAGAAAAGAAACCTGGCAAATATTTGAAAATGAAGCCAAAAACTTCTCCATTCACTTAAAAGATTTAAAACCGGAAATATACCAACAGCATACCGAACAATATATAAAAGACCATACTTTTCAATACTACGATGAGTATCCCTTAACTTTAATACTTGAAAAGTTAGCTACGTATTTTCAGGAGTACAAGAATTAAATCTGATGAATACTACTGAAAGGCAAAAGTTATCCGTTTTGATCATTACGCTTAACGAAGAACAGCACATCAAATCACTGCTGCAAGACATCGATTTTGCAGATGAAATCATTGTGGTCGATTCGTACAGCACTGATCGCACGCTTAGTATCATTGAGTCTTTTAAAAACGTACGGGTAATCCAGAACCAATTCATCAACTATACCTCTCAACGCAATTTTGCGATTGATCAGGCAAAAAATTCGTGGATCTTATTTATTGATGCTGACGAAAGATTAACTCCGGACCTGAAATTGGAAATTACAGCCACTATTAATCAGGAAACCACTGCAAGCGCTTATCTGATTTACAGAACATTTATGTTCAAAAATAAAAAGCTGCGGTTTAGCGGCTGGCAAACCGACAAAATTTTCAGGCTTTTTAACAAAACAAACTGCCGATACAATCAAGACAGAATGGTACACGAAAAACTGATTGTAAAAGGAGAAATCTCTACTTTAAAAAACAAAATCATTCATTTCTCTTATACCTCTTATGCCGATTACAAAGCAAAGATGTACAGTTACGGGGTTTTAAAGGCCAATGAAAAGCAAAAAAAAGGACAGAAATCATCTCGTTTACTGATGATTTTCCATCCTGTTTATACTTTTTTATATCAGTTTTTAATTCGTCTGGGGTTTTTAGACGGAATAAAGGGAATCACGATATGTTATTTAAACGCTTACAGCGTCTTTGTTCGTTATAAAGAGCTTTCCCGAATTACTTCTTCCAGAACTTAAGTTTCTTTTTCAAACGTTTTTTTCTGTAAAATTGCTCCTGAAAATCAGCTGTGTATTTCCATAAAGTATCAAATGTCTTTTGTTCTGATTCTTTATAAAACTTAGCATACTCATTACTCATAACCGCCACCATTTCTTTTACAGGGGTCAGACGGCACAAGTTTTTCATTCGCATTTCAAAAGACATGGACTCGTGAAATTCCATTCTGTTTAAATCGACCAAAAAGAATTCATAATTTCCGTCGGGTTTCTTCTTAATCAAAGTATTTCCCGGGGAATGATCTAAAAATTCTATCCCTTTTTCATGGAGTTCAAAGCTAAATCTGGTAAATTGTCTCAGAATGTTATCATGATCCGGGTAATCGGGAATTTCTACAAGTTCTCTGTAGGTTAAATCAGTTACCAAATGCTCACTCGCATAATAACTGTCTCTCAAACCAATAAAATTAAAGTTCTCTAAAAATGCCATAGGCTGTGGAGTCCCAATACCTTTTTCTAATAAAATCGTCGCATATTCATACGAACGTCTTGCCTTTGATTTTCTAAAATAACGATAGGCTACTTTATTAATTAAATTCGGAATTTTGAACGATTTGATGTTGATTGTTTTTCCATCAAGATCAAACAGTTTAATGACATTGCGATCTCCATTTCCAAACAACTCGCCTGAAGTCTTAAAGTTTTTAATAAAAGACAGTATATCCCTGGAGCTTTTTACTGCTGTTGAAAATTTAAATTTTGAGATCATTAAATATATCTTTGATATTAATTAGTACCGGTTTCCAAAAGGACTTATTCCGGCCTGAACGGCCAAAAGCAGCTTATTTTCTGCCCTACTTCCCGCAAAATGCAAGCAGGCAAAAATAATCTTATAATTAAGAAAAATCAATTATTCTGAGATTAAATTTGCTTTTTTACTTATGCCTTTTTCTTTTTTAGTGAGTATTTCAGCCACTGTCCGAAATTCTTAAAATAAAGCGTGAACTTAGGTACGTTCAATCTTTTTTCCTTTTCAATAATCTCTTTTATCTGAGGAATACTTTTGGTTGAAAAGAATCCCAGTTTCTTCCATCTTTTAGGCTGCAAATAGTAAAAATCCTTATAGTCTTTGTAATTGTTTTCATTCACAACGAGCCATTTGTCCAAAAACCCTTTGTCTACATCTACATTATGCCCCCAATTGTCAAGCTTAAAACGCAAGTCCTCTTCGGTTCTTGACAACGATTCGTGCAAAACAATGTTGTTGGTATAAATCTGACGTTCTTTAATTCTGCGTCCGCTTTTATAATTAGGATAGTTCGTAGCAAAAATTGCTTTTAACGGCTTATCTACATACAAAATTCCTTTATCGGTATACTTATAAAGCATGACCCAAAAAGCACAAATTTGTATTGGATTTTTTTCGGGATTAATCAAATAAGAATCGTATCGTCTTAGATCTGAAACGAACTTTTTAAAATCAACAAAGTACTCATCGCAATCCACCTGGACAATCCAATTTCCGATTCCCATTTTTTCGGCAAGCATTTTTCGCTCTCTAATTTCACATTCCATTGTTGTCAGCGTCGGAACATAAAAATCATCCTCGTAAACTACTACTTTCTTATCGACATCAAAGGTCTTAATCCACTCAAAAAAAGAGTCGTCGATCGTAAAGCTTCCGCCATTCCAAGTATTTCTATTTTTATCAATGGCGATAAAAACAGCATCTGCCTCTTTATACACCGTTGGAAGTGACGTTTTTAACAATTCATAATCATACGAAACCAGATAGCCTACTTGTATTTTTCCTGTCATTTTTACTTTTGTAATTTGTTGCAATTTACTAATTAATCTCTACTTTTGCATCATGAAAAAGCAATATGACTATTTAATAATTGGATCAGGACTCTACGGTAGTGTGTTCGCTCATGAAGCCACAAAAGCAGGAAAAAAATGTCTGGTAATTGACAAAAGAGAGCACATAGGAGGAAATGTATATTGCGAAAATATCGAGGGAATTAATGTTCACAAATACGGCGCACATATATTTCATACCAACGATAAAGCGATATGGGATTATGTGAATCAATTTGTTGAATTCAATAATTTTACAAATTCCCCAATGTCACTTTCTAAAGGTAAAATGTACAATTTGCCTTTTAACATGAATACTTTTTATCAGCTTTGGGGAACCAAAACTCCTCAGGAGGCCAAAGCAAAAATTGATGAACAAGTAGCCGCTTATGGTGTAAAAAATCCTCAAAATCTGGAAGAACAAGCGCTAAGTCTTGTTGGAAAAGATATCTATGATAATTTCATAAAGGAATATACCGAAAAACAGTGGGGAAGAAAAGCTACTGAATTACCTGCTTTTATCATAAAAAGACTTCCGGTTCGATTTACTTTTGACAACAATTACTTTAACGATACCTATCAGGGAATCCCAATCGGTGGTTATAATAAACTTATCGAAAAGTTATTAGACGGAATTGAAGTAATAACCAATACCAATTATTTCTCAGACAGAGCAAGATTTGACGGAATTGCCGATAAAATTGTCTACACTGGAAAAATTGACGAATATTTTGATTATAAGTTAGGTGTTCTTGAATACAGATCGCTGCGTTTTGAAAACGAAACACTTGACATCGACAATTTTCAAGGAAATGCCGTAATTAATTATAACGATGCCAGCTACCCTTTTACCCGAATAATCGAGCACAAACATTTTGAATTTGGCAAACAGAAAAAAACGGTTATCACAAAGGAATACCCTTGCGAGTGGAATCCTTCTAATGAGGCTTTTTACCCGATAAACGATGCTAAAAACCAAACACTGTTTGATGAATATAAAAAGTTGTCGTTAGAACAAACGAATGTAATATTTGGAGGAAGATTGTCAGAATACAAGTATTACGACATGCACCAGATCATCGCCATAGCTTTAAAACGATCTAAAACAGAATTGACCAATGATTAAGATTTTTATCGTAACGCATAAAGAAAACCCTGTATTATCCAATGATATTCTTGTTCCAATTCAGGTTGGAACAAACGAACCAATCACCGCTACTATCCTGAGAGATAACACGCAGGACAACATTGGAAACAAAAACAGTAATTATTGTGAATTGACTGCTGCTTACTGGATTTGGAAGAATGAAAAAGAAGCAGACTATGTAGGGATTTGTCACTACAGAAGATATCTTAACTTTTACAACGACTGGTACAATCTAAAACCTTCGGCACAGAAAAAAATCAAAAACGAAGATTTCAAAAATACTAAACTGTACAACGTATCTTCTGAAAAACTGGAGAAAAAAATAGCCTCTATTCTTTCAGAGTATGACGTAATTCTCTGCCGTCCTTATAAGTTTAAAAAAGGATCTTTGACCCAAAATTATGTTGAAGAACACAGAAAAGAGGACTGGGATTTAACCAAACAGATCATTCTGGAAAAATACCCGGAATACAAAAACAGTATTACTCAGTTTCTTGATGAAGGAACTCTGTTTCATATGGGAAATATGATGGTTAGTTCAAAAGAAAAATTTGATGCTTACTACACCTGGCTTTTTTCCATACTATTTGAACTGGAATCCCGAATTACAATTCCGGAAGATGCTTATCAGGCCCGAATTTTTGGTTTTATATCCGAAAGATTAATCAATCTTTATATGTATCACCATAACTTCAAAATCAAAGGAGTCCCATCATACAAAATAATTGACTTGTAATATGAACGAAGAAATAACCAAAGCGTACGAAGTCATAAAAGAAGGCGGAATCATTCTCTACCCTACTGATACGGTATGGGGAATTGGCTGCGACGCAACAAATCCGGAGGCTGTTGCCAAAATCTACAAACTCAAACAACGTGCTGAAACACAAAGCATGATTGTATTGATGAACGGGGAAAAAATGATGTACAATGTTTTTAAAGACATCCCTGAAGTAGCCTGGCAAATTTTAGATTTGTCCGAAAAACCAACTACTTTAATATTAGATGAACCGCGTAATGTTGCTCCAAACATTATCGCAGCAGACAATTCGCTTGCAGTTCGCCTCGTAAAAGAGCCATTCTGTTTCAAATTATTAGAACGAATGAAGAAACCATTGGTTTCTACTTCAGCCAATATTTCAGGACAGCCTACACCTATCGCCTTTAAAGACATCAATCCCGAGATTGTAAAAGGCGTAGATTATGTTGTAAACCTATATCACGATAAAATTGCCGGAAAACCTTCCACCATCATAAAACTAACAAAGGATTCACAGGTAAAAGTGATACGTAAGTAATTGTAGGTTTTAGATTGTAGATATTAGATTGCTGATTTTTGATTTACTATATGCAACAAACTTAGCGACTCGTGAGTAAACAGTTTCAGGTTTCAAGTTTCAGGTTTCAGATTACAACAATCGCAATGCAACCCTTTATGCCTTTGCATCTTTGCACCTTTGTACCTCTGCCAACGATAAAACCTCAGGACCTTAGCACCTCAGTATCTCAGCACCTTTTAAACACTTTTTAAACTCTCAATCAACCAGTCAATATCTTCTTTGGTATTGAAATGACTAAATGAAATTCGGAGGTTTGGTAATTTTAAATCAATCTCCGAAAGCATTTCTTTCAAAACATGCGATGGTTTCACGCTCCCGGACTGGCAGGCACTACCTCTTGAAACTGCAATTCCTTTCATATCCAGACTAAACAGTAACATGGAAGTTTTATCGGCCGAAAAAGGCAAAATAATGTTGATGATGTTATAAAAATCCTCTTTTTTGCCATTGATTCTGAAACCTGGAAAATGAATTTCAAGCTGATCAATCAAATACATTTTCAAATCAGTAATATAACTTCTTTCCTGCTCTAAATTCTCGTACGAAAGCGACAGTGCTTTTGCCATTCCGGCAATCTGATGCACTGCTTCTGTACCCGCACGAAGCCCTTTTTCCTGCTCTCCGCCAAAAATTAAAGGCTGTAATCCGGAGTTTTTTCGAACGAAGGCAAACCCCACTCCTTTTGGGCCGTGAAATTTATGTGCACTTGCCACGATAAAATCGACAGGGATTTTTTGCAAATCGATCTCTGTTTTTCCAACAGACTGAACGGTATCCGAATGAAACAAAGCATTGTATTGCTTACAGATAACACCAACCCTATCCAGATCTAAAACAGTCCCGGTTTCATTGTTTATGTGCATCAGACTAACAATTGTCTTTTTCTTTTCGGCTAATAAATTTGATAAATGCGTTACATCGATACTTCCGTCAGCGTTGATATTCACATAATCAACCTGAACCTTGTACTCCGATTCTAAAACCATTGCGGTATGCAGCACGGCATGATGCTCGATTCTGGTTGTAATAATGCGTTCTACCTTAAGATCTTCGATTGCAGAACGAAGAATCCAATTATCAGCTTCAGTACCTCCAGAAGTAAAAATAATCTCCTGTGCGGTACAATTTAAGTGCTTGGCAATACTTTTTCTGGAGAGCTCCAAAATGGTCTTTCCATTTCTTCCGAAACTGTGTGTAGAAGACGGATTACCAAAATCTTCTGTCATTACTTTTGTCATTTCCTGAATTACTTCAGGACGCATGGCGGTTGTAGAGGCGTTATCGAGGTATACTTTTTTCATTGCTGCAAAGTTATGAAATATCAATTGTCAAATGTTGAATATCATTTGCCAAATTTTTCACTATTTTTGACCTCAAATAAAATTACGATGAAAAAATATGCAAGCCTTCTCTTCTTTGCGCTTTTATTAAACGGCTGCGATGATGGAGATCTAACAGTAGATACAATTGATTTTAGTGACCCAACTATTACAGCTCAAACCTGTAATACCACAACAAATAATCTTATATACAAACTTAAAAAACAAGAGTCATTAATGATTCAGTTTCCTGAAAACACTCTTGTAAATGATGCAACAGCACCAGGAAAACCCTTATCTTTCGACATCAACAACACCACAACCCGCGTGGTATACAGAGCCTATAATGGTTTGGTTGGCACCGCAAATATCTGTGGCGCTATCCCCCCAACAACACCAAGCGTAACGGAGGAATGGCAGGCTACAGCCGGAAAAATAATAGATATCAGTACCGCAGAAGTAACAGACAGTCCCGATGGAAGTTCTAAAATTACAGGCTACAACCATAGTCTAGTTTTCCAGAACATTACTTTCCTAAAACCTTCAGGACCACAGGTAGAGGCCGAATACTCTTTCGGAGTGTTCAAAACCACTTACGCTTCTCCTACTACAACTTTCTTAGGTGTTGTCAGACAATGTCCTACTACAAAGCAGCTGTTTAACTTTAGCGCCTCAACTGCTTTAACCATTGACAATATCGATACCGCTTTACTTGAAAAAGTAGTTACTCCCACAAATCAGCCTAAAAGAGGCTTAATCAATGCCACAACAAACAGAGTTTTTGTGCGTACTTATAACAACGGTTCTTTGGATCAGAATTATTTTTGCTCTGCACCACTACCAAGTACTCCTTCGGTAAACGAAGTTTGGATCGCAGATAATGGCGAACAAAATGTAAGTGGAATTATTGAAGTAAGCACATCACTTGTTGGGACTACTTACTTCCATACTATTGTTCTTAAAGGAGTGAGATTCACAAAAGGCAACAGCAGCTTTAAACTACCAAGCATTTATAACTACGGAACCCTTGAGGTTGTAGCTGCCCCATAAAAAAGTTAAAACTCGGTTTTTTGCCGACGCTTTATTTCCTACAAAAAAAACGTCCGTTTTCAAGTCTGATTTTACTACAAATTCAGAAAGAAAAACGGACGTTTTTTTTATACTTTATTCTCAATATTTTACTATCGAAACAAGACTTTATTTTTGGTTTTGTCTAAAATAAACTTCGGTTGCTCCTAAGCCATATTTTTGATAGTTGGCATCCTGAAAATCGATTCCGTCGTAACGGCCCAACAAAAAATCAAGTTCGGCTTTTAAAATTCCTTCGCCGACACCATGAATAAAAACGATTTTCGGAATGCGGTTTCTGATCGCAAATTCAATATGTCTTTTTGCCGTTTCTGTCTGTAAGGTGAGAATATCGTAGTTAGACATTCCGCGTTTGTTTGGCACCAGTTTTTCGATATGCAAATCAAATTCAGGAGCCGAAATTTCGCGCTTATCCTTCTTTTCTTTGACAAAACTTCTTGGTTTTGGCTCGGTTTTCTCCTTTGAAATCTTATCTAAATTAATTCTTTTAATAGAATTCATTAAATTACTGGAATCTTGCACTTTAAGTAATTCGTTGACAAAAAATGTCATCGTAAATCCATCCTCCGTTTCAATCAAAACCTCATTGTTTTTCACTGAAACCACTGTTCCGTTTATGGCTTCGTCTAAGACCGAAACCTTATCTCCTTTAGTCAACATCCTGCTCTTCTTTATCTTGATTTTTACTTGGTGTTTTTGCACTCAACTGCATCATTCCATACATGAAAACCGCTATCGCAATAACCATAATGTAGATGTTTTTTTCTGCTGATACCTGCTCATATAACGCTACCGAAATAGCAAGAATCATTATTAAAATTTTAAACGCTTTCATTTTTTATAAGTATTGAAAGTCCAAAAGTATGAAACTTTAAAATAGTAACTCCCTCCTCCCAAAACTACTTTCCTTCTTTCTAAAAAAAACAAGCCGTTAACTTCAGCAAAACAAATACACTTTCAGCACTTCAAAACCGTCTCTTTTTACAAGTACAATCCAGGAGATTTAAGGCCTGCTTTCTTCTTACTTTTTTACACTAATTTTCAGCAGTACCCAAAGTGCATTTCATTCACCATACCACTTTTCAATTTTCAAAAATTGAAGTTCTTCTTTTAGCAAAAAAACAAATTCAATTGCCCAAAACAGTTCATACTCTTAAACCAAAAAATTCATTCTTTCGCAATCTCGAATCAGTTCCCTTCTTCTTAATTTTGTAAGAATTATTTTTTAATCTGATTCAAAATATCATTCATCATTTCGATTTGAACTTTTTGAATTTCGATCAATTCCTGTTGTTGATGCATAATCAAATGGTCAATTTTATCATGAATCATTCTAATCTCCAATTCCGATTTCAGATTGATCATATAATCTTTTTTGGCACGATTTCGATCCTTCTCTTCTTGACGATTCTGACTCATCATAATGACCGGAGCCTGCAATGCCGCAATGCACGATAAGATCAAATTCAGCAAAATAAACGGGTACGGATCAAAACCTTTGTTGACCAAAATATAAACATTCGCACTAATCCAGACTATAATGAAAAGCAGAAACGAAATGATAAACGTCCAGCTTCCGCCAAAATCTGCCACCTGATCCGCCACTCTCTGCCCAAAGTTTCGGGTTTCCACTTCATCTTCTACCGTACTCACAATCGACTTGTCTTCTTTTAGCGAAGAAATAACACTTCTTTCAAGATCGGAAAGTGCTCCTATTTCGGTTGACAAATAGTTCGAAATGTATCGCTGACGGTATTCATTCAATTCTTTTACAGCAATACAATCCTCATCACTAAAAGAAGGATGGTCTTTAATGATCAATCCTAATATGGGATCATGTATCGATTTTCCGTAAATTTTATCGGTTTCAGGAAAGGAAATATCAGAGATAGCGCTTTTAAAAGTCGAATTGTTTTTCATTTTTATAATTTTTACTCGCTAATTTACGCATTTAACTCCTTAAGAATTACATAAAACACCAGCATTTGCATTTCTTTTATTTATCACAAATACAGTTCTCAAAAGAAAATTTCTTTATATAATTCGTGCCTTTATTTACAAAAAACACCTTACTTTTAGCGTTTCTTATTATCCATTCAATTTTACAATTGTGACAAAAGACACTATCATACAAAACATAAAAGCTTTAAAAAGTCATTCTAACATCAATTACGGTATCAAAACCAAAACAGAAGATTTTACCGAAAAGCTTTTTTACACCCTTTTTGATTCCAATGCAGCTTTAGACGAGAGTATCGAAGAACTGGAAATTCGTTTTAAGGAAATCGCTGTTCTGGCGTGCAAAAAATCGGAGAATCTGTGTGAATCCATTTGGGAGCGTTTTCTGGAGAAACTGCCTGGGGTTTTGGAAAAACTGAATCATGATGCCGAGTACATCCTTGAAAATGACCCCGCATCGAATAGCATCGACGAAGTTTATCTGGGCTATCCCGGATTTTACGCGATTGCCATTTACCGATTAAGTCATGAATTGTATCTTTTGGATTTATTGCTTTTTTCGCGTTTAATGAGCGAGTATGCCCATCGTATTACCGGAACCGACATTCATGCCGGAGCCGATATCGCCTCTCCATTTTTCATCGATCACGCGACCGGAATTGTTATTGGAGAAACTACTGTGATTAAAAAACATGTCAAAATCTACCAAGGTGTTACTTTGGGAGCCCTGAGTGTAAGCAAAGAAATGAAAAATGCTAAAAGACACCCGACTGTAGAAGCAAATGTGTGCATTTATGCCAACGCTACTATTTTGGGAGGTGAAACTACCATTGGAAAAAACAGCGTTGTAGGCGGAAATGCATGGATTACCAAATCGATTCCCGAAGATTCGATCGTTTTAAACACCACTACTACTGAAGTCAAAATAAAAGAAAAAAGATAAAAATGGGTCCACAGAAATTGCTTAACCTAATTGGAAACACTCCTTTGATGGAAACTGTCAATTTGGTTAAAAATAAAAACGTAAAACTTTTACTGAAACTCGAAGGGAACAATCCCGGAGGAAGTGTAAAAGACAGAGCGGCATACAATATGATTGCATCCGCTGTCGAAAGAGGCGATATTAAAAAAGGCGACAAGCTGATTGAGGCTACGAGCGGAAATACCGGAATCGCTTTGGCCATGATTGCACAATTGTTTCAAATTGAAATTGAATTGGTGCTTCCGGAAGATTCTACAAAAGAACGAACTCAAACCATGCGTGCTTATGGCGCTACAGTTATTTTAACACCCGCTAGCGAAGGAATTATTGGCTCAAGGGACTATGCGGACAAAAAAGTTGCCGAAGGCGGTTATTTGATGTTAAATCAGTTTGCAAATGACGACAACTGGAAAGCACATTACAAAACAACAGGTCCTGAAATCTGGAGAGATACTGACGGAACGGTAACCCATTTTGTTTCGGCTATGGGAACCACGGGAACTATCATAGGAACCTCGACTTATTTAAAAGAAAAAAACAAAAACATTCAGATCATCGGAGCCCAGCCTAGCGACGGCTCTCAGATCCCGGGAATTAGAAAATGGCCTCAGGAATATTTACCAAAAATTTTCGATGCCTCAAAAGTAGATACTGTTATTGATGTCAGCGAAAAAGAAGCCAGAGAAATGACCAAAAGACTTGCTCTTGAAGAAGGTGTTTTTGCCGGAATGAGCAGCGGAGGATCTGTAGCTGTAGCTCTAAAAATTGCTGAGCAACTGGAGTCAGGGGTTGTCGTTGCGGTAATTTGTGACCGCGGTGACCGTTATTTATCTTCTGATTTATTTGACTAAAAAAACTTTATGGTTCTGAGTTAAAAATATTTTTATCCAAAAGTAGGATTGATTCAGAACCATAAACTATAAATTTTGATACAAGAACTTTGCGAATTATGGTACGCGGATGAAACGGATTCGCTAAAGCGAAAACGCGAATTGACACCGATTTATTTATTATTAAACAAAAGTTTTTGTAAGCTCCGAAGGAGCGAAATAAATATAGTCCAGTTATCCCCTAACAAAAGAGCTCCGGTGGAGCGGTATACCGCAAATGAACTTGAAAGCAGGAAAAAGTATTTTTAAAAATAGCTAAAAATAGCGACGTAGCAAAATCCGACAGAATACCGGTGTCTTTTTGAGAACAAAAAATCATTTTTCAACTTAAGAATATCCATAAAAAACGTGAAATACAAAAATGACCGATTTTGAAAATCAAAATCGGTCATTTTTTATTGTTTTACTCAAGTGTTAGCTTACTTCTGAATACGCCTAATTTAGAGTTTGAAATTCTATTATTTTATTTTTTTTATATTAGCTAATTCATTTTCCATTTTCACTATGCGAAGAGCAAAATCTTTTAAAGTTTCAATTTCTTGTGCTTGCGAATTTATTTTCTTTTCCTGAGCAATAGAGTAAAGTGTAAGTTCCTCAATTTTTTTCAATAAACTCATGTTCATTTCGGCAAGCATAAGACCATTTTTCTCAATTTCTTTTGCAGAAGGTACTTCTGGTAAGTGACTATTTTGTTTTATAAATTCTTCTACTTCTTGTAGTGATTTTAACTTGTAATCATTAGCAAAGACATAGTCAGGAACCTTAGTCATCGGACTAGAAAGGTCTATCCTAATTTCCTGAGCATGAATTTTTCCGTTAACAGTAAGTTTCTCATCTGGTTTTGTTGTACCGATTCCTACATTTGCATTTGATCCTTTTATTGTTAGAGCATCTGTATAGAAATCTTCAAGTTCCCACTTACTAGCAGTTGTTTTTACTCTAAATGATAAATTACCAAAATTAGTATCTGCATCACTTAAAACTATTTTTGCAGCTAGAGTATTTCCTGAACTTGAAACTTTTGTTAATGCCATTTTTGCATCAAATGAAGCACCATCCCCAGTTCCACCATTAATGTTAAGTTTTTCGATAGGATTATTGGTACCAATACCTACAAAGGCATTAAATCCTTTTATAGTCAGAGCATTAGTATAGAACTCTTCGAGTTCCCATTCACTAGGAGTTGTTTTCACTTTAAAACTTAGATTACCAAAATTAGTATCCGCATCGTTTAAAACTAATTTTGCGCTCAAAACATTTCCCGTACTTGAAACTTTTGTTAATGCCATTCTTGCATCAAATGAAGCCCCATCTCCAGTTCCACCATTAATATCAAGCTTTTCAATAGGAGTTTTAGTTCCAATACCTACGTTATCATTAGTAGAGCTTCCTTTTATTGTTCCATATATCTGAGCTTTCATTGAAAATATAGAAGATATTAAAATTAAAGTACTGAGTATAGTTTTTTTCATGATATAATATTTGATTTAATTCTCAAGCTTAGGGAGCTTTTTAGATAATAATTTAAATGTGTTGTTTTCTTTTTCTAATTTTTCTATTTTTTGTTTAAGATCTAAATTACCTTTGTTTTGCTTACTGATGTAAAGTGTTAATCCCTCAATTTTCTATAATATTTTTAGTATCCATTTCTAATACATCACTACCATTTTCCCACATTTAATAGAATCTTAATTATAAGGAGATACTGTAGAACAATTTGAACATGTTCCCTAAAAAGAATATTAGCACTTATTGATGAGGAGGAGGTAATATGATAATGCTGAATATGGTTACGATGCGTCCAAGATGACTATTTCTGATGTCTTTTAGTACTTTTGACTATACTTCGCCAATTGCTATTTGATATAAATACGATAAATCATTTCCTAAAGTCACTAAAAATATCTTGCAATATTAGTCTTAGCAATCTTATACTTTTTATATATTCAGGAAAATGAAGATATCTATGGGCTACAAATCAAACTCAATTTTAAATTCGGCGCCTTTATTTTTACCTTCGCTGGATGCCGTAAGTTTTCCTTTGTTCTTCTCGATTATTTTTTTGCACAAATACAAACCAATTCCTGTAGAGGATTCGTTAGCAGTACCCAATCGGCTCATTTTTGTGAATTTTTTAAAGAGCTCGTCAATCTGAGTTTTATCAAAGCCAATTCCGTTGTCGGTAACGGTTACAATAAATCGACCATCTTCCGTATACATTCGAACTTTAACTTCACTGTCAAAATAAGAGAATTTAACCGCATTGCTAATCAAATTCACCAAAACCTGAACAAGTAAACCTTCGTCAATTCTTAGTTTTGCTTCAACCAGCTCTAAGTTCAGACTCAATTTAATGTTCTTGTCGATCAAACGCTGTTCAACCTGTTCGTTGATAAAAGGCAAAATATTAGGAAATGAAATCATTCTCATTTCTAAATTCCCTTTCACCACTCTATCCTGTTCCTGCAATAGTTTAATGAAGTTTTCAATATATCGGAATTGCAGATTAGTGGATTCACAAATCAATTCTGCCAACTGACGAACGGATTCTGATGGGTTTTCGCTAATAATCAGCCTCGCCAACCCTTGCGGATTTCCTGCAAAATTCTTCAAATCATGCGAAAGCATATAAATCAGATCCTGTTTTTCATTGATAAAACTTTCTGATTCATAAATAGATTCCTGAATGTTACACAACAACAAACCTGCCTCATCACTATATTCTGTAGGTAAAATAGATAATCTTCTATTGTTTCTGTAGTCGTCTAAAGCTTTCGAAGCTATCGAAATAGGTTTAATTAAGTGATTTAAAACCAATAATGTGATCAATGTCGCCAATAGAGTCATGACGAGAGAGAAAATTAAAATAGAGGTAGCCGAAATGCTGTGATTGTAATACAGCACATAAAATAAGATTCCAATCAGTGGAATGTGAATACCGATAAAAGCAACAAACAAAAATTTAAACGCATAACTTTTCTTCAAAAAGCCAATTTGAGACAGACTATGATACAACTTCATAAAAGACAACAATAGTAATAGGTTAAAAACGCAGCATTCAGGGGGTTTGTTATAAACAAAGTTAACTTTTAAACTCGATTAAACCACTAAATTAGGGAATTTGATAAAATATTTTAAAAATTAAATTTATAAAAGTTTACAAACCCTTATTTTTGCGCTATGGGAAGAAAAAATACAGACAAAGTTGTCTTTCATCAAATTCAGGTTCTTGATGCAGGAGCAAAAGGAGTATCAGTAGCAAAGGCTCCTGACGGAAAAGTAATCTTTATTCCGAATGTCGTTCCTGGCGATGTAGTAGACGTACAAACCTTTAAGAAAAGAAAAGCCTATTATGAAGGCAAAGCCGTAAAATTTCACGAATTATCAGAACATCGTATTGAGCCAATCTGCGATCATTTTGGCGTTTGTGGAGGATGTAAATGGCAAAATATGAAATACAGCCAACAGTTGTATTACAAACAAAACGAAGTAAAAAATCATTTGCAGCGTATCGGGAAAGTCGAACTTCCTGAATTCGAAAACATCTTAGGTTCTGAAAAACAGTTTTTCTACAGAAATAAGATGGAGTTTTCATTTTCTAACAGCCGTTGGTTGACCGAAAAGGAAATCGAAAGCACAGAAGACTTAGGCAACCGAAATGCCTTAGGTTTTCATATTCCGAAAATGTGGGACAAAATTCTGGACATTCAAAAATGTCATTTACAGGAAGATCCGTCAAATGCTATCAGAAATGAAATCAGAGCTTTTGCAAACGACCACAATCTGGCTTTCTTTAATCCGAGAGAACATTCCGGTTTATTAAGAACAGTAATGATTCGTACGGCTTCTACCGGTGAAATCATGGTCCTGATTCAGTTTTTTGAAAATGGCCCTAAAAACCGTGAGTTGATTCTAGATCATCTTTATGAAAAGTTCCCACAGATTACTTCCTTGCAATATGTGGTAAATGCTAAGCAAAATGATACTATTTACGATCAGGATATTAAACTGTACAAAGGAAGAGATTATATCCTGGAAGAAATGGAAGGTTTAAAATTCAGCATCAACGCTAAATCTTTCTACCAGACCAATTCGGATCAGGCTTATGAATTGTACAAAATAACCCGTGATTTTGCAGGACTTACCGGCAACGAAACGGTTTATGATTTGTACACCGGAACCGGAACAATTGCACAGTTTGTTTCTAAAAAAGCAAAAAAAGTAATTGGTGTTGAAAGTGTTCCTGAAGCGATTTTAGATGCTAAAGCCAATGCAGAACGCAATAATATTACCAATTGTGAGTTTTTTGTAGGTGACATGAAAGTCGTTTTTAACGAAGCTTTCATTGCTCAGCACGGAAAACCGGATGTGATTATCACAGATCCGCCAAGAGATGGTATGCACGCTGCCGTTATTGATCAAATTTTGAAAATTGCGCCTAAAAAAGTAGTTTATGTAAGTTGTAATTCGGCAACTCAGGCACGTGATTTGGCATTAATGGACGAGAAATACAAGGTAACCCGTGTTAGACCTGTAGATATGTTTCCGCAAACGCATCATGTCGAAAATGTTGTACTTTTAGAACTTCGATAATAAAACTTAAATGAAAAAAATAATCTCTCTTTTATTAATCTTTACTTTTGGTCTGTCCAGTTGTGAGAAAGATGACATTTGCGATGCCAACACTCCCACTACTCCAAGATTAGTGATTACATTTTACAAAGACAGTGAACCCACTCAAAAACAAAATGTAAAAGATCTGATGGTAATTGGAGGAGCAGAGGGAGATAACAAAGGAATTGTTTTTAATAAAAGCATAACAGACGAAAAAGATCTTACAAGATATGTAACCAATTCAAACACTGTTTCAATACCCTTGAGAACAGATCAGAATACTACAACATATCGCTTCGTTTATAACTCTTTAACCACCAATCTGGCGGCTAAAAACACCGATGTTATCACTTTTAATTACACACATCAAAATGTTTACGTGTCAAGAGCCTGTGGTTTTAAGACCACTTTTACTCTTCCCGAAATAAACCCTTTCGTGAAAACAGATCCGGCGGGTGACGGAGCATGGATCAAACAGATTTTTGTAAAGCAATTTAATGTTGAACTTGAAAATGAAACACACATTGAGATCTATTTTTAGTATTTGCTTATTGTTTTCAATGTTTTTGGGTCAGTCTCAGGAAACATCAACCACAACAGTAACAAAAGAAAAACCGAAGTCACAAGCGGCCAAACCTGCTATTCAGGAAACCAAACGCGACAGTATCAAAACAGATCGTTACGGACTTCGCGTAGGAGTTGATTTGTACAAATTAACCCGCGGATTATACGATAAAAACTATAAAGGTATTGAGGTTACGGGTGATTTTCGTCTGACAAAAAAATACTACCTGGCTGCCGAACTTGGTTTTGAAGATAAAACTACAGACGACGACCGATTAAATTCAACCACGACCGGAACTTACATTAAAGGAGGTTTTGACTACAATTTGTATCAAAACTGGCTGGACATGGAAAATTTAATTACAATAGGTCTACGAGGTGGTTTCAGTACTTTTAGTCAGCAACTGAATACGTATAAAATTTACAATCCAAATCCGTATTGGGGAGAACAGCCGGCAATTGTTTCGGGTGAAAAATACAATGGTCTTACAGCGGGTTGGGCTGAAGTTGCATTGGGAATAAAAGCAAAAGTTTTTAACAATGTGTTTGTTGGTTTTGGAGTCCAACTGAAACTTTTAGTGGCCAACCAAAAACCTTCCGGATTTGATAATCTTTATATTCCGGGTTTTAACAGAACGTATGACGGTAGTTTTGGGATTGGTTTTAACTATACCGTTTCTTACTTCATTCCGCTTTATAAGAAAAAGACAATCATTCCTGAATTAATAAAAAAGGAAACGATTAAAAAATAACAAACCTTACTTATTAAAAAATCCAAATTCCAATAGTTATATTAGAATTTGGATTTTTTTTATTTTATGACAATTGAAATTCAACTGCGGCCATTGAGTGAATTAAAGTGGTATCAAAAACGGGGACAGCAACATCTTCGGGCTTAATCACTAAAGGAATTTCGGTACAACCTAAAATAATTCCCTCAGCACCCTCATCGATCAATTGATTGGCAATTTCCAGATAGCGTTTTTTAGTTGCCTCGGTTACCAAACCTCTCCCCAACTCTTCAAAAATTGTGGTGTGCATGAAATCCCGGTCGGCATCATTTTTCGGAATAATAGTTTCAATTCCGTTTGCTGCCAATTTATCTTTAAAAAAATCGAGCTCCATGGTGAACTTAGTTCCCAGCAAACCTACTTTTTTAACTTCCTTCTTCTGAATTTCTACTGCGGTTGCCGTTGCAATATGAATGATTGGTATGTCGATCGCTTCTTCTAGCCTGTCAGCGATTAAATGCATCGTATTAGCACACAAAACAATAGCTTCGGCTCCACCCTGCTCAAGAAACTGACATCCTTTTAAAAGCATCTTAAAAGTCGAATCCCAGTCGTTGGCATCGTTATTTTTTTTAATATCAGCATAATTGAAAGAGTAGATTAGACACTCTGAGAAATTAAGCCCTCCCAGCTTATCATTAATTCCCTCGTTTATAAGTTTGTAATAATCTGCTGTAGAAACCCAGCTAATTCCGCCTATAAGTCCAATTACCCTCATATAAAAATCAATTAATTATCCAATTTCTCTAATTCCTTTTATAAAAATCCATTTCATGAAAAGCTTTTCTCCGTCTTTGGTTTTCACCGACTGAAATTTAGGCGAAATCAAAGTCGCCACAATAAAAGCGGTCATCGGAATCCAAAATCCGGTTAATCCGGTATAAGAAGCTACCAAAAATCTTCCTAAAATAAATAGAATTGCGAAACACCCTAATTGGTATAAAAAAGCTCTTACTTGTAGTTTTGTCATTTTTCTTTAAGTTGCTAAGGTTCTGAGGGGCTAAGATTCTAAGCTTTTTATCTTATACACACCTTTCTTAAAACCTTAAATTATCATTATTTTTTTTGAGATGCTAAGGCGCTAAAACACCAAGGTTTCATGTAGAACTGCAATAGTAAACCAAAAATTATTACAACTAAATTTCGCAATCCAAATTTCTTAGTACCTTAGAAACTTAGCCTCTTAGAACCTTAGATTTGAAATTTCGTTCTCTTACTTCCCTCGTACATTTCGTATTTTACCAAACGTGCTTCAAGACTTCCGTTGAAAAGTTTAATTTTTCGGGATGGTTTTAGGCCTACAAATTTCAGGGCTTCCAGATTTGCTGTAATAAACCAGGCATTTGTTCCCGGATAGCTTTTCTTTAGAGTATCTCCTATGCTTTTATAGAATTCCTCCATATGAATGTCTAAACGTTCATCGTAAGGCGGGTTGAATACCATGTGTAATTTTCCTTCCACAGCTTTTTCTGTATCAAAAAAGTTGTCCTCACTTATGGTAACATAATCCTCCAAATTGGCATTTCTGATATTGTCTTTGGCTTTGCTTACAGCACTTGGTGCTTTGTCAAAACCTTTTATCGTATAATGAAATTCCTTTGTTTTTTTCATCAAACTGTTTACAATCTGATCGAAGAGATCATTATCCCAGTCTTTCCATTTTTCGAATGCAAATTCTTTACGGTTAATATTCGCCGGAATATTGCATGCGATCATAGCAGCTTCGGCCAAAAAAGTCCCCGAACCACACATTGGGTCTAAAAAGTGACTTTGCCCTTCCCATCCTGACAATAATAATACCCCTGCTGCCAAAACTTCGTTGATTGGCGCAATATTCGTAGCTGTTCTGTAACCACGCTGATGCAGTGAATTTCCGGAAGTATCCAATGCTACCGAAACCTGATCTTTATCGATATGCACATTGATTCTTAAATCAGGAAAAGCTTTATCGATACTCGGACGCTGTCCGGTTCTTTCTCTAAACTGATCTACAATGGCATCTTTACATTTTTGAGAAACAAATTCAGAGTGGTTAAAATAAGTTGAATGTACTGTGGCATCGATCACAAAAGTCTGATTGGCATTTAATAGTTTTGACCAGTTTACACCTGAGATTCCTTTGTACAATGCCTGTTCGTTATTGGCTCTGAACGAATAAATAGGTTTTAAAACTTTAAGCGCTGTACGAAGCGATAAATTGGCTTTGTACATAAACCCCTTATCTCCTTTAAAACTTACCATTCGCACTCCTTTTTCGACATCCTGAGCACCAAGAGCACGCAATTCATTCTCTAATATTTCTTCAAAGCCAAAAAAACATTTGGCTATCATTCTAAAATTTTCTTCCATCTTTATTTTTGAATTATTTCAAATGCACTGCTGTTCATCTCTGCATCTGCATCTCTGTACACCTGCTGCATCTCTGCAATGATTCGTGAGGTATCGTTGCGAAATAGTTATTTTTCGGCAAAAATACACTAAATTTGCGGGACTTTGAATTAATTGAAATAGAATAAATGTCTGAAGCAGCAAACTCATCCTCACCAAATCAGGAACGTAATACCGAAAATTGGTTTACTTCATGGTTTGATACTCCATATTATCATATCCTTTATAAAGACCGAAATTATCGCGAAGCTCAGATTTTCATGGACAATCTGACCCATTATCTGAATCTTCCCGAAAAAGCAAAAGTACTGGATTTAGCCTGCGGAAAAGGCCGTCACTCCATCTACTTAAATCAGTTGGGATTTAATGTTTTAGGAGCCGATTTATCTGAAAACAGTATCGCCGAAGCCACTAAAAACAGTAACGACACCCTTCATTTTAAGGTACACGATATGCGTGAGCCTTTTGACGAAAAATTTGATGCTATTTTTAACTTGTTCACCAGTTTTGGATATTTCGAAAGTGACGACGACAATCTGACAACGCTTAAAGCCATTAAAGAAAGCTTATCTGAATATGGTTTTGCGGTAATCGATTTCATGAATGTTACTCAGGTTATCGAAACATTGGTACCCGAAGAAGTAAAAAATGTGGATGGAATTGATTTTAAAATCAAAAGATATGTTGAAGACGGACATATTTTTAAAGAAATCGATTTTGAGGATCAGGGAAGAAAGTACCATTTCACCGAAAAAGTAAAAGCCTTAACTTTAAAAGATTTTGAGGATCTAATGGCCGAAGCCGGTATTTTCCTGTTGGATATTTTTGGAGATTACAGACTAAAAAAATTCCACAAAACCGAAAGCGAACGATTAATCATGATTTTTAAATAAAATTGGGCAATCGTTTAATTGTTTAACCGTTTGATCGCTGAACAAAAAAACAATTAACCGATTAAACAAATCAACGATTAAACAATAAAAAATGAATTATCTATTACCCTTATTTTCTGTACTTTTAGGTTATCTGGTGGCTTTGTTTTTAAAACCAAAAAGCAAAACCAATCTAAAACTATTGCTTGCTTTTAGCGGTTCATTTTTATTGTCACTAACCGTAATGCATTTGTTGCCGGAAGTTTACGAAACACACAATGCCAATATTGGGATCTTCATTATGGTTGGGATTTTATTCCAGATCATCCTTGAATTTTTCTCTAAAGGAGCCGAACACGGTCACGTTCACGGACATGCTAAGATGTCGCAGATTCCGTGGCTGCTGTTTGCCAGTTTGTGTATTCACGCTTTTCTGGAAGGTTTTCCGGTAAGTCACCATCACGGTCTGGCGCTTGGAATTGCTATTCATCATTTGCCAATCGCCGTAATTTTGACTACTTTTTTTATCAATGCCGACCTGAATAAAAAAGCCATTTTTGCTTTTATGCTTACGTTTGCAGTGATGACACCTCTAGGTACGGTTGCCTCTGAATATTTGCCTATTTTAAACAAATATTACACAGAGATTACTGCTATCGTAATTGGAATTTTATTTCACATCTCCTCAACCATTATTTTCGAAAGCAGCGAAGGACATAAATTTAATGTTGCCAAAGTCTCTATGATTGTTCTTGGAGTTCTTTTGGCCTTTATATTGTAATCTCAAAAAGAAACGAAAATCATTGTCGTGGCTTAAAATTGCTGTGGAATGTGTCGTTCCGCTGGAACTTATTTTGAACACACCTTATTTTCAACGGATTAAAATCCGTTGCTACAAATTTATCGTTCCTTCGGAACTTGATTGTTTGATTGTTTTTGTTGTTAACAGAACATAATCCATTCATATAAGCTAAATAGAACCATAAAAACATAATAGGTTCTGCACAATTCGATTTCCATAAAATAAAGCGTTAACGTTCCAAAAGAGCCATAGGCTCGAATAATATTGTAACGACGGATTTTAATCCGTCCTAGAAAAAGACATCATAATAAAAAGAACCATCGGTTCGACCCATATTGTAGCGACGAGGTAGAATAATAAAAATACAATAGGTTCTACACATAATCGATTTTCATAAAACAAAGCGTTAACGTTGCAAAAGAGCCATAGGCTCGAATGATATTGTAACGACGGATTTTAATCCGTCCTAGAAAAAGACATCATAATAAAAAGAACCATCGGTTCGACCCATATTGTAGCGACGGATTTTAATCCGTCGTAAGAAATAGGCATCGTAATAAAAAGAGCCGTAGGCTCGGCACCAATGTAATTAAGTTAAGAGATTGTAAATTTCAGATTTATGAAATCTGGGAAAATAGATGATGATTATTAAGCAATACCAAATCTGAAATCTACAATCGTTAATCAAAAATCAGCAATCACTTTATGGCTTATTTTTAATTCCCGGTTCTGTTTTTCTCTTCCTGATTTCCGAAATCACGCTGCTTTACGTTTATCTTTTTATTCCCGAAATTATAAATAACAGACAAACGCAAAAATCGGTTGGAGAAATTCTGACTGTACACCTGCTTTACACCATTTACAACCGAAACCAGATCTTTTAAATAAGAGGTATTAAAAATATCATTGGCCAAAAAGGCGATTTGCATTGATTTCCCCAACAGTTCCTGCTTGAAACCAATATCAAAACTCGACATATAACCTGTTTTGTACAAACCGCTTTTAGAAGGTGTATTGTAATTAAAATCAATCTGTAGCTTGGAGGTTTTTCCTAATGAGAACGTATTATTGGTTGAAAAATTAACTTCGAAACTGTTCGATGGCGTGGCATGAATATCTTTTATAAACTTTGTTTTTGATCCCAAGAAATATAGCGTGTTTTCACTCTGCCACCACGATGCAAAACTGGCAGAATAGCTTTCTCCTACTCCATATTTAAGATCTCTGAAATAATTTTCTCTCGTTACAATCTGTGTACTGGTTTCCGGAATTGAAGTAAAAATGACACCGTAACCATCATTGATAACGTTTAAGAAAACACTGGTTCGCAGGATTCCTTTGTACGAATGGGTAAACTCGAAATTATCACTGAAAGAAGGTCTTAAAAACGGATTCCCCTCTGAATAACTGTTACTGTTAATGTAGTTGCGAAACGGATTCATCAGATCAAACTGAGGTCTGCTGATTCTTTTTCCATAATTCAAACTGAAATTATTGTTTTCATTTTTCTTGTACGAAACATAAACCGTTGGAAACAATCTCAGATAATTATTCTTGGTCTCCTCGTTTAAAGTCTCCGAAAAACCGTTTGTTTTGGTATTTTCAAGACGCAATCCCAGTTGAAAATTCCAATTTTCGTTGATTTTTTTATCTCCGTTAATGTAAACCGCCTGATTGTTCTCGGTATATCTAAATCGGTTGGACTGGTTAGGATCAAGCACCGGTACTCCTGTAATTGTATCATAATAAAGGATATAACTTTTGCTGTTTGTAAAACTCATTTTTGCACCATACGACAAGTTAAATGCTTCAAGCGGATGCTCCATATCTGCCTTAAAACTCCAGTTATCAATATCCTGATTCGAAATATTTCTGGCTGACTGATTGATGCCAACGAAGGTGTTGTCTGGTCTGTAATTATTAGCAATAGAACTTCTGTCAAATTTCGAATCGTAATTAAAGTAATCCACATCAAAAGACAACTTTCTGTTCAACGAATCCAGTTTTGCAATCACATGCCCGTGATACGTCTGATTACCGGACTGCTTATCTACAAAACTATTGTTCAGAATAAAATTATCCAGTTCATTTTTAGTATTGTAATTATTGATTCTGATATTCGAATTAAAATCCGGGTTACTTCTATCGTTTAAAAACTGAAAACCAACTGTAATACGATCTGAAAAATCATAATCCAGAGCTAGTTTTCCGGATAAATTCTGATCCTTGAATTTTGTTTTAATAATCATTTCAGAAAGTCCGTCAGGGAAATACATGTCCAGAAATTCATCGGCATATTTATGTCCAGTTTTCCCATTAATGCTGGCCGAGAATCGAAACTTATTTTTGTTGTAAAAGAAATTGTCTCTCAAGGTCAGAGCCCCGTACTTATTTTGGTCGTAAGAGGTAGTGGTTGTATTTTTCCAGGAGTTTCGGGCACCTTTTTTCAGTATAATATTAATGAGTCCTCCTGCTCCTTCGGCTTCGTATTTTGCCGGAGGATTACTGATAATCTCGATATTTTTGATATCCGCTGCCGATATCGATTTTAAGTAATTATTCAGTTCCTCACCGGTTAATTCAACGATACGTCCGTCGATCATCACGCGGGAAGCGCCTTTTCCTAAAATATTAATCACGTCTTTTTGTACCACAACACCCGGCGCTGTATTGATGGCGCTCAAAGCATCACCGCCAACCGTTGTTACATTGTTTTCAAGATTATAAACCAGACGGTCCGTTTTTTGCTCGATCGTACTTTTTTGAGCTTTGATTACAACTTCGCCTAATTGGGTGCTGTTCTCCTTTAAAACTATGGTCTTTAAATCGATATCTTTTTCAATCGTAATCTGTTTTTCGTAATCAACAAATCCCAAAAGACTTATTCCTATTTTATAAGAACCTTCTTTTAAACTCATCTCAAAAGAGCCGTCTTGTTTACTTGTAGTTCCTTCTATAATTTTTCCTTCTGAATTGAATACCGAAACATCTGCCCATTCTAATGCAGTTGTTTCGCTGGCTATTTTTCCTTTTAATTTTGCAGTTGTTTGTGCTAAACCAAACAGTGGCAATGCTAAAATAATAAGGAGGCAAACTTTTTTCATAATTTCTGGTTTTAAACTTGTTCGATTAATTTGAAACAAAGTTGCCCTGGAAATTTTGAGAATTCGACCGACAAAAAAAAGTCGAACTCATTTTCTCAGAAGAAATGAGTTCGACTTTTTACAGCACAAAGTAGTACTTTATGCAAAGCCTTTATTATGAGGCGTTCCGAAAAGCTGTAGGCGTTAAATTAGTATATTTTTTGAAAGAGGTATTAAACGAAGATTTTGAATTAAAACCTACTTCATACAAAATTTCCAGTACCGTAAGCTGGCTTTTGGACTGATCTTTCAGGATATTCATGGCTTTCTGAATGCGATATTCATTCACAAAATCAAAAAAGTGCTGATCGATATGATGGTTAATCAAAACCGATAAATCGCGCACCGGAATATTAATTTGGTTGGAAAGTTCCTGAATGGTAAGCGACGGATCCAGAAAAGGCTCTTTTTCGGTCATATAAAGCTTCAAGGTCGAAATTTGATCTGCAATTGCCTCGCTTTGATGTTCTTTTAGCTCGGTAGTACCTTCATTTTCTTTTGGACGAATATCTTTGGCCAATTGCAATTTGGAATCGATCCCACGGAAAAGTTCCGGATGATTCAGCGCTTTTAATACAAACCAACAGGTTATTACTAAAACCATACCCTGTAACATTACATTCGTCCAAATCCATAACGAATCGAAGTCAACATATCTTAAAAAATTCTTGGCGATACATAAGTAATACAAAACAAAGAATATAATCGCTATTTGAAGCAGCCATTTAAAAACAGAACTTCTCGGATTCGCATAATTTTCCTGATATATCGCTTTGTATTTTTTTAAAACCAAAAACACTCCTATACTATAAAATACAATTTGCAGCGCCAGAACCAAAAATAAAGAAGACATTTCAGGCGACTGATCACGGTGGTTGTAAAACGCTATTTTAGCCTCATCTGTTAAAAAGTAAAGTCTTGACAAGTAAAAAATATTGATGAGTACAAATGGAATTGCATGCAATAAATGCTTTGCTTTTAATCGAAAATCGGCAAAACAAACCGATAACACATACAGATAGAACGGTGGCAATACTAAAGAACAAACCGACCATCTGAAAAATTCTAAATTAAAATGAGCTTTAATAAACTCATCATCGATAAAAATACCGCTATTGTCTATGGCAAAAAAGATTAAATAGAACGCAAATAGCCGGTTTGCCAGTTTATTTTTCGTTTTTACATTGAGTAAAAAGAAGGCGAGTAATAAGGAAACAAAAACTGATATTTTTGCGATACTCGTTAAAAAGCTAATTATATCCATTCCGATTTTTTAATTATTTAACAAATATAATATTTTAGTTGTTGCAACAGAAGTCCAATAAAGCAATCCTTTTATCAAAAATTACAGCCAATACGATTCTAAATCTTTGTGAGTTTACGTTCTAAATTTCGGGATTGCAATAAAAAAGATTAATTTTGACCCAGTTCAATTAACATGAAAAAATGACCTTTACAAAAACCACAGAACAGGCCTCAAAATACGAACATTTAGAAGAAATGTCAGTTCATGAACTTTTGGTTAACATCAATCAGGAAGACAAAACTGTTCCGGATGCAGTCGAAAAAGCGATTCCGCAAATTGAAACTTTAATAACGCAGGTGGTTTCCAAATTAAAATTGGGCGGCCGCTTATTTTATATCGGAGCTGGAACTTCAGGACGTTTAGGCGTAGTGGATGCTTCAGAATGTCCCCCAACCTTTGGCGTTCCTTTTGATTTAGTAAACGGAATTATTGCCGGTGGTGACACTGCCATTCGTCGTGCTGTTGAAAATGCCGAAGATAACGCCACACAAGCCTGGATTGACTTGCAGGCCAATAATATTGATAAAAATGATGTTGTGATTGGTATTGCTGCTTCTGGAACCACACCTTATGTGATAGGTGGTTTAGAAAGCTGTAATCAAAACAATATCCTTACAGGCTGTATCACCAACAATGCAGGAAGTCCTTTGGCGCTTACGGCTCAATTTCCAATTGAAGTGGTTGTAGGCCCGGAATTTATCACAGGTAGTTCCCGAATGAAAGCCGGAACAGCTCAAAAATTAGTACTCAACATGATTTCGACTGCCGCAATGATTCAACTTGGAAAAGTAAAAGGCAACAAAATGGTCGATATGCAATTGAGCAATGTAAAACTGGTAGATCGTGGTGTAAAAATGATTATGGGGGAAATTCCTGTATCCTACGAAGAAGCCAGTGAATTATTAAAAAAATACGGCAGTGTCAGAAACGCTGTTGACAATTATAATCTTTAAAGTGAGAGGTTTTTTGGTGAAATGTTTTTTTTGTAAGATGTGAAATGTGAGATGTGAAATGATTATCTGACTGCAAATTTCGCAAGGTTTCGAACCTGAAACTTAAAACCTGAAACTTCAAACTTCAAACTTGAAACTTCAAACTTGAAACTTCAAACTTGAAACCTGAAACCTGAAACCTGAAACAAAAAAAATGGCAACAAATAAAGAATTACTGGGAAAAGGAATTAAATATTTATCAGGTTCATTGCCTTTATTGTTTATTGGGCCATCGTTAATTTACAATGCTTTTATGAATCAGCATACCAACTGGCACTATCTGGTTCTGGGGATTGGGATTGTAGCTTGTTTAAGCGCTATGTTTTTGATCTTTTACGGATTGAAAATCATTATGAAAGGTTTGTTTAATGACTAATTTGTATCTTTACTCAAATTCTTTATTATGGATATTCAAGCAGAACTAAAGTGGATTCATCAGGAAATTGATAAAGTAAAAGACCCTTCGTTTGTCGAGAAGCTAAAACATCTTTTACAGTCTGTAAACAACACTACAGTTGATTCAGACAGAGCATATAATTTAGATATCGAAGACGCCCTGGAAAACATCAAAAAAGGCAACTTTTATACAGAAGATCAGGCTAAAGAGATTGCGAAAAAATGGGGAAGAAAATAATTTGGTCCAGCAATGCTTTAAATCAGTTAGAGGACATTCATTTTTACATTTTCTTCGAAAGCAAATCAATTGCAATTGCTGATAAAGTAGTCAATACTATTTTTGACAGTACCGAAATTCTTAAAACACAACCTGAAATTTATAAACCCGACATACAAAAAACCAATAATGATGGTAGTTTTAGAGTTTATACTGTTTACAATTACTCCGTCTCCTATCAAATAACAGAGGAAATCATTTATATCCTTAGGGTACGTCACAATGCACGAAAATCCAAAAAACACTCATGGAAAGTCTAATTCACATTCAGAAAACCTTCGAAAAAGTCGCTTATATTGATAAGAAAATAAACAATCGGGAGTTTGAAGATTGTGTTTTTAAGAATTGTGATTTCTCGAACAGCAATTTTGCTTACAATACCTTTTTAGACTGTGAGTTTATTGATTGCAATTTATCAATGACAAGCCTGTTTAGTACCAGTCTGAAAAATGTTACTTTCAAAAATTGCAAACTTCTGGGAATCGCTTTTAACGAATGTGATGATTTTTTATTTCAGGTTTATTTTGAAGACAGCACTTTAGATTATGCTGCTTTTTCGAACAAAAAGATGCCTAAAACTAAATTCATCAATTCCTCTTTACGGGAAGTGACTTTTATTGGATGCAATCTAACCAGTTCTTTATTTGACAATTGTAATCTTGAAGGGGCTATTTTTAACGATACGCAACTGGCAAGTACCGATTTCAGAACCGCCTACAATTATAAAATTGATCCGGAGTTTAATCCGATGCGAAAAGCTCAATTTTCAACTCAAGGAATTACCGGGTTATTAGACAAATATGATATTAAAATTGTATAGTTTGCTGTCGCAAATTCCCGAATGATTTTTACGATAAAGAATTAATGTCATTCGGAAATTTGTGTCAAAAAATAAAATTCTATTTCCGCTAAACCAAATGTATCATTATGAAAGCAACTGATTCCTATTTAGAAAGCGTTAAAAAACAGTTTTTGTACTATAAAATGCTGGGCGAAAAAGCGATCGCACAATTAGAGTCTGAACAGCTTTTTGTCACTCTAAACGAAGATACCAACAGCATTGCCACCATTGTCAAACATGTATCGGGCAATATGCTCTCGCGCTGGACAGATTTTCTGACTTCTGACGGCGAAAAAGAATGGCGTAATCGTGATTCGGAGTTTGAAAATGACCTGCAATCCAAAGAAGAAGTTATGATGAGTTGGAACAAAGGCTGGGATTGCTTTTTTAATGCCTTAAACAGTTTAGAACCCGAACAGCTTTCCGATATCATCTACATCCGTAACGAAGGTCATACCGTTATTGAAGCCATCAATCGACAACTCGCACACTATCCTTATCACATCGGGCAGATTGTTTTTTACGCCAAACAGCTAAAAAAAGGTGACTGGGACAGTTTATCCATTCCGAAAAATAAATCCGGAAATTACAATGCCGAAAAGTTTGCCAAAGAAAAAGAAATCAAGAACTTTACAGATGATGAACTGAAGAGGTCTTAGAATTTTGATTAACAATCTCAATGTCCGGCTAAACGAAGTCAAAGCCCCCTTTCTATTATTACCCATAAAATAATTAAAACTTAAAATGAAAAAAATTATATTCCTATTACCCTTAATCACTTTATTCTCTTGTTATAATGCAGAACACAACTGCAAAGATTTCAAAAACGGAAAATTCAAATTTGAGTTTGAAGTAAATGGTGTTAAAAAAACAACGGTTTTTGAGCGCAAAGACAATATCGAAATCGAAACTTTTGAAGGCAAAACAGATACTTCAACCGTACGCTGGGTAAGTGATTGCGAATACATTTTGCAGAAAAAACATCCCAAAAACATGGCTGAAGAAAAAGCCATCAGCATGAAAATTCTAACCACTTCTAAAGATTCTTATACTTTTGAATTTGGAATGGTAGGTTCTGACCAAAAACAACGTGGTACGGTAGTAAGAGTGGAGTAAATAATCTATTAAATGTTCTAAAACACTTTTAGCATGGAAGTATTTTTAAATCCTGATGCATGGATCGCCTTACTGACACTGACTTTTCTGGAAATTGTACTGGGAATCGATAATATTATTTTTATATCGATTGTTACCGGAAAGTTACCAGAGGAAGACCGAAAGAGAGCTACCCGAATTGGTCTGTTTTTAGCAATGTTTATGCGTATCGCCCTGCTGATGGGAATTTCGTACCTCATTGCCATGAAAGCAACCCTTTTTAGCATTCATTGGGGCTGGTTTGAAGGAAATTTTACCGGGCAGGCTGTCATTTTATTCCTTGGTGGTTTGTTTCTGATTTATAAGAGTACCAAAGAAATCAGCGAAAAGGTAGATCATCAGGCTGAGGAAGAAAAAGCACTTAAAGCTGTTGCTAAAAAATCATTCTCAAACGTTATTCTACAGATTTTATTGATCGACCTGATCTTTTCGGTCGACTCGATTTTAACGGCTGTTGGTATGACAAATGGTGTTCATGGCGCTTTAACGATCATGATTACCGCTGTGATTATTTCAGTTCTGGTCATGATGCTGTTTGCGGTTCCGGTTGGTAATTTTGTCAACAAAAACCCGTCCATACAAATACTAGGACTTTCGTTTTTAATCCTGATTGGCTTTATGCTAATTACAGAAAGTATGCATTTATCAAATGCTGCACTTGCCGGCGAGCATATTGGGGCTGTTCCTAAAGGATATTTATACTTTGCCATTTCATTTTCGCTAGCGGTTGAATTTATCAATATGCGAATCCGAAAGAAACATACATAAAACTAACAGGAGTTTCCATTTGGAAGCTTTTCATCAACAAATCCAGTCTCTACACTGGAACTATAAAAAAAACGCTAAGACATTCTTAGCGTTTTTTGTTTTTTATTATTCTAAGACCAGACCGATCTGGCCGTCGTCATCTAATTCTGTTTCGACAGATTCATCTTCAGAATCTACTGGTTTCCTTTCGGGAACTTCTTCAACCGGTTCTTCATAAGGCAGCGGATCTAACAAATTAACCTGTTTCAGTTTATCAGCCGTCAATTGATTCCCTAGAGCTTTAAAGCCTTTTACCGCAATAAAATCCTCAACATCAATATGTAAATCTTCTTTCTGAACTCCTTTTACCTTGGTAAATACCAACTGGGCTAACGGACGGTAATCTGTAGATACAATTTCTAATTGCGAATTTGGATGGTCTGTAATAAAACTTTCTTCTTTTCCTTCATTTTCAACAAGGAAACGTTTCAGGAAATAACGTTCTTTTTCTCCATCATAATAAATGGCTGAAATAGGCTTTTTAGGTTTCCATTTTTCCAGAACAATCATATCTTCATCAAAATGAGTCGATAATTCAGGTATAATAACCTTTAGTTTACCACTCTGGCTGATAATTAAAATTTTATCGCTTGGTTTAAATTCACCCAACAATTCACCTCTGGCATCAACATTCAAACGTTTCACAGTATCATCAAACCAAACTTTTCTTGGCAATAAAGTCGAAATCCCTTTCTCTTTTAATTCAATTTTCTTGATTGGGTATTTCGTCACCAGATTTCCTTTTGAAGCACGTCCTTTGATCGCTAATTTGGCAAAATCAATATCAAATTTCAATTTCTTGATCGTTCCAATCTGACGCAATAAGATGGTAACAACTTCAGCCTCTCCATTCGGATTATGCGAAAAATAAACAACTTGCGACCCATTGGTACCATTGGTCAAATCATAAGGTTTGTCGCGCGTTACACCGGTAACATTAAAACGTTTGATATAAGAAGGACCTGATTTTCCATCGCGGTACATCATGTTGTAAATGGTACGTTTATCGTTTTTATCAAAAACGGCAGCATGTATAATGTCTTTTCCGATGAATGTTTTGCTGTCCACTTTCGTAATCATCATCTTACCATCACGCAAAAACACAATAACATCATCAATATCCGAACAATCTGCTACATATTCGTCTTTGTTTCTTAAAACTACTTTTGTAGCTTCGACATTATCAAAAACACGAAGCTCTGTCTGACGTTCACGACCTTTTCCGTATTTTTCTTTTAGCTTAGTAAAATACGCAATCGCAAAATCAGTTAAGTTCTCAAGATTGTACTCTACCTCCTTCATTTCGTCTTCCAACTTCGCGATAAAATCATCGGCTTTATCAGAGTCAAAGCGGGTAATACGAATCATCGGAATCTGAGTCAATCGCTGTAAATCCTCATCGTTGATTTCTCTGACGAATGATTTTTTGAATGGATCAAAACGATCGTATAAATATTTGTAAAGTGATTCTCTATCAGAATACAATTTAAAATCAATATACATCTCTTCACGAATGAAGATTTTTTCTAAAGTCGAAAAATGCCATTTGTTTTTTAATTCTTCTAATTGAATTTCCAACTCCTGACGAAGTAAATCAACGGTTCTGTGCGTCGATATTTTCAACATTTCAGAAACTCCGATAAACAAGGGCTTATTGTCTTCAATAACACAACCTAAAGGTGCTACCGAAGTCTCACAGGCTGTAAAAGCAAACAACGCATCTATGGTTTTGTCCGGAGAAACACCCGGAAAAAGATGGATTAAAATCTCAACATCAGCGGCAGTATTGTCTTCAATTTTCTTGATTTTGATTTTACCTTTTTCGTTGGCTTTCAAAATACTGTCAATTAAACTCGAAGTATTGGTCGAAAACGGAATTTGTGTTATCACCAGTGTATTCTTGTCTAATTGCGCAATTTTAGCACGTACACGAACACGTCCGCCACGAAGTCCGTCATTATAATTTGACACATCGGCAATACCTTGTGTCATAAAATCAGGATATAATGTAAACGCTTTTCCTTTTAAAATCTTAATCGAAGCATCAATTAACTCATTGAAGTTGTGAGGTAACACTTTCGTGGATAAACCAACTGCAATTCCTTCTGCTCCTTGTGCCAAAAGCAACGGAAACTTTACCGGAAGATTGTTTGGTTCTGCGCGACGACCGTCGTACGAAACTCCCCAATCGGTAATTTTAGGAGAATACAAAACTTCTAAAGCAAATTTAGATAAACGTGCCTCAATGTAACGAGAAGCCGCAGCTCCATCGCCTGTTAAGATATTTCCCCAGTTTCCCTGGCAATCAATTAATAAATCTTTCTGACCAATTTGTACCATAGCATCACCAATACTCGCATCTCCGTGAGGGTGATACTGCATGGTGTGACCAACAACATTGGCAACTTTATTATAACGACCGTCATCCAGCTCTTTTAAAGAGTGCATAATACGACGCTGAACCGGTTTAAAACCATCTTCAATCGCCGGAACGGCACGTTCTAAAATTACATATGAGGCATAATCCAGGAACCAGTCCTTGTACATTCCAGTTACTTTCGTAATCGTGTCCTGACCTTCCTCTTCCTGATTTTCGTAAAAATGCTGTCCTTCAAAATGTTTGGCATCTACGTCGATAATTTCATCGTCATCGCCCTCCTGAATGTTATCCAGGTTCTCTTCTGAATTATTCTCGTCTCCCGGAATGATGTTATCGTCTTCTTCGTCTTTCATCTAATTATATCCTTATTATAATTCTATTTGTTTTCAAGAAGTTCCTTTAAAACCTCTACAATTGACAATACATTGCCCTCCTTGATTCCTTAAAAGCCTCCCTATTTTTCACCCTCAATTCGCGTTAAGAAAATATAATGAGTCCAAGTTAATTTGAAAATCGCAGACACTGACTGCGTTTTTTTTTAATTAAAAAATACTAGACAGCATCTAGTATTTTTTATTTAACTCTTAAACTTCCTCTTCAATCGCATCCAGCTCTACTTTCAGGTTCTTGATAATAAACTCTTGTCTGTCCGGTGTATTTTTACCCATGTAGAAAGACAATAATTGCTCGATCGAAGTATGTTTGTCCATCATAATTGGGTCAAGACGAATGGTTTCTCCAATAAAATTCTTAAACTCATCCGGTGAAATCTCTCCCAAACCTTTAAATCGGGTGATTTCAGGTTTTGGTTTTAACTTTTCAATCGCATCTCTTCGCTCTTCTTCAGAATAACAATAGATGGTTTCTTTTTTATTACGAACCCTGAAAAGTGGGGTTTGCAAAATGTATAAATGTCCTTCTTTGATTAATTCCGGGAAAAACTGCAGGAAAAAAGTAATCAGCAGCAATCGAATGTGCATACCGTCGACATCGGCATCGGTAGCGATTACGATGTTGTTGTAACGCAATTTTTCCAATCCGTCTTCGATATCCAGTGCTGCCTGCAATAAATTGAATTCTTCATTTTCATACACAATTTTCTTGCTCATTCCGTAGGAATTCAAAGGCTTACCACGCAAACTGAAAACGGCCTGTGTATTTACATCACGCGATTTGGTAATCGATCCGGAAGCCGAATCTCCCTCGGTAATAAAAAGGGTACTTTCTAAGTTTCTTGGGTTCTTTGTATCCGGAAGATGGGCACGACAATCTCTTAATTTTTTATTGTGAAGATTTGCCTTTTTAGCACGATCTGTTGCCAGTTTACGAATTCCTGATAATTCTTTACGCTCTCTTTCTGCTTGTAGAATTTTACGCAATAAAGCTTCGGCAGTTGGTGGATTTTTATGTAAATAGTTATCTAATTTATTTTTGATAAAATCGTTTACAAAAGTACGAACTGATACCGGTGGTGTTCCGTCATCAGAACCCATATCAGTAGAACCTAATTTGGTTTTGGTCTGAGACTCAAAAACCGGCTCCATTACTTTAATACTAATCGCACTCACAATCGATTTACGAACATCAGAAGCTTCAAAGTTTTTATTGTAAAACTCACGAATGGTTTTTACAATAGCTTCTCTGTAAGCGGCTAAGTGTGTTCCTCCCTGCGTGGTGTTCTGACCGTTAACAAAAGAGTGGTATTCTTCGCTGTATTGTGTTTTACTGTGTGTCAAAGCAATTTCAATATCGTGATCTTTCAGGTGAATGATCGGATATTCTAAATCATCTTCATTAATCGTTTCTTCCAATAAGTCTCTAAGACCATTTTCGGAATAATATTTTTCTCCGTTGAAAATAATCGTCAAACCATTGTTTAGATAACAATAGTTTTTGACCATTTTAATTACATATTCTAAACGGAATTTATAGTTTTTAAAGATCGTTTCATCCGGCGTAAAGGTCACTTTTGTTCCTTTTCGCTTTGTTGTCTCGATTATATCTTCTTCCAGAACCAAATTTCCCGCAGAAAATTCCGCTCCTTTTTGTTTATCATCACGAACTGATTCTACACGAAAAAAATTGGATAATGCATTTACCGCTTTTGTTCCGACACCGTTCAGACCAACCGATTTCTGGAAAGCCTTAGAATCGTACTTTCCTCCCGTATTCATTTTCGAAACTACATCAACTACTTTTCCTAACGGAATTCCACGCCCGTAATCACGAACCGAAACCGTTTTATCTCTGATAGTCACTTCAATAGTTTTTCCCGAGCCCATTACGAACTCATCAATACAGTTGTCTAAAACCTCTTTTAAAAGAATATAAATACCATCATCCGGCGAAGATCCGTCTCCCAATTTCCCGATATACATTCCGGGACGCATACGGATATGTTCTTTCCAATCGAGTGATCGGATGTTATCTTCGGTATATTGATTTTGCTCTAGCATAAGGTGAATTGGATTTTTGGCTAATGTACCATTTATAGTCAAAAAATGAAAGCGTATTTTTCTTTTTGTTACGAATCATAACAGCTTTAAACCCTATTTACATTGATTTTAAAATAATAACGTTTCTAAAAATATAAAAAAACAGAATTTGAACAAAAAAATACTATTTGATTCCCAGTACCTCTTTCGCCAAAGCAATCATTTCGGGCGTTCCCGTATTTTTGTTTTTTTCATCAGAAAGCTTTACAACGCCTTGCCAATGGGTATCGTTCAGCTTAACTTCTGTTAATTTTATAACCATATTCATCGATCGCAAACCAACATCATTGGTGAAATTGGTCCCGATCCCAAATGACATTTTGATTTTGTCTTTACAAAAATCGGTAATGTTTTTTACCTTCTCATAATTCAGCGAATCAGAGAACACAATGACTTTCGATTTCGGGTCAATTCCCATTTTGACATAGTGCGAGATTACTGTTTCTGCAAACTCAATCGGGTCTCCGCTATCGTGACGTACTCCATCAAAAAGCTTGGAATACTTTTTATCAAATTGTTCAAAAAACACAGCTGTGGTATAAGTATCTGTCAGGGCAATTCCAAGATCACCGCCATACACCTGTGTCCAGTGTTCCAGCCCCATTGAATTGGCCATTTTAAAGCCATATTGTGCGGCATGAAACATAAACCACTCATGAGCATGCGTACCCAAAGGCCGTATGTTGTTAGTCATTGCAAAATGAACATTACTTGTGCCTATAAAACTCTCCGCACCAAATTCCCTCAATGTTTCATTCACCACAGCTTGTACATCATACGAGTGACGGCGGCGTGTTCCGAACTCCAGAATCGACACTCCGATTTTATTGTAATTGTCTATTTTGCTTTTGGTCAGACTTCTTAAAGTTGCATCGTCTGATCGAAGTAAATTACCGGTTTTATAATACAATTCCGAAATTAGAGCCATCAAGGGCACTTCCCACAAAATAGTCCGGTACCAGTATCCTTCAACCGTAACTTTTAACTCAGAACCTGTCTGGGTAATTTGAACTTCAGACGGGTCAAAAATATAGCCCTGCAAAAAATCAAAATAAGTGGGGTCTAAGTAAGAACAATGACTGGATAAATATTGTTTTTCTTCTTTTGTCAACCGCAAATCTGCCATCGCATCTACCGATTTTCGAAGTAAATCTCCAAACCCCGGTGGAAAATCATGTTTTCCCCTGTTTATAAAGCCATAACGGACCTGAGACTTCGGAAAAAGTTTGATTACAGCATGCTGCATTGTGAATTTATAGAAATCATTATCTAAAATTGATTTCGGAAAAGTTGTTTCCATGATCTGGCTGCTAAGTTAATTTCAAAAACCTTATACGCTAAGATACGGCAATTCGGTAAAAGAAGAAAATCCTTTACACAAAGATCCATGATTATATTTATTTAGGAATTACTTTAAAAGCCACGAGACTTTTTTCGTATAGATAAAAAGTAATAAAACGACCATACTTCCTATTGTATGTTACCTGAAATTCTAATATTCCGTTTTCTTCTTTTGGATTCTCAACCTTAACACGTTCTTCTTTTTTGTCCAAATAGTAAAGATCGTCAATTCTTGAAAGGTTCTTAATTTTAAAAGTTATTTTATCTCCATCATTCGCTTGAATTACTCCAGAAAAAGGCATCACTATTTCACAATTTTCTTTTATAAATTCATTGTAAATAAGAGCCCCATTTAAAAACACTTCTTTATTTCCAGTATTTTCAGTATACATAGCCGACTCCGGAAAATGTTTTGCATAAAAATATTTAGGATCCATATCAAAATAAAAAGGTCTAAATATTTTAACAACAGCTTGGCGCTTTTCGTCAAAATATCCTTGCCCCCAAGTTGCATCAAGCAATATCCATTTCCCGTTAATCTGAACTGTATTCCATGCATGATTTGATCCTAATCTCCTTCTTCCAATATCATTCAGCAATGTTTTGGAATCACCAGTTATTGTCTGACATTTTAGTCCACATAATGTGGATAAATGTTCATACAAACGCGAAAATCCTTCACAAACTGCTTTTTTAGATCTAAATGCCTTTTGAGCCGTAAGTGCATTTAACAATTGCATTTGTTTAGCCCAATCAGCATCATTTTTATATGTATATCTTTTCTGTTTTGGAGGATCTAAATAAGCCTTTAAATCATAATCTAAATTCAGTCCAATCCAACTGAAAATTGCACGCGCTCTGTAGTGTTCTGATGTAAAATCTTTTCTAATTCTTTCTGCTAATTTTTCTGTACTCCCAAAATTTGGATATTTCAACACAATACTATCAATGGCACTAAACTTCTGTGAATAAGATAGATTCAAAAAAAGAATATTCAAAAAAAAGAATGCAAAGACATTTTTTCTTAGTATCATTAAATGTTTAAATTGCAATAGATAAGGCTTAATTGGTTTATTTTTTACTTTGGAAGGATTTTAAATGCCATTATACCGTTCCGATCGAGAAAAAAAGTAATAAATGAGCCTATTTTTTTATCATAGGTGACTTCAAATTCCAAAGCCCCTCTTATTTCTTTAGGAGCTTCAACTTTGACCGGTTTCCCGTTTTTCAGATAATACAATGTATCCGACTTTGAGATGTTTTTTACTCTAAAAGTGATCTTGTCTCCATCGTTTGCACGAATAATTCCCGAATTGGGTTTCAAAATTTCATGATCTCCTTCAATTGTAGCATCAAAAATCAAAGGTCCGTTCAGAAAATCCTCTTTGTTTAATTTTGTATTGAGATAGGTACCGGAATCCGGAAAATGTTTCGCAAAAAAGTACTTCGGATCAGTATCAAAATAAGCGGATGTAAAATGACTCACCGCCATCTTCTTGTTACCGTCGTAATAGCCCTGTCCCCAGGTTACATCAACCAATATCCATTTCCCCTCTATCTGAACGATATTCCACGAATGATTCGACAATGAATTTTCACGTCCGATATCACTCAGCAATCGCTTAGAATCCCCTCTGATCACTTCACATTTCAAACCTGTTAAGGAAGCCAGCTGCTGATACAGCAATGTAAAACCCTCACAAACTGCTTTTTGAGATGTAAAAGCTTTCTCCCATGTTTTATCTTTTATAAGTGTGATCTGCGCTTGTTTTTCAGCTTCATTTCTGTAACTAAACCGAATTGGTTTTGGCGGGTTCAGATAAGATTTGTAATCGTATTTTAAGTTTAAAGCAATCCAACTGTAAATCGCTCTCGCTTTATCACGATCTGAAGTAAAATCTTTTTGAATTCTGTCTGCCAGATTTTCAACAGAACTAAAATGCGCAGGATACTTGAGTATAACATTATCAATGGCATCATATTTTTGAGCATGTACCGAATGCAGGAAGATAAAGTTCAGAAGTAAAATGCTAAAGGCAATCTTTTTTAGGATCATAAATTAAAAACTAGACTTAATAATGTCTTTTAGTTCCTTATTTAACTCTGCATTTGAAATTTTATTTTCCTCCAAATCAAAATTTGCATTAAAAGCAGGCAATGAGAAAGTAGCTTTAATTTGCGCACCAAATCTCGGCAAAGCATTATTGGCAATTTCCAAAACCGAAGCTCCTCCTCTTGGCCCGGGTGAAGTCGCCAATAACAACATTGGTTTCTGCTGAAAGATTTCTTTCATTATTCTGGAACTCCAATCGAATAAATTCTTAAAAGCAGCAGAATAATTCCCGTTGTTTTCTGCCAGAGAAACCACTAAAAGATCTGCATTTTCAATCTTTTGCAAAAATGCTTTTGCCAACTCATGCTGGCCAATTTCTTTTTCTAAATCAACACTAAATAAAGGCATGGCAAAATCATTGAGATCCAAAACCTCAACTGTTGCATTGTCAAATAAACTGGCAGCATAAGTCGCCAGATGTTTGTTTATCGAATGCTGACTGTTACTTCCTCCAAAGGCTATAATTTTCATAGTGGTATTATTTTTTAATTTCAAAAATCTCTTTTTTTATTTCTACAGCGTATTCGTTTGGAGCAATTTGCCCTCCAAATGATTTGGCATACACTTTGGTAAACTCAGCTCCAAAATACAAAATGATTGCCGAATAATACACCCAGACCAAAATAATTATTACCGATCCGGCTGCACCGTAAACACTTGCTATTGTTGAATTTCCTAAATAAAATCCAATCGCAAATTTGCCAATCAAAAAAAGAACTGCTGTACATCCGGCGCCAATAAAAGCATCTTTCCATTTTATAACTCCGTCTGGTAAAGTTCGGAATATAATTGCAAAAAGCAATGTGATGCTTACCAAAACGATTATCAAATTTATGACATAAAACAAATACACCGTGTTATCTTCCAAATATATTTTGAGTCTAGAGTTTAAGAGATCTAAAACAGCATTTAACATTAAACTCACCAGCATTAGAAAACCAACAGAAACAATCATCGAGAAAGACATGATTCGGTTTTGAATGAACTTTTTAAGCCCTTTATTAGGTTTGGCACGTAGTCCCCAGATAAAATTAATAGAACTCTGTATTTCAGCAAAAACACCTGAAGCCCCAATCAAAAGCATCACAACTCCAAAAATCGTTACAAAAACATTACTATCAGTCAATTGCACATTTTTGATGGCATCCTGAATCTGAATCGCAGCATCGTTGCCTACTAATCGATTTATTTGTCCGTACAGCTCGCCTGTTACCGCCTCTTCTCCAAAAAAGAAACCACAAATCGTTATAATGATAATCAATAAAGGCGGCAATGCAAATATGGTGTAATACGATAACGCAGCACTTAACTTGATCGCATTGTCGTCATTGAACTCTAAAAAAGTCGTCTTCAGTAAATACCAGGTTTTGGATAAAATATTTCGCTTTTCCACAGGATTCGTTTTTTGATATTCTTTCAAATTTAAAAAATAATTAAACGATTAAATTCCTGTATTACAGACAATTTTTACATTTTTACCATCTCCACATCTCTACCTGTCGAAATCAAATTCACACCTATTAATTTATTACAAAAAAATTACGTCTTGTCACTACGGGCATTCATTTGATGGGGCGGCTATTTTTTTCTACCGAGATTTAACTCCTGGCGGAGTTTATTCTGTAGAGATTAAATATTAGTACCATTTATTTTTTCTTGTTCTATTATACTAACCTCAAAAAAATATCTCGTAGAGATTCAATACTGGTAACATCCATGATCATCCGAAACTTTTTGTCCCGTAGGGACTAAACAATCTTACCGTCGCTTTCTCTTTTTACTGATAATGGCAAAAAATCCCTTTATCATAAACCGTCCATAAGCTTGCTTTTTGATTGGCTGCTTTTAAGGCACAATTCGCCCAGGTATTACAGGTATAAAAAAGACTATAACTTCCTTTAGCTTCATAAAAAGCGTCTTTAGCTCCGTAACTATAGCCCTGAATCCACTCCGGGTTTGTGGGATTATTGAAGCTTTCTGAAATATAAGCGACCAGCTTTTGGTAGTTTTCTTTTGAAACCAGTATGCGTTTGCAATTTTCTCCTTCTTTTAACGGCTTAAAAAATGTGGTATGCATCGCTGACGAACTTACTCCGAATACCGCTTTTAAAGCTGTACTCGCCTTTAAATCCGACCATTCCGGTGTGTGCAGATAAAAACCTTTATCGCCCCAACCAAAAGCCACAAAGGTTGCCAGTGTATCCTTAGCTTGGGTATGACTGAACTGAATTTCGTTTCGCCAGTCTTTGACTTCAGTAACAATTGGAACCACTATATCGGTATGGACTCCATTTGAAAGTATATAAATTGGAATCGCATCTTTTTCATTGACTTCTGCAACATCAGAATTCACCGTGATTTTTGAAGCGATAAGTACTAGTGAGGTATACAAAGCAAGGAAAGTGAAAATTCCGAAAAAAGTCCAGCCCAAAAATTTGAAAGCTTTTTTTAGCATTTTGATTGGTTGTTTTTAGATTAGTAATGGGTTGTTTTTTCTGTAACCAATTTTTAAGCCAAAATTTTTGAAGGCGCAATTTGTTTTAGACCGATTCTGCAGATTTATCAAAAAGAGTTCCGAGCTATAATGGACAGACAAAGGAAATCTACATTTAAAAACACTACAAAGATTAGCGATTTACCTTGTGGAGCTACCTGTAGAGATTTCTCCTTCGTCGAAATGACATACTTTGCGAACTCCTTTTTAAGCATAAAAAAACTGCTGAATTTCTCCAGCAGTTTCCTATATGTTCTGTAATCTTTATTCTATCTAAAAAGATTAAACGTTAAAACGGAAATGCATTACATCACCATCTTTTACGATATATTCTTTTCCTTCAACTTTAAATTTTCCAGCTTCTTTTGCTTTTGCCTCAGAACCGTATTGCACATAATCTTCGTATGAGATTACCTCTGCACGGATGAATCCTTTTTCGAAATCAGTATGGATAACTCCTGCAGCCTGTGGTGCTGTAGCTCCAATATTGATGGTCCAGGCACGTACTTCTTTTACACCAGCGGTAAAGTAAGTTTGTTGTTTTAATAATTTGTATGCTGCACGAATTAATACCGAAGCTCCAGGCTCAGTTAATCCCATATCTTCAAGGAAAACCTGACGCTCTTCGTAGCTTTCTAACTCCGTAATATCAGCTTCTGCTCCAACTGAAAGAATAATAACCTCAGCATCTTCATCTTTTACCAGTTCACGAACCTGATCTACATATTTGTTTCCGTTTACTGCTGAACTTTCGTCAACATTACAAACATACAACACTGGTTTTGCCGTAATCAACTGGAAAGCTTCCATTAAAACTTCTTCGTCATTGCCTTGAGGAACAATAGTTCTGGCTGATTTTGCCTGTAACAATGCTTCTCTGATTCGATTTAACAAAGCTTCTTCTGTCTGAGCCTCTTTATTTCCGGTTTTAGCCGCGCGTTTTACTTTTTCAAGACGTTTTTCGATTGTTTCTAAATCTTTCAATTGAAGTTCTATATCAATCGTTTCTTTATCACGAATTGGGTTTACATTTCCATCAACGTGAACAATGTTGTCGTTATCAAAACAACGCAAAACGTGAATAATAGCATTACACTCTCTAATATTTCCTAAAAACTGGTTTCCAAGACCTTCTCCTTTACTTGCACCTTTAACCAAACCTGCGATATCAACAATATCAACGGTTGCCATTTGTACACGCTCTGGTTTTACTAATTCTTCCAGTTTGTTAATTCTTGGATCCGGAACGTTTACAACCCCAATATTAGGTTCGATTGTACAAAACGGAAAGTTCGCACTTTGCGCTTTTGCATTAGACAAACAATTAAATAATGTTGATTTTCCAACATTTGGTAATCCTACAATTCCTGCTTTCATCTGTTGATTCTATTTGTTTTTTATGTGAACCTGTTTTTATAAGTTTCTCCCTTCCTACCTTCTGGTATACAGTAGTCTCTTTTTAACAGCTTATAATTTATGTTTTTCCTTATGCATTTCTGCCAAAATATTATTTTTTGGCTTTAAAATTTTGCAAATATAAGATTTAATAGCTCGCAAGTGAAGTAAAAATGACGATTAATGTTTTTCATAACCCTGTCTTGAAAATAATTAAACTTTTTACTAATTTTTTGTTAAAAATACTTACTTTTATAACAAACCAACTAAGAAGAACCAAACCAAATTTAATTAACTATGAAAAAGATTGCATTATTAATAATACTGCTTAACACAGCATTTCTATTTGCCCAAAAAGAAATATCAGGAGTTGTAAGGGATAAGTCGGGTAATCCGCTGCCCGGGGTTAATATTCTTGAAAAAGGAACTACCAATGGCGCATCTACCAATTTTGAAGGCGGTTACCTTATTAAAGTAAAAGAAGGTGCCGTTTTAATTTTCAGTTATGTGGGGTATACCAATGTAGAAAAACCCTCTTCAAACAGTAAAACTGACGTTGTTTTAGACGAAAACGGAGGTCAGGTACTGAATGATGTTGTCATTGTTGGATCAAGAAACACCAAAAGAACCGTTGTCAATTCAGCTGTTCCGATTGACGTGATCAATGTACAGGACGTTACAACCCAAAGTGGTAAACTCGAAATCAATCAATTACTGCAATATGTTGCCCCTTCTTTTAATGCCAACAAACAATCGGGTTCTGATGGTGCCGACCACGTTGACCCGGCTTCTTTAAGAGGTTTAGGACCAGATCAAACGCTGGTTTTGATTAACGGAAAAAGAAGACATCAATCGTCATTAATTAACTTATTCGGTACACGCGGACGCGGAAATACCGGAACAGATTTGAATGCAATCCCTGCTACCTCTATCAAACGAATTGAGATTCTTAGAGATGGTGCTGCAGCACAATACGGTTCTGACGCTATTGCCGGTGTTATTAATATTGTGTTAAACGACAATGTCGACGAGTTAACAGGATCTGTAACGTATGGCGTGTTTAACACCAATGCAAAAGGCGATTTTGTGGACGGAACTCCTAACACCAAAAACTTCAGACTGGACCAAAACGGAAATGGAAACTCTTATGGCAAAAATCAGTCTTTTGACGGTGGATCTGTAAAAGTAGCTGCCAATTATGGAGTAGCCATCGGTGAGAAAGGCGGATTTGCCAATTTCACCACAGAGTACATCAATAAAAACAAAACTTTAAGACCTGCTTACGATTTTAGAAAAGGTTTTGGAGACGCCTCTATTCAGGGCTTTAATATTTTTGGAAATTTAGCCATTCCGGTTTCCGAAAGAACGCAATTTTATGCCTTTGGAGGTCGAAATTACAGAGACACTGATGCCTATGCTTTTACCAGAAACGGAGGAGAAAGAGTTGTTGAATCAGTTTATCCTGGCGGATACACTCCGAGAATTACCTCTAATATTATCGACAATTCTCTGGCAGCAGGTTTCAGAACTAAAACAGCCAGTGGATGGAATATCGATCTTAGTAATACGTATGGAAAAAACCTTTTC
>JAHEZJ010000015.1:62114-121652 GCA_023251135.1 Flavobacterium sp. | reverse complement strand
CAAATAGAATTGCGAAAAATTTAATAAGTCCTTTATTCTGCATTATTACTAAAAATTAATTATGTTTTATTGTTTGTTTTTGTTTTAAAGTCCCATAAAATAAGCCCTGACGTGAGTTTTTAAAACTAAAAAATCGAGATCACGAATTACAACATTTTTTTTAAACCGAGCAAATATATAATTAACGAAAAGATTAACCAATTTATTTATTAATTAATCTCAAAAAAAAGACTGCAAAAGTGCAGCCTTTTCCTTTTTTTACGAAATTCGTTATACTAAAATCGATTTTAGAGCATCATTCATGCTTCTGACCGCAGCTGCACTTTTTGCAAACAGCTCTTTTTCCTGATCGTTTAACTGAATGTCTAAAATTTCTTCTACTCCGTTTTTACCAATTATACATGGCACTCCTATGCAGATATCCTCTTGTCCATACTCTCCTTCAACAAAAACAGAACAGGCGATCATTTTTTTCTGATCATTTAAAATACTGTCTACCAAATAAGCCACAGAAGCTCCTGGTGCATACCAGGCCGATGTTCCCAAAAGACCTGTAAGAGTTGCTCCTCCAACCATAGTGTCGGCAGCTACTTTTTGTAAGGCTTCTTCTGAAAGAAATTCGCTTACCGGAATTCCATTATAAGACGCTAAACGGGTTAACGGAATCATAGTGGTATCACCATGACCTCCAATAACCATTGCCGAAATATCGTTAGCCGGTTTATCCAAAGCCAAAGAAAGATAGGTTCTGAAACGTGAACTATCTAAAGCTCCACCCATACCAATAATTCTGTTTTTTGGTACTCCGGTAGATTTCAATGCCAAATACGTCATTGTATCCATCGGATTAGAAACCACAACTATTATAGTGTCCGGAGAATGTTTCAATACATTTTCGGCAACTGTTTTTACAATTCCTGCATTTATACCTATTAATTCTTCACGAGTCATTCCTGGTTTTCTTGGAATTCCTGATGTGATGACTACTACATCACTTCCGGCAGTTTTAGAATAATCATTGGTCACCCCAGATACTTTGGTATTAAAACCTGTATTTGTGGCGCATTGCATAATATCCAACGCTTTCCCTTCGGCAAAACCTTCTTTAATATCCAACAACACTACTTCGCTAGCAATTCCTCTATAAGAAATAACATCTGCACATGTAGCTCCAACATTTCCTGCTCCTACAATGGTAACTTTCATATTTTATACTTTATCGGTTATTAATTAATTTGTTTGTGTATTTGATAAATCGACAATTCGTTTAATCGTTTAAGTAAATTTAAACAATTAAACGAATTGATGATTAAAATTTATTACGCATCGATATTAGCGTAAACTGCATTTTTCTCGATAAATTCTCTACGTGGTGGTACTTCATCCCCCATAAGCATAGAGAAAACTCTGTCGGCTTCAGCCAGACTGTCAATGGTTACCTGACGTAAAGTTCTGAAGTTCGGATCCATTGTTGTTTCCCACAATTGTTCCGCGTTCATCTCTCCAAGACCTTTGTAACGCTGAATCGCGGCGCTTCCACCCATTCTCTCATTGGCCTGATCGCGTTGAACATCATTCCACGCATATTCTTTTTTGTTTCCTTTTTTAACCAAGTATAAAGGTGGTGCAGCGATATAAACGTGACCTTCTTCGATCAACTCTTTCATGAAACGGAAGAAGAATGTTAATATTAAGGTAGAAATGTGACTACCATCGACATCCGCATCACACATGATGATTACTTTGTGGTATCTTAGTTTTTCAAGATTCAAAGCTTTACTGTCTTCTGCTGTACCAACGGTAACTCCCAAAGCGGTAAAGATGTTACGAATCTCTTCGTTTTCGAATACTTTATGATGCATCGCTTTCTCTACATTCAGAATCTTACCACGCAATGGTAAAATCGCCTGAAAGTTACGATCACGACCTTGTTTTGCTGTTCCACCAGCCGAATCTCCCTCGACTAAGTAAACCTCACATCTTGCAGGATCCTGCTCCGAACAATCGGATAGTTTTCCTGGTAATCCACCGCCACCCATTACGGTTTTACGCTGTACCATTTCACGGGCTTTTTTAGCAGCGTGACGGGCCTGAGCAGCCAGAATTACTTTTTGAATAATGATTCGGGCATCATTTGGATTTTCTTCCAAATAGTTCTCTAACATTTCTCCAACAGCCTGAGAAACCGGAGAAACTACTTCTCTGTTTCCTAATTTTGTTTTGGTCTGACCTTCGAATTGAGGCTCAGCCACTTTTACCGAAATAATAGCGGTTAATCCTTCACGGAAATCATCTCCCGCAATTTCGAATTTCAATTTATCCAACATTCCGGATGCATCGGCATATTTTTTCAGGGTTCTTGTTAAACCACTTCTAAAACCTTGTAAATGCGTTCCTCCTTCGTGTGTGTTGATGTTATTTACATAAGAGAAAATATTCTCAGTGTAACTTGTGTTGTAAATCAAAGCAACCTCAACCGGAATCTCACCTTTTTCGTGATCCATGCTGATTACGTGCGAAATAATTGGCTCACGGTTACCATCTAAATAACGAATGTATTCTTTAAGACCTTCATCTGAATGAAACACTTCGCTTTTAAATTCTCCTTTTTCATCTACTTCTCTTTTATCCGTAAATGTAATGGTGATTCCTTTGTTTAAGAAAGAAAGCTCACGCATACGAGCTGATAAAGTATCATAAGAGAACTCTGTAGTTTGAGTAAAGATGGTGTTATCAGGGTAAAATGTCTGACGTGTACCTCTTTTATCTGTTTCTCCGATTTGCTTTACCGGATATAATGATTTTCCTCTTTCGTACTCCTGTTCGTAGATTTTTCCTTCTCTAAAAACGGTAGACTTCATGTGAACGGAAAGGGCATTTACAACCGAAACCCCAACCCCGTGCAAACCTCCGGAAACTTTATAAGAATCTTTATCAAATTTACCCCCGGCACCAATTTTAGTCATTACAACCTCAAGCGCCGAAACTCCTTCTTTTTTATGTAAATCAACTGGAATACCACGACCGTTATCTTCAACTGTTACTGATCCGTCTTCGTTTATTGCAACACCAATGGTATCACAATGTCCTCCCATCGCCTCATCAATAGAGTTATCAACAACCTCATAAACCAAATGATGTAGCCCTCGAACCCCCACATCTCCAATATACATCGATGGACGCATTCTTACGTGCTCCATTCCTTCTAATGCCTGAATACTATCTGCTGAATAATTGTTCTTCTTGATTTCTTCGCTCATATAATTTATTCTAAAAAATGTATTTATTGTCTAACACGCAAATATATAAAAACGCAAATTATATATCCGTTAAATTACCATTTAAAGCGGGTAAGTTATTAACACAATTGTCTTAAAAACCCAAAAATAAGCCTAAAAGAAGACTTAGATTCCAATTTTCTTAAATTCCAAAATTCAAATTCCAAATTCCATTTTTTTTCAAATTCCAAATTCCAAAAATTAAGGATGCGGTAAAAAATTCGATTGCATTTATAAAACCTAAATTATTTTTTAAACAGTATAAAAAAACCGAAATAACATTATAAAATGCATTTCGGTTTTTATAAACTTTAAACTCCTAAAAATTGGAATTTGGAATTTGGAATTTGGGATTTCTTAACCTTTATTGTTTCTTATTAAAATCTCCTGCATAAATAGAAGTCATTTTTTCTAAGCTTATGTACTTTCTCACCACAGCATTTACCTCTTCTACTTTTAATGCTTTTACTTTAGTTTCAAGAGTATCATAGTCTTCCAAAGGAATTCCATATTGCAGATAGGTATTTGTCAAAGTTGCTAAAGTTCCGTCATCGCCTAATCTGGTTTTTCTTTCATTAAGCCAGCTTACCAAATTTGTTTTTAATTCTTCGGCCGTAAAACCGTCTTTTAATGCTTTAGCAATTTCCTCTTTGGCAGCAACTTCAACTGCATTTTTTTTCGTTGGATTTAAGAAAGCGTAGTAGGCCCAATAAGCAACATCATTTGTAATGGGTACATTTACAAAAGATCCTGCCCCATAACTGATTCCTTCTTTTTCTCTCAATCGCATCGGAATTCTGGCAGTTAAAAAGCCTCCGCTTCCTAAAATTTCATTTGCCATTACAAATGCCGGGTATTCAGCATCTTTCTGGTTCATTTTAAAACTAATTTTCCCTACCGCAACGGCATTTTCCTTATCTGGTGTGATATAGTCTTTGTCTGCTTTCTGAGTTTCGAAAAATACAGGTACTGCCTTTTCATACTTTGACTTGGAATTCCATTTTCCGAAAGTGCTCTCTAAAATCTGAGCGGTTGATTTAGCGTCTAAATCTCCAACCACAGTTCCAACTCCGTTGTTTCCTCCTAAAATATTTTTATAGAAATCAACAATTTCTGTTTGTTTTATCTTTTTGTAAGCGTCCATTTGCTCCTGAACGGTTGACGTATAAAAAATACTCTCTTTTGAATATTTTGACGTTTGTCTTGAAAGCTCTATGAATGCAACAGAACGAGGATCATTTAAACTCGATTCTAAGTACGTATTGTATTCGCTAATCGTTTTCGTTAGCTCATTTTGAGGAAAAGTAGCATTAACCAGCAGATCTCCTAAAATATCCATTACTTCTTTAAAATTTTCTTTGTAGGTATGAACCGTTACTGATAAGGTTTGTTCTGAAAAATCAAAATACAAACTTGACTTCAATTGATCTAAACGATCACTTATTTGCTCTTTTGTTCTGCTAGTAGTACCCGTTTTTAACAACTGAGCCAAAATAGCCCCAACATCTGATTTTCCAGCTAAATCCTTTTCATTACTTACCGGAAATTTAAAGCTTGCCTGAACTTTTCCTCCTTTGATTTCTTTTTTAATCAGACCATACTTTGCACCATTGCTCAACTTTCCTTCTACAAAATTTTGTTTTAAATTCTTGATAGAAGCTTCAAACGGAGCCGCTTCTTTTTCAAGAGCTTTCCCTTTGTAATCTTTAGTAAAGGCTAACAATTGTTCGTCTGTATATTCTACCGGCTTAACTCTTTGTTCGTCTTTTGAAGGAATGAATACTCCAACGGTTCTGTTGTTACTTTTAAAATATTTCTCTGCAACTCTTTGTATGTCTTCTTTCGTCAGATTTTCGATTGCATCCCTGTATAAAAATCCCAATCTGTAATCTCCCGCTCCAATAATTTCGGTAAGATTAATAGCAAAAGAAACGGTGTTGTTTTTTATTCCTTCTATTTGCTTGATCAGTTTAGCCTTAGCTCTGCTTACATCTTCGTCTGTATATTTAATAGTTCCTATTTTATCCAATTCGGCTCTCACCAATTCTTTTGTTGCTACAACATCTTTATCATTAGGAACAGCTACTCCAAAGTATACAAAACTGGCATCTCTGGTAGTCGGCTGCCAATAATAAATACTGGATATTTTTTGAGTTTCAACTAAAGCTTTATACAAATAACCTGATGGATCAGCTGTTAAAATCTCGCCCAAAGCATCAATGGCAGCATAATCTTTGTCTGCGTAAGCCGCAGTATGGTATAAAGCGCCAATATTCTTACTATCACCAGCTCTTTTCAACTCCACATATTTTTCACCATCCTGCGCCGGTTCTATGGTATAGGTTTTATCTAAAACTCTTTTCGGTTTTGGAATACTACCAAAATACTGCCCCACGTATTGCAAAGCTTTTTTCTCGTCAAATTTTCCGGCAATTATTAAAGTTGAATTGTCCGGCTGATAGTACTTTTCGTAGAAAACTCGTAATGTTTTTGCTTTTACGCGCTCAATATCTTCTTTACTTCCGATGGTACTTTTTCCGTAATTGTGCCATAAATAAGCCGCAGAAAGCACTCTTTCCTGCAAAACACCGTCAGGGTTGTTTTCGCCTATTTCAAACTCGTTTCTAACTACAGAAAACTCTTTATCTAAATCTGTTTGTAAAATGGTCGCATTGATCATTCGGTCTGCTTCCATTTCAATACTCCATTTCAGATTTTCATCACTGGATGGGAAAACTTCATAATAATTAGTACGGTCTAACCAAGTGGTTCCATTGGCAGCCCCTCCTTTTTCGGAAAGCATTTTTTTAATATCTCCTAAATTCTTCGTGCTTTTAAAAAGCATGTGTTCTAATAAATGGGCCATCCCCTTCTCTCCGTACCCCTCATTTCTGGAGCCCACATTGTAAACAATATTTACGACCATATTACTTTGCGAGGCATCCGGAATTAAAAGAACTTTCAATCCGTTATTTAAGGAATACTCTTTGACTCCTTCAACATTTTTAATATACTTTGGCACGTCTGGTTTTTGTGCATAAACAGCACTTAATGACGCAAATGAGCAGCATAAAACACTACTAAACAATAAATTTCTCATAGGTAATTTTAAATAAGGTTAGTTTTTAATGGTAGCCAAATATAGTATTTTTCCTAAACAGGCTGCATCGTATTAACATGGTTTTTAGAAATTTATATCACAAAAAAAATCCGGAGAGATCTATTAAATATCTTTCCGGATTTTTTTATTAATTTATTCCCAGGTTTCACCTTTTAAACGGTAACTCCAGCTTTCGAAGTTTCAACACCCGCTTTTACGTGTGCTGCGTTCGCTCTTCCACTTGGGTCCTGATTTTCCTGCCATCTTGGAATCCATTTTCTAACGGTATGTGCGGCGCTGACTTGTGGATAATACTTATGAAAAATCGATCTGTATAAATAAGCTTCTTTGGTTGTTGGTGAATTATACGGAAATTCGGCACTTGCTCCCGCCAGCTGCTCGTCCGAAACCTGTCCGGCGCAGTAGTCAATCAATTCATCTACCCAGCTGTATCCTACTCCATCCGAAAACTGTTCTTTCTGTCTCCATAAAACTTCCTCAGGCAAATACGGATTCTCCGGTGTATCAAATGCTTTTCTTAAAATGTATTTTTCAATTCCATCGTATGTTTTGGGCTGTTTTTCTTCGGTTTTAATTCGAATTGCAGCTTCTAAAAATTCTTTATCCAAAAATGGTATTCTCGCTTCTAATCCATGTGCCATTGGTATTTTATCGGCACGTAACAAATCAGCGGTAAACATTTTTTGTACTCTTTCGATTGTTTCGTCCTGAAATTCTTGCGCTGATGGTGCATTTCTAAAATACAAATGACCTCCAAAAACTTCATCGGCACCTTCACCAGAAAGAATTACTTTAATTCCTTTATCAGCAATCGCCTTTGACAGCAAATACATTGGCACTCCGGAGCGTACCGAAATAATATCGTAAGTCTCAATATGATAGATTACTTTTTCCAGAATTTCAACTCCTTCTTCTACCGTAAAATGTATTTCATGGTGTTCTGTACCTAAAAACGCTGCTGCAGATCTCGCCGCTTTGTTATCTGGTGCATCAGCATCCAAACCAATAGAAAATGAATGCAGTTTTTCACCGTTTTCTTTCAATAAACGGGCAGCAATTGCCGATGTTAATGACGAATCTAATCCTCCTGAAAGTAGTACTCCAACAGGAACTTCGCTCATTAAACGTTTGCGGGTTGCTTCAATTAAAGTCTCTCGAATTAAATCTAAATTTAACTTTTGAATGGCATTTGAATGGTCCTCATATTCCGGATTGTAATATTTTACAAAACCCGTTTTACCGGTATAATAATGTCCGGGAGGAAAAGTCGAAAAGGATTTACACTGATCTGAAATTGACTTCATCTCTGATGAAAAATAAATTCTTCCTCTCTCGTCTAATCCGTAATACAACGGTTTTACACCTACTGCATCTCTGGCCGCTATATAACTATCGCCATCGATAATTACAAAAGCAAAATCACCGTCCAGCATATTACAAAACTTGTATCCAAATTCTTCGTACAAATGCACGATAACTTCTGAATCAGATTTTGTTCTGAAGGTATGCTCTTTTAAAACGGTATCTTTTAGTTCCTGATAGTTGTAGATTTCTCCGTCATGCACCATCCAGGCCTTATTAGTTCCCTGAATAGGCTGTTTTCCTGATTTTAAATCAATAATCGACAAGCTTTCATGGCAAATAATACTGCCATTTTCCATAATATGCAAATCGCTTTCATCGGGACCACGATGGGACATTCTTGCGGAAAGCTCTTTTACGAGTTGCGGGTCTTTTCCTTTTCCTATAACAGCTAATAATCCAGACATACTGTTCTATATTTTTTATTATTCTCTATTTTTTACCGATATTAAATCGGTTAATCAAATATCTTATGTTTTTCTAATGTTCGGCTAAGCTAAATATTATTTCTGACTTTATGTACTTAATAAGCTACATTTTTAGTTCTTTTCATTTTTATTTCAGCGAATGCCAAATATAAAAAAGAAAGTCACACTATTTCCAAAAAACACATTTAACTAACTGAAATAACATCATTTAACACTATAAGACAAGAAAAACGCCCTCAGTACTGAGAACGTCTTTCGAAAATATATATACTAATTCTAAAAATACTTGTTTATGCTTTCGTGTAAGCATCATCATGCACGCTTGCCACAGCTCTTCCTGATGGGTCGTTCATGTTTTTGAAAGCTTCATCCCACTCTAAAGCAATTTTTGTACTACAGGCCACACTGGCTTCCTGAGGCACACATAATGCAGCGGCATCACTTGGAAAATGTTCTGCAAAAATCGAACGATAGTAATACTCTTCTTTCGAAGTTGGTGTCTGTAATGGAAATTTATATTTTGCGTTTGCCAATTGCTCGTCCGAAACTTCTACGGCTACCACTTCTTTCAAAGTATCAATCCAGCTGTATCCAACACCATCTGAAAACTGCTCTTTTTGTCTCCAGGCAACACTTTCAGGCAACATGTCTTCAAAGGCTTTACGAACTACCCATTTTTCCATTGGATGCTCTTTGTTGATCATTTTATCCTGAGGATTGATTCGCATTGCCACATCCATAAATTCTTTGTCCAGAAACGGAACACGTCCTTCAATTCCCCAAGCCGCTAAACTTTTATTGGCGCGAAGACAATCGTACATGTGCAGTTTGCCTAATTTACGAACGTTTTCTTCATGAAATTCTCTCGCATTTGGTGCTTTATGAAAGTACAAATAACCTCCAAACAACTCATCTGCTCCCTCACCTGACAATACCATTTTGATTCCCATTGATTTGATCACTCTCGCCATTAACCACATTGGGGTTGACGCTCTAACGGTCGTTACATCATAGGTTTCTAAGTTGTAAATAACATCACGAACAGCATCTAATCCTTCCTGAATGGTAAATTTAATTTCGTGGTGAATTGTCCCGATATGTTTGGCAACCACCTGTGCTGCAGCTAAATCAGGAGAACCTTCCAATCCTACTGAGAAAGAGTGCAACTGCGGGTACCAGGCATCAGTCGTATCATCTGACTCGATACGTTTTTGTGCAAATTTTTTGGCTACCGCCGAAGTAATAGACGAATCTAAACCTCCTGAAAGTAAAACACCATAAGGAACATCACTCATCAATTGTCTGTGAACTGCCGCTTCAAGTGCTTTCTTGATTTCAGGAATACTGGTTTCGTTATCTTTTACCGCCTCATATTCCGTCCAGTCTCTTTTGTACCACTGTACAAATTCGCCATCTTTGCTTGTCATATAATGTCCTGGAGGAAACAATTGGATTTTTGTACAATATCCTTCTAAAGCTTTTAATTCAGAAGCAACATAAAAAGTTCCATGTTGGTCCCAACCAATATACAATGGAATGATTCCCATATGATCACGGGCAATGAAATACTCGTCTTTCTCAACATCATAGATTGCGAATCCGAAAATCCCGTTCATTTCATCTACAAAATGAGGCCCTTTTTCTTTGTAAAGTGCCAGGATCACTTCACAGTCACTTTCAGTTTGGAAGTTGTATTTTCCCTGAAACTGTTTGCGTAATTCTCTGTGGTTGTAAATTTCACCATTTGCAGCCAAAACCAATTTTTTATCCTCCGTAAACAAAGGTTGCTTTCCTGAAGCCGGATCTACAATTGCCAAACGCTCGTGTGATAAAATTGCTTTATCATTGCTATAAATTCCGCTCCAGTCCGGTCCACGGTGACGGATAATTTTAGACATCTCTAATACTTGAGGTCTTAAAGTTTCGGCTTTTTGCTTTAGATCAAAGGCACATACAATTCCACACATAACGCTATATTTTTATTTTTAAACTTCATTTTGACAAAGCAAAGATGCAATATCAGTTATAATTGAAAAACACATATAGCTATTTTAATTACAATTTAAAACTAAAAATACATTTTTACATATAAAACATAAAATTTCAGCATTTAAAAAAGCCTCAAACTTAAAAATTTCAATATGGAACCAAAAAACTGTTCAAAAATTACTATTTACTCAATATTTTCATTTCGAGAAACGAGAAATCACCACGAGAAGCTCGACAAAAATTGACAATATACATTGCGGAGTTACTTGCGGGGATTTCTCGTTTCTCAAAATGACAAACTCTGAAAAAAAAATAGAAAATAATTTCATTTTTAATAAGTATACTTACTATATTTGCACTTATTAAAACAAAAGATATGTGGACAAAATCGTATTCTATAACTACAACAGAAGTTACCAAAGAGCAAATTTGGAAACTGACAACAGATATTAATAACTGGAAAAAATGGGATGGCACTGTTGAAGATTCTCAACTTTTAGGAGAATTTAAAATTGGGAATTATTTTCTTCTTAAACCAAAAGGGGGACCTAAAATAAAAATAAAACTTATTGAAATTGTTGAATACAAAAAATTCACTGATTTAACCACTTTCCCGCTTGCCAAAATGTATGGAGAGCATACTTATGAGGATACTGAAGACGGACTTAAAATTTCTGTTACGATGACTGTCAAAGGAATTTTATCATTTTTGTGGGTAAAATTAGTTGCCAAAGGAATTGTTAAGCATTTACCAACTGACATTGAAAATCAAATTGAAAGTGCAAAAAAAATCAACAATGAGTAGATATTGGATTGCTACTATTTCAAAAGAACATGTAAAACTAGCCATTAATGGTAATTTCATTCAGGTCTGTCATGGAAAAGAAGCCCCTTTGAAAAGAATGAAACAAGATGATTATATCATAATATATTCTTCTAAGATAACAATGAAAGAAAATGAAAAGTACCAAATGTTTACTGCTATAGGAAAAGTCATTGATGATCATATTTATTCCTTTCAAATGACAGAACAATTCAAGCCATTCAGAAGAAATATAGAATTCTTAAAATGCAATGAAGTTTCTATACTTCCAATAATTGAAAATCTTGAATTTATCCCGGACAAAAAACATTGGGGTTATCCATTTCGATACGGTTTCTTTGAAATAAATAAAAATGATTTTAACTTTATAGCTTCAAAAATGATTTTATAATGAGAGGATCTTCATAAATTTAAAATAAAAAACTTAAAATGACTAAATCAACAGATAACACTTTTAGTGTAGAGAAACCAGACGATAGTTCTGGTTTTTTGTTGTGGCAGGTAACTAATCTATGGCAGCGAGAAATTAAAAAAGCTTTGGAACAATACAAAATAACTCATTCACAATTTGTGCTTATGGCGAGTATACACTGGCTTACTCTTCATAAACAAGAAGTGACACAAATTATACTATCGTCACACACAAAAATAGATCCAATGACAACTTCTACAGTGCTTCGAACTTTACAACAAAAAAAATACATTAAAAGACAAGAACACGCTACAGATACCAGAGCAAAAGTTGTTGTACTTACTGATTTAGGCAAAGAAATTGCAAAAAAGGCAATCGTAACTGTAGAAAATTTTGATAAAAAATTCTTTTCGATATTAGGTTCAGACACTAAAAATCTAAATAAAAATCTTATCGCATTATTAAAGCAATAATAAGCTTCGTTTATTATTCAACGCTTTCAATAGTATAATGCGTCTTATTAATCTCAAACTGAAATTCAACTTTATTCCCCATTAAATGGGCACCTAAAGGCGATTGTGGCGAAAGCGCAATAACATTTGTACCCTCAATATTGATTTTAGGAAGTGCTACACTTACATACAAATAAATTCCGTTGGCTTTCACCAAACTTCCCGAAATGATATTTTCAGTCGTTTTTAAAGCATCTATCTTATCTAAAATCGCTTTTTGGGCGATTGCTTCTTTCAATTTATTGGTGAGTTTTTCCTGTTCAATGTGCATCATCGACAAAGCAGTTTCATGTTTGTCTCCGGCAGAACCTTTGGCATCGTTTTTAGAATCTTCGGTTAAAGCCGAAATCATGTCTCTAAAAACATCTATTCGGTCCTGAACCATTTGCAGGTAATGTGAGTGTATTTTTTGTTTAAAAGTCATTTTTTTGAGGTACTGAGATTCTGAGGTGCAAAGATAAAGAGGTACAAAGGTTTTCTTTTTATATTTTAACCGATTATTTCATCGGGAATCCATCCTTCGGCATTATTCACGATTTTCCGCACCCAAGTCCAACCGTTTAAGCTTTTAATTTTTACAATTTCATCATCCTCATCAACATTCAATTCTTTTGCCGTGTAGTATTCTAAAACTTTTGCCTCCTTTTTATTCAAAGAAATCTCAAGTATCTGTAACGGTACCCAACCTTTGTTAACTTCATTTTCGGCCCAAATCCATCCTTTCCACTTTTCTTCTTTCTCCTCTTCTCCTAATTTTACAATCTCGCCCGTATGAAGAGTAACAGGGTTTTCATATTGTGTTTTATAGGTTTCAAGAATTTTAAATACTTTCATCATTCACTATATTTTTTGAAATGAGGTATACAGTTCTTTCGTTGTCAAAATCATCTTTTGTCACGAAGTCCTAAAGATCGCAAAAAGTAGTTTAAAAAAGCTTCCTGGTTCTACTCAAAAAAAGCCGTCGGATAAATGACTTTCCCGCTTACTCCCGATAATCCGTTTTCGGTTAAAGCGATGACCATGCAATTCTCTGCAGGAACCTCAAAAGGCATTTCGATATGGTACTTTTCACAAAGTTCGTAACCAAATCTCGGATAATAGTCCTGATGTCCTAATAATATAATCGATTTATAGCCCAACTCTTTTGCTACTTTATGGCTATGTAATATGAGTTTTGAACCAATTCCTTTTCCCTGAAACTCAGGCAGTACAGAAACCGGTGCCAGTGCCAAAGATCCAAAAGACGCTGTATCGTTGCTGATTTCTAACTTTGTCAATAAAATATGTCCAACAATTTCATTCTCCACTTCGGCAACAATTGATAGTTCCGGAATAAAAGCAGCTGATTTTCTTAACCTTTCAACCAAAAATTGTTCTTTGTGATCGCTATATTCTTCCTTTTCAAAAGCTTTTTCAATTACGTTAAAAACACTTTTGTGGTCCTTTTCATTTTCTTGTCTCAGTTTAATTTCCATTTTTTTGAGGTACTAGCGTTATTAGTTACAAAGATGCAAAGGTTTCATACAGTCTCAAAAAAAGTGAGCCACGAATTCACTAATAATCCTAATTACTTTGTGAATTCGCGGCTCAAAAACTTTATAGCTTTCTGTAAGTCTCTTTTAAAAATCGAATTTGTAGTTTGCTCCAACGACTACCTGAAATCCTTGTACCGGATAATTCAGCCATTTTTCGTAGGCCTGATTTCCAATATTATTAAGCTTTAAAAAACAAGTCAAACGTTCGTTGTATTTATAACCTAAATGTGCATTGGCGTCAAAATAACTTTTTAGTGTTGTAATCACCGGATCTGTTCCTAAATTCAGATTGGATTGCATGTCTTTACGTTCTCCCACATAGAAAACATTCAGTCCTGCATACCATTGTTTGGTAATATTTACGTCCAGATTAGAACTCAATTTCATAGTCGGTAAATTCCATGCTTCTGTACCATCAAACTTATAGCTGTTAAAAGTCCCATTGATTCCGAAAGAGACATTTTGAGAAAAATCGGCTTTTAATTCTCCATAGAAACGGAAAGTCCTCACATCGTCATAAACCACTCCAAATGAGTTTCCGAAAGCATAATTCTGGTTGGAGAAATCTTCTGTATAATCATTGCCTTTGTACAAAGCTTTGTCTTTTTCATTTAGATAAGAACCGGTAAGATTGTAATTGATATTGTTGGCCAGTTTTCCTTTTAAACCTGCAAAAACAGTGTACTGATTGTTAGTCGGTTTCATATGAAGCGTTGGAGATAAAAACGGATTTCCCGTCACCAAATCAGCATAAGAATTTTGATTTAAACCGCCGTTGACTCCTGTATAGAAAATCATCAAATCTCCTACCAGTTTATAGGAAGCATTCACTTTCGGATAAATATAAAACTTGTTTCCGCTGTTTTCAGAATCCAGACCATAAAACAATCCCGCACCTAACTCCAATGTCCAGTCATTTTCCAAAATCACAAAACTTGGTTCAATTCCAAAATTCGTCAGACTGTATTCTAATGGGGCTGTATTATCATGCGCATAATTATGTTCAAAAGATCCGCTAACATGATCCACAATAATATTGGTATTTATAGCCTGATCCATCACTTCTACCTTGAAAGAAGGTTTTACATAAAAACGATTTTCTGACGATGAAAAACTATCTGAGAAATGCGTAAACTTGGTCGAGATCTTACTAAAAATCCCCTCTGTAAAAGCTACATTACCGCCTAAAGAAATGGTGTTATAAGAATGATTTGGATTGATTCCTCTTATTAAATCATCTCGGGTTTGTCCGGCCAAAGTAGCTCCAAAATCGGCTGGCAAACCATACCAGTTGTACAATTGATTTTGATAGCCCAAATCAACATTCCAGGACATATCACGATTGTTTACGCCATAGCCCACATTTAACGCTGTATCGTAAAACTCATCGTTTAGATCTACCCCTTTAATTCCGCCCTGAGAAGAGTGATGACGAAACATCCCTGCTACATAATCGTTATTCCCCAACTCCTGATTGACAAATAATTCAGCATTTAAAGTCCCATAATTCCCTACTCCTAATGTGGCATAATTGTTAAACAGTTTTTCTTTTTTAGATTTCTCAACCCCTTCGGCCTTTCCTTTTGAAGGTGTGAAAGTAGAAGCCACCGGAACAGATAAAATACTATATTTTATGGTTTCTTTTGGCTGATTTCCGGTATCGTCAAGCGAAGGTGTTTCCTTCACTTTAAAAGCATCTGAAATCGTTGGCGAATAAGGTTTTACTACGTTTACCGTTTCTGTTCCTATTGTTTCGTTTTTCTTTTGCGAAAACGAAAGCTGTACAACAAACAATACTAGTAAAATGATGATTTTATTGTGGCAATTAATTTTCATATTTATTTCTTTTTGTGAAATGTTAGGTGTAAAATGTAAGATGCATTTCAGTTAACATTTCACAATTAACATTTTACATTATTAACTTTTCTATTTGTTATACTTCCCAATCTCCTTTTGCAACAAACTGTGCTTTTCCCCCTATTTTAATCTCAAACTGATTTTCGGTTACTCTCCCTTTAAAATAAATTTGCGACGGACGATTGATATAATCTCCCTGATAATTAATCATTTCAATTTGTGGCAAATGATATTTTAACAAAAAAGCTTGTAAACAGGTGCTGGCACTTCCTGTTGCTGCATCTTCAACCAATTGATTATGTTCGACGCACAGCATTCTGCTAAACAATTTGGAATCTTCTAGATAATAAAAATAAAGGCCTCTATGAGAAGTTTTACAATTTCTCTTCATCCATTGATCGGCTTTATCTTTATCTAAAACCAAGTTTTCCAGTGCTTTTTTATTGCTCAGCCCCACCATTACAAATGCGCTTCCGGTTGTCACTTCCTGAATTGGAAATTGATTTTCGAAATCTTCCTTTTTCAGATTACTGAATAATGTGAAATCTTCTTTCGAAAAAATATCCCAAAATTTTGGCTGTGCCGCTTTTAACCAAATTAAATCTTCGGACTGGTGAATTGGAATTTCTCCAATAGGAACATTTAATGTGATGTTTTCAGGGGAATTTTCAAATATTTTATTAATCAAAACCCAAGAGGTTCCAATTATAGGATGTCCCGCAAACTCCATTTCATGAGCCGGTGTAAATATTCTGATTTCGGCCTTATTTTTCTCCCGGTCAAGTTTTGTTATGAATGTGCTTTCTGCGAAGTTTATCTCTCGCGCCATCTGCTGCATTTCTTCTGAACTTAAATTTTCAGCATCTAAAAAAACCGCCAGCTGATTCCCGGCATATTTTTTATCCGCAAAAACATCAATTATATAAAAAGGTAAACTCATATGTTGAAAAATGTGTTTTGTGAGAGGTAAAATGTTATCTGTTATTCTCTTTTCACAGACCACATTTCACATTTCACCAAATGAACTATTTCGTAATTGAAGAATTCGTTTTAGACTCTTCTAATTTTATCGCACTTAATTCTTTCTTAGCTTCTTCCACAACATCCGGATAATCGGTAAAATTGTTAATGACGTTGTCCAGAATATAAGTTGCCTGATAACTGTCTTTTAATCCGTAGAAATTCTTTGCCATCAGGACTAAACTTTTTGCTCCGTAATATTTATAAGCCGAGTAATTTTTAGCCAGCTTTTGTACAGAAACATTCGAAGCATCAAATTTCCCCTCTTTGGTTTTAAAATAAGCTTCATAATACAAGGCTTCTGCAGCTAATTCTCCTTTTGAGGTTGCCGATAATTTCGCGTAAGCTGCTTTGGCTTTATCTTCATTTCCGGTCTGCATTGCTGCACGTGCGACAATAATTTGAGCATCGGCTTTTACGTTTGCATCGGCTTTTGCATTTTGCAATACTTTATCAGCATACACTACAGCATTATCATAGTCTTTTTTATCGTAATAACATTTCATCAGATTGGCCTGTGCAAAGCTTTTATTTTGAGGAAAATCGGCTTCATTTTCTAAACGCACCAATACCGGAACCGACTGATCGCAGTCTTTTGCTTTTAGGAAAATTTGTGCCAGTCTGCTCAACGACTGTTCCGTAAATTCACTTCTTGGCTGATCAGCTACATACTGATAATTTGCTGTCGATTTTGTTTCTGAGCTTTCAGCAAAATACAATTGTGCCAGATAAAAGTTTGCTTCAAGCGCATGCATTCCTTTTGGAAACTTGTTTATGTAACCTGTAAAACCAGTTATGGCCGGCTTACTGTTATTCTGACTGTATTGTTTGAAAGCTGCATCATAAGTATCGTTATCCAGCTCGGCATCTGTAACTGCCACAAAATCTAATGTACGAACCCAGGTTGCATATTCATCTACTTTTCCTGAATCAACATAAATCAATCTAGCCGTTGAAACCGCTTCCAGAGCTTCTGGAGTTTTAGGAAACTCAGCTGCTACTTTCTTAAATTTCACCAAAGCCTGATCGTCACGATCTGAATTGTAATAAATCAACCCTTGTTTTAAAATCGCTTTTGAAGTAAACGAACCATTTTTAAATTCTGAAATTAACTGATCGTATGTTTTAAGGGCCTGCTCGTTCTTTTTCTCTGCGACATAAGTATTCCCTAATTCATACAAAGCATCATCACGATAAGACGACTTTTTATACATTTGAAGGAAATTGTTCAACTCATCGGCCTTCTTGTCATTTTTAGACATAAATCCGTAAGAAATAGCTTTTTGAAACTGTGCATAATCGGCATCAACACCTTTTGCTTCAATGGCTTTTGCATACGCTTCATTTGCGGCACTGTACTTCGTGCTCACAAATCGGCTGTCTCCTAAACGCAGGTACGAATCGTTTAAACGCACTTTATCTTCTTTCGAATTATCAATTTGTGCCTGAAAAGAATTCCCTGCCTGATCGTATTCTTTGAGCTTAAAATAGGCGTAACCAATATTATAGTTGATGTTTTTGTACTCAGTGGTAGTTTTAGCGGCGGCTAATCCGGCAAACTGTTTGTAGCTTAATAAAGCATTCTGAAAATCGTCGGTCATGTATTCTGTTTCTGCTTTCCAAAAAGTTGCACGAGCTGTAAATTCAGGTGTTTTTTGTTCACTGATAGCACTTTTAAACATTTTTCCTGCCTCCTGATAGTTTGATTCATTATACAATTCTACACCTCTGTAAAAAAGTACTTTTTGATAGGCTGCTTTATTTTCTGCCGATCTGTTTTTCTCTAATAAAGACAATGCTTCTTTGTAATTTTTAGAAGAAATATAAGAGTCTACCAATAATTTTTCTACTTCCGATTTACTGGAGTTGTTTGGGTATTTTTTTAAGAAATCAAGTAAAATTCCCGGAACGGTTTGATAGGCATTTCCAATTTCATAACTCAATTTTGCATAATTCAAAGCAGCATCTTCCTGAATCTGGGCATTGAAATCCATTTCCGAAGCATTCTTAAACGCATTTAAAGCTTCTTGCTTTTTACCTGTGTTCAAATAAGCCAAACCTAAATGGTAATACGCATTTTGAGCAACGAAATCTTTCCCTTCGATAATTTTATTGAATTGGGAGATTGCTTTTTCATACTCTTTTTGCTCGTAATAAGCATATCCCAATTGGTAGAAATCAGTATTGTTCCACTTTCCTTTTTTACCAGCATATTGCTCCAAAAACGGAATCGCTTTGCCGTATTGTTTTAAATTAAAATAACTCTCTCCTATAATTTTATTCAACTCAGATTTTTCCAATTCATTGGATTTACTCATTGCTTTTTGGCCCAAATCAATTGCTTTTTGGAAATTTCCCAATTTAAAATTCATATCGGCCTGATAATACGAAAGCTTTTCTTTGTACTTTTCTTCGCCTGAAACTTCATCAAAATATTTAGTTGCTTCTTTGTAATCGTCACCTTCATACGCCATAAATCCTAAATAATATTTGGCCTGAGAACCAAATTCGGGAGAGTTTACCACTTTATTAAAATAAGTTGTAGCTTCTTTTTTCTTTTTAGCATTGAAATAACTGTAGCCTTTCTGGAAATTAAATTTATCCGAGTCCGATTTACTCATGTAACTTTCATCGACTTTGTCAAACCATTGCAAAGCTTTCGGATAATTTCCCTGCTCAAAAAAGTACTGGGCCACTTCAATATAGGCCTGATTTTGTTTTGTACTTGTTGGATAATCGTTTACAAATTTTTCGATCAGAGCATCCGCATTTACTTTGTTTGTACGAATAGCACAATTGGCAATATAATAAGCACAATCTGACTGAACTTCTTCAGTTGTGGCATTGTTTTTTACCTGTTCGAAAATAAGTTGGGCCGAAGCATATTGTTTGTCATTGTATAAAGCCAGTGCTTTGTCAAAATCCTTTAAATCGTAAGTGTAAATAGCTGATTTTTGTGCCGAAACTATGGTCGAAAAAAGGATAATTGGAAATAAAAAGAACCAGGGAAGTTTACGCATTTTAATTATATTTAGTATTCAAATGTATCATTTTATACCGTTTATAACGAAACGTTTCAGGCTTTTATTATGAACAAAAAATTAATTAAACCCGATCAGCCGTATAAATAATTCTAAACTAGATGCTTTATCAACTGAGTTTAATTGCATTACCAACCTTCCATTAATCCCGTCTAAAAATCGTCATCACTCATTCGTAAAATAAACCTGTGCAACTTCTTACGGCTCCTTTTTTCGTTATTTTTTATTATAAAATTTCTACTCAACAAAATTTAAGTTTTCGTCTAAAAAGAGAATCAAATCTTTCCAATCCGCTTAATTCGTGGCTGCTTTTAAAAAAATTCCCATAGAAATGATTGAAATTTATTTTGAATCCAAGCGTTATCTTATTACTTTTACCATTCAAATCAATTTTATTATGTCGCAAACCGTACTGTCTCTTAAAGAAGTCACTATATATCAGGAAGGAAAGAAAATTTTATCTCATATTAATTTAGATGTTCAACATGGTGAATTTATCTATATAATTGGAAAAACTGGTTCCGGAAAAAGTAGTTTCATGAAAACGCTGTACGGAGATTTACCTTTAACTGAGGGTGAAGGTCATATTGTAGAATTTGATTTAGCTACTTTAAAAGAAAGCGAAATCCCGTATCTGAGACGTAAAATCGGAATTGTATTTCAGGATTTCAAGTTACTTCCGGATCGTTCTGTAAAAGACAATATGCTTTTTGTTTTAAAAGCAACCGGCTGGTCTGAAAAAGAAGCAATGGAGCATAAAATCGATGAAGTTCTCGACAAAGTAGGCATGAAAGAATTCTTAAACAAAATGCCACATCAATTGTCTGGAGGTGAGCAGCAGCGTGTTGCAATTGCAAGAGCGCTACTAAATGATCCTGAATTCATTTTAGCCGATGAGCCAACCGGAAATCTTGATCCACAAACAAGCTCAGAAGTTCTTGAAGTTTTGAAAAAAATCAATGCCAACGGTAAAACAGTTATCATGGTTACTCATGATTATGCTTTGCTGATGAAATTCCCTTCCAAAACACTAAAATGTGAGGATGAAAGAATTTTTGAAGTGGTGCAACGCAGCGTGTAATGCTCTCTATTTTAATTCCGGTTTTTAATTATAATGTTTTACCGCTTGTTAAAGAAGTTGCAAAGCAATGTGATACTATTGGAATTAATTTTGAAATTCTTTGTCAGGACGATGCTTCCGATTCTCACCAAAACACTCTCAATGCGGAGATCAATCTTTTACCTAATTGTTCCTTTTTTAAAAACGAAACTAATTTAGGAAGAGGAAAAAACATCAATTTACTGGCCCAAAAAGCCATATACGACTGGTTGCTTATTTTAGACTGCGATACCTTTCCTGCTCAAAATAATTTCATAAAAAAGTACATAGATATTATTTCTGATTTGAAAAATAATATCTTATTTGGCGGAATCATTTATGAGAATAAAAAACCTCATAAAGAGCAGTTTCTAAGATGGTTTTATGGCAATAAAAGAGAAACTCATTCTCTTCTCACTTCAAATTTAGTAGTTAAAAAAGACATTTTTATCCAGTTTCCTTTTGACGAATCCATCACAAGGTATGGCTATGAAGATTTGTGCTTCTTTTCTGTTTTGAAAGCAAATCATTTTAAAATTCTTAGAATAGAAAACCCAACTTTTCATTTGAATCTGGAAACTTCAAAGGTGTTTTTAAACAAGACCCGAATTGCTTTAGAAAATCTTGTTTTTCTTTATGATTCAGATAAAATATTAAAAGAAGAGAGTAAAATTATAACTTCGTTTGAACTTTTAAAAAAACTAAGACTAATTTCTTTTTCAGCTTATCTTTTCAAAAATAACAGATCAAAAATCGAAAAAAACTTGCTTTCGCAAAAACCTTCTTTATTTCTATTTGATCTTTACAAGCTGGGATATTTCTGCAACTTAAAAAAGTCTAGTTAATAGCAGTCAGTTAATTGATTAGTTTAATTACAGCCTAAATACAACTAAAGTCAATTTTACAAAGCAGTGTTCTTTTTTCTATTTACTATATAACCAAACAGAGCCGCTGTAAAAAACATGATAAGGCTGTATACAGCTGCCGGTATGCTCATGGTGCTATTACCGATTACATTTAAAGCAACATAAATAGCCAGGGTACCATTATGAATTCCTATTTCCATTCCTATCGATATTGATTGTTTCTTATTTATATTTAGCAACGTCGGAACATAATAACCAATTACCATACTTGCAATATTAAATACCAAACAAGCTATTCCTACTTGTTCAAAATAGTGCAGGAATTGGTCTTTTTCTTTGATTATGGCTCCAATAATGATCAGCACTAAAAAAATGGCCGAAATCATTTTAACCGGTTTTTCCATTATTTTTGAAATTTTAGGACTGCGATAATTAATCAGCATACCGATGATAACCGGAACAAGTACAATTACAAATACCTCAACTATTTTCTTAAACTGCATAGGGATAACCTGATCCCCCATCATAAAAATATCAATCGCTTTATTGACTATAAAAGGAAGCGAAAATAAAGTAAGTACACTATTTATTGCCGTAAGAGAGATATTGAGAGCCACATCACCTTTTGCTAAATGACTATACAGATTAGCTGTGGCACCACCGGGAGATGCAGCTAATAGTATCAGACCTACTGCAAGTTCAGGAGGAAGATTGAACGATAGACTTATACTAAAGCAAATAACTGGCAAAAGTAGCATCTGACAAAACAAGCCAACAAAAATTGCTTTTGGGTAATAAATCACGTTCTTAAAGTCATTCACCTTTAAATTTAAGCCTAAGCCCAACATAATAATACCAAGAGCAGCGGGAAGAAATGCGGTTAATAAAGAATTTTGTTCCATTTTAGATTTGATTGATTAAAATTGTTTGCCTTTACTGGTTTTCAAAACATTAAAAATTAATCAAACTTACAGATTTACGATTGAAACTTTTCAACACAATCTCTATAAGTCATCTATCATGTAATATGCGCTAGATTTTCACTCATAATTAGCATAACTAAAGAGTAAATGCAAAGCCATTTCTCCTAACAAAACCATCGGCAAAACCAGAACGAAATTTACTTTAACAAAAACCTTCTTTGTTCTTGTTCGATCTTTATAAATTAGATTATTTTTGTACTTTAAAAAGTAAATAAATATGGCTTTTTTTTCTGTTGTCATTCCATTATACAATAAAGCTGATTATATAGAAAATACGATAAAAAGTATTCTCGATCAAACTTTCACGGATTACGAAATTATTGTAGTAAATGACGGATGTACAGATAATAGTGTAGTAAAAGTCGAAGCGTTTAATGATAACCGAATACAACTTTACAGCCAAAAAAATCAAGGAGCCTCTATGGCAAGAAATCTCGGGATTGAAAAAGCAAAATATGATTATATTGCTCTCTTGGACGCAGATGATTTGTGGATGCCTAATCATCTGGAAACACTAAAAACTTTAATACAAAAGTTTCCAGACGCTGGTATTTTTGCTTCGAGTTATAAACTTGTATTTAGTAATGGAAAAAATTACACTCCTAAGTTTAAAGGGATAGCTACTGATTTTAAAGGTATTATTCCAGATTATTTTGAAACCAGTATACCTTATCCTATTGCTACATCTTCTTCAATTGTAATCCCAAAACATATATTTAAAAAACTTGGTGGTTTTAAACCTGGTATATCAAGTGGTCAGGATGTCGACATGTGGATTCGAATTGCATCACAATATCCCGTTGCGTTAAGTAATAAAGTTACAGCATCTTATCTACACTACATTGAAAACAGTCTTTCAAAAACACCAATACTTGAAAAAAAATTAAAGGATTTTAATGACTATAAACAACTAGAAGAAAGTAATCCAAGCTTAAAAAAATACCTTGACCTTTATCGAATAGAATACGCCTTACAATATAAAATTGCTGGAGAACGTAAAAAATCTAAAGAATTATACAAGAACATCTTAAAAGAAAACATTTCTTTAAAAACTAAAGTAATATACTTCTTGCCCAGGTACATCCTAATGATTCTTTTAAAAATTAAAAAACTTCTGAGAAAATATGGTTTTAATTTCTCTATTTATCAGTAGCTTTTTTTTGAATTTATAAATTCATCAAAATCTCTAATATAATCGTCTTCTATATAAACGTCTGAAGCCACTACCAAACATACTGCTCCGGAAGAAAAATTCTGAAGCTCTCGCCAGATTCCAGAATTAATTAGCAAACCTTCATACGGTTTATTTAAGGTAATAATCTGCTTTTCTTTTCCATCATTTAGAACAACTTCAAAGCTTCCACTTAAAGCTACTAAAAACTCTTGCAAGTTTTTATGTGAATGTCCTCCACGTTCTGATCCACTGGGAATATCATACACATAATAAACCCTTTTAATTTCAAAAGGAATAATATCTTTTTCTATTACCGATAAATTCCCTCTTCGATCTTCAATTTTTGGAAGTGAAATCAAATTTATTTTACTCTTATCATTTTCCATAATTTATGGCTTCAATTTTTTTTCGCCCTTTATTGGCATTATCAATTGCTTTAAAAAAAGAACTTATTTTTATTTTTTTTTGTTTTATATCGAAGAACATCTTTACCAGCAACCAAAATACACCATTTTTCATTAAAACTCTTCTTATTATTGCTCCATAAATATAATATCGATGTAAATCTTCTATTTTATCAGAAGACGTCAACCCCTCATGCTTAACAATTACCTGATCTTCAAAAGCTATACACTGATCTTTATCTTTTAAATCAAACAAAAAAACGGCTTCTTCTCCCATTTCAAAATTACTTCCTAAACCAAAATTTTCATCAAATCTAATCCCGACCGAATCTATTTTTTCTTTGTTTATTGTTATTTCGATAGAACTAATATTTAAAATTTCCTTTGTATTTAATTCAAATCTGGAGCCTCTAGGGTATTTTTTTAGACAAATCCCATTTTCTTTAATCGCACAGAAATTTACAATCGTTGCTTTAGAGAACTTATTATGTGCGGTAATAATTTTTTCGATAAAATCCTTTTGATAAATCACATCATCATCTGCAATTAGTAAAATTTTTCCAATCGCATTTTCTATTGCTAAATTCCGACTCTTTGACAAACCTACATCAAAACTATTGATTACTCTAACCGAAGGAAATTCAGAGGATAGTGTATTCGTTTTAGACTGATTAATTATGAGGATATTATAGTTAGAAAAGTGTACAAGAGGAAACATTTGAAGTAAAAAATCAAGACTGCTTTGATTCATTGTAGAAATCAAAATCTCACAATCACTTTCTATAAAAGTCTTTATCATTTTTAATTATATGCTTACAAATATAAATGTTTTTCGAAAATAAAATCAAAATAGAATTACACGAATGAAGTGAGAAAATTATTGCTTCTAAGCAAAACAACATCTTATAAAAATTCCTTATTTTATCTTTTTTTTGTAATAAATTACTATTTACTTTTCCAGAAATCAATATACTGTTGCGCTACTTGTATATAATTATGATGCTGCTCAACAAATTCTCTACTTTTTCTTGAAATTTCAGGAATAAGCTTTTTATTCTGTATTAATTCTTCTAATTTAGTGTAAATATCCTCTTTTGAAGGATATACATTAACAATTGGGCGATTATAATTTTCCTTTATCAATTCATAAATTTCCGGCTCTCCTCCACCAACTAAAACCAAACCTTGCGCCATACCTAGCAGGCCGTTCATTGCAGGGGTGTAAGAATAAAGTTGATCTAATATTACATCTGATTCCGACATCATCTTAACATATTCCTTCCAAGGCAAAGAAGTAACTTTATTTACTAAAACTTCTTTAGGATAAACTTTCTGGAGTTTCAGCACTTCTTCCAGAAGTAAATCTGTTCCTTTCAGCTTCGATTTAAGCTTTTGAATCCCAATAAAAAACTTAATTTTTTCCTCTTGAATTTCTTTTTGCTTAAAAGGAAGTAAATCAGTATTAATAGGTAGTGGAATATATGCTAATTTACTTTTATAGTGGGGTTCATATGATTTATAATACTCATACAAGCAAGAAATTATACCATTACAGGTTTCCGCTACTTCAATGTTTGCATCTTTGAATTGACTTCCCTGCCATTCGCATTTACATATGTCAAGAGATTTTTCTCCAATAAACAAATCACTATATCTAAGTGTTTTATTTTCTATACATAATTTTTCCCAAAAATAATCAGTTCCAAATGCCCCTAAAAATACTTTTGAATTATTTTTTAATAAAAATCTGTAAAAATGAAGATTCCTTTTAATGTTTAAATCTAAAAATGAAGGGTTTTTAATTTGCACGATATCATACCCTTTAAATTTTGCAAAAATCTTATGTACTTTTCCCAGATATTTAACTGAATTAAAAAAGTCGTATCCGGGACGAAACAAATTGATATCTCTATCGTTTTGCATCCATTTACATCCATCAGAAGCTACAGTAACCTCATGTCCTAATATTCTTAGTCCTTCGGCTAATGTAGAATGAAGAGCACTATACTCACCCAATAAAAGAATTTTCATATTGCTACGCTACTATAATACTCATCAAAAAAATACTTATCCGAAAATCTTGTAAAAATATATAAGATAAAATTAAAAAAGGGCAATTTTATACTTATGAATCAAAAAAAACTATCCAAAAGTAACTACTTATTTCTTCTCTAATAAAATTTTAACTTGTCTTTTTAGTTCTTGGATATCTTTATTCAATTGCTCATTCTTTTTGTTTTGCTGAACTAAATAAAGAGTCAATTCTTCTATTTTTTCTTGTTGAATTTTAGCCATTTCTCCAAGTTCCAAACCATTTTCTACAATTTCTTTTGCGGAGGGTACATTTTTTAAATGACCATTTTCAATTATATACTTCTCCACTTCTTTTAAATCTGGCAATTTATAATCTTTACTAAAAACATAATCTGCCCACGTATTATAAACCTTTATTTCCTCAGCTCTGATTTTTCCCTTTACAGAAAGTTTGTAACTATCAGTTCCATCCGTAAAGTTTGAAGTTCCTATACCTATACCTGATGCGAAGTAGCCTGTACCATTGACTGCAAGTGTATTGGAATTAGCTGTATCAGGAATCCATTGATCGTATCCAATTTGTAATCTACTGTTAATTTGAGAGACACCATCTGTTAATGCTGCAGGTATGGAGCAAAGCCAAATATTTTGTTTATTATCTCTCCCTAAATGCAAGGAGGGATAAGGCATTCCTGAAATATCATTTGAGATTCGTAATCCAACATCTGTAATCCCACTTAAACTTGATCCTGTTACTGTCCCCCACCCTTTAAATAATTCAAAAAATTTCCCCGCACCAACAGTTTTTCCATTTATTGCGAGGCCATAGAATGTCGTGTTCGCTGTTAATATTGCAACTGGATCTGAAAAAATACTGGTCGTAAACGTTTTTTTTCCAGCAAATATTTGAGTTCCTGTTGTAACTAACCCTGTAGCCGTTGAACTAGCATAGGGAATATTCAAAGTTATCACGGGAGCAGTAGTACTATTCATTACAGTAGAAGTCACATTTGTACCTGAAGTTCCAATACTTAATGCACCAACCGACGTAACTGTTCCTGTTTGACCAAAACATATCATTGTTCCTAACAAAATTACTGATGATAAAATCATTTTTTTCATAACTTATTACACTTTTTTTTTATTACTACTAATCACAACACTTTCAAATATTTTTCCTCAATAATAAATCTTAACCTGTATTCTTTCAAAATAATGATTCAAACCAGCAACTACTAATCCAGTCACAGCTTCTTATCAAAAATCTATCATCCCTAAATCTCCAGTTCCAGCTCTGAGACCCGCATGTTTTGTTATAGACATCGTATAATTACCATTATTAGTAACTATATCTCCTCCTCTCCACACACTACTCACAATACTACACAATATCCCCGCAGTAAAACCACCCCAAAATTCACCTCCTGAATCGCGGTCATGCTTCCCTGAAAAGTGCCGTATGCTGCCGCCTGCGAATAGAAATTAGCAAAAAGCTCCAGCTGCAGTTCCAATACCAAAGGTAACCGCCGTACTTGCCGCTCCAGTAAAAGTCGATTTCACTACCCTCCCACGCTAAAAGGCACATTAGCCAATAAAGCTGTCACTGTATAACTTAAGGCAGCGATCGCTGCACCGATACCTACAGCTGCTAAAAACCTAATCTCAGCATATTCTCCACTTGGGTCAGTATAGTTTTAAAACGTAAATTATTTACTGTTTTTTGTTGCCAGTAATAACCTTACCTGAGATTTCAGTTCTTCTATTTCTTTATTTTGTTCGATTAAGTAAAGAGTAAGTTCTTCAATTTTTTCCTGTTGAATTTTTGCCATTTCACCAAGTTCAAGACCATTTTCTGTAATTTCTTTGGCAGAAGGCACATTTTTTAGATGACCATTTTTTACAATATAACTTTCAACTTCTTTTAAGCTCGCTAATTTGTAACTTGGACTAAAAACATAATCTGCCCACGTATTATAAACCTTTATTTCCTCAGCTCTGATTTTTCCCTTTACTGAAAGTCTATAGATAGCAGAACCATCTGTAAAATTAGAAGTCCCTATTCCTAAATTGGTATTAACAAAAACATCATGATCAAACTTTGATGTTCCAGTCTTTACCCAAAAATTATGTTCAACCGGCCATACGGCTCTCCCTCCTACCGTTAAATAAGTACCCGATTTAGGTAAATCATAAAAAACATTTGTTCCATCGTCATATATTTCTACAAAAGCTGTTTGAGTTTTATCACTTAATGTAAAATAACTTGAGCCATTTGCTGTTGCTGTGTGTCTAAGTCTATTAGCATCATATCTATCTTCTATAGCTAACATAGTCATTGCATTCGGTGAAATATTGGACGGAGGTATATCATAAAATGTAAGTAATCTAGTGCCATTCGTTGAAGTAGAATTTTCTCTTAAAGTTCCAATATTCAATAATCTACTTTTATCAAAAGAATCTCCATAATTTAAAAAAGTATAAGTAGTATTGATTGCGGGAAATCCTTCTATTTCAAGCTTAGCTTTCGGATTACTGACACCTATTCCGACATTAGTATTTGATATTGGATTATTCGGTAATACACTTGTAGCCCCTCCTGCACCAGTACTAATTTGTGCATTGGCTGCCAATACGATTAAAAAACAAAGTACTGAGTATGTTTTTCTTCTAATATTTTTCATTTTATTTTCTTTCAAGGTTAAATTAATCCCTCAAATATAAAGAAGAAAAATCATGCAAATAAAATAATATTTACTTTATACAGAAATTTATCAATTAACAAAAACTAAAAACATTCTATTGTTTAGAAAGGTGGTAATAATTAATAGTAATTCTTACTTTCAAAATTAAAATAAACTTTTCCTGAAATAAACACCCAAAATTATCAAATAAATAAAATTATCTAATGCCTGAGCCATAACTACCCCACGAATTCCAAATATGGTAACTAACCAACTACTAAAAAGATACAACACAACAAGAGATACAATTTCTGAAATTATAAAGGCTCTAGTCATCTTCTTTGCAAAAAATTGAAATCCTAAAATCCATGAAGCTGCTCTTAAAGCATCACCTGCCAGTTGCCAAAAAAACAAGGTCGAAACTGGTAGAAATTCATCTGTAAGAAGTACTTTAATAATAAAAAAACGAGTGCAATAAATTACAATTAATACAATTACAAAAGGAGGTAAAATATTTTTATAAAAGCTCCAGAAAATTTTTTTTGTCTCGTGATTACTTGTGGCTGCGGCTAATTTTGGAAAAAAATAAATAGACAGTATCGTTGTAACAAACATCATATAATAATTTGAAATTCTCGTAATTGTTTCCCAAAAACCAGCTTGTTCCAATCCGACGGTGCCAATTACATTTTTTCGAATTGCTAAATAAACCAACGGTCCCAAAACTGACGAAACCAAGGCCATAAGAGAATAAGACGATAAATTCTTTAAAACAAAAAGATCTAAGTAACGAAACCTAATTATTTTAAAAAACTTAAAATCCTTATTAATAAAATAAAATGTAGCAAAAAACAATAAAGCTGGCGAAATGACTATTGATAGTAAAGCTCCTAATGTTTTAAAATTTAAAATCATGTAGATAGAAACTAACAAACCAATTGTATTTCCTAATATATTTATCCAAATTACTGCCTTAAACTTCCCCAATCCATTAATCAACGAAAGCAAAAAAATAGACATCGAATACCATGGTAAAACTAAAGCGGTTGCCTTAAAAACTATAGGGTAATTAAAACTATTTCCAAAAATTTGAATACTCCAGAATGATGCAAAAAAGTATAAGATAAAACTCAAAGCAAGGCTAACTGCCAACAAACTTATAAATACTGTTGAAACTATTTTCTGCAGCTGGTCCTTATCACTCTTACTTTCTGCTACATATTTTACAATTCCGTTTGAAAATCCTAAAGTAGAGATACTTTCCAGTGATGATGAAAAATTTCTAAGATTTCCAACCAAAGCCATTCCCGTCGGACCAACAAAAACAGCCATTAATTTTGAAGTAATAAATCCTATCCCTATCTTTAATAAGATACTCAAACTATTTAAAGAAGTAATTTTAAATAGATTCGTTTGTATTATTTTTTTTATAAAATTCAACTTAATAACCATTTAAAACTTCAACAATAAGATCAACTTCAGCAGCTGTCAAAACAGGGCTGATAGGCAAACTCAAAACTTCATTGTGAATTTGCTCTGTAACTGGAAAAGACAAATGATTCCAGTCCGGAAATGCTTTTTGTTTATGAGGTGGAACCGGATAATGAATTACCGTTTGAATATTATGCTGAATTAAATATTCTTGTAAAGCTTCTCTGTTTTTAACCCGAATAACAAACAAATGAAAAACATGATTGTTTGACAAATCCCAACAAGGAAGCACTATTTTAGCATTTTTAATCTCAGACAGGTAGCGCTTTGCAATTTTACGACGTTTACTGTTGTCTGAATCTAAATTGGGTAATTTCAGATTTAGAAAAGAAGCCTGAAGCTCATCTAATCTCGAATTTACGCCAATGTATTCGTTATAATACTTTTTCTCTGAACCGTAATTTCGAAGTGAAAAAAGCACCTTGGCCAATTCACTATCATTTGTAGTGATCGCTCCTCCATCTCCCAAAGCACCAAGATTTTTCCCGGGATAAAAACTAAAAGCTTTAGCTCCCGAGGCCCCTTCTACCTCCCTTAAAACGACATTGGTCAGTTTTGGAATTTGGAATTTAACTTTATTGGAATTTGCAACCGCCCCATGCGATTGCGCTGCGTCTTCTACAACAAGTAGATTATATTGAGCTGAAATTTCATTTATTTGATCCATTTCAGCCAGTTGCCCGTACAGATGAACCGCTAAAATGGCTTTTGTTTTTGGAGTAATTTTCTCCTCAATCAAATCCGGATTTAAATTGTAGGTCTCTAACTTTGGTTCCACCAGAACCGGAATCAAATCTGCTTGTAAAATAGCCAGAATACTTGCAACATAAGTATTTGCAGGTACAATTACTTCATCTCCTTTCTGAAGTTTCCCCAGTGTTATATATCCTTTAAAGATTAAAACCAACGCATCAAAACCATTCCCTACTCCAATACAATAATCGGCCCCACAATATTTCGCAAATGCTTTTTCAAATGTTGCTACTTCTTTTCCTAATATGTACCAGCCATTCTCTAAAACCTCTTTCAGTTTTTCCTGAAAGGCCGTTTCATATGGCTCATTTATTTTTTTAAGATCCAGAAATGATATCATTATTCTTTTTTTTCAGTTAAACTAAAACACCATTTAACTTATTATGATTTAGGGTTTCAACTTCATAAAAATCATGAACTATGGTACCAGCACCAAAACTTTCTTTCCAGTATGACAGCCCTTCATTCAGATTTCTTCCTTGATTCTCATTTGAAATTCCGAAATCAAAAAAACGCTTGCTTTTAAATCTTTCGTGAATTAAATAATGAAACAAGTAATCCAAACTACCTAGATTTTCCTGATTTTGATTTTTTGAAATGTATTGACCATGCGCAACCGTTTCCGTTTCAAAAATAGTTGTTCCTGCCACAATTTTATCCTCCAGATAAACATTAAACTGATGAATATTTTTAGGGAAACGCATTTTTAAGTAATTCATTTCTTCTATTGAATGAACAGGTTTTGCATTATGTTTCTGATCTAAATTCGGAATCAGAATTTCATTCCAAAACAATTCAAAATCGTTTTCTTCCTTAATAACCAATTGTTTTGAAACTGCTTTTTGAATTCCTCTTTTTCTAATTTTTGAAAGGTTACTTTTTTGTGATAAATCAATAACTGAAAGAGTATCTCGTCGAACCAATTTTGCATCCGTTAAAAACAAACTATATAAAATCTCTTCCGCAGGCTCCAGATGATAAATAGAAGGAAATGCTTTAAGATATAATTTCTGAATTTTAATTTCATTTAAAAAAAGTAAAACAGCCTGAAAGACTTCAATAACTGATGCTACTTTTGTTTGTTTTTGATATACCAGTCCTCCATAAGTCAATCCCTGATGGGAATAAACCGAATCTCCGACTTTATTTGCCGGTAAAACAGCTTTTAATTTGTTGTCTTCAAAAACAAGAAGTGAAAAATCTTGAAACCGATCCTGATGGTATTCCATAAAATCACGATGAAATAGGAACGTTGCATTTTTAGCCTGTGCTACAAATGCATTCCAAATCTCATAATCGCTTTTATGGTAATTCCTTACGGTATATTTCATCATAATTCCGATGGTCGTTTTAGGGTTCTCCTCTTGCGTTTTATTTGAACAAACTTATTAAAAAAATAAGCCGCGAATTCACAAATTTAATTTTTATTGAACAACAAAAATTTAAATTACGTTTGTGAATTCGCGGCTCTTAAATTTTCAGCACGCTAATATCGTTTAAAAAATCTTACCTGTGTTCAAATGCGGGCAAATACCATTTATATTTTACGGCCAGTAAACGTGTAATAATCATCACAACAGAGGTTACTAAATACAAAATATCGTCTTCTAAATTCAGTTTTTTCAGGATAAAAAATACTATTCCCCCAAAAATACAGATGGTTGCGTAAATCTCTCTTCTAAAAATCGTTGGAATTTCGGTACACAAAATATCCCGGATCACACCTCCAAAACAAGCTGTCATGGTACCTAAAGCAATACAAATAACAGGATGTAAACCAATCATAATTCCTTTTTCGAGTCCAATTAAAGTGAAAACACCCAATCCGATCGTATCAAACAAAAACAAGGAAGTACGCAATCGGTCAAACTTCTTTCTGAAGAGAATGGCAAAGGCAAAACCAACGATAATTACATATACATATTGCAAGTCCAGCATCCATCCTACCGGAGTTCTGCCTATCAGTACATCGCGGAGTGTTCCGCCACCTACAGCTGTCACAAAAGCAATGATAAAAACGCCAAACGGGTCCAATTTTTTATGCATCGCCGTCAAAGCACCCGACATGGCAAAAGCCATAGTACCGATAAGATCTAATAAATGAAACATTTTTTACTTTTTAGCTGCAAAGATACAGAGCCGCAAAGGTACAAAGGTTAAATTTGTTTTTTTATTCTTTAAGGGTTCTTCTGTCTGAGAATTTATTTTTTTACATAAATCGGACTTCTTTTTAACAGATAAGAAACAGAATCCATCCAACTGTCTTTTACATTTAGGAATGGCTTACGAGTTTGAGAGTAAATTTTCGTTCCGTTTTTATACATGTCAAAATAAACCATGTAGTTATAGTAGGTTTGTGTACTTGCACTTGTCGTTGAAACATCGCTCGTTTTTACTTTTTTATTATTGTCACTCACCTTAGCACTTCCGCTATTGTAAGTGGAAGCTATTGAGCCTTCTGTTATCGTATACGAAACTTTTGTTGCTATAATATTATCAACTCCCAGAATTCTTTGAAGATCTTCGATTGGAGTTTCGTCAATATTTTTATAATCAATCCCTGCTTTATGCAACAAACTGTTTGTTACTCTCAGATCCTGAACGGTTAACGGAAATAGATTTGATGATTTATCCAACAGTTTATTGTAAAGATCATTTTGAGCAAATTTTGCCATTTCTTCTGAACTTTCTAAAGTGCCCGAATTCAAATAAGGAACTGGCAGCACAGCAATGGTATTGGGTTTCATTTCGGCTGCAGCAAAAGACTGTCCTGAGTTAGCAGAATTCCCAGTATTGGATACTGAAGTATTTGCAGACACATCAAAAGTTTGTGAACGCCCGCTGGCGAAATCAATTCTGGCAATCTGAGACACATCCAGTGAAATTTGCAACGTCTCTCCCGGTAAAGAATACTCAACTGTTTTATCGGACATTTTGGCAATTGTACCTTCTATAATCTGATAATCTCTTTTTATTATTTTATCGAGTTTTTTGCCTCCGGTCTGAGCAAAATTGGTAACGGAAATCAGTAACATTATAATCGCAAAAACCTTTGTAATTTTCATTCTTCCTATGATTTAAATGATCCTACTCTTATGGATTTTCGGTCCCTCCTTTTCAAAAAATAAATAATAAACACAATCTGCTAATCAAACTTATAATAAGCTGATTTTAACAGTAGTAAAATTAAAGGATTTCTGGTATTTAAAAAATGATATTTGTCATAACCTTCATTTATCCTTTTTACGGCTACATATTCTGGGTATAAAAATTATAATCTTTGAGGATAACTCTTAAGAAATCAGTATTATTTCCGGATTGAATTTTAATTCCGGTAACACTCTCTATCTTAGTGACCAATTTATAAATAATTTCATGATCGTTTTTAGCTAGTGCGCTTTGAAAAGTTTCCTTAATAATTCGCATATCATTATCCGACAATTTGATCACCAAAGGATAGGTTGGGACATAAGCGTCTCCGATTTCTTCCAGGATGGTGTGGCTGATATTGATTTTATTTTTTAGCGTGATTACGGCCGTTCCTGCAACCATATCTCCTAATCGCTGTCCTTTTTGACTTGAGATTATCGATATTAAACCCACGATTCCTCCCAGGATCGAAATGTCAACAAGTCTAAAAAACCAACGCATCAAATAATCGCCAAAGCCCGCCTGATAACCATCAATTTTTACCACTTTTATTTTGACCAGTTTCTTTCCTATGGTCTGTCCTTCAAAAATACTTTCTAAGACTAGTGTGTAAATAATAAAGGGAAAATACAGTAGTAAAAGTACCGATGCTCTTGACCAGCTGTCTAAGGTATCAAGCACTTTATCAAAATTAAAAACGTAAAAAAATATCAGAGAAATTACGATCCCATAGGCCACTTTAATCGCCAAATCGATGAAATAAGAACCAATTCTTTCGCCGACAGTTGCGGCGATAAAATTTATTTTGACATTTTGTGTTGTATTTATAGATAATTCTGACATATTTTATATTTTAGCCTGCAATGAGAGAAGTCGCCTTCATAAAACAAAATAAAGAAAAATGGCTGGAATTTGAACTAGCTATTTTTGGTAAAGCTAAAAAAAATCCGGACGAGTTAGCTAATTTGTACATTCAGATGATGAATGACTTGGCGTATGCCCAAACGTACTATCCGAAGAGTAAAACCGTTATTTACCTCAATCATCTTGCCTCACAAATTTATCAGAAAATTTATAAAACCAAAAGAACAGAAAAAAATAAGTTCCTGGAATTCTTTATGACAGAAGTTCCATTGCTGATGTACGAGTACAAACGCTATTTAATGTATGCTTTTGTGCTGTTTTTTATCACGGTTGGAATTGGCGTCGTTTCGGCAAGATACGATCAGGATTTTGTTCGCCTCATTCTGGGCGACGGCTATGTTAACATGACCCTGGAGAACATCAAAAAAGGAAATCCAATGGCCGTTTATGGCTCCGGAAGCAACTGGGGAAGTTTTATTGGCATCACCATGAACAACCTTTATGTAGGGGCACGATGTTACATTTATGGAATTTTTGGCGGTCTCGGTACTTTTTATATCTTCCTCCAAAACTGTATTATGCTGGGGTCTTTTCAATATTTCTTCTACGAACAGGGTGTTTTCTGGAAAAGCGTACGCGGAATCTGGATTCATGGGGCCATGGAAATTTTTGCAATTGTAATCGAAACTACTGCCGGTTTTATTTTAGGAGCTTCGATCCTGTTTCCCAAAACTTTCTCGCGAATGAACTCCTTTAAAATAGGCTTCAAAAATAGTTTCAAAATATTTCTGAGCACCTTTCCGTTTACCATCAGTGCAGGTTTTCTAGAAGGTTTCATCACCCGATATTCAATTGATATGCCCAATTGGTTAAGCAGTCTTATCATTTTGCTTACATTAGCCGTAATTTCATTTTATTATTTGATTTACCCTTTTATTGTTCACAAAAAAACAACTTTATCATAATGTTTGAGCTTTACAAAAAACGACAATTAGGCGACTATATCATAGATACCTTCAGCTTTTTCAAAACTTTTGGAAAACACTTTTTTAAAATCTTTTTCATCATCAACGGAGCCTTTCTGCTTATTGTAGGTGCTTTAGTGTTTTTCTTTCTAAAAAGTAATTTTCAGGCTGTAATTAATGAAAGCTTAGACCATCCGGAAACCGATAATCTTGCCGGTTACTTCAACGATAATTTTGGTCTTTTAATTGGTTTTAGCGTCCTTTTTTTTGTTGTTATTATTGCCTTATCGCTCTTCAATTCGACTTATCCTATACTGTATTTAAAACTAGTCGACCAAAAAAGCAAAAACAATTTCACCACAGAAGATGTCGTAACGATCTTTAGACAAAACCTCTGGAAGATTATCAAATTCTGTGTTGGACTTATATTTTTAGTCGTTCCGATGCTGTTTGTTGTTATCATTTTACTCTTCTTCCTCTGCTTTTTAATCGTTGGTATCCCACTGCTTTTAATTGCGATACCGACTTTATTTACCTGGGTCAATTTTAGTTTTTATACCTACCTGTCAGAAGACAAAGGTTTCTTTCAGTCCTTAAATCATGCTTATCTTTTGCTGAAAAAAGATTTCTGGACTTCGATAGGGGCAACTTTTTAATACTTATTATGATGCAGATGATTCAGGGATCGATCACTATGGTTTTCTATTTTGCAGGCATATTTATGTTTTTCCTGACCGCTATGGGGAGTTCAGAATTTAATCCGGAAACTATGGGCGATTCTCCGTTCTTAATTTTCTTTCTGACTTTTATTTTTATTCTGATCTTTACGCTGAGTAATATCTTCAACAACATGATCATGATTAATCAGGGAATTATGTATTATAGTCTGGGAGCAGAAGAAAAAATTTCAAATAGCGAAATTGAGTTAATCGGAACCGATAATGAATAAGATTCTATTCTTTTTATCCTTTCTGCTTTTCTCAGGTATCTCTCGTGCCCAGGACACTTTGGCTACAGCCGAACCTCCGAAAATAGCTACCGTAAAATATACCGAAAAAGATATTCGGGTAACTTCTGACACCATAGAAATTAAAAGTTTTGCTAAAAACTTCAAAAAAAAATATACTGATTCCAGTTTTGTTTACGAATTCAAAGCTCCCGAAAAAGGCCTATGGCAGCGCTTTAAAGAGTGGCTGGCCAGTCTTTTTGGAGATTGGTTTGAATTTGAAAGTCCTGAGACCTCCGTTAATTTTGTTTCAATTCTATTAAGAGTACTGGCAGTTATCATCATCATTTTTGTCATTTATTTGATTACAAAAGCCATAATCAATAAAGAAGGACAGTGGATTTTTGGAAAAAATGCTAAGAAAAAAAACATTTACTATTCAGACATCGAAAAGAACATACACCTTTTAGATTTCGATAAACTAATTAAAGAAAGCATACAATCCGGAGAAAAAAGAACCGCCGTTCGTTACTATTATCTCTGGCTTTTAAAAGTGATGGCACAAAATCACTACATCGAATGGGACATCGAAAAGACCAATTCTGATTATTTATACGAACTTCAAAAACCCGTACACAAGGAAGAGTTTACCTACTTGTCCTATTTGTACAACTATATCTGGTATGGTGAATTTGAAATTGATGAAATCACTTTTGAAAAGGCCCAAAATCGATTTAAGAAAGCCATAAAAACGTTTAGCAATGAGTAAAACACTTAAAATTTATATTGCTGTACTGCTTTTTATTCTAATCTTAATTTTAGTAGCAGATCACGACCGTCCGAAGCCTATCGACTGGAGGCCAACCTACTCTGTCAACGACAAAATTCCTTTTGGACTTTATGTTTTTGACAAAGAAATCAATGGCTTTTTTAAAAATCATACCGTAGAACGCATTGCAACTTTAACGCCTTATGAGTATTTAGATTCAAAATACAACAATGATACGCTGGTAGAAGACTATAAAATAAAAGGAACTTTCATCAACATTTCCGAATCAAATACGATTGACGAAGAGTCGGTAAACGAGCTTTTTTATTTTGTATCACGTGGAAACAATGCTTTTCTGAGCATGAGAACCTTTCCCAAATACCTGTTAGACAGTTTAAAAGTCGAAGTAAATTCCGATTATCAAAACTCGGGCAGTACAACGATCTGGCTGGCCAACCCACAGCTGAAAGCCAAAAAATATAAGTTCGCACAAACCTTAGAAGATTATTTTTCTAAAATTGACACCGCTAATACAACCGTTTTGGGTTATCAGGTGGCTTCGCTCAAAAAAGCAAAAAAGCACATCAATTTTATAAAAGTACCGTATCATAATGGGCATTTTTACCTGCACACTCAACCGGTTGCTTTTACAAACTACCATTTACTAAAAGCAAACCATTATGAATATGCCGAAAGCGTCCTGTCTTTCCTGCCTAAGGGAGATATTTTTTGGTACACCAAAGGACAAAATAGCGAGAGTATTTCCGAATCGCCACTACGTTACATTTTAAGCCAGCCCGGTTTAAAATGGGCCTGGTATTTCTTTTTGTTCGGAATGTTGATTTTCATTATTTTTAATGCCAAACGAAAACAGCGAATTGTTCCCATATTAAAACCTTTGCCCAATTTAACCGTTGACTTTACAAAAACCATCGGGAATTTATATTATCAGGAAGGTGATCATACCAATATTATTGATAAAAAAATCATTTACTTTTTAGAAAAAATTAGAAATGAATACTTAATCGACACCACAAAGCTGGACGATAATTTTATTCAAAAATTGCATCATAAAACAGGTAAAAAGGTAACCGATATTCAGGAACTTGTATTCCTGATCAATGAACATCGAAATAGTTATCACGGCAGTCTTGAGGAAGATTTGATCCGAATCAATACTGCGATAGAGAAGATTTTACATTAAAAAAATTACAGCCAAATTCAATAAAAGAAAACAAACCCATCATGGACGATATCAATACAACACCGGAAATCACAAATGAAAATGTGAATTTTGAAACCCGAATCAACTTAGCTCCCCTATTAGATCATGTCGGCGCGATCAAAAAAGAACTCGAAACTGTAATCGTAGGACAGCACAAGATGGTCGATCAGCTTTTGGTTGCTATTTTATCCAACGGGCACGTTTTACTTGAAGGAGTGCCGGGAGTGGCAAAAACCATCACGGCCAAACTTTTGTCCAAAACCCTGAACATTGGCTTTAGTCGTATCCAATTTACACCGGACTTAATGCCATCGGATATTTTGGGAACTTCCATTTTTAATTTAAAAACATCTGAATTTGAATTTAAAAAAGGGCCTATTTTCTCCAACTTAATCTTAATCGATGAAATAAACCGTGCTCCTGCCAAAACACAGGCCGCGCTTTTTGAAGTAATGGAGGAACGCCAGATTACGATTGACGGATTGGCCTATCAGCTGGAAACCCCATTTTTGGTCATAGCCACTCAAAACCCAATTGAGCAGGAAGGAACTTACCGTCTGCCCGAAGCACAATTGGACCGTTTTTTATTCAAAATCACTATTGATTATCCGAAACTAAACGAAGAAATTCTGATTATCCAAAGAGAGCATCTACTACAGGATCATGGAAAACTGGAAGCCATCAAAACCATACTGTCTGCTGCTGAAATAAAAGAGTACCAGGCTTTGGTAAAACAAATCAGAGTCGAGCAAAATTTACTGGAATACATAGCCCGAATAGTAGTCAACACACGTGAAAATGCCTTTCTGTATTTAGGAGCCTCTCCTCGTGCCTCAATTGCAATTTTGAATGCTGCCAAAGGTTTCGCTGCCATCCGCGGGCGTGATTTTGTCACTCCTGAAGATATTAAAGAAGCTGCCGTTCCGGTTTTACAACATCGTGTAATTGTAGCTCCCGAACGTGAAATGGAAGGCATTACCAGTTCAGAAATCATCAGACAAATTATTGAAACGGTCGAAATTCCTAGATAGTTTTTTAGTCGCAGTTTTCAGTCGCAGTCGCAGTGCATACTGAAACTGAAAACTGAAACTTGAAACAATAAAAACCTGAAACCTTTTAAAGCGTGAAATTCATCAAAAGCCTTTACCTCAATAACTTTTTCTTCTATGTGCTTCTGGGCATTATTGGATTGTTTGTTTGTGCTTTTATTTTTCCAAATTTGTACAACGCAGTTTGGTTTATCGTTTTAATTTTATTGACTTTTGTGGGACTCGATGTGCTCCTGCTCTATCTTAGCAAAACGGGTATTGAAGCAGAAAGAACTACACCGGAAAAACTTTCGAACGGAGACCTGAATCCTGTTACTATTAGCATCAAAAACCATTATACGTTTAAAATTTCGGTCAAAATTATTGACGAAATTCCGTTTCAGTTTCAGGTACGTGATTTCAAAATTGTAAAGACCGTTAAAGCCGCAGAACAAAAAGAAATTGGGTATGAATTACGACCTACAGAACGTGGCGAATACTACTTTGGCTACCTGAATGTTTATGTTTCTTCCCCATTAAGATTAATTTCCAGAAGATTTTCTTTCGATAAAGATAAAATGGTTCCCACCTATCCGTCTTATATCCAATTAAGAAAATATGATTTACTGGCTTTTTCAAATAATTTATACCAATACGGAATCAAAAAGATCCGCAGAATTGGTCATACCATGGAATTTGAACAAATTAAAGAATATGTTCAGGGTGACGATCTCCGAACGCTGAACTGGAAAGCCACCGCCAAGAAAAATGCTCTGATGGTCAATCAATTTCAGGACGAGAAGTCGCAATCTGTTTACATGGCAATCGACAAAGGCCGCGCTATGCAAATGCCATTTGACGGCCTGAGTTTGTTGGATTACGCGATCAATTCAACCTTGGTTTTGTCTAATGTTATTCTGAAAAAACAGGACAAGGCAGGAATTTTTTCCTTCTCTAAAAAAGTAGAAAACCGGGTTTTTGCCGAAAAAAGGGCTTCTCAGATGCAAAAAATTCTGGAAACCCTGTACAATATCAAAACCGATTTTTTCGAAAGTGACTACAGCCGTTTGTACGTAGACATCAAGAAAAACATCAATCAAAGAAGTTTGATCATTTTATACACTAACTTTGAAACGATGGACGGCTTAAACCGACAGTTGCCTTATTTAAAAGGAATTGCTAAAAGTCATTTATTGGTTGTCGTTTTCTTTAGCAATACAGAACTGAATACGATCATCAACAAAAAAACGGATACCATTCAGGAAATTTACGACAAAGTAATCGCTGAAAAATTCATGTTCGAAAAACGATTAATCGCAAACGAGCTCAAAAAATACGGCATACACTCTGTTTTAACGCAACCTGAAAATTTGACTCTGGACGCAATTAATAAGTATTTAGAAATTAAAGCCAGGGGCATTTTGTAGCAGTGAGGAATACTTTTCTTTATGAGAAGTAAAATGGCAGGGATCGTTTTTTGCAAATATTATTAAAACGTCAAGTTCTTTATAAAAATTAAGATTAGTCAAAAAAACTTTGAACCTTTGTTACTTTGAACCTTTGTAATTCCTTAAGAAAATGAAAAAACTACTTGTACTTGTATTCGTTTTTACAAGCCTTTTGTCTCATGCACAAAAAACAGAAAACATCATCATTATTACTACCGACGGCTTTAGATGGCAGGAAGTTTTTAAGGGAATGGATGCTGCAATTGCCAATGATAAAAAATTCAATCAGGGAGACAGTACCTATATCCATAAAAAATATGCAAGTGCTGACCTGAAAGAAAGCCGAAAAAAAATCATGCCTTTTCTATGGTCTGAAATTGCTTCGAAAGGGCAAATTTATGGCAATCGTGACTTAGGCAGTAAAGTAGACGTTTCAAATCCGTATTGGTTTAGTTATCCAGGATACAGCGAAATCATGACCGGAAATGTTGATGTTGCTGTCAATTCCAATCATTACAAAGACAATCCGAATGTGAATGTTCTGGAATTTTTAAACCAACAATCGAAGTTAAAAGGAAGAGTTGCCGCTTTTGGTGCCTGGGATGCTTTTGATCGAATTTTAAACGAAAAAAGAAGTGGTTTTCCTGTAATTTCTGCTTTTGATAACGTGGGAGGAGATAAGCCTACCGAGACTCAGAAATTGTTGAATGAAATGCGCAACAACTCTTTCAAACCTTTTCATCAGGATGAATGTCTGGATGTTTTTACACATTATCAGGCTTTGAACGAACTTAAAACCAAAAAGCCAAAAGTACTTTACATTGCCTACGGAGAAACTGATGAATGGGCACATGCCGGACATTACAGATCGTATCTTGACGCTGCAAACCAGGTAGACAAATGGATTAAGGAAATCTGGAACTTTGTACAAAATGATCCGCAATACAAAAACAAAACTACCATATTAATCACCGTAGATCACGGCCGTGGCGACAAAATAAAAGCACAGTGGACCGATCATGGTGCTGACGTTGAAGGTGCCTCACAAATCTGGTTCGCTGCTCTGGGACCTGAAATCGCACCAAAAGGAGAAATCAAAACAGACTCTCAATTGTATCAAAAACAAGTTGCACAAACCATCGCCAAAATCATGGGCTATACTTTTGAAACCTCACACCCCGTAGCAAACGAGATTACGGAAGTACTTCAAAAATAAGAAGATTCTTTTTTGCCACGAATTTTACTAATCTGCACTAATTTTTACCAGCTTTAAGCAAAATATGAATTAGCGAAAATTCGTGAAATTCGTGGCAAACTTTTTTATACCAGTTTTACACCTCCCCCCTATAAAAAAACCTCAGAACCTTAGCACCTCAGGACCTAAGTACCTCCAGAAAAACCTTTGCAACATTTAAAAAAAAACTCAGTACCTTAGCCCCTCAGAACCTAAGTACCTTCAAAAAAAAATGAAACAAATTACTTCAATACAAAATCCGTTTATAAAATCACTTGTTTTACTACAGGAAAAGGCCAAGGCCCGCAAACAAACCGGAACATTTTTGATTGAAGGCTTACGTGAAATTCAATTGGCAACAAAAGGAGGTTACGAAATAGAAACCGTTTTATTTTTACCCGAACTGGTTACCGAAAATCAGATTCAAAAATTGGTGAACGGTCCGGTTCAACTCATCGAAATCAATAAAGAAGTTTATCAAAAACTAGCGTATCGCGACACCACCGAAGGGATTCTGGCTGTGGCTAAAACCAAATCGATGCTGTTATCTGATCTAAAATTATCAGACAATCCGTTAATAGTTGTGGCCGAAGCACCGGAAAAGCCAGGAAACATTGGCGCGCTTTTGCGAACTGCCGATGCTGCAAATCTGGATGCAGTATTAATTGCAAACCCAAAAAGTGATTTATACAATCCAAATATTGTGCGCTCCAGTGTTGGTTGTTTGTTTACCAACCAAATCGCAACAGGAACAACAGCCGAAATCATTGCCTTTTTAAAAGAAAAAAAAATCGACTTTTACTGTGCCACACTGCAAAATTCTACCTCATATCATACACAGAATTTCACAACCCCAACCGCTTTGGTTGTAGGCACGGAAGCCACCGGCCTAACGCAGGATTGGAGGGATGCTGCCACTCAAAACATTATCATCCCCATGCAGGGCGAAATTGACAGCATGAATGTCTCGGTCGCTGCTGCTATTCTAATCTTCGAAGCCAAACGTCAGCGCGGATTTAACTAAACCAAAACATACCGTCATGAACTACAAATTATCACTTTTAGCCTTATTATTTAGCCTTAGCCTTTCAGCTCAAATAACCAATCCGGAAGTAGATGAACTGGTCAATCGCACCCTAAAAGCATTTGATGTGCCCGGAATTGCAGTTGCCATTGTAAAAGACGGAAAAGTAGTTCTGGCAAAGGGTTACGGAGTAAAATCGATCACAACACAGCAAAAAGTAGATGCCAATACCCTTTTCGGGATTGCGTCCAACAGTAAAGCTTTTACCTCGGGAGCATTGGCGATGCTGGTGGATGAAGGCAAAATAAAATGGGACGATAAGGTCGTAAAATACCTTCCGGATTTTAAAATGTACGACGATTATGTAACCCGTGAATTCACGATTCGTGATTTATTAACTCATCGAAGCGGACTTGGACTCGGGGCCGGAGATTTAATGATCTGGCCGGACGGAAGCGATTTTAAAGCAGCCGACATTGTGCATAATCTAAGATATTTAAAACCCGTTTCCAGTTTTAGAACCAAATACGATTACGACAACTTACTGTACATTGTAGCAGGTGAGATTGTACACGTGGTAAGCGGTAAAACCTGGGCCGAATTTGTTGAAGAGCGCATCATGAAACCTCTGGAAATGAACAATAGTGTAGCTTCAGTAAAACGTTTAAAAGACACCACCAACGTCATCACCCCTCATGTGCCGGTTGATGGCAAACTCAAAACTATCAAACGTTATGAAAATCAGCTTTTCGATGGAGCAGCCGGAATCTATTCCAGTGTAAATGATTTGAGTAAATGGGCCATTTTGCAAATCAATAACGGAAAATACGGTGATAACAAACAATTGTTTTCAGAGAAAGAACATGATGAAATGTGGCAACTGCAAACCATCATTCCGGCAAAAACGAGACCTCCGTACAACACCCATTTCTCAGGTTATGGTTTAGGCTGGTTTCTGAGTGATGTAAAAGGATACAAACAGGTTTCGCACACGGGAGGATTAGAAGGAAATGTAACGCAAACTACTTTGATTCCGGAATTAGGTTTAGGCATTATTGTTTTAACCAATCAGCAATCAGGAGCCGCTTTTAGCGCGATCACCAATACCATAAAAGACAGCTATCTTGGTGTTAAATCCGATGACTACGTAACCCTTTACAGCAACCGCATGAAAGCCAGTGAAGCATCAGCCGATAAGGTGACCGATGAAGTCTGGGCAACCGTTGCCAAAAACAAAAAAGACAAACTTAAAACCGATTTTTCTAAAATAACCGGAACTTACAAAGACAATTGGTTTGGAGAAATCACCATTACAGAGAAAAAAGGAAAAGCCTATTTTGCTTCCAAACGCTCTCCGCAGCTGGCTGGCGAAGTATTTTTCTACAAAGACGGAAATTATGTCGTAAAATGGAACAATGCTTTCTTTCATGCCGATGCGCATTTACTTTTCAAATACGATGAAAGCGGAAAAGTCGCTAACTTAAAAATGCTCCCAATTTCTGAATTAACCGACTTCAGTTATGATTTTCAGGATTTGGATTTTTTAAAAGAGTAATTCCAGGTTTCAAGTTTCAGGTTTCAGGTCGAAAACTGCATCTAAAAGCAGTACTCAAAAACTTGAAACCTGAAACCTGAAACAAAATAATCTCATTCTAAAATCAACCCTCCATTCCCTTGCGTATATTCAAACTTATTCTTATTTTTAGTACTTGAACTATGCCGTTATGATAGAAATAGATATTGAAAAAGAAAACAAAGCAATTGCACAAGAGTATAAAGAGTTACTTCGAATCAGTTATCAGACTTTAAGCCCAACCGACAAAAAACTTATCCGTAAAGCATTTGATGTTGCTGTTGATGCACACAAAGAACAAAGACGTAAATCTGGTGAGGCGTATATCTTTCATCCTATTGCAGTTGCAAAAATAGTTGCCTCTGAAATTGGTTTGGGAGCGACCTCTATCGCTGCGGCCTTATTACATGATGTTGTCGAAGATACCCCTTTGACTGTGGAGGATATCGAACGCCTGTTCAATCCGAAAGTAGCTCAATTGGTAGAAGGTTTAACCAAGATTTCATTGGTTCAGAGAGACCTGAATGCCTCTATGCAGGCAGAAAATTTCAGAAAAATGATTCTGACACTGAACGATGACGTTCGTGTTATTCTGATCAAACTGGCCGATCGTTTGCACAATATGCAAACGATGGATTCTATGGCAGAATACAAACAAACCAAAATCGCCTCAGAAACACTTTATATTTACGCTCCTCTTGCCCATCGTTTAGGGCTTTATAATATCAAAACCAAACTTGAAGATTTAGGTTTAAAATATACTGAACCGGCTGTTTACAATGATATTGTAAGCAAAATCAGAGAAACAAAAGAAGAACAGGATGCTTACATCAAAGACATTTCGGATGTTTTGAAGAAATCCTTAGACAGTGAGGGTATCGATTATGTCATTAAAGGGCGTCCAAAATCCATCTACTCGATTCGTCGAAAAATGCGGGCTCAAAATGTGAGTTTTGACGAAGTCTACGACAAATTTGCCTTAAGAATTGTCTATAAATCCGATCAGCATGACGAAAAATTCGTAGCCTGGAAAATCTATTCCATTGTTACCGACCATTACAGACCGAGTCCGAGTCGTTTGCGTGACTGGATTTCCTCTCCAAAATCAACCGGTTACGAAGCTTTACACATTACCGTGATGGGACCAAAAGGCCGTTGGGTTGAAGTACAGGTTCGAAGCGAACGTATGGATGAAATCGCAGAAAAAGGATATGCCGCACATTACAAATACAAAAACGGTGCAAACGAAGAAAGCGGTCTGGATGTTTGGCTGAATTTACTTCGCGAAGCATTAGAGAATCAGGAAACCAATGCCGTAGATTTTGTCGAAGATTTTAAAATGAATTTATATTCAAAAGAAATCTTCGTATTTACACCAAAAGGAGAAATCAAATCACTCCCAAAAGGAGCCACATCACTTGACTTTGCTTTTAGTATTCACTCCGAAATCGGAATTAAAACCAGAGGAACTCGTGTCAATGGGCGATTAGTACCTTTAAATCACGAATTAAAAAGCGGCGATCAGGTAGAAGTGATCACCTCTGCCAATCAAAAACCAACCGTTAACTGGTTAGAATATGTAACCACTTCGCGAGCGAAAAATAAAATTAAAAACGTTCTGAACGAGAACACCAAAAAAATCGCCGAAGAAGGAAAAGAACTGCTTACCAGAAAACTAAAACATCTAAAAATCACTATTAATGAACAGGTGATTAATGAACTGGTTAACTTTTTTAAACTTAAAACCAGTTTAGATTTATTTTACAGAGTGGGTATTGGTGCGATCGAAAATCAGCAATTAAAAGATTACGCGGCGCAAAAAAGCAATACGTTTATCAATTTCTTTAAAAATAAAATTAAAAGAAACAAAGACACCACTGCTTCTGAAGACATTCACAAACCCATCATCAGCAGCAACTATGACATGCTGGTTTTTGGAACAGAGCATGATAAACTGGATTACAAACTCTCACCCTGCTGTAACCCGATTCCGGGAGATGATGTTTTTGGATTTGTAACCATCAACGAGGGAATCAAAGTTCATAAAAAAGACTGTCCTAATGCGATTGGCATGCAGTCCAATTACGCTTACCGTATTATGAGTGCCAAATGGATTGATTCTTCTCAAGAGGAGTTCAAAGCCATTATCAACATAACAGGAATGGATGTTTTAGGACTTACGAATCAACTGACCAGAGTTATTTCGAACAACATGAGCGTAAATATCCAGAGTATTTCGCTAAGTACCGATGCCGGAATTTTTCACGGGCAGATTGCCGTTATCGTTCAAAACAATACCATTTTGAAGAAAATGATTAATGCCATTAAGAAAATTGACGGAGTTGATAAAGTAACCAGAGAATACAGAACGTAATTCCAAATTGAATTTAATCGAATCTGACTTTTTGATATGAAAAATGAGGTACTGGAGATTCCTAAGATCCATTTAGATGAAAACGGCGAGCTTATTATTATTGCTTCCGATACTTCGTCAAAAGATGATTTTGATTTTTTTCAGGGAAAATCGGATATCCGAAACAAAAAATTAAAACAACGGCTTTCAAACTGTACAGAATGGATCGAATTTCCCTCGACACAGGAAATGTATAAAATCCTGCACGGAATTGGCAATATTGATAATTTTCTTGCCACTTTTGACGGAAAACCCTTTGAAGGCATGACTGTTAGATTATTCAATCCTGAAACCCGATTGTGGAGTATTTACTGGTCCGATTCAACTACCGGAATCTTAGACAAACCCGTAATAGGCTCTTTTGAAAACAAAGTCGGGCATTTTTTCTCTAAAGATATCTTTGAAGGTAAAAATGTTTTTCAGGTATTCCGATGGGATGCAAGAGATGAAAATAATCCGGTATGGAGTCAGGCTATGTCTGCAGATTCTGGAAAATCATGGGAATGGAACTGGTACATGTACATGACAAAAAGGAAGTAAAAAAATGTTAGTATTTTCATAAATAAAAACAATTATGTTAATTATGTTCGTCTGAATTTTTTAAATTTATCATTACAAACACCTGTAATTGATACTTTATTACGGATCGAATACAAATTAAAACGTTAAACTTTAAACCCGAAACTTTTATTCATTAAAAATAAAAAATTACCTTTGCCGGATATGACACTCATTTCAACTGACAACACTAGAAATCAAGAAATTGTAAAAAATGTTTTTACAATGTATCTTGAGCAAAAAGGGCATCGCAAAACTCCTGAGCGTTATGCTATACTTCAGGAAATTTACGATAGCGAAGAACATTTTGATATAGAAAACTTATATATCAAGATGAAAAACAAGAACTATCGTGTGAGTAGAGCTACATTGTACAACACGATTGAGCTTTTGTTAGACTGCGCCTTGGTGAGAAAACATCAATTTGGGCAAAATCAGGCTTACTACGAAAAATCATATTTTGATAAACAGCATGATCATATTATCATGACGGATTCTGGTGAAGTAATTGAATTTTGCGATCCAAGAATCCAAACCATTAAAAAAACAATCGAAGAAATATTTGATATTGAAATTACAAATCATTCTTTGTATTTCTACGGAAACAAAAAGCAAAAACAATAATTCCAAAAGGCATTATTCAAAAAATATAAAAAAAGAAAATTAACTACATTAATCAGTAGGGCAACTCGGATTGCCTCAACGCAAATTAAAAATAGAATGACCGTAGATTTATTACTAGGATTACAATGGGGAGATGAAGGTAAAGGAAAAATTGTTGACGTTCTTACCTCAAATTATGATATTATTGCACGTTTTCAAGGAGGACCAAATGCAGGACATACTTTAGAATTTGACGGAATTAAACACGTACTTAGAACCATTCCTTCCGGAATTTTTCATAAAAAATCAGTAAACATCATTGGTAATGGTGTTGTAATAGATCCGGTAGTTTTTCAAAAAGAAATTGAAGGTTTAGAGAAATTTAACCTTGACATCAAAAGCAAACTGATCATTTCAAGAAAAGCACATTTAATTTTACCAACACACCGTTTATTAGACGCTGCTTCTGAAGCATCAAAAGGGAAAGCAAAAATTGGCTCTACTCTTAAAGGAATTGGACCAACTTATATGGACAAAACCGGAAGAAACGGATTGCGTGTTGGAGACATCGAATTAGAAGACTTTAAAGAGCGTTACAGAGCATTAGCTGACAAACATGAAGCTATGATTGCTTTTTATGACGTAGCGATTCAATACAATCTGGCTGAACTTGAAAAAGAGTTTTTTGAAGCTATTGAAGAATTAAAAAAACTGGATTTCATTGACAGTGAAGAATACATGTACCAGGCTCAAAAAGCGGGTAAATCAATCTTATGTGAAGGAGCTCAGGGTTCTTTATTAGACGTTGATTTCGGAACTTATCCGTTTGTAACTTCATCAAACACTACAGCTGCCGGAGCTTGTACCGGTTTAGGAATTGCTCCTAACAAAATCAAAGAAGTATACGGAATTTTCAAAGCTTATGTTACACGTGTAGGTAGCGGACCATTCCCTACTGAACTTTTTGACGAAGTAGGTGCAACAATGGCGAAAGTTGGAAACGAATTTGGATCTGTTACAGGAAGACAAAGACGTTGCGGATGGCTGGATTTAGTAGCTTTAAAATATGCTGTACAGGTAAACGGAGTAACTCAGTTAATGATGATGAAAGGTGACGTTCTTTCAGGATTTGAAACCTTAAAAGTTTGTACCGAATACAACTACAAAGGACAAAACATTTCTCACTTTCCATACAACATCGAGCCGGAAAATGTAACTCCTGTTTATAAAGAATTTAAAGGATGGCAAGCTGACTTAACTGGAATGACCTCTTACGATCAATTGCCAATCGAGCTAAAAGAATATATTGAGTTTATTGAAGCAGAAGTTGGAGTGCCAATCAAAATTGTATCGGTTGGACCAGACAGAAAGCAAACGATAACAAAATAATCCCTCTAAACGCTCTGATAATCAGAGCGTTTTTTTTATATAAACATTTCTAATGATGAAAAATCCAAAAATTAAAGTTACCGAAACTCAGTTATTATCAGACAATTGGTACATCCTAAATAAGGTAACTTTTGATTACGAAATGAAAGATGGTAAAATAGAATCTCATATTCGTGAAGTATATGACCGTGGAAACGGAGCTGCTATTTTACTCTACAACACCACTAAAAAAACGGTTATTCTGACCCGACAATTTCGTTTACCAACTTATCTAAACGGAAATAAAACCGGAATGATGATCGAAGTCTGTGCCGGTCTTTTGGACCAGGATCATCCCGAACAGGCTATTATTCGCGAAACCGAAGAAGAAACCGGCTATCGTCTGCAAAAAGTAGAAAAAGTAATCGAAACCTACATGTCACCAGGATCTGTAACCGAAATTTTATATCTGTTCGTTGGAGAATACAACGAAACAATGAAAGTAAACGACGGTGGCGGATTAGACGCGGAACAAGAAAATATAGAGGTTTTAGAATACACCTTTGATCAGGCCTACGCCATGATTCAATCCGGTGAAATTACAGATGCAAAAACTATTTTATTGTTACAGCATGCCAAAATAAAAAACTTATTGTAAGATTTATTTTACTATATTTGAAAAAATAAAATTGATCAAATGCACTATTTTAGAATTTTTCTTATTCTGTTTTTTCCTTGTCTGCTCTTTTCACAAAATGAAAAATGGCCTGCCGTAAAACTAAAACAGGATTTATCAACTTTTAAAGAAATTAGAGAAAAAGCCAATTCAGGAGTTTATAAATACCGGACCAAAAAGCAGATCGACAGTATTTATTCGTGGGCATTTTCAGAATTAAAAAAACCTAAATCGCTACTGGATTTCTACAAAATAGTCCTCAAAATCACTGATTTTGAAGGCAGCGTACACAATGACACCAAACTTCCCGATGAATTTCTAAAAAAATACACATCGGGAAAAGTTTTCTTTCCATACCCCGTAAAACTACTGAGCAATAAAATAATTGTCAATTTTAAGAATTCCGAAATTCCTATCGGATCTCAAATTCATAAAATCAACGGTATTAAAGTCGAGAAAATAATCTCTCGTTTCTACAAATATTACACGACCGACGGTTACAACATGTCGGGGAAATCAATAGGAATCACTGCTTCATTCGGAAGGTATTTCGAACTGGAATACGGTCCCAAAGAGCATTTTCTGGTCGAATATTCACTGCCCGATCAAACTCAAAAACAATCCAAAACCATAGCCGCTGTTTCGAACGATCAAAGAAAAGGAAACTTTAAAAACCGACATTCTTTACCTAGTGACAGCCTGTTCTATGGGGAAATTAAAAACAAATACACTTTCAAACTCGCTGCGCCAAATACAGCATTACTTTCTATACCCACTTTTGCAATTGGAATGAATGCAGAAGACCAAGAACATATCGTCTATAAAAAATATCTCGACAGCTGTTTTCAGCTTCTCACGCTGCATCCGGAAATCAAAAATTTAATTGTAGATGTTCGAAGTAATGGTGGCGGAACCGATCCTAACGACCTTGTCGCCTTTTCTTATCTGACACAAAAACCGTATCGAGAAAACACATCGGCATTTATTAATTTTCAAAAAGTTCCCTACCCTCAGTATTTTGTTTATCAAGAAACTGAGCCACAAAAAAAGATCGAAGAGCTCCATGAATTTGAAGCCGAACTTAAAGAAGAATACCCTGAATTGAAAGAACAACAGTACCTACAAGATCCTAAATTCAATCGTTTGTTACAGCCCGATAAAAACAGCTTTAAAGGGCAGATTTATCTATTAATAAGCCCCCGAATAGCCTCTGCAGGATCACTCTTTGCTTCTTTAGTCGCAGGCCATACCAACGCTATAATTGTTGGTGAAGAAACAATGGGCGGTTATTACGGTCATAACGGACATACACCTGTGGAATACGAACTTCCGAATACAAAAATAAAAACGCAGTTTTCGATCGTTAACCTCGAACAGGATGCCCCTAAAAAACCCAATCAGCTTTTTGGCAGAGGTGTAATTCCCGATCATGAAGTCATACAAACCATTGATGATTTTGTACAAAATAAGGATACACCGTTTGAATATACGTTGAAATTAATTGATCAGAAATAAATGAAATTGTTTAAGAATAAATTTTTAAGGATACTACTATTCCTTTTTATACTGATGAATACTATTGCTATTTTTCATGCCTATAAGTTTACTCATTTCGCAGAAAATAACACTGTAAAAACTAAAACTCCCGAAAAATTATCCCTAATTGATAAAGTAAAAACTCTATTTCTGGGAGTCAATAACCCTAAACCCAAAAACAATAAAGTTCCAACCCAAAAATATCAGATTTTAAACCTTAGAAGCAACAAGGATATTGAATGCTGGTTTATCAAAAATAAAAAACCTAAAGGAACTGTTATACTTTTTCACGGTTATGGAGGAGAAAAATCCTCAATGATTGAAAGATCAAATGAATTTATCAAATTAGGATTCAATACGGTTCTTGTTGATTTTATGGGAAGTGGAAATTCTGAAGGAAATCAAACTACAATTGGCTTTAAGGAAGCTAAGCAGGTAAAAACTTGTTTTGACTACATTACCAAGTCTGGAGAACAGAATATTTATTTATTTGGAACTTCCATGGGAGCAGTTTCAATAATGAAATGTATTAATGATTCTAAAATAAATCCCAAAGGTATAATTATCGAATGTCCATTTGGATCAATGTATAAAACTGTCTGTGCCAGATTTAAAAAGATGAATGCACCCACATTTCCAATGGCAGGTTTATTAGTGTTTTGGGGCGGTTTACAAAATGGCTTTTGGGGATTTAGCCACAATCCGGCAGAATATGCAAAAAACATTTCCTGTCCGGTTTTATTGCTTTACGGAGAAAAGGATAAAAGCGTAAGCAGAGAAGAAATAAATACGATTTATGAAAATTTAAAAGGTCAAAAAAGAATTAATATCTATAAAGCAACCGGGCATGAAAATTATCTAATTAAGAATAAAATTCAATGGACAAAAGATGTCACAGGATTTATAAATTCGATACAGTGAAAAATTGTAAATGAAAATCCAACAAACTATTCAGGTAATTGTATAAACGATTTGGCTGGTAATCAAATAACTTTACTAGTATAAAAAGTACAATTATGAGAAAGTTACGATACCCCTCAAGTATTTTACTACTGCTCGTTTTGGTTTTAATAAGTTCTTGTAAAAAGAATGAAACAACCGAAACGAAGGGCAAAGTAAAGCCTAAAAAAACGATCGAACGTACAAAACCGAAATCGGTCTCCTATCATTTTGAAAACACAAAGGAATGGCTTAAAACCAATGCCTCCGACAGCAGTAAACTTCGCATTGCCTATGCCATAAACCGAACAGACAAGAAGAACTTCGTCAAAATGGACTCGGTTATTATTCCTGCTGATTTTACAGGTGATTTGGTCTATTATCTTCCGTTTCCAACGCATGTCGCCGCTTTAGAAGAAATTTCAAAAGTGATTCTTTTCTCCTATCCCGCTCAGGCATTTGCTGCTTATGAGAATGGAGAATTAATATACGCTGGTCCAACCAATATGGGCCGAAAAAAAGATCCCACACCAACCGGATTGTTCTTTACCAACTGGAAGGCCGAGAAAACAACCAGCACCTTTAACGATGAATGGGACTTAAAATGGAATTTTAATATCGAAAATAAATTGGGAGTCGGTTTCCATCAGTATGACTTACCGGGATACCCTGCCTCCCATTCTTGTTTGAGATTACAGGAAAACGACGCCAAAGATCTTTACAAATGGGCCGACGAATGGATTTTAAAAGACCGGGAAAATGTAAAAGTAAAAGGAACTCCAGTGATTGTTTTTGGAAGTTATCCTTTTGACGCACCAAAACCCTGGTATGCATTAGTAAAAAATCCTAAAGCACTGGATTTATCAGAAGCAGAAATAAAAACCCAAACTCAATCCTTTGTACAGAAGATTTTAGAAAATCAAAAGCTTAGAGAAGCCGAACAATCTGCTACGCCCTAACTCTATTTTATAAAAAGCGACAGCATTACAATCAGTCAAAACCATCTCTCAAAAGGTTCTGACTGATTTTTTTTATAAAATTCACGCCCCCACTGAGCCTATGAACCTTTGCACCTTTGCTCCTTTAAAACTATTTAACACTTAAATGAATAAACGTTCATTTATTATTTATATATTTGTTGCCTAATTCAACAAGACATGAACCATTCACTTATAAAAAACAAAAAGATCGTCATTATTGGTGGCGGGCCTGTTGGTTTAACAACAGCTAGAATTTTACAAATTAACGGTGCTGATGTAACCGTTTACGAAAGGGATCTGAATGCACAGGCCAGAACTTCGGGCGGGACATTGGACATTCACTCGGATTCAGGTCAAAAAGCAATCGAAAAAGCAGCTTTAATGGACGTCTTCTATCAGTATGCACGTCCAACCGGCGAAAAAATGGCTGACATGCACGGAAACATTACTTCGGCTGAGATGCCGGACGAAGAAAATGCTTATGCACGACCTGAAATTGACCGTAATGATTTGAGAAAAATCATGCTCGAAAATCTGAATAACAATACGGTAACTTGGGACAGTCATTTAACCCATATTGAAAAAACGGGAGCACAATACCATTTAGAATTTAAAAATGGCACTACCACAACCGCCGATTTTGTGATAGTTGCCAATGGCGGAAGATCGAATGCGAGAAAATTTGTAACGCATAAGGAGCCTCAACTTTCGGGAACCTACATCATTCAGGGAGAAATTACCCACCCTGATCGTGATTATCCGGAATTCAAACCCAAATATGGTGACGGAAATGTAATGGCAATGGGAGAACAGAAAATGTTTTATACGCATACCTTACGCGACGGTTCCGTTCATTTTGGAGTTTCTTTTAAAGCAGATGAAAACTGGATTTCAAACCACGGAATTGATTTTGAAGATCTCAACGCCGTACGAGCTTTTTTGAATGAAACCTTTAAAAACTGGGGTGACGACTATAAAAAATTCTTTGCCGTTGCAGCTGATTTCTCCGGGCTGCCTTTACGTTTATTCTCTTTGGAACAACCTTGGGAAAAACATTCTAATATTACACTTGTTGGTGATGCCGCACATTTAATGCCTCCCTTTGCAGGCGAAGGTGTCAATATGGGGCTGATGGATGCCTATCAATTAACCGAAAACTTAACCAACGGAAAATTTGAAACGCTACGAGACGCCATTGACGATTATGAGCAAAAGATGTTTCGCTATGCCTTAGAAGCACAACGACAAACTTCTAAAATGGAAAATCTACTACACTCTGATATCACAACCGAAGACATTATGAACAGCCGCATTGGTCATAAAACCGAATCGTAAAAATCAAAAAAGGCATAAGAAACGAACTCTTATGCCTTTTATTTTATATTGAAAACTAAAAATTATCTCGAATAATTTGGAGCTTCTTTTGTAATTGTAACGTTATGCGGATGACTTTCTGTAATTCCACTTGATGTAATTCTAACAAAACGCCCAGATTCCTGTAACGTTGGAATGTCTTTTGAACCACAGTATCCCATTCCGGCACGAAGACCACCAATGAACTGAAGCATACTTTCGTTTAACTCTCCTTTGTAAGGAACACGTCCAACAATTCCTTCCGGAACTAATTTTTTAACATCGTCTTCAACATCCTGAAAGTAACGGTCTTTTGAACCACCTTGCATGGCTTCTACAGAACCCATTCCGCGGTAAGATTTGAATTTTCTTCCTTCGAAAATGATCGTTTCTCCCGGAGATTCTTTTGTTCCTGCCAGTAATGATCCTAACATTACACAATCAGCACCTGCAGCGATAGCTTTAGGAATATCTCCTGTGTAACGAATTCCACCATCAGCAATTACCGGAACTCCTGTTCCTTTGATCGCCGCAGCTACTTCAAGAACTGCTGAGAATTGAGGAAAACCAACACCTGCAACGATACGGGTTGTACAGATAGAACCAGGTCCGATTCCAACTTTTACACCGTCAGCACCGTTTTCAACTAAGTATTTAGCTGCTTCCGGAGTTGCAATGTTACCTACAATTACATCTATGTTTGGGAATTTAGATTTTACTTCTTTCAGGGTATTTACAACCCCTTCAGTATGTCCGTGAGCAGTATCAATGATAATAGCATCAACACCTGCAGCCACTAAGGCTTCAGCTCTTTGAACCGCATCACCGGTAACTCCGATTGCCGCTGCCACTCTTAAACGTCCGAAAACATCTTTGTTTGCGATTGGTTTTTGAGTCAGTTTTGTAATATCTCTGAAAGTAATTAAACCAACTAGTTCGTAGTTAGCATTTACTACCGGTAATTTTTCGATTTTATGTCCTTGTAAAACTACTTCAGCCTGCTCTAAAGAAGTACCTTCAGCAACAGTCACTAAGTTTGTACTTGTCATTACCTCAGCGATTGGTCTTGCTCCGTTTTTTTCGAAACGTAAATCACGGTTGGTAACGATTCCTTTAAGTATTTTATTTTCGTCAACGATTGGAATACCACCGATTCCGAATTCTTTCATTGCATTTTTTGCATCTGCAATAGTTGAATTTGTTGGTAAAGTTACCGGATCGATAATCATTCCGGACTCCGCACGTTTTACTCTTCTAACTTTCGCAGCTTGTTGCTCGATCGTCATGTTTTTATGTAAAACACCAATTCCACCTTCCTGAGCCATAGCGATCGCCATTGAACTTTCGGTAACGGTATCCATAGCAGCTGATACTATAGGAACATTAAGTGTTATATTTCGTGAAAACTTTGATTTAATACTCACTTCGCGAGGAAGCACATTCGAGTAGTTAGGTACTAATAATACATCGTCGTAAGTCAAACCTTCGCCGATAATCTTGGAGTTGTGTGCTATCATGGTGCAATTTCTAGTTGAATTGCGTGCAAATATAGTGAATAAATTGATAACTTGAATGCTAACTTATTCATAAATTTATATTTACAGGAAAGATAGTACAAATTACGACTGGACAATAAAGATGTAGTTAGTAGTCGCAGTCGCAGTTTTCAGTTCACATTTCACAACTAACATTTCACAATCAAGAAAAGCTATTCATCAGAATCTTCATTAAAAATAAAATTAAACCCAAACTGAAACGCCATACTATTGGCTTTTGAAACGTCTTTGAATTCTAAAACATTATTGACGAGAACATACATATTTAGTTTTCCCAATGTGCCAGAAAGTCCCAAACCTATATTCTTACTCGAATAAGAGTCAACGGTATAAGTCGCTTTTACATCTAACTTTTCGAAGATACTGCGTCGGTAAAAAGCGGTTACCGCAACAAAAGGTTCCACTGGCAAAGCCATAGCAAACAGCTGCCCTCCTACACCATTCACGTATTTTCTGGTAACTTTTCCTTTGCAATTACAGTCTTCTTCATCAGAACGTGATTCGCCAAAAGAGTACTGTAGCGAAGAATAGAATTTTGTTGGTCTGCGGGTAGTGTATTTATTGTAAAGTGTGTCGCGCGGTATTGCCTTATCAAATTCATCAAAAATATCCTTTGGTTCGTTTGAATTCATAAAATCAGGATTTACACCCTGGTATTGATACGTTCCTTTATAGGTTAAAGTCTCAATATCTTTGGACTGTCTCACAAACCCCAGATCGACAATACTTCCGGTAAGCTGAAGATTATCTTTAAAGTAATAGGTAAATCCAGCGTCAAGCCCCAAACCTAAACTTCCGTTAAAAAAAGTATTGTGCACAAGATCCTTTGGAATGCTTCCGTCGTACTCATCCTTTGTAAATGCCGCAATCCCGGAAGTCCTTATTTCCAGATTGGAGGAAATTACCTGATTGTACAAATTAGGAGTTCCCGCGGCCTGACCGGTATAAATAAATCCTGAATTTCGGGTTGATGTAGCATTTGCACCACTCGAATAAATCTTGGCACGGCCACCCAGCACCAATTTCTCACTTAGCTTTTTATGAAAGCCTACATGAAATACCGAGAGTATTTCTGCTCTCATGTTTAAATCGGCCAAATTGAACGATTTCCCAATATGATCTTTATTTCCGTCTAATGCCAGTACGGCAAGATCCCTAGGAACGTACATTAAAAAATCAAATTCCTGATAGACACCAAACGAAATGTACGACTTACTGTCTCTTCCTCCAATCCTGAAACCTCCCGAAAACAACTCGAGCTGCTGATTGATCTGGGTTTTATCTTTACTTGATGATTTATTAATAACATTTCGGACTTTATCGTTGAAGTTCACCCCATTATTGGCAAACAAATCATAAGCCGAAAAGCTGCCCGAACCCAAATTTGCCGAAACTCCGGACAAAACCGGAACTCCAAAATAATATTTATAGGCAACGTCTGCCCCCGGATTTACAAGCGAAGATTGTGGAATGGCGGTAAAGTTATACAGCACTTCTTTATTTTGAGCCAAACAAGAAAGCTGAAACAACACTATTAAGACTAGCTGTAGCTTTCTCATTCGATTACCATATAAGCGGTTGCACTTGAACGTAATTTTAAACTGCCTGCACTGGTTCCATTTAAAGGCGGACCGGGTGCCATTACAACTACAAAACCAAGTTTTCGGGATTGCTTTAATAAATCTAATCGTTGATTTTCGAATACTTCAGTAGGATATTTTATAACATTTGTACCTCCTGAATAGGCCGGAACGGCAAGTGTGATGGTTTGAAGAATTTTATTGTTATCGTCCAAAAGCAATACATTAAGTGTAAAAGCCCTGTTTATAGTATTCTCCATTTCAAAATCAAACTCAGCTTTAACGAGATTGTCTCTTAAAAATTTTTCTTTAAAAATATCAAAATCCTGAACATCAAAAGCTATTTGCTGTTCGGTACCATTGTCTATAAACGAAGCTGCGGGGACATCAAAATAAGCCAGATTAGCCACAAAAGCAGGTTCTAACTTTAAATCTTTAGTCTGATCAAAGTCCAGATCACTGGAACATGAAGCAATAAAGATGGATAAGAATAGTATTTGAGAAATTCTCTTTATAAAATGTAGTCTCATGGTATTTATACATTATCTAAATACTAACAACGTTGATTTGCTATCACTTATTATTTGCCTTTGCTAAGTAAATATAGTTATTTTCTAATGAAATTTCCCAAACAATTTTGATGCTTCATTGTAGGCACTCTCAAAACTTAAAGAGTTGAGGCCTGTTGCTTTTTTATTGGATGTAAAGTAAGAGATCAGCTTTTCGGTAGGCATATTACCTGTGAGTTTATCGGTTGCCATCGGACAGCCGCCAAACCCCTGAATAGCCCCGTCAAAACGGGTACAACCTGCTTTTGAAGCCGCATCTATTTTCTCGAACCAGCTGTTTGGTGTGGTATGCAGATGCGCGCCAAACTCAATTTGCGG
>JAHEZJ010000015.1:0-62104 GCA_023251135.1 Flavobacterium sp. | reverse complement strand
ATTTGCGGATACTTCGGAATCAAATTTGAAAAAAGATAGGTGATTACTTCCGGTGTAGAACTACCAACAGTATCGGAAAGCGATAATATTTTCACCCCCATTCCGGCCAGCTTCTCGGTCCACTCGCCTACGATCTCTACATTCCACGGGTCACCATAAGGATTTCCGAATCCCATAGAAAGATAGGTAACAACTTCTTTGTTTTTCTGATCGGCAATTTCAAGAATTTCTTCGAGCGTAATTAAAGATTCAGCGATGGTTTTATGTGTGTTTCGCATCTGAAAGTTCTCAGATATCGAAAAAGGAAATCCTAAGTATTGAATAGGTTCATGCGCTGCAGCTAATGATGCTCCCTGTGTATTGGCAATAATCGCTAACAATTTGCTTGTGGTTTGCGATAAATCAAGCTGCGCCAAAACTTCAGCAGTATCCTGCATTTGAGGAATCGCTTTTGGAGATACAAAACTTCCAAAATCAATGGTATCAAAACCTACTCTCAACAGAGCCTGTATATACGAAACCTTATTTTGGGTAGGTATGAAAGTTTTGATGCCTTGCATAGCATCACGCGGACATTCGATAATCTTGATTTCTTTATTCAAAGCTTACTCTTTTATAATGGCTAAGTTAGTTTCTTTTTTAAAGAAATAAAAGTTATAATTTTCTTTAATTACATTACGTGATATGGTAACAATTAACAATGTTACACAAAAACGTAACAATTGATAGTGTTACACAAAAACGTAACATTTAAAAAATATTAACTACATTTGTAATACTATTATTATTCTTTTTATTTATATTTGAAGCTATGACTAGTGTAATTACAGGAGATATAATCGATTCCAGAAAGCAAAAATCAAAAGACTGGGTAACCTCTTTAAGGGAAATCTTAGCTCCTTTTGGAGAAACACCTCTCCAATGGGAAATTTACAGAGGGGATGAATTTCAAATTGAAATAAAGAATCCTGAAGAAGCTTTATTGGCCGCCATTCTCATCAAAGCACATTTAAAAGCCTTAAAACTGGATGCACGAATGAGTATTGGTATTGGAAATAAAACACATGATGCTGAAAAAGTTTCTGAAAGCAATGGTTCTGCCTTTATACATTCGGGGGAACTTTTTGAGACTTTAAAGAAGCTAAAAGTAAGTTTAGCACTGCGAACCGGCGATACCGTTATCGATGAAAGAATGAATTTAATGATTCAGCTTGCTCTTACTTTTATGGACAATTGGCCCGCTCAATCTGCCGAATTTGTAGCAATTGCAATAGAAAATCCAAGTTTGTCACAAGAAGAATTAGCCCCGAAATTAGGGATAAAAAGAGCCGCTGTAAGCCGAAGACAAAAACGAGCTCAATTTGATTTAGTATTGAATTTAGACCGCTATTTCAGAACACAAATAAAACAACTTGCAACGTTATGATTTTATTTATAAAACTACTTTTAGCACATTTACTAGGCGATTTTACAGCGCAGCCCAACTCATGGGTAACCGACAAAGAAGCCAAAAAACATAAAAGTATTTATTTATACCTTCATGTTCTTTTACATGGAATTTTAGCCGCCATTTTGGTTGGAGAAATCCAATTTCTTCCATATGCACTTCTTATTGCCGTATCTCATGGCATTATCGATTTAATCAAGCTTCATTTCCAGAAAAATAAAACGAAACGCAGTTGGTTTATAGTAGACCAATTGCTGCACATTTTAGTTTTAATTGGCGTTGTTTTTCTCTACAAAGGCGAAACAATCCAATTTCATTGGTTCAACAATCAATTTTGGATTTTAATCACCGGAGTTTTATTCATCACAAAACCAACTTCTATTCTGATTAAAACCATTATTTCGATTTGGAATCCCGAAAGTCAAAATAGCCACAATGAAAATTCGCTCTCCAAAGCGGGAAATTACATTGGTATCTTAGAAAGATTGTTTGTCTTCTGTTTTATCTTAACAGGCCATTTCGAGGCTATCGGCTTCTTATTGGCTGCGAAATCAATTTTTAGATTTGGCGATTTAAAAGAAGCCAGAGACCGAAAACTAACCGAATATGTTCTAATCGGTACGTTAATCAGTTTTGGAATTGCGATTGCTGCCGGGCTACTTGTTCAGGTATTGCTTTTACAATTGCTTTAAAACCTTTTTATTGATTGCTTTTATCAAAGCTGGCCCTTCATAAATAAAACCGGTATACAGCTGCACCAAACTCGCTCCTGCATTTAGTTTTTCGATAGCATCGTCTGCGGTGTGAATTCCCCCAACTCCAATAATCGGGAAAGCTTTATTGCTTTTTTCCGAAAGAAAACGAATAACCTCTGTCGAGCGTTTCGTTAATGGTTTCCCGGACAATCCTCCCATTTCTACCTGATTGGCAGACTGTAATCCGTCGCGGGAAATTGTAGTGTTTGTTGCAATCACACCTGCAATCTGGGTGTTTTTTACAATATCAATAATATCCAGCAACTGCTCGTCTGTAAGATCGGGTGCAATTTTTAGTAAAATTGGTTTTATCTTTTGTGTACTTGTTTTTTGCTTCTCTACATTTCTGTTTTGCAGCGTTTGCAATAAAGCTGTCAAAGGCTCTTTGTCTTGCAGGGCACGTAAGTTTGGCGTATTTGGCGAACTTACGTTTACCACAAAATAATCTACATGATCAAACAAAGCATCAAAACAACTGATATAATCGTCAACTGCATTTTCGTTTGGCGTTACTTTGTTCTTTCCAATATTACCTCCAATCAAAACTCCTGAATTCTTTTTCAAACGTTCTACGGCTTCCAGAACTCCACCATTATTAAATCCCATTCGATTCACAATCGCCTGGTCTTCTTTCAATCGGAACAAACGTTTTTTAGGATTTCCCTCCTGTCCGACAGGAGTCACGGTACCTATTTCAATAAAACCAAATCCAAAATCCGACAATTCTTTATACAACTTAGCATCTTTATCGAATCCAGCTGCCAGTCCCACCGGGTTTTTAAATTTGATTCCAAAAACTTCGCGTTCCAAACGGCTGTCTTTTACTTCGTAAATCGATCTGATAATTGATGAAACACCAGGAATTTTTGAAATGAATTTAACAAATGAAAAAGTAAAGTAATGTACTTCTTCCGGATCAAACCAAAAAAGTATCGGGCGAATTATCAATTTATACATAGTAGTGTGTTGTTGTTTTTTTGGATGCAAATTTAAATATAATACTTGAAAGTGACTATGATTTATAGAAAACTGTTTCCAACATTCTTTTCCCTCATATATAACACTGAAAACAAACACGAAGCAATTGAAACGCAACAGGGCAAACAAAACAATAGTAATTCTATAAAATAAATATAGTTATATTAAATCCTCTTTTAAACTTTATTCTTAAATTTACCCGCAACTACTATACTCCATAAAAAACACTTGGGATGAAAAATAAAACCTATTGGATTATCGCGATTCTAACAATCTCCATTATTACAATTGCTTACAGCTACACAAAGCTTATTGTGCCGAAACAGAAATTAGTCGCAATGGATTGTACCGAAACTCCAAATCCAGCAGAAGCTTCATCATTTAAACCAACGATCGAAAACAAAAACAAACCTTCCGGTAAAACTCCGGCAGGAATGGTCTGGATTCCGGGTGGAGAATTTTCTATGGGAAGCAATGTGGAGGACGAAAGCTTGTGCAGCATAAAAGGAGTTACTAAAGATGCCGCCCCAATACATCGCGTTTATGTAGATGGATTTTATATGGATAAAACCGAAGTTACAAACGATCAGTTTGAAGCTTTTGTAAAAGCAACCGGTTATGTCACTTTTGCCGAAATAAAACCTACACATGAAGAATATCCGGATGCGCCATTGGAAAATCTTGTGGCCGGATCGGCTGTATTTACCCCTACTCCCGCTAAAGTAGATTTGAACAATTATATGCAATGGTGGTCTTACGTACGCGGTGCAGACTGGAGACACCCGGAAGGAGCCGGAAGTTCTATAAAAGGAAAAGGCAGCTACCCTGTTGTGCAAATTTCTTATGATGATGCCGCTGCTTACGCAAAGTGGGCCGGAAAAAGATTACCAACAGAAGCAGAATGGGAATTTGCAGCCCGTGGCGGAAAATCAGGCGAATTGTATGCCTGGGGAAACACCCTAAAACCTAAAGGGAAATTTCAGGCCAACATTTATCAGGGACAGTTTCCTCTGGAAAAGGGAGACACTGGCGAAGACGGCTACATTGGCATTGCACCAACTGCAAAATTTGCACCCAATGCTTACGGCCTTTATGATATTGGAGGAAATGTTTGGGAATGGACAAACGACTGGTATACTGCAGACTACTATAAGGTACTAAGCGAAAACGGTCGGGTTGCCAAAAATCCTAAGGGCCCTGAATCTTCTTATGATCCGGCAGAACCAGAATTGCCAAAAAAAGTACAGCGTGGCGGTTCCTTTTTATGTACCGATCAGTATTGCACCCGTTATATGGTGGGCACCAGAGGGAAAGGAGACTACAAATCACCCGCAAATCATATTGGTTTCAGATGTGTTCAATAAGGCTTTTTTGTCATTAATTACACGAATTAAAACATCCTTTATATCACTTAAAAATCCAATTTCACAAATTTAAATTCGTGAAATTGGATTTTAACTTTCAATAGGAGTGTAAATCCGGGAAATTCATGTCACACTTTTTTCAGTCTAATTTACAGTTTTCATAATTAGTCGCTTTACAACCCTTAACTATTTACTTATATTTGCCTAAAAATAAAATAAAAAAATGCAACATATTATAGATCGTTTTATTAGTTATGTAACTATTGACACTGAATCAGATCCAAATTCAAAAACAACGCCAAGTACAGAAAAACAATGGAATCTTGCCAATAAACTAGTCGAAGAACTAAAAGCAATTGGCTTATCAGATGTTACCATAGACGACAAAGCCTATATCATGGCTACATTGCCTTCAAATGTTGATCACGAAGTTCCTACAATTGGTTTTGTATCACATTTTGACACTTCACCGGACTTTAGCGGAGCCAATATAAAACCTCAAATCGTTGAAAATTACGACGGAAAAGACATCCTTTTAAATGCGGAGAAAAACATCGTTTTATCACCAGCCTACTTTAAGGATTTATTGCAATACAAAGGGCAAACCATTATTACTACCGATGGAACTACTTTGTTGGGAGCCGACGACAAGGCAGGAATTACCGAAATTGTCTCAGCGATGGAATACTTAATTCAGCATCCTGAAATCAAACACGGGAAAATCAGAATTGGTTTTACACCTGACGAAGAAATTGGTCGCGGTGCGCATCATTTTGATGTGAAAAAATTTGGCGCTGCATGGGCTTACACCATGGATGGAAGCCAGATTGGTGAGTTAGAATATGAAAATTTTAATGCAGCCGGAGCTAAAATCACTTTCAAAGGTAAAAGCGTTCACCCGGGTTATGCCAAAGGAAAAATGATCAATTCGATGTTGATCGCCAACGATTTCATCAACGAGCTTCCTAAAGGAGAAACGCCACAAGAAACCAAAGGTTACGAAGGTTTTTTCCACGTTCACCACCTTACCGGAAGTATTGAAGAAACTGTTTTAGAATTGATAATCCGCGATCACAACAAGAAAAAATTCGAAAAACGCAAGGATCTAATTGCTAAGATTGCTAAAAAAATCAACAAGAAATACGCGAAACAATTCGGAGAAGACATTGTAATTGCTGAAGTAAAAGATCAGTACTACAACATGAAAGAAAAAGTACTTCCTGTAAAACACATTGTGGATATTGCCGAAAAAGCAATGCGCGAATTAAACATCAAACCAATCATCAAACCTATTCGTGGAGGAACTGACGGGTCTCAATTGTCATTTATGGGACTTCCTTGCCCGAATATATTTGCCGGAGGTCACAATTTCCACGGAAAATACGAATATGTTCCTGCTGAAAGCATGCAAAAAGCGACAGATGTCATTGTAAAAATAGCCGAATTAACTGCAATTCCAGGCATTTTTGACGCACCTGAAAAGCCTAAAAGAAAAAGATAAATCCAAAAAATATGTCTGATAAAAAACACGTTTGGGACAAAGTCAATAACTGGGAAGAAGAACTTCTTTTCCTAAAATCGATTATTGATAAAACCGAACTGATTGAAACCGTAAAATGGGGCGGCCCGGTTTATGTGTACAACAAAAAAAATGTTATCGGCATAGGAGGTTTTAAAGAGTACTTTACGATTTGGTTCTTTAATGGTGTTTTTCTGAAGGACGAGAAAAAAAAGCTCATCAACGCTCAGGAAGACAAAACAAAATCATTACGCCAATGGCGCTTTACTTCAAAAGACGAAGTAAACGAAGCTGACGTTTTAGCTTATATTGCAGAAGCGATTGAGAACGAAAAACAAGGTAAGATCATAAAACCTACAAAAAAAGAAGCTATCGTTTCTGAACTTTTTGAAAAAGAAACAGCTCAGAATCCTGCTTTAGCAGAGGCATTTCAGAAATTTAGCCCTTACAAGCAATATGAATTCCTGGAATACATTGAAACCGCTAAACAAGAGAAAACCAAGCTTTCAAGGATTGAAAAAGTTATTCCGATGATATCACAAAACATCGGACTGAATGATAAATACAGATAGGGGGGAAATTTCAAATTTTTAAAAATTCCAAATTCCAAGCTCCAAATTTCAAGCTACACAAAACCTTTATTAAAGTTTAAAACTTTGATAAAGGTTTCTTTCTTTAGACACAGTACTGTCATTTCGACTGAAAGGAGAAATCACACAGGAACTCAACAAAAGCTAAACTTTTCTTTGCGGAGTTTCTTGTGTGATTTCTCCTTTCAGTCGAAATGACAATAAAAAAAATCCCAAACTCCAGTTTTGGAATTTGGGATTTCATATTTTGAAATTTATTTTTTTCGAAGAAAAAAATTAAGCTTTCTTATTCAAACTAGCACTCATTTCCATAGAAATTGCTGAACGCTCAATTTTTAATTTTCCAGACATTGTTTCGATTACTGCACTTGTATCAGCAAGCTCAACAATTTTGCCGTGAAAACCACTTTTAGTAATTATTTTGTCACCTACTTTCAGGCTGCTTTCAAATTCTTTTTCGTTTTTTACTCTTTTTTGTTGTGGTCTGATCATAAAGAAATACAACACTACAAACATTAGTAAATAAGGCGCAAATTTCATTAAATCTTGCATAGTATTCAGTTTTTATTTTTGTTATTAATATTTATGTTTTAAGCTCTTCTAACCTCACCTGAAGTGACATCATCAACAAGAGTTTGGAAATTTATTTATAAAACCCGTATCAATTACATTAACCCGCGTCCTACTTTAACCATCTTTTTATTCGCTGTAAGCTCTTTAACCAGATTGTCTAAAATTCCGTTGATAAAAATACTACTTTTTGGTGTAGAATACTCTTTCGCAATTTCTAAATATTCGTTAAGAGTTACTTTTACAGGAATAGAAGGGAATTTTAAAAATTCGCAGATTGCCATTTTCAGGATAATCGTATCAATTTCGGCAATCCTTTCACTGTCCCAGTTTGGTGTTTTATCATCGTATTCTTTTGCCAGAATCGATTCGTTTAAAACTGTTCTTCTAAACAAGTCTTTAGCAAAATCCTTATCCTCAACATCTTTATACAATTTAGGCACTCTAAAATCATCCGGGTCTTCCGTTTTAATAGCTTTCAACTGTTTGATGATATGTGTATTTACCACCGGAATATCATCAACCCAGGTTAATTTATCATCCTCTAAATACTCATATAATTTTTCATTTGGAACAATTACATCTGCAAACAAATCAATTACAAATTGTCTGTCCTCTTCAAAAGTATTTGTTGTAGTGCTCATGTATTTCGCATACAATTCGCTTGATTTGATATCATTTAAAAGCAAAATGATATAATCATCGTTCAGATTCCAGTTGTTGATTTTACGATTTTCTAAAGCAATACTAAGAGAGTTGCTTTCGGCTAGAAGTTGAAAAATTTTGTTTTTTACAAATTTTTCATTCGGATTACGTTCTGCAGCGGTTGCAAGATGTTTTTTACTTGAAAGATGTAAAAAAACTGATTCTTTTTTGCAAATTTCAATCAATGAAGAAAGCATTATAAGATATAGATCCTGAATATTATCAATACTGTAAAAAAGAAATTTCTCTTCTTTTTCCATATTATCAGAACCGCTTTGATGCATTGCATAAATGGATTGCATTACTTTAACGCGTATGTGTCTTCTATTTACCACCTTGTAAGAACATTTAAAAATTAGTCTGCAAAAGTATGAATTTCGCAGTTGATATTAAAATTAAAATATAAAAAAAGTCTCAGTTTTCAGTCTCAGTTTTCACTTTTTGCGAAACTGAGACTAAAAACTGAGACTGTTAACTTAAAAAATTATTTTTTCGCGTTCTCAATTCTTCTCAAATCGATACGATTTTGAGCAATTGTAAGAGCCGCTTTGTGAGTCGTCATTCCGTTTTTCACAGCATAATCGATAATTTCTAAAGTAGTGTTATAGATATTTTCGGTTTTTGTCATGATTTCCGCTTTACCGTAGTGCTCTAATTCAGCATATACGTTAATGATTCCACCAGCGTTGATCAAGAAATCAGGTGCATATAAAATACCTCTTTCCTGCAATCTTGCTCCGTGAATATTTTCGTCAGCCAACTGATTGTTAGCCGCTCCTGCGATAACTTTAGCTTTAATTTTATCTACAGTTGCATCATTGATGATCGCTCCCATTGCACATGGCGCATAAATATCAACATCAGCAGTGTATAAATCTTCACCAGAATAGATTGAAGCATTGTATTTTGAAGCTACCTGATACAATTTCTCTTCATTGATATCTGTAATAGTAACTACTGCTCCTTCTTTAGTTAAATACTCAACTAAAGCCTCTCCTACGTGACCAATTCCCTGAACTAAAACTTTTTTACCTTCTAAAACATCAGTACCAAACTGACTTTTAGCAGCAGCTTTCATCCCTAAATAAACACCATAAGCGGTTATTGGAGAAGGATTTCCTGAACCACCTCTTTCTTCAGAGATACCCGTAACATAAGGCGTTACATCTCTAACAGTGTCCATATCTTTTGTTTCCATTCCAACATCCTCAGCAGTAATATATCTACCACCTAAAGAGTGAACAAATTCACCAAACTTACGCATTAATTCAGGTGTTTTTTGCGTTTTAGCATCACCAATAATTACTGCTTTACCTCCACCGATGTTCAATCCGGTAATGGCAGATTTATATGTCATACCTCTTGAAAGACGCAAAACATCGTTTAATGCTTCCCATTCAGTATTGTAATTCCACATTCTAGTACCTCCCAAAGCTGGTCCCATAACCGAATTATGAATACCAATAATTGCTTTTAAACCTGTATCTTTGTCATTGCAAAATACAATTTGTTCGTGATCGTCAAAAGACAATTGACCAAAAACAGGATCCATTTTTTGAAGTTCTTTTCCAGTTGCGAAAGTTGCATCCATAGCGCTACTATATTATTTGTTAAAATTATGAATTTGTCAAAAAGACTTCTCAAATTTATATAAAAAATATACATGTGCTAATTTATTATCTTTAAAATAACAATCTAACAATCGTTTTGTTTTGATAATTTTATACATTACATTAATTTTTATTCATAATATTTCCCGAAATCAAAACATTTTAACATTGAATCTCTTAAAAAAATGAAAGAATTAAGCTATTTAAACAAATATTTCATCAAATATAAATATAGTTTCTCTTTAGGAATTTTAATCACCATAATCGCACAAATATTCTCTCTGTTCACTCCAAAGCTAATTAGCAAGTCGCTAAACGCTATCGAAAAGTTTGATAAACTACCCGAAGCCGATCAAACTTCGCAAATCGTTATCGATGCGTACCGCGAAGGATTAATTCATAACGTACTGTTAATCATAGCCACTACCATTGTTGCCGGTTTTCTAACCTTCTTAATGCGTCAGACTTTGATTGTAATGTCGCGTCATATCGAGTTTGATTTAAAAAATGAGGTTTTCAAACAGTATGAAAAACTTTCGCAAAACTTTTACAAACAAAATCGCACCGGAGATTTAATGAACCGTATTAGCGAAGATGTTTCAAAGGTTCGCATGTATGTGGGGCCAGCGGTAATGTATACGATTAATACTTTCATCCGTTTCGCCATCGTCATTATATATATGTATAACGTTTCGCCGCGATTGACACTGTATACTATTTTACCTTTGCCAATTCTTTCGTATTGTATTTTCAAGCTGAGTTCAGAAATCAATAAAAGAAGCACCACCTTTCAACAATATCTGTCTAAAGTATCCAGTTTTACACAGGAAATTTTTTCCGGTATCCGGGTTATAAAAGCCAACTCGCTAGAGAATCAGCATCAGAACAATATGATCGCTCTGGCAGACGAAAGCAAAAAAAAGAGTTTAGATTTAGCTAAAGTCCAATCCCTGTTTGGTCCTTTGATGATTGCCTTAATCGGAATCAGTAATCTGGTGGTGATCTATTTTGGCGGTGTTATGTACATTAACGGAACAATTCCGAATATTGGTACTATTGCCGAATTTATTCTGTATGTAAACATGTTAACCTGGCCGGTAGCTTCATTAGGATGGGTTTCTTCAATGGTTCAGGAAGCCGAAGCCTCTCAGAAACGTTTGAACGAATTTTTGAAGATTGAACCTGAAATAAAAAACAGAAACGAAAATCACTCTGACATTCAGGGCACGATAGCCTTTGAAAACGTAAGCTACACCTACGAAGACACCAATATCGAGGCACTAAAGAATGTTACTTTTACAGTCAAAAAAGGAGAGACATTGGCCATCTTAGGAAAAACAGGTTCAGGTAAATCCACAATATTATCGCTCATCTCGCGTTTATATGATGTAACCGAAGGCAGAATCATGATCGACCAAAGCGAAATCAGCAGTTTAAACCTGTATGATTTGCGTAATAATGTTGGAATTGTGCCTCAGGACGCTTTTTTATTTTCGGACACTATTAAAAACAACATAAAATTTGGCAATCAGAACGCTACAGACGAAGAAGTAATCGAGGCCGCCAAAAATGCGGTAGTACACGATAATATTATTGCTTTTAACAAACAATACGATACTATTTTAGGGGAAAGAGGGATCACACTATCGGGCGGACAAAAGCAGCGAGTGTCTATAGCGCGGGCCATTATTAAAAATCCGGCGATTTTACTTTTCGACGATTGTTTGTCGGCAGTAGATACAGAAACAGAAGAAACGATTTTAAGCAATTTGTTTGAAATTTGTAAAGATAAAACTACAATCATCGTAAGCCACAGGGTATCATCTGCAAAGAACGCCGACAAAATAATCATTTTGGAGGACGGCAGGATCATTCAACAAGGCTCTCATAATCAATTAATAAATCAGGAAGGCTATTACGCATCGTTATATTTAAAACAACTTTCGGAAAAAGAATTACTTTAATTGTTGCGTAATCGATAATTTTTTATGATTTTTGAGTACTATTAATTCCAAAAATGATAGAACGTATTATGAGAGAAAATGACATGTTAGAAAAAGAAGAGATTTTTTCTAAAGTATTACGAGCAGGAAGAAGAACTTATTTCTTTGATGTGAGAGCTACTAAAGCTGACGATTATTATATCACAATTACCGAAAGTAAAAAATTTACTGAAGAGGATGGTTCGTTTCATTTTAAAAAACACAAAATCTACTTGTACAAAGAAGACTTTAGTGCTTTTGCCGAAATACTAGAAGAAATGACTTCGTACGTCTTGAACCACAAAGGCGAAGAAGTAATTTCTGAAAGACACCAAAAAGATTTCAAAAAAGAATACGGTTCTGATAAACCTGAGGGACAAAGAACCAGTTTTACCGATATTGATTTTGACGATATTTAGTCAAAAACATACTTTTTAAAAGTATAAGTCCATTCTGTTCTGCATTTTGGACTTTTTTTAAATCTTAAAACTCTACCATTTTAGTCGACATTTATCTTGTAGTCTATATGGGTAGTTGGTCGAATATTTTTATAAAAATACCAGAAATGGAAACGCAACTATTAATCTTGCCCGGACTTGGAAATTCCGGAGTCAGACACTGGCAAACGTTCTGGCATAAGAAATTTAAAAATTCAACTCGTATTGTTCACGACGAGTGGGACGAACCTATTCGTGAGGAATGGCTTAAACGCTTAAATGAAGAAATCTCCAGACTAAACAGCCCAACAGTATTGGTAGCACATAGTTTAGCCGTTTCGCTTGTTCTGCACTGGGCAGAGGCAAACCACAATCCAAATGTTGTTGGCGCCCTGCTGGTAGCACCTGCCGATGTAGATTCACCTCAGCATACCCCGGATTCGATTCGAAACTTTTCTCCAATGCCCATTTCGAAGCTGCCTTTCCCCTCAATTGTGGTCGCAAGCGAAAACGATCCTTACGCAACTTTCGAAAGAAAAAAATATTTTGCCGAAATGTGGGGAAGTGATTTGGTCAATGTGGGACAAAAAGGACACATCAACTCTGATTCTGATTTAAAATACTGGGAAGAAGGACAATTGATTTTGAAACAATTGATCGAGAAAATAGGATAGTTTGCAGTCGCAGTTTGCAGTCGCATACTGAAAACTGTGACTGTAAACTGAGACTGAAAAAATCACCCGATTCGCAATCCGTTTTCTATTTTAAAATCGGGAGCGAGTAAAATAACATCTCCTTCCTTGCCTATTGCGCCAAGAACCAGACATTCACTCATAAATTTCCCGATTTGTTTTTTAGGAAAATTGACTACTGAGATAATTTGTCGGTTTAATAAATCTTCTTTTTTATAATGTGTTGTTATTTGGGCGGATGATTTACGGATTCCAATTTCGGCACCAAAATCAATGGTAAGCTGGTAGGCTGGTTTTCTGGCTTCGGGAAAATCATTTACTTCCACAATAGTTCCTACACGCATATCGGTTCTTTCGAATTCATTCCAGGTTAAGTCCATTTTATTTTTAGTATTTGATGATTTACAAACCTATTAATTTTGTAATTATTATCTCTAATTCTATAACCGATTTTTTTGAGTAGCTTCTAATTTTACGAATCAAATTGGTACGCTAACGCTAAAAAATATAAAAAATGGAAAATAACCTTCTAAATAACAGTACCTCTCTTAGAGATTCCGACTTTGACATCCAACTTTTAAACAGCGACAAATACATCGAAACGGCTAAAAATGTAAAGCTATATGTTAAAGATTACGGAAAGGGAAAACCGGTAATTTTGATTCATGGCTGGCCGCTTTCAAACGAAATGTGGGAATATCAGATTGATTTTTTAGTACAGCACAATTATCGCGTCATCGCTTATGATCGTCGCGGATTTGGCAAATCATCACAACCTTATGACGGCTATGATTATGATACGCTAACCGATGATTTAAAAGAGATCATAGAGCAGCTTGAGCTAGAAAATGTTACGCTGGTAGGTTTCTCAATGGGTGGCGGTGAAGTAGTTCGCTACTTTAGCCGTTATGGCGGAAAAGCCGTTACAAAAGCCGCCTTAGTTTCTTCTATCATCCCGTTCTTATTACAAACTCATGATAATCCTGACGGGCATCCGAAAGAAAAAAGCGAAACTACAGCAAATGCGATTAAACAGGACAGAATTGGTTTTATAGATAATTTTGGAAAGATCTTTTTTGGAATCAATATCATCAACAGACCTTTAAGCACACCTTTGTTAGAATACTACAGAATGCTGTGCTCTTTTGCCTCACCACGTGCTACACTAAAATGTGCTGAGTCTTTTTCTTTTACTGACTTTAGGGATGAGCTGGATGCTATAAAAGTACCTACTTTAATCATTCATGGCGACGATGACAAAATTGTACCTATTGATCTTACGTCAAAAAAAGCAGCCAAAGCAATTTCTGAAAATACTTTTATCGTTTATGAAGGCGCTCCACATGGCTTGTTTTACACCCATAAAGACAAACTAAACAAAGATTTGTTAGACTTTTTAAACGCCTGATTTATAACAAACGCCACAGATTAATGGTCAATACTGTTTAAATAGTAAAATCTGTGGCAAAAAATTAAAAACAGGTCTATACGCTTTCTTTTACAGAATTTTAAAGCTATTTTTGAGGAACTTATTTCTACAAAATGGCACGAACTCCTTCAAATATGATTCCCCTTGGAACAATCGCTCCGGGATTCAAATTAAGAGATACCAATTCTAATAATGTTTATTCATTTGAAGATTTGAGAGGATCAAAAGGCACTTTGGTTATTTTTATCTGCAACCACTGTCCGTTTGTACTTCATGTTATTAAGGAGGTTGTAATGATCGCCAATGATTATCGTGTACAGGGAATTAGTATTGTTGCGATTTCAAGCAACGATATTGAGAAGTATCCACAAGATGCTCCTGAATTAATGACCGAATTTGCTTTTCAGAATAAGATTGATTTTCCGTACTTATATGACGAAAGCCAGGAGGTTGCCAAAGCTTATGAAGCGGCCTGTACCCCCGATTTTTATTTATTTGACAATCAGGACCGATTGTTTTATCGTGGTCAATTAGACGATTCAAGACCTGGAAATGGGATTCCGTTAAGCGGAAGTGATCTTCGCAGCGCAATTGACGCCCTTATTTACAACAGGAGTTTAAAAGATCCGCAAAAACCAAGTATTGGCTGTAACATCAAATGGAAAACAACGCTTTAGTGTTTTCAAAAAGTTTGTCTATCTTTACCAATCCAATTAATTATTTCCCCAGTGACCACTATTCATTTACTTACAGCCTCTCCGCTATCGTTTTCCCTTACGGGAAGAGCGCTTGCTGCTGTATTTATTTCACATAGTAAGGCCTTTATCAATTAGGCCTCCGTCTATTTCAATTTCTTCTCTCAGACGGAGGATTTATTTTTTAGTTTTCAGTTACAATTTATAGTTATCGGTTGCAGTCTCTGTTTAGAGGCCGCTACTAATGACTTTCATTATAATTTGCATTTGAAAACTCCGAATATTCAAATCACAATAAATTAGAATCGATATGAAACCAACCCCTACATTCTGTAAAACAGATTATCAGTTTTTAAGAGAACTGATACTAAAAAGTAAAAACACAACTAATGCCAAAGAAATTGGGCAGCTTTCGCACGAATTGGATCGCGCCATTATCCGTAAAGAAAGTGAATTGGACGAAACCGTGATACGAATCAATTCGCAGGTCACTATTGAAGATGTAAAAGCAAATAAAAGCATGAAAATTCAGATCGTCCTGCCATCCTTTGCCAATGTAAAAGAAGGAAAAATATCCATTTTGGCACCGCTTAGTGTTGCTATTATTGGCTTTAAAGAAAATGATGTTGTCGATTGGGAATTACCGGCCGGAATAAAAACATTAAAAATAACAGCCGTTAGCAATTCAGCTGAAAGCATTTCTTAGTTTTTTAAACACCTCCTGCGTGAAGGTGTTTTTTTTATGTCCTTTTTAAGCAAAAAAAAACTATCCAACTTAATTGAATAGTTTTTATGAATCTAAAACACCAGCTTCTTACAATTGAGAAGTGATATAATCGGATATCAAAGCGATCTGAGTATCGTCAACCTTCGCTTTTTTCTGCATTCTTACCAGAATTGGTTTCCAGTCTTCCTGACTAAATTTCTTCGGATCATATAATTTATGACATCTTGCACAACTGTTTTCGTACAAGTTTTTCCCTTCTGCCAATGCAGGAGTTAATGCTGTAGTTTTTACCGTCTCACTCGCAGCCGGAGTGGCTGTTGCAACCGGAGCTGCTTTTTTCGTACCGCACGAAACCAAAAGCAACGTCGCAGCGGTTAAAGTTAAGATCCTTAATTTCATTGTTCTTGTTTTTTAAGTAAATATAAAAAAAATCCCATTCGACAGGCGAATGGGATTACTATTTAAAACAATACTAAATTGTCTGTAAATCTCTTATTTTACGTCCATTAATTCAACGTCAAAAATCAAAGTTGCGTTTGGTGGAATAACTCCTCCTGCACCTGCAGCTCCATAAGCTAAATCAGATGGAATTACAAAACGAGCTTTGTCACCTACCTGTAGTAAAGCGATACCTTCGTCCCATCCTTCGATTACCTGTCCCTGACCTAATCTGAATTCGATTGGTTTTTTACGTGGGTAAGATGAATCAAAAACTTTTCCATTTTCTAAAGAACCTTCGTAATGTACTGCTACTGTTTTTCCAGCTTCAGCTTTTTTACCTTCTCCTTTTTGAATCATTTTATAACGTAGTCCGCTGTCTGTTTTATCAAAACCTGCAGCCAATTGTTCCATTTTTGCTTCTGATTCCGCTTTTAAAGCAGCATCACGCTTCAAACGGGCTCCTTTTAAAGCGATAAAAGCTTCAATAGCATTCCATTTTTGAGCTTCGTCACCTACTCTGATGATTTCTACAGCATCAAGATTATCTCCCTGAGCTACTGCATCAACAACATCCTGACCTTCGATTACATGACCAAAAACAGTATGTTTCCCGTCTAACCATGAAGTTGGAACGTGTGTAATGTAAAATTGAGAACCGTTACTTGCAGGACCTGAATTAGCCATTGCTAAAACTCCCGGACGATCGTGTTTTAAACTTGGGTGAAACTCATCATCAAATTTATACCCCGGATCACCAGTTCCAGTTCCTTTTGGGCATCCTCCCTGAATCATAAAATCAGGAATTACTCTGTGAAAAGTTAATCCGTCATAGAATTTTTGTCCCTGAGGTTTTACTTTATTCTCCATATTTCCTTCTGCAAGAGCTACAAAATTCCCTACGGTCCCAGGTGTTAAATCGTGTGTAAGTTTTACTAAAATCGAACCTTTACTAGTGTTGAATTTAGCGTATATTCCGTTTTCCATTGTTCTTATTTTTTATTTGAATGCAAATTTACAAATTAATTTTATATCAATTTAAGCTTTCTGTTTTTTAGACTTTGATTTGTAAGTAAGGCCGTAAACAACAAATGCCAGTGCCGATAATCCAACACAGCCAATGGTTACCGCATGCCATCCGCCCAGTTTCCACAACAACAATCCGTAAGCTGATCCGGCTGCTGTTCCTAAAAAACTAAACGACATAAATACGGTATTCAATCGGTTTCTGGCTTCTGGAAGCAGCGAATATACTCTCGTCTGGTTTGAAATATGTACGCCCTGAATTCCGATATCAATAAACACAATTCCAATCGCAATTCCGATCACACTTTCTATTGAAAAATAGAAAACCAGAAAACTAATTAAAATCAATAAACAACCGTAACCTACCGCAATTCTTGAGTTTCCTTTGTCTCCCATTTTCCCTACCAGAGGTGCCGCCAAAGCTCCAGAAGCTCCTACAATTCCAAAAAGCCCAATTGTAGCACTGTTAAAACCGAATGGATCTCCGGAAAGCAGTAAAACCATAGTGGTCCAAAAGGCTCCAAATTGTGCAAAACTGAATACATTGATCAGTGTCGCTTCACGCAAAACCGGCTGTGTTTTTATAAGTGTAAAAAGGGATTGAATCAACTGTCCGTAAGTTCCCTCAAACTGGGGTTTATTGACCGGAAATTTTTTCTGAATCACAAAAAAGATCAGCAAACAGATACCTGCAGCAATATAAAACATAGACCTCCAGCCCAATACCTGACCTATAAATCCGCTTAATGTTCTGGACAATAGTATTCCAACAAGCAAACCGCTCATAATAGTTCCTACCACTTTTCCACGCTGTTCAGGTGCACTCAAAGAGGCCGCCAAGGGCAAAATAAGCTGGGGTACAATTGAAGTAATTCCGATTAATAAGGAAGCCACCTGCAAAAGAAAGAAACTTTTTGCCGTTGCTGCGATAATCAAAGCGATTACAGAAGCAAAAGTGGTCATCAAAATTTGTTTTTTGCGTTCGATTTTATCGCCTAACGGAACCATAAAAAATAACCCTATCGCATAACCCGCCTGGGTTAGATAAGTTATTGTTCCCGCACTGGCTTCAGGAATTTTAAATTCGTTGGCAATTAAAACAATTAAAGGCTGGCAGTAATAAAGATTTGCAACTATAAGTCCGGTGCAAGCTGCCATAAACAAGACATTCGTTTTAGATAAATTCATTTTGCAAAAATACCAATCTAATTATTACCGAAACTTTAAAAAAATTATAATTTTTCCAAAGCCGACAGTAAATCTGACTATTGTTTTAAAGATTATGCTGAATGTTAAAACATTACGATTGTATAAAATCTTCCCGAATCGGGCTGAAAACATCCGTTAAAAGTCCGCTTTCTAAGCAAACCACTCCATGAATCGCATGAGGCGGAATGTAAAAACTGTCTCCTTCTTTCAGCGTTTGGGTAACACCGCTAATGGTAACATCAAATTTACCGCTTGAAACATAGGTTACCTGCGAATGATAGTGCTCGTGTAAAACGCCAATTCCTCCCTTTTCAAAATGAACATTTACCAGCATCACTCTTTCATCAAAAGCAAGAATCTTGCGCCTGATACCTTCTCCAACCACCTCCCACTCGATTTCATCTCCTTTTATAAATTCTTTGCTTGTTTTTGAATGCTGCATTTTCAATGTGTTTAATTAACTTTCTATTTGTTGTAATTTTTATAAATCAGTCAACGTTTTTTATCCTGACTATTTCTATCAAATTTAAGCTAATCTGTTTTCTTTTTGTGAGGTAATAGAAAAAATAAGCAAAAAAAATGCTCCGTCAGGAGCAAGATATCGGTAAGCAAAAGAAACCCACCGTAAACGATGTCCCGTAGGGACTACACACGTTTTACATCAGTAGCTGTTCTTAGTTTTCTTCTTCTTCAAAATTATCGAAATAGGTAAAATCTTTGGTGATTAATCCGTTTTCGATTGTAAAAATAGTACAGATCGGCAGTTCAAATTTTGAGTTGTCTGGCGCTGTACCCGATGAAACAAATTCTACAATAATATGCTTTTCTCCCGACGGATAAACCTGAATCACTTTATCATGCAGATCCGGAAAAGCGGCGTTAAGCGCTGCATACTTATCTGCAATTTGTTTACGGGTTTGTTTGACAATCCCGGGTCCTAGCGAAGGATCTTTGAAATCAGCAGTCTCTGTGTACATTTCTGACATCTTTTTCCAATCGTGCTTATTAAAATGTTCAAAATACGTTTTAACTAATTCTTCATTTTTTGTGGTATCCATAGGTTTTAACTGGTTTTGATTCTGACAGGAAATAATTAGAAAAGATACCAAAAGTATCACCGTTTTTCTCATGATTTATCATTTTAAATCGCTAAAGATCAACCTAAAGCGGACATAAATATAATCAAATGATTTTGACCGCAATGATAAATTCGCCATATTTTCGTATAAAAAACAAGAAATCAGCTTATTTTACAGCAATTGTCTGAGGCGGCTGTTGCTGTTTATCGGTTTTGTACAAATAAATTTTTCCGTCCTTACGGGTGTATATATAGGTGTAATTCCAGTAGTTTGAGCCGGCCATTCTGGGACCTTCACTAGTAGCTGCATTGGTATACACTTGTTCTGCATAAAGTAATATTTCTCCCTGATCTGAATTTTGTAACGTACGTATAGGTGGCCCCCAAATCTTAATAAGATTTTTTTTAGACTGACCAATCCATTGATCATTTGGGTTTTTAGTGGTAGAACATGCCTGTAAAATCAATATAATGAGTAATATTAGCAGCTTTTTCATGGGAGTTTTGTTTTTAAGTAATTCTTTACAAAATCAAATAATTGAAATGTAATAGTAATTAAAATTAAGCATCTTTTTTTTACATTTCAGGCGTTTTATGTTATATAATTATCATGTATTTAACTGTTTTACAAACACTTAAATAACATTCCAACAACATTAAACGTTAAGTAGCTCGTTATTAACTCTTTCTCAAAAAGTCCTTAATTCTTTTTCCCCATTTTCAAATCTTGAAAATTCACAAAAATTAACTTGTATCTTTGCACCTTAGAACTATTGAAGAAAAAAAATGCGAATTGACATTATAACGATTTTACCTGAATTATTAAAGAGTCCGTTTGAGGCTTCGATTATGAAACGTGCCATAGACAAAGGATTAGTGGAAGTTCATTTTCATAATTTGCGTGATTACACCACAAACAAGCAAAAAAGTGTTGACGATTATCCTTTTGGCGGAGGTGCCGGAATGGTGATGACTGTTCAGCCTATTGATGCCTGTATCACGCATTTAAAAAGCCAACGCGAATACGATGAGATTATCTATATGTCACCTGACGGGGAAACTTTAAACCAAAAAATGGCCAATACCATGTCGATGTATGAAAACATCATCATTCTTTGCGGACATTATAAAGGGGTAGATCAGCGTGTTCGGGATCATTTTATTACCAAAGAGATTTCAATTGGTGATTATGTATTGTCAGGTGGAGAATTAGGAGCTTTGGTGTTATCGGATGCTTTGATCCGCCTGATTCCAGGTGTTTTGAGCGACGAAACTTCAGCATTGACTGATAGTTTTCAGGACAATCTGCTTTCAGGTCCTATATACACAAGACCAGCAGATTATAAGGGCTGGAAGGTTCCTGAAGTTCTGACTAGCGGTCATTTTGCCAAAATTGACAAATGGCGCGAGGATATGGCGTATGAACATACTAAAAACAGACGCCCGGATTTATTAGAAGAAAAATAAACAGGTCTCTTTACTCATTTATTTTTAGTGATTCTTCTAAATCATATGTGAAAGCTGTAATTAATACGTTATCCTTATTATTACCCCTTTCTAAAAACTAAAAAATGAATGATTTTAATCTAAAACATATTTACAATACCCGGAATTATATTGAGATGCATTACAATCAAATCATCTCAATAAATTCTCTGGAGGACATTTCCTGTTACTCCTACCGCAATCTGCAACGCATTTTTTATTCTTTATTTAACGAAACCATTGGCGCTTATCAAACCCGATTGAAGGTAGAAAACGGATACAAAAAACTCATATATTCCAGCAAACAAATCTCAGAAATTGCGCTTGAAGTAGGTTTTGCCGATGTACAGTCATTCTCAAAAACCTTCAAAAAACATTTTGATTGTTCCCCTTCCCTGGCACGCAATCAAAAAGAACTTTTACTCAACGATACCCATCCTCTTCAATCTTTTACCAATGTTTTAAATCCGGAAATAGTTGTAATTCCCGAAACAACTGTTTATTACCTGAGCTCCAAAACTCCTTATGTTAATCAGGAAATAGAAACGCTGTGGGAAACCCTTCTGCAAAACAAATTCCCTGAAACTGATACCCGTTTCTTTGGAGTCATTACCGACGATATTTTAATCACCGAAAAAATAAATTGCACTTACGAAGCCTGTGTTGCTACAACAATGGTCCTTAAAAATTTGCCAAAGAAGCAGATTTTTGGCAGTAAATATGCCCGTTTTTTTCATCACGGCAGTTACCATACCTTAGAAAATACCTATAACCAAATTTATGGAGGCTGGTTTCTAACCAACACTTTTGAACTTTCACACTTGCCTGTTATTGAACAATATCTGAAAACCAGCGACAATTGTGATAACGAGTCTGAATATCTTACCGCGATTTTTATTCCGCTGATTTGATTTGTCCATTTTGGACAACTGCCAGATAATGGTTTAGAAATACATTTGTACCGTCAAAATACTAGTAACAAAATGACGCTAAACAAGTTAATCCAAAACAAACACAAATTAAGATGAAAAAATTATTTATACCTATACTGTTATTTCCTCTATTTACTTCCTGTCAGGAAGATGCAGTAGGCGTAACGCCGGACGAACCGACAGAATCGATTAAAAGTGAAATTATGTACACCATGCCCGAAGAATCTGCTCCGCATGAAGCAACCTGGCTGCAATGGCCACATCAATATCAATACGGTATTGACTATAGAAATGATTTAGATGCTACCTGGGTGGCTATGACTAAATCATTAGCTACAAGCGAAAAGGTAAATATCATTGCCTATGATACGACTGAAAAAAACAGAATTACCACCTTATTAAAAAATGCAGGTGTTTCTCTTTCTGCCGTAACATTTAAAATCTACAAAACGGATGATGTCTGGGTAAGAGATAATGGTCCAATTTACGTAAAAGACAAGAACAATCAATTGGTAATTCAGGATTGGGGATTTAATGGCTGGGGGAAAAAAGCGGATTTCAGTAATTGCAACACCATTCCTTCGCAAATCGCAGCAGATCAGAAAACAACAATTGTAGATTTAAACACTATAATGATTAATGAAGGAGGAGCTGTAGAAATAGATGGAAAAGGAACCTTAATGGCTACCAAAAGTTCTATTTTAAACTCTAATCGTAATCCAGGAATGTCTCAGTCACAGGCTGAAGCTATTTTTAAAAAGTATTTAGGTGTTACTCATTTTATCTGGCTTAACGGAAAAGCGGGAAGAGAAATCACCGACATGCACATTGATGGTTTTGCACGTTTTGGCAATACCAGCACGATCGTAACCATGAATGAAGATGATTTATTGTATTGGGAAGTACCACAAGCCGACATTGCTACCTTATTCAATTCAAAAGACGTAAAAGGCAAAAATTATACTTTCTTAAAACTGCCATTGTCCCGAAACAACGTTGTAACGACTTATGGTAAAAAATTAGGTTACAAAGGTTCTTATGTCAATTATTACATTGGAAATACGGTTGTTCTGGTTCCGAATTACAACGATCCTAATGATGCAGTTGCCAATCAACTGATTCAGGGTTTATATCCTGACAGAAAAGTAATTGGTATTGACGTTCGTAATTTATACGCCAATGGAGGAATGATCCATTGTGTTACACAGCAGCAGCCTAAATAAAAAGTTTCTTTTGTTTCAGGTTTCAAGTTTCAAGTTTCTTGTGTACGTCATCAAAACCTGGAACTTGAAACTTGAAACTTGAAACAAGCCCTAACCATCAATTTATCAACAACTTAAAATAATTTACAATTTATAATTCATAATTTACAATTATTTTCTACATTTGCACCCGAATTAGACTAACCTCTGGCGAAATCCGTGAATGTTGTTCTAAATAAACAATAATAAAAAATTATCATGGCAGATTTATTAAAGTTCGTTCAAAACGAATTCGTTGCTAAAAAAGATTTCCCTGTTTTCGGAGCTGGAGATACTATCACAGTTTACTACGAAATTAAAGAGGGTGAAAAAACAAGAACTCAGTTTTTTAAAGGAGTTGTTATTCAAAGAAGAGGTTCTGGTAACACAGAAACTTTTACTATTCGTAAAATGTCTGGAGCTATTGGAGTTGAGCGTATCTTCCCAGTAAACTTACCAGCTTTACAAAAGATTGAAATCAACAAAAAAGGAGCTGTACGTAGAGCTAGAATTTTCTACTTCAGAGAACTTACTGGTAAAAAAGCTAAGATTAAAGATAAAAGAAGATAATCATTTATCGATTTGTTATAAAAAACTCGTTTCATATCATTTGAAACGGGTTTTTTTTTGTGCTTTATTTTCAGAATATCAAAACCGTAATTTTTTAATAGCAAAATCGTCGATTTGACAATTTAAAGAGCCCGAAATAACAATCTGATAATTTCGGCATTTCTCCTCAAAACTACACCGTTTTCGGACTGTTTTTATTATATTTGCTCCGCTCATTCTGAGCCGACTATACCTTTTACATCGTCATTCTCTGACGATACGATTATAAAAAAAAAAAAAAATGACACAGAATTCAAAAATCTATTACACCTTAACTGATGAGGCGCCATTGTTAGCGACTTATTCTTTTTTACCTATTGTCCAGGCTTTTACGTCTACAGCAGGTATTGCAATTGAAACCAGAGATATCTCTTTGGCAGCCCGAATTTTATCCAATTTCCCTGAGCTTTTAACAGCTGATCAAAAAACAGGAGATGCTTTGGCTGAATTAGGGCAATTGGCAACACAACCTGATGCTAACATCATCAAATTGCCAAACGTTTCTGCATCGGTACCGCAATTAAAAGCAGCTATTGCTGAATTGCAATCACACGGTTACAAAATTCCTAATTTCCCGGAAGATCCACAAAATGATGCTGAAAAGGAAATTAAAGCAAAATATGCCAAAGTTTTAGGTTCTGCCGTAAATCCGGTTTTACGTGAAGGAAACTCTGATCGTAGAGCTCCAAGAGCAGTAAAAAACTTTGCAAAAGCAAATCCACACTCAATGGGTGCATGGTCAGCTGATTCTAAAACAAAAGTGGCTTCAATGCCAAACGGTGATTTCTACGGAAGTGAAAAATCGCTTACCGTTGCAGAAGCTGATGATGTAAAAATTGAATTCGTTGCAAAAGACGGTACAACTACTGTATTAAAAGCAAGTACTCCTCTTAAAGTAGGTGAAATCATTGACAGTTCTGTTTTAAGTGTAAAAAAATTAAAAGCTTTTGCTGCTGATGCGATTGCAGATGCAAAAAAAGAAGGTGTTTTACTTTCCGTACACTTAAAAGCAACCATGATGAAAGTATCAGATCCAATTATCTTCGGCGCGATCGTTGAAGTATACTTTGCTGATCTTTTCAAAAAATACGAAACTTTATTTGCAGCATTAAACATTGACACCAGAAATGGTTTAGGTGATATCTATGCAAAAATTGCAGGAAGACCTGAACAGGCTGAAGTTGAAGCCGATATTACTAAAGCAATCGAAAACGGACCTGCTTTGGCAATGGTAAATTCTGATAAAGGAATTACAAACTTACACGTACCTTCTGATGTAATTGTTGATGCTTCTATGCCGGCAATGATTCGTACCTCAGGACAGATGTACAATAAAGAAGGAAAACAACAAGACACGATTGCCCTTATTCCGGATCGTTCTTATGCCGGAGTTTACACCGCTACAATCGATTTTTGTAAAAAACATGGTGCTTTTGATCCTAAAACAATGGGAAGTGTTCCTAACGTAGGTTTAATGGCTCAAAAAGCAGAAGAATACGGATCTCACGACAAAACATTCCAAATGAAAGCTGACGGAGTTGTTCGTGTGACAGACAATAAAGGAACTGTTTTAATGGAGCAAAATGTTGAAGCAAATGACATTTTCAGAATGTGTCAGGCCAAAGACGCTCCAATTCAGGACTGGGTTAAACTGGCTGTAAACAGAGCTCGTTTATCTGATACTCCTGCTGTTTTCTGGTTAGACGAAAACAGAGCACACGACAGAGAATTGATTGCAAAAGTTCAAAAATATTTAAAAGACCACAATACTGTAAATCTGGATATCCGTATCTTAAACCCTGTTGCGGCTACTGAATTTACTTTAGACAGAATCATCAAAGGTTTAGACACCATCTCAGTAACCGGAAACGTTTTACGTGACTATTTAACAGACTTGTTTCCAATTTTGGAATTAGGAACTTCTGCTAAGATGTTATCTATCGTTCCGTTAATGAATGGTGGAGGATTGTTTGAAACGGGTGCAGGAGGTTCTGCTCCAAAACACGTTGAGCAATTCACAGAAGAAGGTTATTTACGTTGGGATTCATTAGGAGAATTTTTAGCTCTTGGTGCTTCTTTAGAGCATTTAGGGCAAACTTTAGACAATTCTAAAGCAATTGTTTTATCTGAAACTTTAGACGAAGCCAACGATAAATTCCTTGCTAATGATAAATCTCCGGCTCGTAAAGTAGGCGAAATTGACAACCGTGGTTCTCATTTTTACCTTGCTTATTACTGGGCTCAGGCTTTGGCAGCTCAAAACAAAGATGCTGAATTGAAAGCGATCTTCACTCCAATTGCTGCTGAATTTGAAGCTAACGAAGCTAAAATTGATGCCGAATTAATTGGTGCGCAGGGGAAACCTCAAAATCTTGGCGGTTACTACCAGCCAACTCCTGAATTAGTGAGCAAAGCAATGCGTCCTAGTGAAACATTCAATTCAATTATTGCACAAATAAAATAATCGAATGAAACATAAAGAGTCTTCACAATGTGGCTCTCTAGAAAAGACAACTTTAATTAGTTGTCTTTTTTTTTGAATGGAACCAAAACCTCTGAACCTTTGTCCCTCTGCCCCTTTGCCCCTCCAAAAAAAGAGCCTTTCTTAACTAATGTTTAACAAACGTTCTGCAAAAATATCTAGTTAGAATTATTAACTATGTGTTTCAAAACCAAGACAATGACCACAAAAAAAAATACCACATTTTTTATTCTGTTCTTTACCATTTTAACATCATTTTCTCAGGAAAAATTCACTTTAAGCGGCACCATTACTGACTTTAAAAACAACGAAACCTTAATTGGTGTGAACGTCTATATTCCAACCTTAAAAATAGGTACAACCACCAACGAATATGGTTTTTATTCGCTTACCGTTCCACAAGGTGAACATCAGATTGAAATTAGTTATGTAGGGTATCAAACCCTTCAAAAAACAATTGCTTTAACTCAAAACACGAAAAATAATTTTGCGATCAGCGAAAGTGGCGAAGAGCTTCAGGAGGTGGTAATTATCGACAATAAAAGAAAAATCAATATCAAATCGCCGGAAATGAGTGCCAACAAACTCTCGATTTCCACCATCAAAAAAATGCCGGTTGTTTTGGGTGAAGTCGATGTTTTAAAATCGATTTTATTGCTTCCGGGCGTTACCAATGCGGGAGAAGGTGCTTCGGGATTTAATGTACGTGGCGGTGGTGCCGATCAGAATTTAATTTTATTAGACGAAGCCACCATCTTTAATTCCTCACATGTATTTGGCTTTTTCTCCGTTTTTAACCCCGATGCTATTAAAGATCTAAAACTATACAAAGGCGGAATTCCTGCACGATATGGCGGAAGAGCTTCTTCTGTTTTAGACATCTATCAGAAAGACGGAAACAGCAAAGAATTTCACGTTAATGGCGGAATCGGGTTAATTTCAAGCCGACTTCTCGCCGAAGGGCCGTTAGTAAAAGACAAAGGTTCTTTTCTTATTGGAGGAAGAGCTTCCTATGCTCATTTGTTTCTAAAACTATCCGAAGATCAAAAAGACAACTCTGCCTATTTCTATGATTTGAATACCAAACTGAGTTATAAATTAAATGACAACAACAGCTTGTATTTGTCCGGTTATTTTGGTCGTGATGTGTTTAGTCTGAACAAAAGTTTTACCAATATCTACGGAAATTCAACCTTAAACCTGCGTTGGAACCATCTGTACTCTGATAAGTTATTTGCCAATTTATCCCTGATTTACAGCGATTACTATTATGGTCTCGACCTGGATTTTGTAGGCTTCAAATGGGATTCGGGAATTAAGAACTACAACATCAAATACGATTTCAAAAACTACCTCTCAGACAAATTCAAACTGAACTACGGCTTAAATGGTATTTACTACGAATTTAATCCGGGGACGATTAAACCAAGCAATGAAACGTCCGGAATTAATCCGGATCAACTGGATAAAAAATATGCCTTTGAACCTTCTGTTTATATCGAAGCCGAGAATCAGCTCTCGAAAAAAATTACGGTTGCTTACGGATTGCGATACAGTTTGTTCTATCGTTTAGGATCTTCTACCATCAATTATTATGACAATAACGAACCGGTAGTTTTCAATAGCGACATGCAGATTTACGAAAAAGGAACTCCAACCTCAACCCGCTATTTTGGTAAAAACAAGGCCATTCAGCATTACAACAATTTAGAACCGCGGCTTTCTGTTTCGTATCAGTTAAATGATGATCAGGCGATTAAAGCAAGCTATAACCGAATGGCACAGTATCTTCAGCTAATTTCGAATACTTCATCTCCTACCCCACTTGATGTCTGGATGCCAAGTGATAATTATATCAAACCTCAAATTGCCGATCAGGTGGCTTTGGGCTATTTTAAAAATATTAACAACGGAGCTTATTCTGTAGAAGTCGAAACCTACTATAAAAAAATTCAGAACCGACTTGATTATATCGATGGTGCCGATTTGATTGCCAATGATGCGATCGAACAAGTAATTCTGAACGGAAGAATGCGGGCCTATGGTGTCGAATTTATGCTAAAGAAGAACGAAGGTAAATTCAATGGATGGATCTCCTATACTTTATCAAAATCACAGCAGCAAACTCCGGGAAGAACTCCGGAAGAAATTGGCATCAACAGCGGACAATGGTACAGCTCTGCCTATGATAAGACTCATAATTTAGCCGTTACATCTGCTTATAATTTAAACGAGAAGTGGTCTTTTGGCGCTAACTTTGCGCTGCAATCGGGTCAGCCGGTTACATACCCAAATGGACGCTATGAGTATCTGGGAATTACAGTACCCAATTATGGATTAAGAAACGAAAACCGCTTACCGGCCTATCATCATTTAGACATTTCGGCAACTTTGACCCCCCGAAAAAATAAAGACCGAAACTGGAAAGGCGAATGGGTTTTTAGTATTTACAACTTGTACAATCGCCAGAATGCGGCTTCGATCAACTTCCGTCAAAATATAGATACCGGTACAAATGAAGCCGTAAAAACGTCAATTTTCGGAATGGTTCCGGCTGTGAGTTATAATTTTAAATTTTAAGACCAACTTTCTGTAAAAGAAAAACAAAAGATAGATCATGAAAAAAGCAAGCATCTTAATAGTAGTTTTAATATCGATTCTCTTCACAGGTTGTGAGGAAGTTGTAGATGTTAATTTAGATACTGCCCCTCCAAAATTAGTCATCGAAGCTGCGATAAACTGGCAAAAACAAACAACCGGAAAACAGCAGACCATTAAACTGACCACCACAACTGGTTATTTTCAAAACGTTATTCCAACCGTTGCGGGTGCAACCGTATTTATAAAAAACAGTCAGAACACACAGTTCAACTTTATTGAAGTTCCTAAAACCGGACGATATGTGTGTTCGAATTTCGTTCCGGTGATTAACGAAACCTACACCTTAACCGTGATTTCGGGAGGTATTACCTATACTGCTACCGAAACCATGAAAGCAGTTGCACCCATAAGCCGAATTGAGCAAAACAACCAAGGTGGTTTTACCGGAAAAGATATTGAAACCAGAGCCTACTTTAATGATCCTGCCGACGATGATAATTTTTATCTCTTTAAATATATGTATTCGAGCAAAATTACCTCAACTTATTATGTTACGGAGGACAAATTTTTTCAGGGAAATGAATATTTTAGCACATCAGATGATGACGATCTAAAAATTGGAGATGAGATCGAGATTACCCATTACGGCATCTCAAAACAGTATTACAACTATATGAACATACTGGTGAGCATAGCCGGGAATAATTCTGGCGGACCTTTTCAGTCCCCGCCCGCAACCGTAAAAGGAAACATTATTAATACTGTTGATAAAGCCAATTATCCGTTGGGTTATTTTTCGCTTAGTGAAACAGATTACAAAAAATACAAAATTAAATAAGCTCTAAAAATGGAAGCCAAAATTCAGATATTACCCGAGAAGAAACTAATTGGTAAATACGTTACAATGTCATTTCTTGAAAACAAAACGCATCAACTGTGGAGTTCTTTTATGCCAAAACGAAAAGAAATTAAAAACACAATCGACGCCAATTTATATTCGCTCGAAGTTTTTCCAACTGCGCATTTTGATAATTTTGATCCTGGTAATACCTTCGAAAAATGGGCAGCAGTCGAAGTCTCTGCTTTTGATGAAATGCCACTGGAAATGAAGCCGCTGGTCATTCCTACCGGATTATACGCTGTTTTTGTACATAAAGGTCCGCAAAGCGAAGGCCATAAAACCTATCATGAAATTTTTGTAGATTGGCTGCCAAATTCAGAATATATGGTGGATGAAAGGCCTCATTTTGCCGTAATGACTGAAAAATACAAAAAAGAAGATCCCGATTCTGAAGAAGAAATCTGGATTCCGATAACTCATAAAGCTTAAAATCATGTTGATTGAAACCTTAAAATTGCTTTTTAACAGAGATCTGAACAAATTAAAAGCCGAAATCGAATCGTATCCAAACGAAAGTCAGATTTGGGCAATTGCACCGGGCATTTCCAATTCAGCCGGAAATCTTTGTCTGCATTTAATAGGAAACCTGAACACCTATATTGGAGCCGAAATTGGAAAAACTGGTTACATCCGTGATCGTCCCTTAGAATTTTCATTGAAAGATGTTCCAAAATCAGAACTAATCGGTAAAATCGAGAATACTATTTTGGTTGTAAACACTGCGCTCGACAGCCTGACCGAAGCTGATTTAGAACAAACTTATCCGCAAATTGTTTTCGAAAAAGAAATGTCAACAGGCTTCTTTCTGGTGCATCTTTCTACGCATTTAGCGTATCATTTAGGGCAGATCAATTACCACCGACGTCTTGTTTAATTTTAGATTGTAGATTGTAGACTTCAGATTTTTCACATTTTACATTTTACATTTTACATTTAACTTCTCACATTTCAAATTTCACAATACTAACAGTACCTTTGCTCCACATTCAAAATAATACACATGTCTTCACACCATATCGTACGCGACGACCAGGAACCCGCTTTAATTATCGCCAACGGAGCAGCCTGCAATCCGGAATTATTAGGACAATTACTGGAATGGTCTCCGCTGGTTATCGTGCTTGACTCGGCCATTGAAAGAGTAATTGAATTGGGCATCAAAGTCGATGTCCTTCTGGGTGATTTCGACCGTGGCTTTGATCCCGAAATTTACAAAACAACACAATATCCTATCGAAATCGTTCATACACCCGATCAGGACAAAACCGATTTAGAGAAAGCTTTTGACTATTTAATCGATCGCAAAATCCCTGCTGTAAACGTCGTTTGGGCTACCGGGAAACGCGCAGACCATACCATTACCAATATCACCAACATTGCCCGTTACCGCGATTTGCTAAAAATTGTTATTCTGGACGACCATTCTAAAGTTTTTTTACTGCCCCGTAAATTCGAGAAATGGCATACCGCAAAAACACCTATCTCCCTGATTCCGATTGGGATTGTCAATGGCATTTATTCGACCAATTTGCTCTATCCGCTTACAAACGATACCCTAACGATTGGCTACAGAACCGGAAGCAGCAATGCTGTTCTACAGGATGGTTTAGTAACAATCACCCACACCGATGGTGATTTGCTGTTGATGGAATGCATGGATTAATTTTACAGGACGTTTCCTAAGAAAGGAATACCTATCTTTGCACGGAAATTTACAAAAATGAAAACAACAGACAATTCCGAAAAAAACAATTTACATCCTCGAAATCTTCATCGTTCGCGTTACGATTTCGAACTTCTTATCGCGAATTGTCCTGAGTTAAAGGCACAGGTTGCCGTAAACATTCACGGAATTGAAACTATTGATTTCAGTAATCCTCTTTCAGTAAAACTGCTGAACAAAGCTTTACTGCAAACCTATTACGACATACAAAACTGGGATATTCCTAAAAACTATCTTTGTCCACCCATTCCCGGAAGAACGGATTATATTCATTATCTGGCCGATTTATTGGCTGAAACCAACAACGGAAGTATCCCTAAAGGCCCGTCAGTATTAGGTTTGGATATAGGAACAGGCGCTAACTGCATCTACCCTATTTTAGGAAATGCGATTTACGACTGGAGTTTCGTAGGAACAGATATTGACGAAAAAGCGATCGCAAATTGCAGCAAAATTATCGAAGCCAATCCAAAACTGATTGAGGCCATAAGCCTTCAACAGCAAACGGAATCGCGCTTTATTTTTAAAAACATCATCACCCCTGAAGATCGTTTTACTTTTACAATGTGCAACCCACCATTTCATTCTTCGGCCGAAGATGCCAACCAAAGTACCGTTCGAAAAGTTTCAAACTTAAACCCGAAGGAAAAGAAAAAAACAAATCCTGTTTTGAACTTTGGAGGTCAAAATGCTGAATTATGGTGTGATGGAGGTGAAATTGGTTTTGTAACTCAAATGATCTACGAAAGCGCCAGATATGCCATGCAATGCTTATGGTTTACCACTTTGGTTTCAAAAAGAGACAATCTTTCCAGTATTTACAAAACATTAAACAAAGTAAACGCTGCTACCATCAAAACAATCGATATGTCTCAGGGGCAAAAAACAAGCCGAATTGTAGCCTGGTCTTTTTTAAGTGAGAGTCAGCAAAAGGCATGGAAGCTGGAAAACGCTTAACATTGAAATTCTAATACTTTAAAATAAAATTCTGATACTCTGAGGGTTCACATTTTTCGTACCTTTAAAGTAATTTGAATTTTATTCCTATGCCAAAATTACTCTTCAAAGCAGCATTGTTATTTTTGCTTGCCGGTTGTGCGGCTTCAAAAAAGGCAAAGTTTGACGATTATGTTTTTAAAACAAAAAGCGAAAAACAGGCCTATATCGATTCATACAATCAGACTTTAAAGCTTTGGGACATTCCGTATACCGAAGAAAACATACAGACAACTTACGGAACAGCACACGTAATTGTTACCGGATTAAAAAATGGCAAAGACTTGGTTCTGCTACACGGAATGGATGCAAGTTCCAGCATGTGGTATCCCAACATAAAGGCACTCTCCAAAAAGCACCGCATTTATGCAATTGATTTTATAATAGAACCCGGAAAGTCTACTTTGACCTCTAAATCTCTTTCCTCAGACGAAATTGTTCTTTTGTACAATGAAATCTTCAATCACTACAAATTAAAGAAATTTGATATTGTAGGAGCCTCACGTGGTGGCTGGATTGCAACATTATTAGCGACTCAAAACAATAATTCTATTGATAAAATAGTACTGTTAAGTCCCGCACAAACGTTTAAATTTATAGACAAAGTGAGGAAAACAAGTTCTGCCTTAATGCTGAAACTGTTCCCAAATGAAAAGAAATTCGAAAAAACACTCCAAACTTTTTCTACTCATCCCGAAAAGATTAGTCCTGTTTACAAAAAGCAATTCTATCTGGCCAATAAATATGCGAAATCAAATTCAAGCATGTTCAAAATGCGGCCTTTTTCAGATGCTGAACTCCAATCAATCAGCAATCCGGTTTTGATTTTAATTGGAGATCGTGATGTTATCAATTCCGAAGAAAGTTTAGAAAGAGCAAAAAAGTTTTTAATTCATAGCCAAACAAAAACCATATCAGATGCAGGGCACTTTCTATCCATCGATCAGTCGAAAATAGTGAATGATGCTATGATTGGCTTTTTAGAATAGATAAAAAACACAGTGCTTACGGGAATTTACAGTAAACCTAACTCCGTTTAATTCATCCTCTTTTTAAGTTTTTATATAGAATCCAAACTTTGTATCTTTACAAAACTAATCTTTCATCGTCCAAAAATGAATTTCCAGGTATCCTCTGAATACAGTCCAAAAGGTGATCAGCCGCAAGCAATTGAAAAACTTTCACAAGGCATTATAGATGGTGAAAAATACCAGACTCTGTTAGGAGTTACGGGATCCGGAAAAACCTTTACGGTAGCCAATGTCATTCAGGAAGTTCAGCGACCAACTTTGGTTCTGGCGCACAACAAAACGTTGGCCGCACAGTTGTATTCTGAATTCAAGCAATTCTTTCCCAACAATGCTGTAGAGTACTTTGTTTCCTACTACGATTATTATCAGCCGGAAGCTTTTATGCCGGTTAGCGGAGTGTTTATCGAGAAAGACCTGTCCATCAACGAGGAGCTGGAAAAAATGCGTTTGAGCACTACCTCTTCGCTGCTTTCCGGACGTCGTGATATTTTAGTTGTAGCTTCCGTTTCCTGTTTGTATGGTATTGGGAATCCTGTTGAATTTCAGAAAAACGTTATTGAAATAGCGAGAGATCAGGTTATCTCCCGAACCAAATTATTACACAGTCTGGTTCAGAGTTTATACTCCAGAACCGAGGCAGATTTTACGCCCGGAACATTCCGAATAAAAGGAGATACAGTTGAAGTATACCCAAGTTATGCCGATGATGCTTTTAGAATTCACTTCTTTGGTGATGAAATCGAGGAGATAGAGTCTTTTGATGCCAAGACCTCGCAAGTCATTGAAAAATTTCAGCGACTGACGATTTATCCGGCCAATATGTTTGTGACTTCCCCTGATGTTTTGCAAAACGCTATTTGGGAAATCCAGCAGGACTTAGTCAAACAGGTTGATTATTTTAAAGAAATAGGAAAACATCTGGAAGCAAAACGTTTGGAAGAACGTACTAATTTTGATTTAGAAATGATTCGCGAACTGGGCTATTGCTCCGGAATTGAGAATTATTCAAGATATCTGGACGGAAGAGAAGCCGGAACCCGCCCTTTCTGTCTGTTAGACTATTTCCCAGATGATTATCTGATGGTGGTCGACGAAAGCCACGTAACAGTCTCACAGGTTCATGCCATGTACGGAGGTGACCGCAGCCGAAAAGAAAATCTGGTCGAATACGGTTTCCGTTTGCCGGCCGCAATGGACAACCGACCTTTGAAGTTTGAGGAGTTTGAAGCCATGCAAAATCAGGTAATCTACGTATCTGCAACACCTGCCGATTATGAGCTACAAAAAACAGACGGAATTTATGTCGAACAAGTCATTCGTCCAACCGGCTTATTAGATCCAATTATTGAAATCCGACCAAGTTTGAATCAGATTGATGATTTGATCGAAGAAATTCAGGTGCGTTGTGAATTGGACGAAAGAGTTTTAGTGACTACGCTGACGAAGAGAATGGCCGAAGAACTAGCCAAATATTTAACCAAGGTAAACATTCGTTGCCGATATATTCACTCTGATGTCGATACGCTGGAACGTATTGAAATCATGCAGGACTTGCGTAAAGGTATTTTTGACGTTCTAATTGGAGTAAACTTACTTCGTGAAGGTCTGGATCTACCCGAAGTTTCGCTTGTTGCTATTTTAGATGCCGACAAAGAAGGCTTTTTAAGAAGTCACAGATCGCTGACTCAAACCATTGGCCGTGCCGCTAGGAACCTAAACGGAAAAGCAATTATGTATGCTGATAAGATTACTGCAAGCATGCAAAAAACGATCGACGAAACCAATTATCGCAGAACAAAACAGATCAATTATAATACTGAAAATAACATCATACCTCAGGCCCTAAACAAGAAAATTGATAGTGCCTTTACTAAAAATCCGCTGGTGGAATATGAATTAGGACATCCCATACCGGTTGCAGCAGAACCTCAAACCGCTTATTTATCGAAGCCGGAACTGGAAAAAATGATTCGTGAAAAACGAAAGTCAATGGAGAAAGCAGCCAAAGAGCTGGACTTTTTACAAGCGGCAAAGCTGCGTGACGAAATTAAAAAACTACAGGAGCAACTGTCTTAAATACATCATTTTAAAATAATACGCATAAAAAACAAAGGAGGAATTTATTCTTAAAATTATTTAAAAAATGTTTTATAAGGAATTTCAAATTGATTAGTTTTAACAAAATTTTCAAACTCCAAAATGAAATACCACCTATTCCTTTTTGTTTTTTTTGCTTTCAACGCTACTGCTGTCGCACAATCTGAAAATAATGATTTTTGGAATACCGAAATAGAAAATTCCTCGGACATTATAAAACCGAATATTCTTTCTAATCATCCGTTTGGGATTTATATTTCCAGACTGAATCACAATTTTAATGTTCGTTCTCCCGATAAATATTCTTTTTCATTTGAAGTTTCGAGCGGTAATGTCGCGCTTCCTTATGTTAAATCATACGAATTAACAGATCCTAACGATCGGGAAATAGCCAAAAATTTAGCCTGGCATACACGAGAGTTTTCCTTTGATTTAAACAAAGTTCCCGCCAATACTAAAGAGTTTGTTGCAGATGGAGTTATTCGATCGTATCGATTGACTTTTACATTACCTATTACAGTACAGCACGAACTTAATTTCGGTTTGCGAATGAACTCGCTCGATGGCGGAAAATATCCCTACTCTATTTTTACCTCAGATGAAACAATCGAATGGTTTCACAGCAATATTGCCGGTGGCGAAGATCCGTTTTCACGTCGTCATTATGGTCTCAACAAAGCAGGAATATCGTATAAGGATGATCAAAATAAGGTTCTAACCCTGAATAATGGCAATTTCACTATTCCCGGAATTGATATCAATTACAACTATTATCCTAAATTGGAAATGAATGAAAAACATCATATCTATTTGAATTTTGGAACACAACTTGGGATTAATACCTCTAAATACAATCCGGTAGCGGATCTTGGAGTTTCTGCTTCTATTCTGAAAAAGAAAATCATTAAAAACAAAAACATCCTAAGCTTTGGTGCCAGTGCAGGAGTTTTGCGCCAGCATTTTTTAGAATATGGCGACCGTGTCAATATCAGCAGTCAGGATTTCTTTTATAGTTTTGAAGGTCTTATTGATTATAAGGTAAAACTCAAAAACAACAACCGTATTTCGTATGGTATTAATTATAATTTTCAGACTTCTTACAACAAAAGAAATGAGCGGGATTATATCGTTCTGACGGGAGAAAGAATAAATACCCATTGGCAAAAAACGATCTCTCATTTATATGAAAACTTAGAAGGATGGAATTTTATCTGTACCTACTCCACAAAGAGATTTTCTTATTTTATATACTTCAGAGAAGATTTAAATTTAGACAATGCACCCGATTTTCAAACCGGTATAGGCTTAAAAATGTCTATTAAAAAAGGCTAACCTTATTTATTTTGAATGGCATCGGCTTCGTTCAAACGATCAAAACTTTGGTAAAACTAATTGTGCTGTTCCTGAAAAACTTTCAATAAAACTTTAGGGTCAATTATAGCGTTTGGCGCATTTTTCATTAAATCTAAAACACGTCTGGTAGCGTTTGGATTCAATCCCATTTCAATGGAAATTTGCTGTATGGCTTTTGCTTCTTTTTCATGCAAAATACCATCACAATACATAATCAAGGCCAGTCTGTAAAACTGTTGAATGCGCTGAAACTCCGATTTGATAACGGTACCAGCGCTTTCCTGATGAAATAAATCACGAAAATCATCCGGGCCAATATTAAGCTCCTGGGCTACCAGCCACAAAAAATCATACTCTCTCTTATGCAACTGCCCGTCAACGGTAGAAAAAGCAATCATTTCTAAAAGTAAACTTCTCTTTTCTGTTTCGGTATTCATCAATTTATTATTTTTAGCTAAAATATTGTTTTTAAATCTAAAACGCAACAGTACTCATGATTAGGAGATTTTTCTTTTTTATTTTCTTATGGGTAACGGCTATCGCCAGCGCACAGAACAGTACTGCTTCCAAAAACGTATCGACTTTTACAATTGAAGCCACTCAATTAAAAACCACCAAAAAAATATGGCTTTATCTTCCTGATGGTTATTCGGCTACAGCCAAAAAAAGATACTCCGTGATGTATATGCACGATGCTCAGAATTTGTTTGATGCCAAAGCCTCGTATGCAGGCGAATGGAATGTAGACGAAAAACTGGATAGCCTTAAAGCACCCGTAATTGTAGTGGGTATTGAACACGGAAATGACAATCGTGTAAGCGAATTAACGCCCTATAAAAATGAAAAATATGGTGGAGGAAATGCCGATAATTATCTCGATTTTATTGTAAATACCTTAAAGCCGTATATTGATCAGCATTACAAAACAAAAACCAAGGCAAAAAATACCCTTATTATGGGAAGTTCGCTTGGCGGATTAGTTTCGTATTACGCCTTGCTAAAATACCCGGAAACCTTTGGAAAAGCGGGCATATTCTCGCCATCCTTCTGGTTTTCGAATGACATTTATACTTTGACAACACAAACTCCTAAAATCAAAACCAAGATTTATTTTTTATGCGGAGACAAAGAAAGCGATGATATGGTAACCGATATGACAAAAATGGAGCGTTTATTAGATACGAAACGCTGTTATTGCCTTCATCTGACCAAATCTAAAATTGTAAAAGGAGGTGAATATAATGAAAAACTTTGGCGTGATGGTTTTGCGAAAGCTATAATCTGGCTGGGGTATTAACTAAAAAACAGACTTATGGAATTAATTTTAAGAGAGTACAATCTAAAACTCAAACATACTTTTACCATTTCCAGAGAATCAATTGATTTTCAGCCTTCGCTAATTGTAGAGCTCAAAAGCGATGGTTTTTCGGGTTTTGGAGAGGCCACTTCAAATCCGTATTACAAAACAACCGTTCCGGTGATGATTCAGGATTTGGAAAAAATCAGAGCCATTATCGAAAACACAACCGATGAAACTCCTGAAGTTTTCTGGGCAAAAATCTATCCGTATTTAAAGAATGACATGTTTGCTTTATGTGCATTAGACATGGCTTATAACGACCTATACGCACGCAAAAAAGGCAAAAAGCTATACGATTTATGGAATTACACTATTGATCGAAATCCGCTGACAGATTATACGATTGGCATTGCTTCTATAGAAAAAATGGTTTCAAAAATGCAGGAGCTTCCCTGGCCTATTTACAAAATTAAACTAGGCACCAAAGAAGACATTGCTATTGTCAAAGAACTTCGAAAACATACCGATGCTATTTTCAGAATCGATGCCAATTGCGGCTGGGATGTTGAGGAAACCATAAACAACGCCATTGAGCTCAAAAAACTAGGTGTAGAATTTCTGGAACAGCCCATGAAAGCCGATGACTGGCAAGCGCATAAGGAAGTTTTTAAACATTCTGTCTTACCTATAGTAGCCGACGAAAGCTGCATTATTGAAGAAGATGTCGCCAAATGTTTCAATCACTTTCACGGAGTAAATGTAAAATTGGTGAAATGCGGTGGTTTGACTCCGGGGAAACGCATGATTGAGGAAGCCAAAAAATTAGGGCTAAAAACTATGGTAGGCTGCATGACCGAATCTACCGTTGGAATCTCGGCAATTGCGCACCTATTACCTCAACTGGATTATGTGGATATGGATGGAGCCTTACTTTTAGCCGAGGATATTGCCACCGGTGTCACTATAAAAAATGGTGTAATCCATTATTCTGAACTTAACGGAACCGGAGTTACTTTAATCTAACTACTATGAACGTCGATCAATTTCCGGACAGAATCATTGAAATCAATCAGGAGCATTATTTGTATTTTGGAGGAACAGCTTATTTGGGATTACCCACAAACAGGGCTTTTCAGGAATTGGTCATTAAAAATATGCTTCGATGGGGAACCACCTATGGAAGCTCCAGAAATGCCAATATAAAACTAACGGCTTATGAAAACGGCGAAACTTTTCTCGCCCGACACATACAAGCCGAAAGCGCGGTTACCGTATCCTCCGGAATGCTTGCCGGAAAACTGGTCCTCGAGCAATTACTTAAAACCACCGATTGTTTCTTCCATTTTTCAGATTTGCATACCGCAATTAAAACACCCAATAGTTTACCAGTATTTATAGATAACCAAATAAATCCGCGGCTGCTGGATGCAAAAGCAGAAAAAATCAGCATTCTTACTGACGGAGTTCCCTCCCATCAAACCAAAGCCGTTGATTTGTCGCTTTTAAAAGAAATTCCCCATCATAAAGAAATCACTTTACTTATCGATGAATCTCATTCGCTTGGGGTTTTAGGAAAAAACGGCTGCGGACTTTACTCAGGCATCGACCTTCCGATTAAGCGCAAAATCATGGTATCGTCTTTAGGAAAAGCACTGGGTTTAAGTGGTGGCGTAATTGCCAGTGATGCTTCTTTCATCAATCAGATCAAAAACACGGATACCTTTGTCTCAGCTGCCGGAATGAATCCTGCTTTTGTTCAGACGCTGGCTGATGCAACCGAAATTTACAGTGTACAACATCAGAAACTGCTGGATAACCTTCAGTACATCGATCAGAAACTAATCAAAAATGACGCAATCCAATTTGATAAAACATACCCTTTGCTTTATTTAGAAGATGAAAATCTAATCGAAACATTAAAAGGAAATAAAATTATTATTGCCAATTTCAAATACCAAAAAGATACAGCTCCTCTAAATCGAATTGTGATTACTGCCAATCATACTAAAGATGATTTAGACAAATTAATTGACGTTTTGAATCAAAGCGGCGGCTTATAAAAAAACTGCTCTGATTTTTTGATCAGAGCCGTTTTGGTTTTTATTTGTCCCACCAAACGGGTGTGACCATTGATTTAAAGTTTAGTTCATAATTTGCTTTATTAGCGTTTCTTTCGTTGGTAGAATAAATAAATCTTCTTATCCATTTTCCTCCATTAGCAGGATCGGCGGCTTTTGGCAGGGCTAATCCCGGAAAAACATTTGTAGAAAAATCATACCTTCTGTAATCGTTAAATGTTTCGCAGTTCAAATAGAGTGCTATATATTTTTGCCTCATAATATCCTTCAACTGCAAATTGGCCGCACCTTTATTGACAGAAGCATCTCCCAAATAAGCATTTTTATCCGAACCAGAAACTCCTAATTTATCCATATTTGCGCCAATAGCATCCATATAGGCGCTATACCCTATTGCAGTTGTTCCGGTACTTGTCGCATTACCTCCATTTAAAATAAATTGTGCTTCGGCCTGCATTAGTTTAACCTCAGAAAAGGACAAAATAACAAGGGGTGAATCTATTTTTGAATAATAAGAATACAACCCGATTTTAGCATTAGGTGCTGGTGTTCCTTTTGATCCCTGTCCAGGTTCTCCGCCAATATAACTACCCGGAACATTCGGATTTGGATCTTTAGGATTAACAACTCCATCTGTTACCGGATAACTTCTAAGATCAATCAGGAATGGCATTCTGGGATCCATCGCTACGGTTTTAAAAGTAAAGATGCTCCCGTTCATAAAACCAATAAATTGTCTGGTGATCAGATAAGATGCATTTCCGGTATTAAGTCCTAATTGGTTATTGTACCACGGATTTGTCTGTACTTTATTGAAAATCAATTGGAAATCATCTGCATTGGATGTTATTCCTTTTGCTAAATAAGAAACTACAGCATTGGCAGCAGTTGTGGCATTGATTTTTGATAAGTGCAACGCATATCTCGCTTTAAAGGTGTACGCCGCTTTTATCCATTTTCCGACATTTCCCCCATAAACAAGGTCTTCTTTTCCCGGAGTAAAAGAGGATGTGTTAGGAGCCGATAAATTAGCAATTGCCTGATCTAAAAGGTTGTTTATACCTTTGTAAACCTCTTCCTGACGGTCATATTCGGGTTTAAAATTCTGTGAGGCCAACGACGCCTGCGAAAAAGGTATATCTCCGTACAGATCCGTCAGCAATCCAAAATTTACAGCTTGCAGAATTTGAACAATACCCTTGTAATGTGATGATTTGGTTTCATCGGCTTTATCGGCTACTTCTTTGAGGTTTCCTAAAGCTTTTACATATGCAGAAGACCAATAGCTATCTAAGGATTCTTCGTAATGATTGTCTACCCCTACTGACGAATTAAGTGCAGAGGAAGTGTATTGCGTTAGCAAAGAAACTCTGGTCGAAGCAGCATACTGAGCATCAAATGTGTAGTAAATTGCAGGCCCCAATAAATCTTTTAGATTCTTATTAGCATCAGGTATTACATTTCCCGGTGTATTTATATCAAAATAATCATCGCTACAGCTATAAGTTGTTAGAACAATGCTTATTATCAAGAAGGTTTTGAGTATATTTTTCATCTTTTATAATTTAAAATCCTAGATTAATACTAAATGAATATGATTGTGTAAGCGGAGTGGTCAAACCTGTAAATCCGTAAACATTGGTACCGGCACTGTAGCTGGAACCTTCCGGATCGAAACCATCAAATGGTGTCCAAATCAAGAAATTACTCCCCGATACCGTAAAAGACAAATTAGAAACACCAATGGTTTTTAATGCTTCTTTGGTCATATTATAAGTAACCGATACATTTCGAAGTTTAAACCAGGAGGCATCCTGTATAAGAGCATCTGCAGCTGTATTATAAATCGTATTGTTGTAATAATTGTTGCGCAACGATTTATTTATAGGGATATCATTAGGTACATATCCTCCTGCTCCATCAGATTTTACACCGTCTAAAACAGCACTTTCGTTTCGGTCTGCCGTAACTCCCAAAACACCATTTCTAATTCCGTTTCTTCTGGCTGTATCATACGCATCTCCGCCTTTTTTATATTCCAGCAAAAATCCGATATCAAAATTTTGAATTTTGAAAGTATTGTTTAGCGTAGCTACCCAATCCGGAAAAGCCTCACCAATTTTATTTATGGCTATGGCTCCGGTACTTGTTTTATTAAAAACAGGCAATCCGTTTGTACCTATCACTACTTTACCATCTACGCGTTGCCAGGACTGGCCATAAAGTGTTCCCGCTGCATCGCCCAAACGCACTTGTGAAGTGATATTGGTAGCCTGAGAGTCATATCCGAAAATAATATTTTCAAAAGGCAATTCGGTAACTTTAGTTTTGTATTGTGTAAAATTTAGCGTAGATGTCCAGCTAAACTTTGGATTTTTAAACCAATCTGCACCTAAAGTCAATTCGTTTCCTGTTGTTTTTAAAGATCCCCCATTGTCCCAAAATGCAGTAATTGAAGAGGATTGCGGTACAATTCTTTGAATAATCTGATCGTCACTAACTCTGTTAAAAAAAGTGTATTCCAGTCGTATTCTATCTCTAAAAAAACGTAAATCTGTACCTATTTCCCAAGTCGATATAATTTCGGCTTTCAAATTTGGATTGGCATCAACAGATGTGGCAGATACTCCTCCAACTCCATTAAATGGAAAGTTTACATCTTTTATATTTTTTCTAAAGATCGCAAACGGAGGTGTTTTTCCGCTTTGTGCCCAGGATGTTCTTAATTTTCCATAAGACAAAATAGATTTGTTCCGGTCAATCAGATCTCCAAAAAGAAAAGACAAATTCGCAGAATAATAATCAAATTTATTATTCTTTACCGGCAAAGTAGATACCTGATCGTATCGCCCCGTAACACCCAGATAAATAATTTCTTTATAATCTGCTTTTGCTTCAAAAAAGTTTCCCACGTTTCTTACGCGCTCTTGACCCGAATTGTAAGCAAACAAATTGGTCGCATTAGAAATATTATTAAAATCTGTAATAAAAATTCCTTCTCCTCTTACATTTGAATAAGTGTTTTTGGTATCCAAAATTTGATTTCCTAAGGTAAGGGTGGTATTAAAATTTCCAAATTTTTTATTGGCCGTAATCACAAAACTGGAATTGAGTCCGGTAAAACCAATATTTTCATCCAGAATAAAACCATTTACTGCTGTTCCCACATCAAGATTAGCAGGAACATATCTGTTTCTCGTTTCAGAATAATTATCTACACTAGCTCTATAAACAAAGTTTAACCATGAAGTTGCCTGATAATTAAAATCGGCCGAAGCAATAATACGATTTACATCATCTTTTAAATTACTTACAGAAGTAAAATACCTTGGCTGATCGATAATACCATTTGTATAATCTTTTTCTTTCCCCTCAGCAGTAAGATAATCATTTACATCAATAGAAGGTGACCAATATGCCAGAGAACTCATAACCGATTTGTCTCCATTATTAGATCTTATGCCTCCCGATTTTGTATAAGCAAAAGAAGTCCCAATTTTAAATTTTTCAGAAATTTGATACCCTCCATTTGCTTTGAAAGTTTTTCTTTGGTAAGAAGTGTTCGGTACAATGCCTTCATCTTTACTGGTAGAAGCAGATACAAAATAATTGATTTTCTCTGTTCCTCCGCTTACACTCACACCTAAATTTTGAGTCACACCAGTTTTAAAGAAGTCTTTATAAAAATTTCGGTACTTAATTCCTGCACCATCTGAACTGGAATATTCTGGTCCAAAACTCCAGAATCCTCCCGGGCTAGCAGGATTTACCCATTCAAAACCGCTAGGGCTATTCGATACGGTACTTTTTACATAAGAAGCTCCGTTTAAACCTTCTCTGTATTTGGATTGCAGCTCCGGATAGTGATTTACCTCACTAAAAGAAATACTGGAATTGATATTAATTTTTGGTTTTCCTTCTTTTCCTCTTTTGGTAGTGATAATAATCACACCATTACCCGCCAAAATACCATACAATGCTGTAGCACCGGCTCCTTTAAGAACGGTGTAACTTTCGATATCCTCCGGATTAATATCTATCGCTCTGTTAGAAAATGAAAACTGCTCTCCGCTACTCACAGAATTAGAGCCTTTTGAGGGAGCTACATTTCCTATCGCCGTAGAATTATTTACAGGGTTCCCATCAATAATTATCAAAGGCTGATTATTATTAGACGGATCTAAAGAAGAAACACCACGAATGACAATATCTACACCCGCACCAACTCCTCCAGAGGTTTTACTAATAGTTACTCCCGCTACTCCCCCTTGCAAACTCTCAAGAGCATTTAATTGACCCGGTCGTTCGATATCCGAGGCCTTCAAAGTCTGGCTGGCATAACCCAAAGATTTTGTTTTATTTTTTATACCAAAAGCGGTTACTGTCACTGCCTCCAATTCTTTGGAATCCGGATTCATTTTTACATTCAAAATACTTCCTGTTACGGTAGCTTCATTCATTTTGTACCCAACGAACGAAAATAGCAGGACTGATCCTTTATTTACGCTAATGGCAAAATCCCCGTCTAAACCAGAAGTAGCAGTATTGGATGTTCCTTTTTCCAGGATATTTACACCTGGCATTGAAACTCCCCTCTCATCTATTATGCTTCCTTTTACTGTTATTTTTTGTGCAAACAGTATGCCTGAAGCAAGTAAGAACAAAACGAAGGAAAAGGTGAAATTCTTTTGTTTCATAAAATTTTAGTTAAAAATGGTTAATAATTTGGTTTGTTAGACCCGTAATTTAACACTTTATTTCACTAAAAATCCTTCTTTACATCAAAAATTTAAAGATATTTCTTATAAATAACCTTTTAAACAAAAAACAGTGAAAACCACATCACTAGCAAATTAATTAACTAATTCCATGAATTTTCAGTAATTAAATTTGAACGCAATACAATTTGAGAAAATTCATGAAATTCGTGGCAAAAAAACCTCACCCCACTCAATAAATTGCAATCAAATTACTTTTAAAACGTACCTTTGTAAAAAATTAAACGATGACGAACAACGATATCCTAAAAAAACTTCGCGTGGCTTTGATGCTTCGTGACGACCAAATAGTAGAAATTTTAGAATTAGTAGATTTTAGAATTTCAAAATCAGAATTGGGCGCTTTTTTTAGAGCCGAAGATCATGAGAATTATATGGAATGTGGCGATCAGGTTTTGCGTAACTTCTTAAACGGACTGGTAATTCATTTAAGAGGAACGAAAGAAAACCCTAAAAACCCAAATGATGTTTTAGCCAAGCATAAAGCTGAAATTCCAAAGAAAGACAGTTCAAACCGACCTGAATTTAAAGCTGCTCCAAAAGATCCTGAAAGAGCAAGAGGCGATCAAAGTTCATCGAAATCAAGTTCGGCTGCCAAAAAACCAAAGAAGAAAGAGTTCCCAAAAGGCAACGGAAAACCATCAGTGGTAGAAAAAGTGGTTTACAAAAACGGGAAGAATAAAAAATAGTACTGTTTGTTTAACCGCAAAGAGCGCAAGGATTTTTAATTCTAAGAATCTATACAAACGCAAAGTTCGCAAAGCTATAATGGATAAAGCTTTGCGAACTTTGCGTTTATTAAGCACAATCTAAGAAAAAAACTTTGCGTCCCTTGCGGTTACTAAGCGCAACCAAAGAAAAAAACTTTGCGAACTTTGCGGTTACTAAGCGCAATCTAAGACAACACTTTGCGTCCCTTGCGGTTAAATAACCATCAAAGTTATATCTTATTATGATCAATTCGTTCGAAGAAAGCATCTTTAAAAGTCGCTCCGATAGGCAGTTCTTTACCATTGACAAAAACCGAGAAACTGTCTGTCGATTCAATTTGTTTCAAAGCCACCACATACGATTTATGTATCTGGACAAAATCTCTTTCGGGCAGCGATTCGATTACATTTTTTAAAGACGAATGCGTGATAATTTGCTGATTTTGCGTATGAATACAAACATAATTCTGAAGACTTTCGACATACAGAATCTCGTCTAAAAACAGCTTTACAAACTTATTTTTTCCGTCTGTTTTAATAAAAATAAACTCAGCGGAGTTGTTCGATACAACCTCTGTTTTTGAATCAATATTTAGTTTAGAAACGGCCTGATAAAATCGTTCAAAAGCAATTGGTTTCAACAAATAATCGACTGCATTTAATTCAAAGCCCTCTAAAGCAAAATCCGGATAAGCGGTCGTGAAGATCACTTTGATCTCTTTCGAAATGATTCTGGAAAGCTGTAAACCGGTTAACTGCGGCATCTGAATATCGAGAAAAATGACATCAACCTTTTGCGTATTTAAAAATTCTAATGCCTTCAAGGCATCATTGAAAACAGCTGTTTTTTCCAAAAAAGAGACTTTCCCGATGTAATTTTCCAGAATACGCGTTGCGGGCGGTTCGTCATCAACAATGATACACTTATATTTCATATTACTTTTTTAGCGGTATTTTTAAATAGGTTTTAAAGGTATTCTTTTCTGCTGTTTTCTCTAGTGTAAATTCCCCTTTATAAGCATGCTCCAAACGTTTCCTTAAATTATCAAAACCAATTCCGGTTGAAGAATAATTCTCACCTTCAACATTATAGTTAAAGGTTGACAGCTCTAAAAAGTTTTCTTTTATGACAATAGAAATAACCGCTTTCTCTTTCTCATTATTCAGTTTTCCATGTTTGAAAACATTTTCGATAAAATGAACCAAAGCCGATGAAAGAATTTTTTCTGTTGCATACTTTCCTTCAATTATAAAATCCAGGTAAAGGAGATCTTCAAATCTTTTTTTCTGTAAATGAATATAGTTTTGTACAAACTGAATTTCTTTAGAAAGCAAAGCCTCATCCTTTTCGGTTTCTGTAATTACGTAACGCAGCAAATCCGAAAGTACTAAAATATCCGAAGCCATAGCATCATCTTTCAAAACCAACTGACTGTAAAAGGAATTTAACGTATTAAACAAAAAATGCGGACTCACCTGCGATTTTAGCATTTGGAGCTCGGCCTTTTTATTTTCTAATACTAATTCCTGATTTTGTTTCTGCGCTTCCTGAAAATGAAAGAACAGATAAGCCAGACTGCTTAAAATAACAGCAGGCAGCCCAAAGAAAAAATTATCCTTGATATAATAGCCTATCTCTCTGGTTTCTTTTGCATAATTATGAATTCCGGTAAGCTCATAAAGGATCACTTCCTGAACGAAATACCGTAGTGCCGCAAAAATTAACAGGGAGACAGGAATACTCATCACATAAAAAAGAATTTTCCTTCTGTTTAAAAACCAATTGCAAAAAGTATAAAAGTTTAAGAGGTAAACGATGAAGATTACCAGTACGAAACTAATGTTAAACATATAGGAAATCCAGTTGAAGACTAACTCCATGTCCCGATTGTTAACACCAATATCCCAAAGGTTTAAGGTGATAAACAATCCTAAAAAAAGAGCGATATGATAGGAAAATGGAATTTTTAGCTTCATAATAACCGTGTTGTCCTTTCAAAAATACAACTATACCTTCATATGGATACTATATTTATACGAAACCGCTATTTTGGGTGACAAACTATCAAAATCGATACACCAAATTTTTCAACCGCTGATTCTCAAGGTTTGTAATTTGAAATCTACTGTTCATCAAAAACCCGAATTTCACCTGAAAAGCTGCTCTACATTTGTCTTGAATTTAAAAACCAATCATCATGAAAAAAATCGCTTTATTACTGTTTTTTGCTATCGCATTTCATACTGTTTCTGCACAGTCCAAAAAGAAACAAGTGCTATTACTTGGAACCTTCCATTTTGAAAACCCGGGGCTTGACGTTGCTAAAATAAACAGCTTTAATGTTATGTCAGACAAGAGCCAGAAAGAACTGGAAAACATTACCAATAAAATTAAAAAGTTTGGTCCGGATAAAATTTTTGTGGAATGGAATTATCAGAAACAAGACAAACTGGATAAATTTTATGCCAAAAACACAGATAGTTTGTTGCACAAACGCGCCGATGAAATCGTACAAGTAGCTTTAAGATCAGCCAAAAAATTAGGGCATAAAAAGTTATACGGAATCGATTATAACAATACCGACTTCCCGTACGACAGTTTAGTAAAAGGCATGACAACTGCCAATCAGTTTGATCTGATCAAAAAAAATGAAGAAACGATGAAAAGCTACGAAAAGGACCAGAATGAAAAAATTGCCAAATATTCCCTAACCGAATTACTTGTGGACATTAACTCAAAAGAGTCCAATGTAGACAATGTTAGCTGGTATCTGGAAACGGCAATTAAAGGAGGCAAAACAGACAATTTTGTGGGGGCTTTTCTAGTTTCTGAGTGGTACAGAAGAAATCTCTACATGTATGCTTTGATTCAAAAACTAACCGAAAGTAAAGATGATAAAATCATGGTTTTATTGGGAGCCGGGCATACCGCTATGATAAGAGATTTTTTCAAACACAACTCCGATTTTGAAATTGTAGAACTGCCGACGGTTTTGAAATAATACATCTGGAAATTTAACCGCAAAGCACGCAAAGAATTACGCAAAGTTTTTTTAGCCACGAATTCACGAATTATTTTTTACAATCTTTGAGAATAAAAAATAATTCGTGAATTCGTGGCTATTTTAAACAACTAGCTTTGCGAACCTTGCGTTTCTATTGGCAATACTAAGTTAAATCCTCAGCGCCCTTTGCGGTTAAAAACAAAAAAATCCACTCCTTTCGGAATGGATTTTCTATATAAATTGATTTCTTATTTAATTAAGAAAGTGCAGCTTTAACCTGATCAGCAGCTTCTTGAAATTGAACAGCTGATAAAATTGGCATACCTGAATTGTCAATTAATTCTTTTGCAATTTCAGCATTTGTTCCTTGCAAACGAACAATAATTGGCACATTGATAGCATCACCCATGTTTTTGTAAGCATCAACAACACCCTGAGCAACACGGTCACAACGAACGATTCCTCCGAAGATATTGATCAAAATAGCTTTAACGTTAGGATCTTTTAAGATAATACGGAAAGCAGTTTCAACACGTTTTGCATCAGCAGTTCCACCAACGTCTAAGAAGTTAGCAGGCTCAAATCCAGCGTATTTAATTAAGTCCATAGTTGCCATTGCAAGACCAGCTCCGTTTACCATACAACCTACAGTACCGTCAAGATCCACATAGTTCAATCCTACTTCTTTAGCTTCAACCTCGATTGGATTCTCCTCACGGATATCTCTCATCTCAGCATATTTTGCTTGTCTGTATAAAGCATTATCATCGATATTTACTTTAGCATCAACAGCCATAATTTTGTTATCTGAAGTTTTCAAAACCGGGTTGATTTCGAACATAGATGCATCAGAACCAACATAAGCGTTGTATAATGAATCGATGAATTTCACCATTTCTTTAAAAGCATTTCCAGAAAGACCTAAGTTAAAAGCAATTCTTCTTGCTTGAAAACCTTGTAATCCAACAGTTGGATCAATTTCTTCTGTAAAGATTAAGTGTGGTGTATGCTCCGCAACTTCTTCGATATCCATTCCACCTTCAGTAGAATACATAATCATGTTACGTCCTGTACCTCTATTCAATAAAACAGAAACATAAAACTCAGAAGTTTCACTTTCGCCAGGATAATAAACATCTTCAGCAACTAAAACTTTGTTTACTTTTTTACCCTCAGCAGAAGTTTGAGGTGTAATCAATTGCATTCCGATGATTTGTTCAGCAATTTCTTCAACTTGTTGCAAGTTTTTAGCCAACTTCACTCCACCACCTTTTCCACGTCCACCTGCGTGAATTTGTGCTTTTATCACATGCCATCCTGTACCAGTTTCGGCAGTTAATTGTTTTGCAGCAGCCACAGCTTCAACCGCATTGTTAGCCACAATTCCGCGTTGAATGCGTACTCCGTAACTTGCTAAAATTTCTTTTCCTTGATATTCGTGTATGTTCATAATATAGAATTTGTCTGGTTCTGAATTTATTTCAGAATAAAAGTGCGACAAAAGTAGCAAAATTCAACTTAATAGTAAAATCTTTTTCAATTAAATAATACGTGTGATATGCACGAAACGTTTATTCTTTTTGAATGCAAAGAAATGGTTAACTAAACAATTTATTAATATTAACTAAAAACTACTAAAACGTTTGATATTTAACAAAAACACCACCGTATTTATTAGCCTTACAGCGATTTTTCCTAATATATTTTAATCCTAATTGTCATTTTAATAATTCGCAATGGTTAAAATAACAATATTATTAATTAAGAAGCCTTTTTCTATTATTACAACAAAAATGAAAGCCAAATCATCATTTCAATACATTATGTTTAACGAAATCTCTATTTTTGTAAAAAAAATATCAAGAATGAAAGTTAAAGAACAAGGGCTTTATTTGCCTGAATTTGAACACGACAATTGTGGTGCAGGATTTATTTGTAATTTGAATGGTATTAAATCAAATGATATTATTCACAAAGCATTGGATATCTTAATAAAATTGGAACATCGTGGTGCAGTTAGTTCTGATGGAAGAACTGGAGACGGAGCTGGAATTTTATTCGACATCCCACATGATTTTTTTAAAAAGGTCTGTGATTTTGAAATCCCTGAAACACGTGAGTATGCAGTAGGAATGGTTTTTTTACCAAAAAGCAAAAACCAGGTGTCTTTTTGTATCAACGCTTTCGAATCGACTATTAAGGATCAGAACTTAAAAATCCTTGGTTGGAGAGATGTACCTGTTGAAGTGGAAAATTTAGGGCAGATTGCCGCAGAAAAAGAACCAACAGTTAAACAGGTTTTTGTTAGCAAAAATGGTCAGGATTTAACTGAAAATGAATTCAATGCAAAACTTTTTGCAGCTAGAAAAATTGCCGAACATGCCGTTAGAGGATCTAAAACCTCTGAAAGTCACATGTTTTATTTCTCTAGTTTATCGACAACTACCATAATATATAAAGGTTTATTGATGCCGGAAGACATCAGCCGTTATTATGTTGACTTAAAAGATCCCGATTTAGTGACGCGTCTGGCATTGGTGCACCAGCGTTTCTCTACCAATACTTTCCCTTCATGGGAATTAGCACAGCCGTTTAGATACATGTGTCATAATGGTGAAATCAATACACTTCGTGGAAACGTAAGTCGTATGCGTGCCCGTGAAGAATTGATGCAAAGCAAAGTTTTTGGCGATGATATCAAAAAACTATTCCCAATTATCTTAGAAGGAAAATCAGATTCTGCTTCTATGGATATGGTTGTAGAACTTTTATTAATGACCGGACGTTCCTTACCCGAAGCAATGATGATGGTTGTTCCGGAAGCCTGGGAAAAACACCAGACCATGTCTCCTGAGAAAAAAGCATTCTACGAGTTTAACGCTTGTATTATGGAACCTTGGGATGGCCCTGCCTCTATTCCGTTTACAGACGGTAATGTGATTGGTGCTTTACTAGACCGAAACGGATTACGCCCTTCTCGTTATACCTTAACCAAAAGTGGTTTTGTAATCATGTCATCAGAAATTGGTGTATTAGATATAGAACCGGAAGATGTAATACAACACGGTCGTTTAGAACCGGGAAAAATGTTCCTGGTAGACATGAACGAAGGCCGTATTATTGAAGACGAAGAAGTTAAAAAATCAATCGTCACCAAACGTCCTTACAAAGAATGGATCGATGCGAACCTATTGCCTTTATCTAAAATACCGTATACCAACAACCAAACTCCGGTTGAAAAACTGGATTTTTTAACCAGACAAAAATTATTTGGTTATACGATTGAAGATTTAAAAACAATCATTAACCCAATGGGAGGCCAGGGAGCTGAAGCTATTAGCTCAATGGGTAACGACACGCCTTTGGCTGTTTTATCAGACCAGCCTCAATTGTTGTACAACTATTTCAAACAATTGTTTGCTCAGGTTACCAACCCACCACTGGATGGTATTCGTGAGGAAATCATTACCGATATCAGTTTAGCTATTGGCGGTGATTTTAATATTTTTGAAATTGAATCGAAACAATGCAAAAAACTGAAAATTCAAAATCCGGTTATTTCCAACGAGGATTTAGATAAAATCAGAAACATTGATCATGTCGATTTCAAATCGGCCACTATTTCTACCTTATATAAGATCGAAAAAGGAGTAAATGGCTTAGAGCGCGCACTTGAAAAATGTGTTGAAGCCACATTCAAAGCCGTTTCTGACGGATGCAACATTATTATTTTATCAGACAGAGGTGTAAGTGAAAAACTGGCTCCAATACCAATGTTATTGGCTTGTTCTTATATTCACCACTCTTTGAATATTTTACAGGTTCGTTCTAAATTCGGAATCATAATCGAATCTGCCGAACCTCGTGAACCGCATCATTTCGCTTTATTGTTCGGATACGGAGCAAGTGCGATCAATCCATACATGGTAAACGAAATCATTCACGATCAGGTGAATCAGGGCTTTATCAAAGGGGTAAAAGCGGATTATGCAATTGTAAATTACAACAAAGCTATTGCAAAAGGAATCGTTAAAATCATGAACAAAATTGGTATCTCGACTTTACATTCGTACAGAGCTGCACAGATTTTCGAGATTTTAGGCTTAAACAAAACCTTTACTTCAAAATACTTCCCTTACACCCCTTCAAGAATTGAAGGAATTGGTTTGATGGAAGTCGAAAAAGAAGTCAAAAAACGTTTCCAGAAAGCCTTTCCAAATTCAAAAATTGCCAACTTACTTTCCCTTGAAATTGGAGGTATTTACAGATGGAGACGTGGCGGTGAAAAACACATGTTTAACCCGACTACTATTTCTAAATTACAACAGGCCGTTCGTTTAAACAGCCCTGAAAGCTATAAAGAATACTCCAACATGGTCAATGAGCAAAGCTCAAACTTAATGACAATCAGAGGTTTATTTGAATTCAATAATCTAGATCCGATTTCGATCGATGAAGTAGAATCATGGACTGAAATTGTGAAGAAATTCAAAACCGGAGCGATGTCTTACGGATCGATCAGTAGAGAAGCGCACGAGAATTTAGCGATTGCCATGAACAGAATTGGTGGAAAAAGTAATTCGGGAGAAGGTGGAGAAGATCCAAAACGTTTCCAGAAAGAAATTAACGGTGATTCGAGAAACAGTGCGATCAAACAAGTGGCATCGGGACGTTTTGGTGTTTCGATCAACTATTTGACAAATGCCAAAGAAATTCAGATTAAAATGGCTCAGGGAGCAAAACCTGGTGAAGGTGGACAGTTACCCGGAGAAAAAGTGGTGCCATGGATTGCCGAAACCAGAAACTCTACACCTTATGTAGGTTTGATTTCGCCTCCGCCACACCACGACATTTATTCCATCGAGGATTTATCACAGTTGATTTACGACTTGAAAAATGCCAATCGTGAAGCGCGTGTAAACGTAAAATTAGTTTCTGAAGTTGGAGTTGGGACGATCGCTGCCGGTGTTGCCAAAGCAAAAGCTGACGTGATCTTAATTTCAGGTTATGACGGAGGAACCGGTGCTGCCCCCTTAACTTCTTTACAGCATACAGGTATTCCGTGGGAACTTGGACTAGCCGAAGCACAGCAAACTTTGATCTTAAACGATTTGAGAAGCCGTGTCGTTCTGGAATGTGACGGACAATTGAAAACAGGTCGTGATGTGGCGATAGCAGCATTGTTAGGAGCCGAGGAATTTGGTTTTGCAACTGCACCGCTGGTGGCCTCAGGATGTATCATGATGAGAGCTTGTCACTTAAATACCTGCCCGGTTGGTATTGCTACTCAGGATCCTGAATTGAGAAAAAATTTCAAAGGAACTCCAGAACACGTCATAAACTTCATGTATTTTATTGCCGAAGAGTTAAGAGAAATCATGGCGCAATTAGGTTTCAGAACTTTAAAAGAAATGGTGGGTCAGTCGCAAAAATTAAATGTAAACAAAGCGATCCAACATTACAAAGCCAATGGATTAGACTTATCATCGATTTTATACAAACCGGAAAAAGCCAAAACGGTTCCAAATCACAATACGACTGCACAGGATCACCAACTTGAAAACGTATTAGACTTTGCCATTATCAAAGAAGCGATTCCGTCTATTTACAGAAAAGAAAAAACAAGAGTTACCTTTAAAATTAAAAATACAGACCGTTCTGTAGGTGCCATTTTGAGTAATGAAATCTCAAAAATTTATGGGGCACAAGGATTACCTGATGATACTATTTTAGTTGATTTTGAAGGTTCTGCCGGACAAAGTTTTGGTGCTTTTGCCACAAACGGATTGTCGTTTAAAATTCACGGAAACTGTAATGATTATTTAGGAAAAGGGCTTTCGGGCGGAAAACTAATTGTAAAAGTACCTCCAACTGCCACTTTTAAACCTGAAGAAAATATCATTATCGGGAACGTTGCCCTTTACGGAGCTATTACCGGAGAGGCTTATATTAATGGAATTGCCGGAGAACGTTTCTGTGTTAGAAATTCGGGAGCAACTGCGGTTGTCGAAGGAATTGGAGATCACGGATGTGAGTACATGACCGGTGGTACGGTGGTAGTTTTAGGAAAAACAGGGCGAAACTTCGCTGCCGGTATGAGCGGTGGTGTTGCCTATGTTTACGATCCGAAACAACAATTCGATTCAAGAGTATGCAACATGGAAATGGTTGCTTTTGATCCTATCGAAGACGAAGACGTGAGAAAACTAAGAAAACTTATCAAAAACCACTCTCTGTACACCAACAGTCCATTAGCAAAAAGAATTTTAGCAGACTGGGAAAATGAACAGCAAAATTTCGTAAAAGTAATGCCAACAGATTATAAAAAAGCATTACAACGAATTGCAGAAGAGAAAAAAATAGAAGAATTAATAGCGGGGTAAAAATCAATTTCAAAAAATAAAATTCCGAATTCCACTGGCAATGTCTTCCTGAGCGAAGTCGAAGGAAGTGAAGTCGAAGGATTGGAATTTGGGATCTTAAGAAATTGGAATTTAATTTAAAATGTCATGGGTAAAATAGGCGGATTTAAAGAATATAGCAGAGCCGACGAAAGTAATTTAGCAGTTGCAGAACGTGTTACGAACTACAACGAGTTTACTATTCCGTTAGCAAAAGATAAAATAAAAGAACAAGGTTCGAGATGTATGGATTGTGGTATTCCTTTTTGCCACAGCTCCTGTCCATTAGGAAATTTAATTCCTGATTTTAACGATATGGTGCATCAGGAAGAATGGCAAAGTGCTTTAGAGATTTTACAATCAACGAATAACTTTCCTGAATTTACGGGTCGCTTATGCCCTGCTCCATGTGAAAAATCATGTGTATTGGGAATCATCAAAGAACCTGTTGCCATCGAAAATATCGAGAAAAACATCATCGAAAGAGGTTTTGCCGAAGGCTGGATCAAGCCACAGGCTCCGAAAACCAGAACCGGAAAAACGGTTGCTGTTATTGGTTCAGGTCCTGCGGGTTTAGCGGCAGCACAGCAATTAAACAGAGCCGGTCACACCGTTACTGTTTTTGAAAGAGACAATGCCATTGGTGGTTTACTACGTTACGGAATTCCGAATTTTAAACTGGAAAAAGGAATCATCGACAGACGTGTTGCGATTCTTGAAGCAGAGGGAATCACTTTTAAAACCAATGTGAATGTGGGCGTTAACTTTAGCGTAGCCGAATTAAATTCTTTCGATTCTATCGTATTGTGCGGTGGAGCAACTGAAAGAAGAAGTTTGCCAACGAAAGGTATTGAAAGCAAAGGTGTTGTTCAGGCAATGGATTTCTTAACACAGCAGACTAAAGTTTTATTTGGAGAATCGGTTCCGGATCAGGTTAAAGCAACCGGTAAAGATGTAATCGTGATTGGTGGTGGAGATACAGGTTCAGATTGTATCGGAACCTCGAACAGACATGGTGCAAAATCGGTAACTAATTTTGAGATTTTACCAAAACCTCCGGTTGGAAGAAGCGAGACAACTCCTTGGCCTTTCTGGCCGCTGCAGCTAAAAACATCTTCTTCTCACGAGGAAGGCTGTAACCGAAACTGGCTAATCAATACCAAAGAATTCATTTCAAACGACAAAGGAGAACTTACTGGATTAAAAACCGTTGAAGTACAATGGAAGATGACTCCTGGGCAACGTCCGGAATTAATTGAAAAAGAAGGTTCTGAGAAAATCTGGCCTTGTGATTTAGCTTTATTGGCTTTAGGATTCACAGGTCCGGAGAAAACTTTAAGCGAGCAATTAGGTCTTGAAATCGACATGAGAAGCAACTATAAAGCCAAAAATTACCAAACGAATGTACCACACATTTTCACTGCCGGTGATATGCGAAGAGGACAATCGTTAATTGTATGGGCTATTTCAGAAGGTCGTGAAGCAGCCAGAGAGGTCGATTTATTCTTAATGGGTTCTACAAATCTGCCAACTAAAGGAAACGGAGATTTGCCAAGTTTGTAAATCGCAGACTCATTTCACCTTTATAAAAACAAAAGAGGCTGTCCGAAAAGTAAGGACAGCCTTGTTTTTATAAATAATTTAGATTGAATTATAATCCAAAAGCAGTTTGTTTGGTCGGCAAAAATTATACGTCTTAATTCAACGCTGATTTTACAGATTCGCTATCGCGAAGACACTGATAAAAACGGATTCTAAAAATTAAAAAAACTTTTAAATGAGGAAAAAAATCTGTTTTTATTCGCGTCGAACTAAAGTAGAGATTTTAAACAATAACATAATAAGAGGAAGTTCATTCTTTTCGGACAGCCCCTTTGTTATGAAATTATGGAATTACACTTCAAATAGATTCTTCTAAATTTAAAAATTATACTGAATTTGTAAAGTGATACGTCTTCCCGGAGCATTTACAAAGTCTTTATCTCTGGCTTGCCACCATGCAATATTGGGTGCGTAATCTTTGTTAAACAAATTCTCAACTCCTAATCCTAATCGGAATGATTTATTGATAAGGTAAGAACTGCTTAAGTTAAAAACGGTATATTTTTTTACTGGACCTTCATTAAAACTGTACAGATTTGTTGTTGGACTTGGATCAAATCGGTCTCTTTTAAAGTTATGCAAAGAGCTTAATTCAATCTCTAAATTTTTTATAGGGTGTACCTGAATATAAGTCGTAAGTTTTGGAGCCATTATTCGGGATCCGTTAATGTATTTCTCGTAAGTTCCGTTATTATCATTATCTACTTTACCTTCTATCCAGGCAAAAGCACCACCAAAACTTAAAATATCCAACGGTTTAAAACCTACAACAGCCTCGTAACCCCAAATATTTTCAGGAGCACGCTGCATCGCAAAAGAACCATCAGCAGACTGAATCGATGTAGCGCCTAACTCTGATGTACTCCAGAAACTCGTTACCTCATAGTTGAACCACTTTTTAATCGCTCCGGCCACACCCATTTCGTAGTTGTTTACAATTATAGGATCGGTTGGTAATTTTGAAATCACACTTTCGGTAGACGTTCTTAAAATACGCCCTACCTCATTGATCGAAAAAGATTGAGAATAACTTGTAAAAACATTTACCTCCGGCATAATGTTATATCGTAATCCGATATTTCCAACAAGGGCATTGTAATCTAATTCGCCTCCCTGAACAAAAATACTTTTGGTGTAGGTATTGTTTTTAGCATTCAATACCGGCAATGTATTAAAATCATCCGCTTTAACCTTAATATTTTCATATCTCGCACCTGCCTTTATGGTGAATTTCCCCCAGGCATCAAATTTGATTAAAGCAAACGGAGCTGTATTGACCATATTCATTTGTGGTGTCCAGAAACGACCGTCTTCTAATTTTTGAACTGTTTTATCCTGCAGCAAATCCAAACCATAAATTACTTCTGCTTTATACGTATCATTTGCAAAAAGACGGGAATCAAAATTAACACGCAGCCCTTTCTTTTGCGAAGCTACATTCGACTGTCCTCCATTTAAAAACTGATCTCTGTCGTACGAGTAAACCGTTCTGAAGTCCTGTGCATAAACATTTACGTCCAAAGAAGTATTATTCCAAATCTCCGAATTGGAGTACGACAATCTAAAATTATGATTTCGAGGTGTTCCTTCAGGTGTTCCTAAACGGCCACCGGCTTCCACTCCAATAGTTGGAATTTCTCCCCACTTACCAATCTTAACATCCTGATCTAAAAATGATTTCGATGCATAACCCATGTACGAGAATTCCAGTCTTTGCTTGTCTGTAAGCGAATATCCAATTTTAAACAATCCGTTGTAGGTATTCAAATTGGATAAACTGTAAAACGGCGAAAGATTAACACCATTTGCATCTTTAGACACACCTGATCTTTCCTGTGTAAATCCAACAACATAATCGAACTTTTTTAGTTTTCCAGCCAACGAAAGTGAAGCTCTGTAACCAAATGATTCTGCAAATGTTTTAGGCTGTGTAATCAACCCAACTTGTACCGAACCACCAATCTTTTCTTCCGAATGATTTTTCTTTGTAATGTAATTGATGATTCCTCCATCGGCCCCATTACCATAAATTGAAGTGGCTCCTTTAATTACTTCCACTCTTTCGATAGACGAAGGATCAATTACCTGAAGATCTCTACCTCCATTTCTCAAAGGTGTAGATTGTGGTATTCCATCAATCATCACCAAAAACGGTCTTCCTCTTAAAGTCTGACCAAAATTTGAAGTCTGATTGCTTGCCGTTGCTAAACCCGGAACTGTATATTGTAAAATATTGCTGATATTTGAATTCACCATTGTCTGACTTTGGATCTTTTTCGCTCCAACAATCGTAATAGAAGAAACAACTTCTTTGATACTCTCTTTTTTTCGACTTGCCGTTACAATAATATCATCTAAATTATTGGTCTGCAAACTGTCTTTTGATTTTTCCTGAGCAAATCCTACCGTAGTTGTAAGGATAATCAAGCAAAATGTAGTGATTTTTTTCATAAATAATCTTTAAAAATAGAAATTTTTTGCAAATATAATTTTAATTTGTTCTAAATAAGAAATTATTCATTTTAAAAAAAACTTCCAATTCCACGTTGTTATTTTTATAACAATTTGTTACAATTTGTTATTTTTCATTTTAAAATTTGTCAATCCCCAAAAGAGTAATAAGTTTGCTGAAAATAGTTTACAGATGCAAGCAAAAGATTTACTGCAGTTAGCAGAACAATTTGGAAGTCCATTATATGTATATGATGCCGAAAAAATCCAATCTCAGTACAACAGATTAACTAAAGCTTTCTCTAAGGTAGAAAACTTAAGAGTTAATTATGCCATGAAAGCATTGTCTAACGTTGCTATTCTTCAGTTATTAAAGAACATGGGGTCTGGCCTGGACACTGTATCTATTCAGGAAGTTCAATTAGGACTTCATGCTGGCTATGATCCTGACAAAATTTTCTTTACACCAAACGGAGTTTCTTTAGAAGAAATCGAAGAAGTTGCTGCAATGGGTGTTCAGATCAATATCGATAACCTATCTATTCTGGAGCAATTCGGAACAAAATATCCACAAATTCCAGTATGTATTCGTATCAATCCGCACGTAATGGCGGGTGGAAATGCCAATATTTCTGTAGGACATATCGATAGTAAATTCGGAATTTCGGTACATCAGATCCCTCATATTTTACGAATTGTAGAAAATACAAAAATGAGTATCGTGGGAATTCACATGCACACAGGATCGGATATCCTTGATATCGAAGTATTCTTGTATGCAGCTGAAATTTTGTTTGATACCGCTAAACATTTCAAAGACCTGGAGTTCCTGGATTTTGGAAGCGGATTTAAAGTGCCTTACAAAAAAGACGATATAGAAACCGATATTGAAGAATTAGGTAAAAAATTATCAAAAAGATTCAACTCTTTCTGTGCCGAATACGGTAGAGATTTAACACTGATTTTCGAACCTGGAAAATTCCTGGTGAGTGAAGCTGGTTTCTTCTTAGCCAAAGTAAACGTAGTAAAACAAACTACTTCTACAGTTTTCGCAGGAGTCGACAGTGGTTTCAACCACTTAATTCGTCCTATGTTTTACGGTTCGTCACACCATATCGAGAACATCTCGAACCCAAAAGGAAAAGAGCGTTTTTACTCGGTAGTAGGATACATTTGCGAAACTGATACTTTTGCCAACAACCGCAGAATCTCGGAAATTACAGAGGGTGATATTCTTGCATTCAGAAATGCCGGAGCTTATTGTTTCTCTATGGCATCCAACTACAATTCAAGATACAAACCAGCCGAAGTTTTATGGATGAACGGAAAAGGAATCTTAATCCGTCAACACGAAACATTCGAGGATTTGCTTAAAAATCAAATTCCGTTGCCACAAGAAGTTGCTGCAACAGTTTAAAATAAAAAAAAAAGAATATCACTTTAATCCCGTTTCTTAATTGAGGCGGGATTTTTTTTGAATTTTTTCACGTTATTCAAACCCGACAGGTTTTAAAAACCTGTCGGGTTTAATTGATCTTATAAATTTTTAATGAAGCACACTATTCTCTCAACTTCGGTAAAACCTGCTTTTTGATGAAAATCAATGCTTGCTGAATTCCCCAAGTCGGTGTCAGACGCGATTTGTTTAAATCCTTTTTGTTTCGCCCAGTCTTCGGCAACTTTTGTTAACCTTCTTGCAATACCTTGTTTTTGATACGCTGGCTTCACATAAATGGCTTCCATATAAGCAACTGGTAAGTCTTCAGCACCTTCAACATAATCATTTCGAGTACTTAAATGTACAAACGCAATGTAGTCTCCCTGATGTCTGACAACATAACAAATTTCATTTTCTGAATCTATGATCGATTTATAGCTTTCAAATTCTTCGTCAAACGAGCAGTCGTTCCAAAGCTCTAAAACCAATTCGACAAGTTGTTTTAAATTTTGTGATGAGATTACTTCAATGTCCATTTTAAAATTCCGGTCTTTTTAATTTAACAATTCATTCAAAATTATACAAATTCTACATAAGATGTTTGGCTAGAGCATACTTAACCAATAAATAATTTATCTGAATAAATCTTATTCAAACCCGACAGGTTTTTAAAACCTGTCGGGTTTAATAGCGAAAAATGAAATTCAAATAACTCAAATAAAAAAACTATTTTAGTTTGATAAATTAAAACTCTAAACCATGAAAATTACGATTCCCCTGTCGGCATTATTCTTATTACTTACTACTACTTTATTCGGTCAGACAATTGCCGATTTAAAATTAAAAAACAAAGAAATTCCTAAAGGCTACACTTTAAACGATGGCAATATTTGTATCACTCCCCAAGCCTGTACATTTTATAATGATATTGAAACCTACGCTAGTATTGTGGGAATCTTAAAAAGTAAATCGATTCAAAATTTTAAAAGTAAAACGGATCGTGGATCTGTAATGTATTTTGAATTTGAACACACCTTTAAAGGCGATCGATTTCTGCAAGGCTTGCTTTGGGGAAAAGACGGTCAGCCAACTGATGAGCGTCCGGAAGAATATCTTGCAAAAGGAAAATTCTTGATTATCTGGAATTTTCGTCCTAACAGTGTCCTCAAAGAAAAATCAGAAACTAAGATCGAGGCGATTTTACAATAAGAAAAAACAGAGTATATCTACAATTCTAAACTCCTTAATACAATTTTACATCATAACCAGATCTCTATGAAAAGCCCCTTTTTACTAATTTTAATCACAACAATTAATTTCTACTCTCAAACCAAAATCGAATTGCGAGATGTCAGTTTTCAGGTTCCGAGCGAGTTTTCGCAAATAAAAAAAGAAAATAAGGGATTAAATTATGATGCTTTTTATGAGAATGGAAAAATTTTCACAGACTCTACTGCGATTGGCAAAACACCAATAATTGCATATCAATATTATGAAAATCCAGGAGCTGGTGCAGAAAGATCAGAAAGTGTGCTGAAAATGCTAAATAAAATTACTGCCGAAGATTTCAAATGCGATACCTTAATAATTAACGCCAATCAAAATTATTCGCTTGCCAGATATAATATGTTCGGAAGAA
>JAHEZJ010000014.1 GCA_023251135.1 Flavobacterium sp. | reverse complement strand
AAAGCAATTACTCCATCATTACTCGTGGCAATCCATTTTGTATTGTTTTTATCGATTACGATACTGGCATAACTAGTTGTTTCAGCATTATTAAGAATTGTAGCCGTACTATAACTTTGCCATTTCCCATCGGTTTTCAGCACTTTTAGACCATTCTTAATCCTACTGTTCGTCACCCACAGATTACCCGTTTTATCAAAAGCGGTTCCATTAATACGAACATCAATATAATTTGGACCTTCGTATGTGATCGACTCTAACCCACTATTTTTTTCATTGTATAAAAGGAGCGGAATATCATTTTCTATTTTTAACAATCCGGAAAAGAAAGAGCTCACAAAAACTTGTTTTTCATTCGTCGGATTTACGATCACCCGGCTCAGTGATTTTGCCTCTAAAACCTTTGAATAAGTAATATTCAGCCAGCCTGAAGTATTGTATTTACTAACACCGTAGCTGTCTAGATTATAGGGGTTATAATAAATGTCATAATCGCCATAGACTGCCCAAAGCGAACCAGGACTAACATCCATAGAAAAAATATTGTTTCGCACCGGCCCCGAAGGCGTATTTTCCTCAAAAGCAGAATTCCCTGAAAGTGCCGACGAGAACAGTCCTTTTTCTTTTGTTCCAATATAAATCTGATCCCCTATAAGGGTTGCACAACTAAAAGTTATAGTATTATCTAAAACCTGAGTATTTGCTATCTGGCGAAGCAATACCATTTGATTGTTATAAACATAAACCACATTGGGTGTTGTGACTATTAAATTATGATTTGCAGCACGCAAGTCTGTTGAAGGTCGCGGGAGCTGAAAAAATCCAACAAATGAATTTGAATTGTACCGATGAATGTATCCTCCTGAATTTATCGCAATAAGTTCTGTGTCCAATGGCTCAACACTGGCCCAGTCACCCGCAGTAACCAAACTCCATTGGTTAAAATCAATCAGATTGCCATTGGTGCTATTGGCTCTTTTGATTCCGTTTGAAGTTGCGGCATAGAAAAACCCATTAAAATAAGCCGTTTGCCTTACTTTAACTTCGGCACCGTTATCTCCGATAAAATAAGTATCTCCAAATTGCAGGGTGGTTAAATTAAACTGAACAATTCCGAAATCACAGGAAACATAAACCATTCCGTTGTGCTCCATCAAGTGATTAATTCTCTTTAGATTGGCTGGCAATTGTTTGTTAATGATGTCGATCACCTTTAAAATGCTACCATCGGTATCATTTACCACGATCATTAATCCGTTTTCGTATCCGATTACTGTTTTCTTAAATCCTTCGCTATGACATAAAGAAGAGATCGTCTGTCCCGAAAGGCCATCGACCGTTGTGGTGGTTTTGACTGTATTCAGGGCTGCATTTTTAGAAAAAAGAGCATTCTCTGAGGCCGCAAAAACGGTAGTTGAAGATTGCGAGAGATCTTTTACTTCGTTGAATGAAAAATACCCCTGCCAGGACAATTTATTCTGAGAGAAACAAAATTGCGCTGCCACCAAAACCAAAACGTAGAAAAACCTTCTTTTCATTATTTACTAAATTCAGATAGACAAATATACTACAAACGAAAGTATTTGATTTTTGTTCTCTTGCAAATAAAAAAATGCCTCCGATTTATCTTTATAAAAGACAAATGGAGGCACTAAAAAACTATAACTAAAAAATTATACTACACCTTGTGCAAGCATAGCATCGGCAACTTTAACAAATCCTGCAATGTTAGCTCCTTTTACGTAGTCAACATAACCTGATTTATCCGAACCGTATTTTACACATGAAGCATGGATTGCTAACATGATTCCTTTTAATCTTTCGTCAACTTCTTCAGATGACCAGCTTAAACGCAATGAGTTTTGCGACATTTCAAGACCTGAAGTTGCAACACCACCAGCATTAGAAGCTTTTCCAGGAGCAAATAAAATTTTTGCATCAAGAAAAACTGTAACAGCTTCCGGAGTAGACGGCATGTTTGCTCCTTCTGCAACGGCAATACATCCGTTAGCCACTAAAACTTTAGCCTCATCACCATTTAATTCGTTTTGAGTTGCACATGGTAATGCAACATCACATTTAACTTCCCATGGACGTTTTCCTTCTACGTATTTCGCATTTGGGTATTTTGCCACGTACTCGCTAATTCTTCCTCTAAGCTCATTTTTTAACTCCATTACGAAAGCTAATTTTTCAGCATCGATTCCATCTGCATCATAGATGTATCCTGCAGAATCTGATAATGTAACTACTTTTGCTCCTAATTGAGTTGCTTTTTCAGTTGCATATTGTGCTACGTTTCCAGAACCTGAAACAGCAACAATTTTTCCTTTAAAGCTATCTCCTTTAGTTGCCAACATACTTTGAGCAAAGTAAACTGCTCCGTAACCTGTAGCTTCAGGACGAATTAATGATCCTCCGAAAGAAATTCCTTTTCCGGTTAAAACTCCGGTAAATTCATTTCTTAATCTTTTGTACTGACCAAACATATATCCAACTTCTCTACCTCCTACACCGATATCTCCGGCAGGAACGTCAGTATCAGCTCCAATATGTTTTGAAAGTTCTGTCATAAAACTTTGACAGAATTTCATAATTTCATTATCTGATTTTCCTTTTGGATCAAAATCAGAACCTCCTTTACCACCACCCATTGGTAATGTTGTTAAGCTGTTTTTGAAAGTTTGCTCAAAAGCCAAAAACTTCAAAATACTCAAGTTAACAGAAGGATGAAAACGCAAACCTCCTTTGTAAGGTCCGATTGCTGAATTCATCTGGATACGATATCCTTTATTAACCTGGATCTCACCTTTGTCGTTCAACCAGTTCACTCTGAACAGGATAACACGCTCTGGTTCTACCATACGCTCCAAAAGCATTTTGTTCTGGTATTTTTTATTTTCTTCAATAAAAGGAATTACCGTTTCGGCAACTTCTAAAACTGCTTGTAAAAACTCTGATTCGTTCGGGTTTTTTGCACTAACCGAATCCATAAAAGCGGTAATACTTTGTGACATGATTATTAGATTATTAACATTTAAGAAAACGTTTTCGTTATTTAAGACAAAGGTAATCGAAAATGGTATTTATTGAATATTTTTTTAAGAATCTCTTAAACTTTTATTTATAATACAGCTAATACAGAAAAAAGATATTTTAGGTTTTGCGTTTTGCAGTAAATTACTACCGAAATATTTAATAATTTAATATTTTTAATAAATATTCATCAATACAGCTGTTTATCCTTTTTAGTTCCTTGTGTTTTTATATATTTGCCGGGATTTGAAAGCCCAACCCCCATGCTTAAACCTATAGTACTCACGTTATTTGCCTTTTTTGGCATCTCAACAATTTCGACTGCACAATCACTGGCACACGAAGTTGGAATAATATTCGGCCCTGTTACTTTTCAATCTGATTTTGGTGAAAGAAATAATCTGGATACGAATCTTGGAAACACCGGATTCGGTGTCGGATTGGTTCATTTTGTCAATTTCTCTACCAACAGCAACCGGGAAAGCTTCTTTTCCGAACATTTCAAAGTCAGATCAGAACTCTCTTTTAATAGCTCAAAACTGAATCATTTTGGTGAATGGACGGAGAAAAAACCTGCTACATTAGGAGTTAAGCAGCTTAAAGCCATGCATGGAAAATCGACCGTAATTAGTTTTGGATCGCAGCTCGAATTTTCTCCGGTAAAGATCCATTATTACGAAACTTCTATAGGCGCTTTCAGTCCTTATGTAAGTTTAGGTTTTTTAGTGAGTTATTATACAACAGAAGTAAGCTCTGAACTTGGTAAACTGGGAACTCCCGACACTACACTTCCAAAATACCTGACTCCTTCAGACGGTCGCCAATTTGGTTTTTCAAGTGAGAATGGTTTAGTTTTATCCGGTACTGCCGGCTTAGGTGTTCATTACAAATTAGGCCGCATGAACGATTTAATGTTCGAAACCCGTTTTCAGGTTTTCAACTCCGACTGGGTTGACGGACTAAATCCAAACAAGAAAATTTACACAGAAAACAAATCAAAAGACTGGCAGGTTTGGTTTAATGTAGGATACATTCAGTACTTGTAATTTTAGAAATTCCAAATCTCAAATTCCAAATCTCAAATTCCAAATCTCAAATTCCAAATCTCAAATTCCAAGTTTCAAATAAAAAATCCCAAATTCCAAAGTATTACAATTGGAATTTGGGATTTATTTTATTTGGAATTTACCTGTTTTTATGCCAAAGCCTGCTCTAAGTCAGCAATTAAATCTTCAGCATCTTCAATACCAACACTTAATCGAACTAAGTCATCGGTGATACCTACTTCAGCTCTTTTGTCTGCCGGAATTGAAGCATGTGTCATCAAAGCCGGATGATTGGCTAAAGATTCTACTCCTCCTAAAGATTCAGCCAGCGTAAACACTTTAAGTTTTTCTAAAAAGGCAATCGAATCTTCTTTTTTTCCTGATTTAAACGTAAAAGATACCATTCCGCCAAAAGCTTTCATTTGCTTTTTGGCAATTTCATGAAAAGGATGACTTTTTAAACCCGGATAATAAACCGTATTAATCTTAGGATGATTGCTCAAATATTCTACTACTTTTTCTCCATTTTCGCAATGTCTCTGCACTCTCAATGAAAGTGTTTTGATTCCTCTTAAAACCAGGAAACTATCCATTGGTCCTAATGTTGCTCCGGTTGCAAATTGCTGAAAATGCAATTGGTCTCCTAAAGCCTCATCTTTTACTATTAAAGCTCCGGCAATAACATCTGAATGTCCGCCCAGGTATTTTGTTGCAGAGTGCATAACAATATCAGCTCCCAGATCAAGTGGTTTTTGTAAATAAGGTGTCGCAAAAGTATTGTCAACCGCAAACAAAATATTATTCGCTTTAGTAATTTTAGCTACTTCTTCGATATCTGCTAATTTCATCAACGGATTGGTTGGTGTTTCAACCCAGATCAGTTTCGTATTTTCATTAATTAAAGATTTCAGTTTTTCGATATCGGTCATATCCACAAAATGAAATTTAATACCTGAATCTTTATAAATTCGGGAGAACATTCTGTAGGTTCCTCCGTATAAATCATCCATTGCGATAATCTCATCACCGGCTTTAAACGATCTTAAAATACAATCTGTAGCCGCCAAACCTGATGAAAAAGCCAATCCACGAGTACCGTTTTCAATACTTGCCAAAGCATTTTCTAAAGCTGTACGGGTTGGATTTGATGCTCTGCTATACTCATAATCCGCCAAAGGTTTTCCCGGACTGGTCTGTATAAAAGTTGAAGTTTGATACACCGGAGGCATAACAGCTCCTGTAGCTGGATCATGATGCTGACCACCATGTATTACTTTAGTATTGAATTTCATAGAGTTATATTTTTAAAATGCATAATTATGGTACAAATTTACCGTTTAATTTATTTTAATCCTGACACAACTTCTTACCTTTGTATATAATTAACACTTTTTGACATGAAACAATATCCTTTTTTAATCTTTTTGCTTTTGACATTTGTAAGCTGCAGCAAAGAACTTTCGTTTGAAAATGAGACATTTGAAAAAGAATCTACATTGCCTTGTGAAAAGGACTGTCCGAAAATAACCATTGATGTTCCTATCGCAAAAAATATCCCAATTGTAGCCGATAGTATTAATAAAAAAGTTTTTGCGGTCATTAAAGAAATCGTCTATTTTGAAGAAGACCCGAAAAAAGCCAATGATTACAAAGCACTGACGGCATCTTTTATTGGCTCATATGAAGAAATGCACAAAAAATTCCCTGGCGAAACTTTTGGATGGGAGGCAAAAATCAAAGGAAATGTTGAATTTGAATCCGATCAGATTATCAACCTGAAAATTGACCACTATACTTTTACCGGAGGCGCTCATGGTTATCAGGGGTATCGTTCTTTACTGTTCCATTCTAAAACAGGAAAAACGATTTTTATCGATCAGATTTTTAATAATGAAAAAGCCTTTTTGGCTTACGCTGAAAAAGAATTCCGTAAAAAATATAAAATCCCCGAAAAATCAAACATCAATGCAACAGGTTTAATGTTTGAAAATGACAAATTCCACCTGCCACAAAACATTTTTTACACCAAAGAAGGATTGCTTCTATACTACAACTCCTATGAAGCCGCTTCTTATGCCGATGGCCCAAAAGAACTGTTGTTCCCGTATGATGAAGTCAGTAAATATTTAAAATACCAATAATTTCAAGCCTGAATTAAGCCAAAGCTGCGTAACTAAAAACCTTTGTCGCTTTGAACCTCTGAGCCTTTGTACCTTCTCAGAACCTTAGAACCTTAGCAGCTCAGAACCTCTATTTAGCTCCTTCCTGAAAATCGTATTTCATCTTACGCAAAATTCGAAGCGCTTCTTTAAAGGACAAATAAATATTTCCAAAAGGTTTTAAAAGCAGTTTGGCATCGATTAGTTTTTGTTTGGCATCGTCAAAGCCATTCAAATAACAAATCATGAAAGTAGAAGGCAGATTTTCCAGATCTTTCAATTCACGCCCCGACAAAGCTATCCCACGCTGCAATTTTTGAAGCAGGGCCATATTCGAATTGTAAATGTGATACAGCATTTTTCGGTTGAATTCAGGAGGCTGAAAAAGCATTTCGCTGTCAATTTTGTAGTAACCGTTATCAAAAAAATGAATGGTTTGTTTTTCTAGCGGATAATAACTGGTTTTGTCGTTTAAGCCCAGCGGAACATACTCTGTTATGGTAAAACTATCCTCGTCATAAACAATCGTAACCACGTCCTGAGCGGAATAAAAGAGTTTAATCTGTTCATTGATCAGCTCAATATCAACACGGGATAAGAAGGTTTTATCTCTGGATTTTTTAGGAACTCCAGCCCAGCAAATTACAAACAATTCTTTAAAAACATGATATTTGGGCGACATGTCTTTGTGTCTGAAATTCATAAAATCAATCACACCATCAAGTGTGTACTGAATACTGTTTCTCGAACTGTTTTCGATCCCGATGACAGTTTCTGTGTTCTGGTAGTTTTTTTCGATTTCGCCCTCAACAGGAACCGAATTACTCCCGCGGCGCATAAAAACACTATTGGCAATGATCGTATGGATTCCTTTTTTGAAATAGGAGATTTTGCTTTTGGGTTTAATGGTCACCAATCCGATTACCTTATCTTTTGGAAGATTCGGAAAGGGCACATTTTCGTATTGAATTCTGGGTGGATTTTCTAAAAAGGCGTTCACCAGATTCTGGATTCGGCTGTCATCAAAGAAATCATCACCTACAATTTCGTTGTCATGATCCTCTACTCCCACCACGATATAGGAATTATTCGTAGGATTTGAATTCGACAAAGCACAAATGTGTTTTAAGAATTTCCCTTTTCCTTCACGGGAATGCAGGTTCAATTGCCTTTTTTTATCATAAAAACTGCTCTCGTCGTTATGAGCGAGCAGGTTTTTTATTAAAAGGCGTTTATTGATCATTTTTTTTTTAGATTGTTAGACTGATTTAGACTTCTTAGACTAGCTTAGATCTTTAGACATTCTTAGAATGTTAAATTATTGAGTTGGGGAACAAATTGCCAAACTTCTCAGACACCTAAATTAATCTAAAAATTCAAGAAGCCCGTCAACCCAATTTTAAGATTACTCACTTAGAACTTAAAAAAATCTAAGCAAGTCTAAGTTAGTCTAAAATTCTAAGAAGTCTAAGCCAGTCTAAGGAAAGTCTATAAATCTTTTTTAACAATGGTCGATGACGCCTGCGCTGTACTCATGACCACTAAATCGGCAATATTAACGTGGTATGGTCTTGAAATCACAAAATGAATAATATCGGCGATATCTTCTGCCTGAAGCGGATCAAAACCTTTGTACACATTCGAAGCTCTTTCTACATCGCCTTTAAAACGCACTTCACTAAATTCGGTCGCTACCATCCCGGGGTGAATTCCTCCCACCCTAATTCCAAACGGATTTAAGTCGATTCGCATTCCGGCAGTAATCGCGTCAACGGCATGTTTACTTCCGCAGTACACATTTCCGTTTGGATACACTTCTTTTGCAGCTGTTGAGCCAATGTTTATAATATGTCCGGATTTTTTGGCGGTCATTTTCGGAATCACTGCTTTCGAAACATACAAAAGTCCTTTTACATTAATATCGATCATAGCGTCCCAGTCGTCTAAATCTCCGGTTTGAATCGGGTCTAAACCGTGTGCATTTCCGGCATTGTTTATCAAAACATCAATATCCGAAAAAGATGCAGGAAGCCCCTCAATTTTTTCAAGAACTTCCTTTTTGTCCCGAACATCAAATGACAGGGAATGTACTTCTGTAAATGCCGAAAGTTCTTTTTCAAGTTCGCTTAAACGGTCGATACGTCTTCCGCAAAGCACCACTTTAAAGTTGTTCCTGGCTAGTATTTGAGCGGTTGCTTTTCCAATTCCGCTTGTGGCACCCGTAATTAAAACTGTCTTTTTCATTGTATATTTTTATTTTTATGCCACAGATTAAAAGATTCTCACAGATTAATCAATCCCTTCTAATCCATTAATCTGTGGCAAAATATTTTTAACATTTTCACTGAAATCTGAATACTGAACACTAAGCAACATCGTCACCCATACTTTCCGTCCAGATCGCGAACCAGTCTTCTTTATCCATTTCCAATTCTACTGCTTTCATCAGCGATTGAATTCGGGCAACATTTACAGTTCCGGCAATCGGAATTACTTTGGCCGGATGTTTTAAAATCCACGCCAGTAAAAGGGTATCTGAACCAAAGCCATATTTTTTAACTAATTCCACCATCAGCTTTTTCAAACGGCGTGTTTTTTTAGTGTCTTCTCTAAAAACCGTTCCAAGCGGATTCCATGACAACGGACGGATTCCGTGTGTTTGCATATAATCAAAACTTCCATCAACCATAGGCTCAAAATTGGTTGCTGAAAACTGCACCTGATTATAGCTCACTTCTGTTTTCTGACGAATCAGCTCGGTTTGTGAACTGGTAAAATTGGAAAGTCCGAAATCGATAATTTTACCTTCTGATTTTAGCTTTTCAACGGCTTCTGCAATTTCATCGGCCTGCATAAGCGGACTAGGTCTGTGCAGTAAAAAAACGTCAACATAATCTGTTTTCAGTTTCTTCAATGATTCTTCAACAGACCATACAATATATTCTTTAGAGTAATCGTAATGTTTGATTGTATTTTTACGGCTTTCAGCAATCATCTGAATACCGCATTTGGTGATTAATTGTAATTTTTCACGCGAAATTTTACTGGCCTGAAATGCTTTTCCAAAATCGGCTTCCGTAGTATAAGCGCCGTAAATATCTGCGTGATCAAAAGTAGTTATTTTGTTTTCGATACAAATCTGTATCATGTTTTCCATTTCTTTAAGCGTTAGGTTTTTATCCCATACACCCCAATTCATAGTGCCCGAAATAATAGGCGATAATGCTGTTTTACTCATGGTTTTATTGCGTTATTTTTGGTAATAAATGTGCTTTTCTGAAGCATAATCACCAAAGTTCTTAAAAATATAAAAATAGATTCCCAATTCGTCCTTAAAATTAGGTCGTTGGTCGAAGTTTTAACCATTCTTTAACATCTTACTTCTCAAAAAATATTCAATTTGCACTCTCAAAAGTTAGGCATAAAAATCAACGTTTTAAAAAGGTTTTAAAAATATTTATATGGAAGAAAATACAACGACTTTAGACATTAGAGCGATAAATGAAAAAATTGAAAGAGAAAGTGCTTTTATAGACCTTCTTACAATGGAAATGAACAAAGTTATTGTGGGCCAGAAACATATGGTCGAGCGTTTACTAATCGGACTTTTGGGACAAGGGCACATTTTGCTTGAAGGTGTTCCGGGATTAGCCAAAACTTTAGCGATAAATACTTTGTCGCAGGCAGTTCAGGGTTCGTTCAGCCGTATTCAGTTTACTCCAGACTTATTGCCTGCCGATGTTGTTGGAACGATGATTTACAATATCAAAGCCAACGAATTCTCTATTAAAAAAGGGCCAATCTTTGCTAATTTCGTCCTTGCCGATGAGATTAACCGTGCTCCGGCAAAGGTGCAATCTGCACTTTTGGAGGCGATGCAGGAAAAACAAGTTACCATTGGCGATACCACTTTCAAACTAGATCGTCCATTCTTAGTACTTGCCACCCAAAACCCGGTAGAACAGGAAGGAACATACCAGCTTCCGGAAGCGCAAGTCGATCGTTTTATGCTTAAAACTGTAATTGACTATCCAAAAATTGACGAAGAGCGTTTTGTAATTCGTCAAAACCTAAAAGGAAGTTACGAAAAAGTAAATCCTGTAGTTTCTGTAGAGCAAATTCTGCGTGCGCAGGAAGCTGTTCGTGAAGTTTACATGGACGAAAAAATCGAAAAATATATCTTAGATATCATCTTTGCTACCCGTTATCCGGAGAAATACAAACTTGCCGACTTAAAACCTCTTATCAGTTTTGGAGCATCACCACGTGGAAGTATCAATTTAGCGAATGCAGCAAAATGTTACGCTTTCATCAAACGTCGTGGTTATGTAATTCCCGAAGATGTTCGTGCAGTTGTACATGATGTTCTGCGTCACAGAGTGGGTATTACTTATGAGGCCGAAGCCGAAAACATTACTTCTGTAGACATTATCAACAAAATCGTAAACGAGATTGAAGTACCTTAAAAATAGTTTTCAGTTTTCAGTCACAGTAACCCCCTTATTAAGTAAACTGCGACTGAAAACTGCGACTGAAAACTAAAGAAATGGATACAAAAGAGCTTTTAAAAAAAGTACGGAAAATAGAAATCAAAACCAAAAGACTGAGCAATCATATCTTTTCGGGAGAATACCACTCTTCCTTTAAAGGGCGAGGGATGACTTTTAGTGAAGTACGTCAATACCAATATGGCGATGACATTCGTAACATCGATTGGAATGTAACGGCGCGCTACAATGAAGCCCACGTAAAAGTTTTTGAAGAAGAACGCGAACTAACCATGGTTTTAATGGTGGATATTTCGGGCTCTGAAGGTTTTGGTTCAAAAAGTCAGTTTAAAAAAGACATCGTCACCGAGATTGCGGCAACGATGGCTTTTTCGGCTACACAAAATAATGATAAAATTGGTTTAATATTATTCTCTGACAATGTAGAGTTGTATATTCCCCCAAAAAAAGGACGTTCTCATGTACTGCGAATCATTCGTGAGTTAATTGAATTTGAACCTAAAAGTCACAAAACCGATATTTCACAAGCTTTGAAATTCCTGTCCGGAACACAAAAAAAGAAAGCTATCGTTTTTATGATTTCCGATTTTATGTCTGAAAATTACGAGCAGACTTTAAAAATTGCTTCTAAAAAACATGACATAACCGGCGTTCGCGTATACGATATCCGCGAGGAAAAAATTCCAAATTTAGGGATGGTGAGTATGCTTGATGCTGAAACAGGGAAAGTACAATTAGTCAATACCGGTTCAAAAACAGTGCGACTCAATTACGAAAAACATTACCAGGAGCGCGTAAACTATTTCAAAGATATTTTCAGCAAATCGGGAGCAGGAGTCGTAAATACAAGAGTCGACGAAAATTATGTGACCAAATTATTAGGTTATTTCAAATCAAGATAATTTAGATTGTTAGACTTCTTAGATTGTTAGAATATTAGATTTTAAAGAATATAAATATCCCAAAAAATAAAATCTGCTTAAATCTGTGTCATCCGCGTGTCCTTTTTAAGCATTCATTTTAGACTAAAATCTGAAATCAAAAATCAAATGAAATTAAAATTTTACATATTTTTATTTTTACTTTCTTCCGCTGTTTTTGCGCAACAAAAACAAGTAGAGACAAGCATTGATACTACAAAAAATAAAATTGGCGCCGAATTTAAACTAACCTTAAAAACGGTTGTAAGTTCGAAGTCTACCGTTGTTTTTCCGAAACTAAAAAACATAGGTCCTTTAGAGGTGATTCAATCGTATCCGATTGATACCGTAAAGAAAAATGACACTTACGAACTGATCAAAAAATATGGTTTAACACAATTTGATTCCGGAAAATATACCATTCCGGCCATTAAGATTTTAATTGACAAAAAACCTTACTTAACAGATTCTATTCGTGTTGAAGTGGCGAATGTAAAAGTCGACACCCTGCAACAAAAAATGTACGACATCAAAGACATCACTCCAGCCGATAGCGGCATGGGCAAATGGTGGCTTTATCTTTTAATTCTGATTGTAATTCTGGCCATTGGTGCTTTTGTATATTGGTACGTTAAGAAACACCAAAAGAAAAAGATAGAAGAGGAAGTTTACAAAACACCTATCGAAAAGGCGACCAGCCTACTAAACAATCTGGAGCAAAAAGAATTGGTGCAAAAAGGCGAAATTAAAGAATACTACAGTGAACTAACGGATATCGCCCGAAACTATATCGAAGAAGCCATTCACATTCCGGCCATGGAAAGCACCACTTCTGAACTGATTCAGGCCATCAGAACGGCTTCGACCAAAAAGAAAATGACTTTAACTCCGGAAACCGTTGAAAACTTAGAACGTGTGCTGCGTCAGGCGGATTTGGTAAAATTTGCGAAGTCTAAACCTTTAGAGTTTGAAATTACGGAAGACCGAAATAAAATTCAAAAAGTAATCTTAACCCTTGATAATGCTATTCCAACCGAAGTTCCGGCAGAGGAAGAAGATCAATTGTTGAACGAAGCACAAAAGCAAAAGCAGATTAAGCTGCAGTTATTAAAGAAACGCAACAAACGCATTGCGATTTCGGTAGGCTCTGTTTTGTTTTTAGTATTAGCTACTACAGCCTTTTTTATCGTTACCAAAGGTTTCACTTATGTAAAAGATAATGTAATCGGACATCCGTCGAAAGAATTATTAGAGGGAGAATGGGTAAAAAGTGAGTACGGAAATCCGGGTATTTTAATCGAGACGCCAAAGGTTTTAAAACGTATGGATACGCAGAAAGTGCTTCCGAAAGAAACCATGGCGCTCATCAAAGAAATGCAGCTTTTTGCTTATGGAAGCATGGTGGGTAATTTCTATGTAACCGTTTCAACAAGCAAATTTAAAAATCCGGTAGAACTTGATCTGGCCAAAGCATTAGAAGGTTCTCTAAAAGTTATTGAAGCTCAGGGCGGACAAAATATTATTGTAAAACAAGAAGATTTTCAAACCAACGAAGGCGTTCAGGGACTAAAAGGATACGGAACCATGACGGTCTTCAATCCGATTGACAAAACAAGCTCAAAAGCATATTATGAACTTTTACTCTTTAAACAGGATCAGGGATTACAACAAATCCTGATTTTACACGAAGAAGGAGACACTTATGCGAATGATATTACAACCAGAATATTAAATTCTGTCGAACTTAGAAAAGCGAGTAACTAATGAATAAGATAACTTTTTTAAATCCGGAATTCTTTTGGTTATTTCTGTTAATTCCAATTGCGATCGCCTGGTTCTTCTGGAAACGCAACCAGCAGTCGGCGACTTTAAAGATGAGTTCAACGCAGGGTTTCAAAAACAGCGAATCACTGCTGACCAGATTAAAACCTTGTTTATATGTTTTCAGGGTTATTGCCTTAAGCTCTTTAATCATTGCTTTAGCAAGACCAAGAACGGTTGACATCAGCAATCAGACTAAAACCACAAAAGGAATCGATATTGTAATGGCAATTGACGTTTCGGGGAGTATGCTGGCCAAAGATTTAAAGCCAAACCGTATGGAAGCTTTAAAAAGAGTGGCTGCAGATTTTGTTGAAGAAAGACCTAATGACAGGATCGGATTGGTATTATATGCCTCAGAAGCCTACACCAAAACGCCTGTTACAAGTGACAAAGCCATTATATTAGAAGCCATAAAAGGAATCAAATACGATACGGTACTGCAAGACGGAACTGGAATTGGAATGGGATTGGCAACAGCTGTAAACCGCTTAAAAGACAGTAAGGCAAAAAGCCGTGTCATTATTTTAATGACCGATGGTGTAAACAACGCCGGTTTTATCGAGCCTGAAACCGCTTCAGACATTGCAAAACAATACGGAATAAAAGTATATACCATTGGAATTGGTACCAACGGAATGGCTCTGTCTCCATATGCATACGCGCCAAACGGAGGTTTCTTATTTAAAATGCAAAAAGTAGAAATCGACGAACAACTCATGAAAAGCATCGCCCGTAAAACAGACGGAACTTATTTTAGAGCCACAAGCAACGATCGATTGGCCGAAATATACAATGCAATCAATAAGTTAGAAACTACTGAAATACAAGAGTTAAAATTCTACGATTACGATGAAAAGTACAGAGGATTTGTTTTATTAGCAGCCTTTTTACTATTATTGGAAGTAGGTTTACGAAATACGGTTTACAGAAGCTTTATTTGATTTTGGAAAAATCAAAAAATTCCAAAATTTAAATACCAAATAACAAAACTGGAATTTGGAATTTAAGTATTGAAAATTAGAAAAAAGTTGGAATTTGGAATTTATCCCCTCAACGATGGGATTGGAATTTTAAAAATTATATGGAATTAGACGAAAAAAAATATTTATACCTTTTATTCTTACTCCCGATTGTGGCGTGTATTTTCCTTTTCAATATGTATTGGAAGAAGAAAAAGCAACGCGAATTTGGTGATCTTGAAATGGTAAAAAGACTGAGCCCTGAACGTTCTGTTTTTAAACCTGTATTAAAATTATCGGTATTGCTTTTGGCACTTGCCTGTTTGATTATTGGATTGGTGAATCCAAAGATTGGGACCAAAATGGAAACTGTAAAACGAGAAGGTATCGATATTGTTTTTGCCGTTGACGTTTCAAAAAGTATGCTTGCCGAAGATGTTGCACCAAGCCGTTTGGAGAAAAGTAAACAATTGGTTTCCCAAATCATCAACAATTTAGGAAGCGACAGAATTGGAATTGTGGCCTATGCCGGAAGCGCTTTCCCGGTTTTACCGATTACCTCCGATTATAGCGTGGCCAAAATGTTTCTGCAAAGCATGACTCCTGATATGGTTTCCTCGCAGGGAACTTCGCTGGACGAAGCCATTCGATTGTCTTCGACTTATTTTGACGAAAAAAGTAAAACCAGCAAACTGTTGATTTTGATTTCGGACGGAGAAGACCACTCTGAAGGTGCCTCAGCCGCTGCCGAAGAAGCCAATAAAATGGGAATGAAAATCATTACCGTTGGTGTTGGAACTGAAAAAGGAAGTACCATTCCGTTAAAAGAAAACGGAGTAGTCAGAAGCTATCAAAAAGACCAAAACGGAGAGACGGTTATTACAAAATTAAATCAGGAAGGTTTAAAAACTATTGCAAAAGCGACTAAAGGTGGCTATGTTTACGGCGGGAATACAAAGGAAGTTCTGGAATACGTCAAGAATGCCCTGAACAATATCCAGAAAACAGAATTTGAAGCTACTCAAATGGCCGATTTTCAATCCCAATTTCAGTGGTTCATCGGATTCGCCTTTCTGTTGTTGTTTTTAGATATTTTCCTTTTAGAAAGAAAAACAAACTGGATTAAAGAGTTGAATTTATTTAACGAAAAGAAATAATTAAAGTTAGCCACTAATTACACAAAGTAAAAAATGTCTTTGTGAGATTCAAAAATAAGAAACAATTAAATTAGTGCCAATTGGTACAATTTGTGGCCCACTAAAAACATAAAAAATTAGAATGAAAAATTTACTTCTTTATATTTTACTAACATTTTCTTTGGCAGTTTCTGCTCAGGAGAAAGACAAAACATTGCCTGACGCCAATGAGGAATATAAGCAGAATAAATTTACTGATGCCGAAGCCAACTACAGAATTTCTGAGTCAAAATTCCCAAAACGCGCGACTGCCCCTTATAATCTGGGAAATACAATTTACAGACAAAATCAAGCTTCTGAAGCCAAGTTTGCTTACGCGAAAGCCATCAAAAATTCAAAAACAAGACCTGAAAAACACAAAGCATTTCACAACTTAGGAAATGTTTTCATGAAAGAGAAAAATTATACTCAGGCCGTTGAAGCCTACAAAGAAGCTTTGCGCAACGATCCGACTGACGAAGAATCGCGTTACAACTATGCTTTGGCCAAACAAAAATTAAAAGAAAATCCTCCGAAAAACGATAAAAACAAAGACAAGAATAAGGATAAAAAGAACGACAAAAAAGACGATCAGAAAAAAGACGGCGACAATAAAGACAAAAAGGACGGAAAAGACGATCAGAAGAAAGACGATAAAGGCGACAAAGACAAGGATAAAAAAGACGGCAAAAACGACCCTAAGAAAGATGACAAATCCGACAACAAAGGGGAGCCAAAACCAATGCCGGGAGGAATATCCAAAGAAAGAGTTCAGAATTTACTAGATGCGGTAAACAACGAAGAAAAGAAAATTCAGGACAAAGTAAATGCCCAAAAGGTAAAAGGTAACCCTAAAAAAACAGAAAAAGACTGGTAGACCGATTGTTTGTCGTTTATAGTTTATAGTTCTTAAACCAACCATAAACTACAAACAACCAACAACAAACTATAAACAACAAACCGATTAAACAAGTAATGAAAAGATATTTAATTCTATTACTATTCACTTTTCAGGGGCTTATGGCTCAGGTTCAATTTGAAGCCAAAGTAAGCAAGAACACGCTTGGCGTGAATGAAAGACTGCGTATTGACTTCATCATGAATGTGGATGGAGACAACTTTGACCAGCCTACATTTGATGGTTTTAAAATTGTAGCCGGACCCAGCCAGCAAATAAGTCAGTCCTGGATTAATGGAAGAAGTTCTTTTCAAAAAATCTATTCTTATATTTTACAGCCCGACCGCAAAGGGACTGTAACGATCAAACAGGCCGCAATTGAATACAATGGTCAGGTTTACAAAACGGCACCTTTAAAGATTGTGGTAACCAATGCCGTTGCACAGGAAAGAGATCCGAATGACAGACCGCAAGGGTCCAGTACAGGCGATGAAATGCTCAATCTTGTAGCCGAAATTTCAAAGACAAATCCATATCTGAATGAACCAATTACGGTGGTATACAAATTGTATTTCAATTATATCAATGTAACAGGCTTTAAAGAACTGGCAAAACCTAAATACAACGACTTCTGGAATCAGAATATCGATATCAAACAACTGGCTGTTGAACAGGGAAGTTATCAGGGGCAAAGATGTTATTATGTTATCTTAAAAAAGACCATTTTATATCCTCAAAAATCAGGAAGACTTACTATTGAACCGCTTTCACTGGACATAGGTGTGCAGCTGCCAACCAACCGTCGTGATATGTTTGGTCAGATGATTGTAAGCGACGACAACAAAGTGGTTTCAGCAGGTGCTAAAACAATCAACGTACGTCCTTTGCCGGAAGCTACGAAACCTGAAGGTTTTGGAGGTGCAGTGGGTAAATTTAATTTTACGGTGACCCCTTCTAAAACAACTTTGAAGAACGGAGAAAGCCTTGACTTGTTTGTGAGTGCCACCGGAAACGGGAACATGAAGTTGTTTACATTGCCAAAACCTGTCGTGCCTAATGCCTTAGAAATGTACGATCCTGTACACGACGAAAAGGTAACCACTTCACTGTCGGGAATGTCTGGAAAAATTAGCGACAAATACACCATCATTCCACAATACAAAGGGAAGTATGCGATCAAACCGATGCAATTTTCTTATTTTGATTTGAGTACCGGTTCCTATAAAACGATCACTTCTCAGGAAATTATGATTGATGTTTTAGACGGTCCGATGCAGGCAGAAGCAAATGCTACGGCACACGCCTCTAAAAACGTAATTGCAAAAACAGAACAATTTAAATACATCAAGCCTAAAACAACTTTAGTAGCTATTGCTAAAAACGATTTTTACGGCTCTAATTTGTACTATATTTTATTGTACCTGCCTTTCGTTATTCTGCCAATTATTATTCTGGCTAAGAAACGAAAAGAAGCCATTGACGGTGATGTTACCGGAAACCGTATTAAAATGAACAACAAGCTGGCGAAGAAATATTTATCTGAAGCTAAAAAACAGCTTAACAACAAAGAACCATTTTATATCGCGCTGGAAAAAGCAATGCACAATTTCCTGAAAGCAAAACTGCATATTGAAACCTCAGAAATGAGTAAGGATAATATTCGCGAATTGTTACTGTCCAGAAGTGCCAACCCGGAATCTGTACAGAGTTTTATTGATCTGACTGAAAACTGTGAATTCGCAAGATATGCTCCGGCATCAAGCGCGTCAATCCAGCAGGATTTTGACAAAGCTGTTTTGATCATTTCGGATTTAGAAAAGCAAATTGTTTAAACTTAAATAAACTCAAATCCGACTGGTTTTAAAAATCGGTCGGATTTAAAAGAAATAAAATGAAAAACATAGTCGTGTACCTTTTTTTATTAATTACTCAGGTTTTCTTTGCTCAGAGCAGCTTTGAAAAGGGAAATGCGTTGTATCAAAAAGGACAATATCAACAAGCCGTTGATGTATATGAAAGCATTATCAAAGAAGACAAACAGCAATCGGCAGAATTGTATTTTAATCTGGCAAACAGTTATTACAAATTAAACAAAGTCGCTCCTTCGATCTATAACTACGAAAAAGCACTGGTCTTAAAACCACATGATCCGGAGACCTTAAACAACTTAAAATTTGCCAAGAAACTAACCATTGACGAAATCAAAGAAGTTCCAAAAGTAGGCTTCGCAAAACTGATTCAAAACTTTACCGGTATCTTCAATTACAATACCTGGGCTATCATTTCGATCGCAATTGCTTTCGCCTTCTTATTGACTTTTATTGGCTATTACTTTTCTCAGCTGACCCTTTCGAAAAGAATTTACTTCATTGGAATGTTTGTTCTTTTGGTAGCTTTGCTTTTAAGTGTTTCGGCAGGAATGTCTGAAAAAAATCATTTTGACAACGATCGTCCTGCAATTGTTTTTGCCGAATTGAGTGAAATTCGCAGTGAACCGCAAAAAGCAGGCTCTGCCATTACTTTGTTACATGAAGGAGCCAAAGTCTACGTTTTAGAAACTGTTGGAGGCTGGAAAAAAATCGAATTAACGGACGGAACAGAAGGCTGGATTGATGCTTCAACCATTAAAGAAGTAAAATAAAATTTCTTCAAAACTCAAATAAAAAATCCCAAATACCAATTTTAAAATGGTATTTGGGATTTTCATTTTAGGCTCTAATTGTTTCAAAATCACATAAATGCTATAAGAAAAATTAGACTTCAGACTATTTGAGTAATAAATTTACTTATATCGCTTCTACGGTTTACAATCCAAAAGTATAGGTTTTTAAAGGCGTCACACAGTAATCCAGCTTCACATCTGCTTCAAAGACATCTGCAATCTGATGCTCGGCTTCAAAAAAGGAAAGTCCAATCTTGATCGTCTCCGGTTTGCATTCCGCAAGAAACTTATCGTAAAAACCTTTTCCATAACCTACCCGATTTCCAAAGCCATCAAAAACTAAAAGCGGCACAAAAACTACTTCAATGGTTTCAGACGGGACAGGCAAACCATTTACGGGTTCCGGAATATTGTATTCGTTTTTCTTGATTCTCGTATTGTCCGTCAACAAAAAATGGGTCATGCCCCGGGTTTCAAAATCACTTTTTGAAACCACTATTTCTTTATCTTTTCCCGAAAGCAAATGCAAAACATATTCGGTATTGACTTCCCGCTGTTCCTCAATCGGAAGAAAAACGTGGTAATAAGTTTTATCCCAAATGGGCAATTGGATTAAAGCATTGGCAATAGCCAGACTTTTTTCTTCGATATCATTTTCCGAAAGTTCTTTTCGAAGGCTTTTATAGTGTAATCGTAACTCTTTTTTATTCGTCGGCATGTTCATCACTGTTTTTAGACATATGGTAAATGGCGTCCCCTTCGTACACGATCGGCGAGTGATTGGCGTTAATCACAAATCCGTCATGAGGTGCTTTTACTTTTTGTTCAAATTTACCAAACGGATCTGTAATAATGGCTAAGATAGTTCCTTTGGTTACAAAACGTCCAATCCTGTTATAATCGTGCAGCAGGCCTGAGCATTTGGCACGCAGCCAAACCGAATTTTTAATATAAATCGAAGGCTCATCCTCTATTTCCACCAGCTGTTTCGAATCCAGCATTTTTAAATAATGCAACAAACGCTTTGCTCCCTTTACCCCTTCATTTGCAACAAAATCATTAATATCCAGCGATTTTCCTCCTTCAAAAAGCAGCATTTTTACATTGGCTTTTTCGCAGGTATTTCGGAAAGAACCGTTGATATTTTTAGAGTATAAAGTAAAAGGCGCGTTAAACACATCGGCAAGTGTTTTCAACTCGGGATTGTTCTGCGTGATTCTAATCTGCGGGGCATTAAAACGGCTTGCTCCTCCGGCATGAAAATCAACTGCATAATCGATAATCGGTAAAATTTCGGCCACAATATGATAAGCAAAACGGCTTGCCAGAGAACCTTTTTTACTTCCCGGAAAAACCCGGTTCAGGTCACGTCCGTCAGGAAACTCTCTCGATTTATTTACAAAACCGTACATATTGATAATAGGGATGCAAATAATAGTTCCTCTCGAAGGGCGATTGATTTTTTTGCTGATAATTTGTCGGACCACTTCGACACCGTTGATCTCGTCGCCGTGGATTCCTGCCGAAAATAAAACAACAGGACCTTCTATTTTAGAACGGCGTACAATAACCGGAATATTAAGTTTTGTGGTGGTGTGCAGGCGCGCAATTTCAACGTTTATCGTTTTATTCTCACCCGGCAAAATTGCTTCGCCAAAAATAATCAGGGGTTTACTGTTTTTCATGTAGAATTATAAAATCTAAATATAGAAATTATTCTTTTGATTTCGTAAATTTGAAACTAAATCAATGTTAAGGTTTTTAAACGCCGAAAGGTTCTTTAAAAAGCACAACCGCTATCTTCAGAAATAAAACAGAATGCATAAACCGTCCTTAGATCTTCAAATCCAAACCTTGCCTGACAATCCGGGCGTGTATCAATATTATGATAAAGACGGGAAGATTTTATATGTTGGAAAAGCCAAAAACTTAAAAAAAAGAGTTTCCTCTTATTTCAATAAAATACACGATACCGCCAAAACCAATGTTCTGGTTAAAAAAATTGTAACCATAAAACACATCGTGGTTCCCACAGAAACCGATGCGCTTTTATTGGAAAACAACCTGATCAAAACCCTGCAGCCACGATACAATGTGCTGCTTCGTGACGATAAAACTTACCCTTGGCTCTGCATCAAGAAAGAACCTTTTTCGAGAATATTCTCTACACGAAAAATGGTCAAAGACGGCTCTGAATATTTTGGCCCTTACACCAGTTTCAAAACGGTACATACCATACTCGATTTAATCAAGGAATTGTATCCTTTAAGAACCTGTAATTTCGATTTGAGCCAATCCAACATCGATTCAGGAAAATTTAAAGTTTGTCTCGAATATCACATTGGCAATTGCAAAGGCCCTTGTGAAGGACTGGAATCTTTGGAAGACTATCAGCGGCAAGTCGATGCGATTCGCGAAATCCTGAAAGGAAATTTCAAAGAAAGCATGAAAGACTTCAAACGACTGATGACTCAATATGCAAAAGATCTACGTTTTGAAGAAGCTCAAAAAATAAAAGAAAAAATTGATGTCCTCGAGAATTACCAGTCGCGATCGACCATTGTAAATCCGAAGATTACCAATATTGATGTTTTCTCGATTGTTTCGGATGAAAGTGCCGCCTATGTTAACTTTCTACAGATTTCGCACGGGTCGATTATACGTTCGCATACCTTAGAAATCAAGAAAAAACTGGACGAAACCGATGAAGAATTATTAGAACTCGCCATTATAGAACTTCGCGAGCGTTTTCAGTTGCTCTCTAAAGAAATCATCGTTCCGTTTGAAATGGATCTGGGCGAAAACATCAAAACTACCGTTCCGCAGTTGGGAGACAAAAAACAAATACTGGAGCTCTCGATTCGAAATGCAAAGTTTTACCGAATTGAACAACTCAAACAGTTACAAATTATAGATCCCGACCGACATGCCAACCGAATCATGGCACAAATGCAAAAGGACCTGCGATTGCCTGTTGAACCACGTCATATCGAATGTTTTGATAACTCAAACATTCAGGGAACAAATCCGGTCGCAGCCTGTGTTGTTTTTAAAGACGGGAAACCCAGCAAAAAAGACTATCGTCACTTTAACGTCAAAACCGTTGAAGGTCCTGACGATTTTGCTTCGATGACCGAAATCGTATACCGCCGTTACAAAAGACTGTTAGACGAAAATGAACCTTTACCACAATTAATCATTATTGACGGTGGAAAAGGACAACTCTCTGCCGCATTAAAAAGTATTGATGCCTTAGAACTTCGCGGCAAAATTGCGATCATTGGAATTGCGAAACGACTCGAGGAATTATTCTATCCGGGTGATTCAATTCCGTTATATCTCGATAAAAAATCTGAAACTTTAAAAGTAATTCAGCAATTACGAAACGAGGCACACCGCTTTGGAATTACTTTTCACAGAGATAAACGAAGCAAGGCAGCACTCAACTCTTCCGTAGAAAGCATACCAGGCATTGGCGAAAAAACGATGCTCACGTTAATACAACATTTCAAAAGTGTTAAAAGATTGAAATTAGCGACTGAAAAAGAAATATCCGATATCATAGGAGTGTCAAAAGCCAAAAAAATTGTCGACTTTTACAAAACCAACTAGTTATCTTTATGCGTACTGATCGACTGCCCCACGAAAATACCACATCGAAACGTTCTTTTTCTTCACTGGAAAAAGATTTTTCTAAAGTTGCTCTTTTCTTCCAGAAAGGAAAGCCTCTTTGTATTTCGCAGTTGTCATTTTCCATGTGGAGCGCAGCCCTCTTACTTGTTGTAGTATTACTAAATCCACAAAAAGCATTCTCGCAGGAACAAAAAAAAGACAGTCTGAAAAGACCAAAAATTGGATTAGTTTTAAGCGGTGGAGGAGCCAAAGGATTTGCACACATTGGAGTTCTAAAGGTTCTCGAAGAAGCCGGAATCAAAATCGATTTTATTGGCGGTACGAGTATGGGATCTATAATTGGCGGACTTTATGCTTCCGGTTATAATGCAACACAAATCGATTCCATTTTCAAAAAGACCAACTTCGACGAACTCATCAACGATTACATTCCGCGTTCGTCCAAAAACTTTTATGGTAAAAAAAATGACGAACTATACGCCATCGTTTTGCCTTTCAGTAACTTTAAAATCGGAATTCCGGAAGCGCTCTCTAAAGGAATGTACAACTATAATTTGTTAAGCGGCCTTACGCGAAATGTACGTCATGTACGTGATTTCAACAAACTCCCGACCCCCTTTTTGTGTATTGGTACCAATATTGAAACCGGTGAAGAAGTTTTACTAAACAAAGGAAATCTCGTTCAGGCCATGATGGCAAGTGCGGCATTCCCTTCCCTGTTCACCCCTGTTGAAATTGATGGAAATTTATTGGTTGATGGCGGTGTGGTCAATAACTATCCCATAAAAGAAGTGCGCAATCTGGGCGCCGATATTATTATTGGTGTGGATGTGCAGGACGATCTTATGAACCGCAAAAACCTTAAAAACGCAACTAAAATACTGGTACAGATTACCAATTTGCAATCTATTGATAAAATGAAAAGCAAAATCAAGGATACCGATGTTTATATCAAACCGGACATTCGTGATTATGGCGTAATCTCATTTGACAAAGGAGAAGAAATCATCCGAAAAGGAGAAGAAGCAGCCTTTGCCGTTTATGAAAGAATTAAATCTTTGACCGATGAAACGCATTTTTATAAAAAACCAAAACTAAAAATCGTTACCGATACACTCGAGATTAAAGAAATAAACAGCGAAAACCTCGAGAATTACACCAAAGAATACATTCGCGGAAAACTTCGTTTTAAACCCGGAAGCACCATCACCTATGGCGATCTTAAAACCGGAATCAATAATCTGAATGCTACCCAGAACTTTAGTACCATATCGTATTGCCTGGAGCCGAATGAGCAGCAGGACAATCTTGATATCGTTTTAAAAGAAAACCCAACCCAGACTTTTTTAAAACTGGGCCTGCATTATGACGGACTTTACAAAAGTGGTATCCTGCTCAATCTTACCCATAAAAAGACCTTCTTAAAAAATGATGTTACTTCTATTGACGTTATTTTGGGAGATAACTTTAGATACGATTTCAATTATTATGTGGAAAACGGTTTTAATATCAGCTTTGGATTTCAGTCCCGATTGAACCAATTCAATCGAAATGTTACCACAAGCATCAGCACCTTAACCACACAGACTCCAAATATAAACCTCATTAATGTTGATTTCTTAGACATCACCAATCAGGCTTATTTTCAAACCATCTTTGTGCAAAAATTCCTCATGGGCGGTGGTTTTGAACACAAATATTTAAAAATCAACTCGCCTACACTTAACACTACAGGGAACATTATCGAAAAGAGCAACTACTTTAGCCTTTTTGGTTATTTAAAATACGATTCGTTTGACAAAAAGAGTTTCCCTCACTCAGGCTTGTATTTTTCTACCGACTTGCAAACCTATCTGGCGTCATCCGATTACACCCATCAGTTTAAACCGTTCTCGATTGCACAGGCCGAAATTGCATTTGCAAAAACACTGTTCAGAAAAGCTACCGTAAAAATTGAAGCCGATGCCGGATTTAATATTGGCAGCGACAGCGTTCCGTTTTTCGATTTTATACTTGGAGGGTATGGTTACAGCAAAATCAATAACTTCAATTATTTTTATGGATATGACTTTCTAAGTATAGCCGGAAACAGCTTTATAAAAACCGCTATTACCTTAGATTATGAAATTTTTAAAAAGAATCACGTTAACTTATCTGCCAATTTCGCCAATTTAGGAGACGATATTTTTACTAAGGTCGACTGGATTTCGATGCCAAAATACTCCGGATACGCAGTTGGTTATGGATTAGAAACCATCATTGGCCCAATCGAAATCAAACAATCCTGGTCACCTGAGCTGTCTAAAAGCTACACCTGGTTTAGTATTGGATTTTCATTTTAGCACTAAGGCCAAGAATAATTCAATAAAATTGTACTATTTTTTTGCCATTTAAAAATTATATCAAAAAAAAGTAAAATAAATCATGTTTATAAATGATATAATTTATAATTTTACTCAGCAAAAATTACGACATTTGTTATAATGAAAACAAAATGGACAGGTTTATTAGAGTATCTTCAATTCCTCATCAAGAGAAATCCTGAGTGAAGCTATCGAATTGAGATAATTAGTCAATTATAAGAATTGAGCTGATTATCTGTTCACACAATTCAAATTTTTCAAATTATCTAATTTTCAAATTATCTAATAGAAAAGCCATGCCATTATATCATAAACTTGGAGACTTCCCTCAAAAGAGACATACACAATTCGAAAAACCTAACGGAGGTTTCTACTACGAACAATTATTTGGAACCGAAGGTTTTCACGGACATTCGTCATTGTCGTACCACGTACACCGACCAACTCAGGTAAAAGAAATTTTAAACTCTTATTCCGTTGAGCCTAAAATTGCCATCGGAAAAAACATAAAATCATTACTTTTTAAAGGTTTTGAATTAAAACCGGAAAATGATTTTCTGGACAGCCGCAAAGCCATGATGGTCAACAAAGACTGTATTATTGGATTGGCTGCTCCTAAAGAATCACTTCGAAATTATTTCTACAAAAATGCCGATGCCGATGAGATGCTTTTCATCCACAAAGGAAAAGGAAAATTAAGAACCATGTTGGGGAACATCCCTTTTGAATATGGGGATTACTTGATTATTCCACGAGGCATTATTTACCAAATAGAATTTGAGACGGAAGAAAACCGACTTTTTTATGTCGAATCATACTCTCCTTTTTATACTCCAAAACGTTACAAAAACCAATCGGGACAACATTTAGAGCACTCGCCGTTTTGCGAACGCGATTTTATTTTGCCAAACGAACTGGAAACACATGACGAAAAAGGTGATTTTTTAATTAAAATCAAAAAAGAAGGCATGATTCACGAAGTGGTTTACGCCACACATCCTTTTGATGTAGTGGGTTGGGACGGTTACAATTTCCCATACGGATTTTCCATTCATAATTTTGAACCTATAACGGGACGTGTTCACCAACCGCCTCCGGTACACCAAACATTCGAAACGGCCACTTTTGTCGTTTGTTCTTTCTGCCCAAGACTTTACGATTATCATCCGAAAGCAATTCCGGCACCTTACAACCACAGCAATATTGATTCTGATGAAGTACTTTATTACGTGGACGGTGACTTTATGAGCCGTAACAACATTGAGCAGGGTCATATCACTTTACACCCAAAAGGAATTCCACACGGTCCGGCACCAGGTGCGATGGAACGCAGCATTGGTCACAAAGAAACTCAGGAATTAGCCGTTATGGTTGATACTTTCCGTCCATTAATGGTTACAGAAGAAGCCATGGGTCTTGACGACGGTCAGTATTACAAATCCTGGACGGAGTAATTCCACTTTCGATCTAACCGCAAAGTTCGCAAGGATTTTACGCGAAGATCGCTACAACAACTTTGCGAACCTTGCGAAATAACTTCGCGTGCTTTGCGGTAAAAAACAAATCTTAAAAACAACACTTCGGTTCAATCAATTAAACGATTAACCGGTTAAACAAATAAACATCATGTCAAAAGAAGTAAAATCAGTAGAATACGGATTAGAAAAAATCTTTGAAGGAGCACAGGATTTCCTTCCATTATTAGGAACCGATTATGTAGAATTCTACGTTGGTAATGCCAAACAATCGGCACATTATTACAAAACGGCTTTCGGGTATCAGTCATTAGCTTATGCCGGACTGGAAACCGGAGTAAAAGACAAAGCCTCTTATGTTTTAAAGCAGGACAAAATCAGAATCGTTCTGACAACACCTTTAACACAGGATTCACCAATACACGAACATCTTAAAAAACACGGTGACGGTGTAAAAGTAGCAGCTCTTTGGGTTGAAGATGCCAGAAGTGCTTATGAAGAAACGATAAAACGTGGCGCCCGTTCTTTTATGGAGCCAACGGTTGAATCAGACGAATTTGGAGAAGTGATTCGTTCAGGAATCTATACTTACGGAGAAACGGTTCACATTTTCGTAGAAAGAAAAAACTACAACGGTATTTTCCTTCCGGGGTATAAAGAATGGAAATCGGATTACAATCCGGAACCAACCGGTTTAAAATACATCGACCATATGGTTGGAAATGTAGGCTGGAATGAAATGAATACCTGGGTAAAATTCTACGAAGACGTTATGGGATTCGTAAATTTCTTGTCATTTGATGACAAACAAATTACCACAGAATATTCAGCATTGATGAGTAAAGTAATGTCGAATGGAAATGGAAGAATCAAATTCCCTATTAATGAACCGGCAGAAGGAAAGAAAAAATCTCAAATCGAAGAATATTTAGATTTCTATGGCGGACCCGGAATTCAGCACATTGCCATTGCTACAGATGACATCATTAAAACCGTATCACAATTGAGAGCAAGAGGTGTTGAATTTTTATCTGCTCCCCCTCACACCTACTACCAGGCAATTCCTGAAAGATTAGGTGTGCATATGGACATGATGAAAGAAGACATTAACGAAATTGAAAAGCTGGCCATCATGGTCGATGCAGACGAAGACGGTTACTTATTGCAAATATTTACAAAACCTGTTCAGGACAGACCAACACTATTTTTCGAAATTATTCAAAGAATGGGAGCAAAAGGATTTGGAGCAGGAAACTTTAAAGCCCTTTTTGAGTCAATCGAAAGAGAACAGGAATTGAGAGGAACGCTATAAAAACGCATTTTTTTTACATTATGCAAAAAAATTCTCTGTAAAACGATGGTTTTTATGCAAATGTTATGTTAAACTCACTTTTTAACATTTATTTTTTGAACTTTGTATCTATCTTTGCACTCGCAAATCAGGAAGGGGTGGTTTCCTTCCGAATTGATATAAATTTCATAATTTATAGTTTTTTGGTTAGTTAATAGCATAAAAACTCCGTCATTCCTTGACGGAGTTTTTTTGTTTTGGTACATTTGGAATAAAATTTGCATTTATTTATCTTTATAATGGAATGTAAAAAATGTACTATGAAAAAATTAGTTCTACTCCTATTAATTCTCACTACCTTAAGTTTCGACACTCAAAAAGAAAATGCTTTTGATACTGGAGAATACTTCAAATTCAGAATCCATTACGGAATTATCAATGCCGGCTATGCGACACTCGAAATTAAAGATGCGACAATCAACAATAAAAAAGTGTTTCATGCTGTGGGAAAAGGATACACCACCGGAATGTCAAAATTTTTCTTTAAAGTGGAAGATCTTTACGAGAGTTATTTTGACAAACAAAACGGAGACCCTTACCGCTACGTTCGAAAAATAAACGAAGGCGGTTACACCAAAAACCAGGAAGGCTTTTTCGATCAGCCCGAAAGCAAGGTTTTGGTAAAAGATTACAAACGAAAAACAGAGAAAACAATAGTAATTACTCCTAATGTACAGGATATCATCTCTTCTTTTTATTACCTGAGAAACCATCCAAGTATAGACAAATTAAAATCGGGGGAAGCCATTACAATTGACATGTTTTTTGACGATGAAATCACAAAATTTAAGTTAAAATATGTAGGCCGTCAAGATATTACAACTAAATTTGGCACCGTTTCTACGATGGTCTTCAAGCCTTTAGTACAAACAGGAAGAGTTTTTAAAGAAAAAGAAAGCGTAACACTCTGGATCACAGACGACGACAACAAAGTTCCGATACGTATAAAAGCAGATCTGGCTGTCGGATCATTGAAAGCGGATCTTGACGAATACAAAGGATTAAAAAATCCATTTAAAGCAAAAAAATAATGAACCCTACTGATCATTCAGAATCAATTTTAAAAGAGATTGACCTTAAATACCAAGCTATAAATCAAAAAACTGATGTACAATTAGAAGGATTACTTTGGTCAAAACCAATCACCTACTGGGATTACATTCAGACCGATGCCCTCTTAAGCTTACAAATACAACGCACGACGCTTCCTGACGAGATGGTTTTCATCATGTACCATCAGGTAAACGAGTTAATTTTTAAAATGATTTTGTGGGAAATTGATCAAATTGCCGATACACAAAACATTCAGGTTGCCTTTTTCAGCGAAAGACTTTCAAGAATCACCCGATACTTTGACATGCTGACCAACTCCTTCAGCATCATGGAAAACGGAATGGAAGTTGACCAATACATGAAATTCAGAAATACACTGACTCCCGCCAGCGGTTTTCAAAGTGCACAATACCGATTAATTGAATTTGCTTCGACCGATGTCATCAATTTAACCGATCGCAGATACAAACCCAACTTTGACGAAAACACGCCATTAGAAACCAGCTTCGAACATCTGTACTGGCAGGCTGCCGGAAAAGATTATCAGACGGGTGAGAAATCATACCTGCTTCAGGAATTTGAAAACAAATACAAAGATCAGTTTTTGAGACAGATGTCTACTTTTAAATCAAAAAACATCTGGCAAAAATTCACGCAATTACCCTTAGAAGATCAACAAAACCAAGAGTTAATTGATGCCATGCGTCATTACGACAAAACGGTAAACATTACCTGGGTCATGCAGCACCTAAACACTGCAAGAAAATACATACTGGAAAGCGGAAAAGGAAACGGAGAAGCTACCGGCGGAAGTGATTGGCAAAAATATATGCACCCAAAATACCAAAGACGCATCTTTTTTCCTAAATTGTGGGCCGAAGAAGAATTGTCCAATTGGGGAAATGAAGCAGCCAATTAATTTCCTAAAAAATTTAAAAGTTTGAAAAAAGCATTCGTAATTATAATCGTTTTATTCTCGATATTTTCATGTAACAAAACCGCTGAAAAAGTTGAAACTAAAATCACTAAACCAAAAACTAAAAAAGTAGAATTTGGTTTTAATTACGCCGACTTCAATGTCATTCACGATACCATTAAAAAAGGAGACTCTTTTGGATCTATCATTCAGGGGCAAAATATCGGAGATAAAAAAGTCTATGATGTTGTAGAACAAATTAAAGATTCTTTTAACGTAAGAACCATTCGGTACAACAAACCTTATACGGTACTTCGTTCTAAAAACAAAACAAACAAGCTTCAGGTTTTTATTTATCAGCCGGATGCCCTTACCTATTATGTGATTGACTTTAGAGACAGTATTGCAAAAGCATACAAAAAAATAAAACCAGTCATTTTAAAACGCAAAATCATTGGAGGTGTTTTAAAAAGCTCGCTATCTGAAACCTTAGGAAACGAAAGTGTAGAAGCAGCACTTGCCGGCAGAATCACCAAAGTATTCTCGTGGTCTATTGACTTTTTCAAACTTAAAAAGGGAGATCGCTACGGACTAATTTTCACCGAACGCTTTATCAATGGCAAAACCTATGATGGCGTTGAAGATCTTCAAGCCGCTTTCTTTGAATACAAAGGCAAAATCATCTATGCTTTTCCTTTTGAAAGAGATACAACCTCAGGAAAAATTGAATATTATGACGATCAGGGAAAAACACTGAAAAACTTTTTCTTAAAAACTCCGATTAAGTTCAGCCGAATCACTTCCCGATTTACCGCAAACCGATTCCATCCGGTACAGCATACCTGGAAAGCACACAAAGGAACCGACTATGCCGCTCCAACGGGTACACCAATTTCAACAACTGCGTCGGGAACGGTAGAAGCAACAGGATACACCGCAGGAAACGGAAACTTTGTAAAAGTAAAACACAACGGAACTTATTCCACTCAATATTTACACATGTCCCGAATTTTAGTTCGACGCGGTCAGCGTGTTACTCAGGGACAAACTATCGGACTTGTTGGTAGCACCGGTCTTGCAACAGGACCCCATGTATGTTACCGATTCTGGAAAAATGGCGTTCAGGTTGATGCTTTAAGACTCAACTTACCAACCGGAGAGTCTTTAACAGGAAATGCCAAAACCCGTTTCTTCCAACAAATCGAACCTTTGAAGAGAGAACTGGACAGTATTGGAAATCTATAAGAATCTGTATTTATCTTTAAAATAGAAGTAAACATGAAAAACAAACGCATTAAAGACATTCTTGATGAAACTTTTTCAGACTTAAAACTATTCTACAGAGACACTACCTTAAACGACAACTTAGTTGCCACTTATCAGATTGGGCAAATACTAAAAGAAAAAGATTTTACAGACATGTCTTTTCTTGGCGGCGGGCTTTCGGGCAATTGCAGATTTTTGATTGCAAGCGCCGGAGCGAGAGACTTATCCAAGTTTAATCCTGATTCGGTAAAAAACGGACATGCTCTTTTAGACGACAATTCATTCTTTAAAGTATTAGACATTTATAAGATCGGCAACAAAACACAAATCTTCCTGCTGAACATTCCCGGAAATTCGCTTCCACTTTTCAAAAATTCAACTTCAAATCTTGAAGAAGAAATTACCGAAAAAGCAAAGCAAAAATTTGCCACTAAAATCAACTCGTCTTTAATACCCGAACTTCAAACGGAGGATTGGAAAGAAAAAACAAAAGCCCCTGTTGGCATGAGCAATACCGGCGAATTCTATTTTGATGATTCCACCATAAAAACTGAAGCCCCAAAAAGAATAGAAATCAACAAAGCCAAAAAACAGATTGAAATCAACAAAAAGCCCTGGTGGAAAATATGGTAAACAACACTGCTGTTTCAAACATTATCTCACCACTTCATACTTCCCGAATGAAACAGATACTATTATTACTTTCTTGTGCAATAACAATAGGCTGCTCCAATAATTCCCACACTTTTATTCTAAACGATAAAAAAGAAAACAAATATTTTGTTGCGGAATCAATCAACCGGGCATTTGAAGAAGATCTCATCGAAGAATCACCTTTAATTGTAATAAACGGAGTTCCTTTTAGGTACAACAAAAAGCAGGACACCATATTATTGCTTCTTAAAAAATCTGACATTATTAGACTCGATTTTCTAAATAAAAACAGCAGCCGCATCATTTACAATGAAAAAGAAAACGATGGTGCTGTCATCATAACGGCAAGAATTAAGGCCAAATAAACACATATATCGTTTTCGTAACTAATTGTTATATAATCGTGAAGCGTTACACTATTAAAAACTAATTTCAGTATTTTTGTTTTTTATAACCGCATTCTCAATTAAACAAAAAATGGCTTTAAACACAACAAACCCAACCGGGACTGAAGCGTGGAAAAATCTACAAAACCACTATAACGCAATTCACGAAACTACGATACAAGAATTATTTCAACAAGACAAAACTCGCGTTGAAAAGTTCAATTTACAATGGAATGACTTCCTTGTTGATTATTCTAAAAACAACATCAGTCAGGAGACCATTTCTCTTTTATTGGAATTGGCCAATTCGATTGGATTAAAAGAAGCCATCTCACAATATTTTGGAGGAGAAATCATCAACCAAACCGAAAACAGAGCCGTTTTGCACACTGCATTACGCGCACCGGAATCAGCCGTTATTAAAGTAGATGGCGAAAATGTAATTCCGGAAGTTTACGAAGTAAAAAACAAAATCAAACAATTTAGCCACGAAGTAATTTCAGGAGAAAGAAAAGGTTTCACCGGAAAAGCCTTTACGGATGTTGTAAATATAGGTATTGGAGGTTCTGATCTTGGCCCAGTTATGGCAGTTGAAGCCTTACAATTTTACAAAAACCATTTAAACTTACATTTTGTATCCAATGTTGATGGCGATCATGTAAACGAAGTAATCAAAAAACTGAATCCGGAAACGACTTTGTTTTTAATTGTTTCCAAAACTTTTACTACCCAGGAAACTTTATCGAACTCTGAAACCATTAAAGAATGGTTTTTAAAGTCGGCTTCTCAGGAAGATATCGCCAAACATTTTGTTGCTGTTTCTACCAACATCCAAAAAGTAACCGAATTTGGAATTAATCCTGACAATGTATTCCCAATGTGGGATTGGGTTGGAGGAAGATTCTCTTTATGGAGTGCTGTTGGTCTAAGCATTTCTTTGGCAATTGGTTTTGATAACTATAACGAAATGCTAAAAGGAGCCAATGAAATGGATGAACATTTCAAAACAACAGCATTCGACGAAAACATCCCTGTGATTTTGGCCTTACTAAGCATTTGGTACAATAACTTCTTTGGTGCTGAAAGCGAAGCATTGATTCCATATACCCAATACCTTCAAAAATTGGCCCCTTACCTACAACAGGCAACCATGGAAAGTAACGGAAAAAGTGTTGGACGCGACGAAAAACCAGTAAACTATCAAACCGGAACAATCATCTGGGGAGAGCCGGGAACAAATTCTCAACATGCGTTTTTCCAATTGATTCATCAGGGTACAAAATTGATTCCGACCGATTTCATCGGATTTGTCAAACCATTATACGGAAATGAGGATCACCACAACAAACTAATGTCAAACTTTTTTGCTCAGACTGAAGCGTTGCTGAACGGAAAAACAGCTGCACAGGTTCAGGCTGAATTTGACAAACAGGGATTATCGGCCGAAAAAGCTTCTTACTTGTTACCTTTTAAAGTTTTCACCGGAAACAAACCAACAAACACGATCTTAATACAAAAACTAACTCCGAAAAGCCTGGGGTCATTGATCGCTTTGTACGAACACAAAATTTTCGTGCAGGGTATCATCTGGAATATTTTCAGTTATGATCAATGGGGAGTAGAATTAGGAAAACAATTGGCAAATTCTATTTTGGATGAAATTAACACTAAGACTGTACAAAATCACGACAGCTCGACGTCTTTTTTGTTAAATCACTTTTTGAAGCACAAATAAAATTAACAAAAGCCCTCTAGCGCAACATACTGAAACGCCTTGATTTAATAAAAATTAAGGCGTTTTTTCGTACAAATATGGCTCGAAAACGACCTAAACTACTGGTTATTGCAAGTTTAGCACTACAAGACTATTACAATTATTACGATTTTAACAAAATCAATGCCTAAAAATTTAAAAGAAGTACATTTTATCTAACAAAAAATAGAAAAATCATTTTAATGCGCAACACATTATATAAAACTTAATTTTCTTAACATTTTGATAACACTATCTGATTTAATTGTTATAATTTTGCCAAAAACAATAAACTAAATAACAAATGAAGACAATGAAAAATTGGTTACTTACTGGACTATTGTTCATGATAGTTTCAACCGCATTTTCTCAAGGAAAAATTTCTGGTATGATTACCGATGGGGTAGGCTCATTACCAGGAGCAAACGTAGTCATTAAAGGATCTACAGTTGCTACTTCTACAGATTTTGATGGTAAATTTACTCTTAATGCAACAACAAGTACAGGAGAAATCGTTATTTCTTTTTTAGGTTACGAAAACAAGACTGTAAAATTTTCAGTATCGGGTGGAACAGCTAACGTAGGAACCATCGTTTTAACTTCTAATTCTAACGAATTAAGCGAGATTGTTGTAAAAAGCACTATCGTCGACATCGCAAAAGACAGAAAAACGCCTGTAGCAGTATCTACAATTAAAGCTGCTGAAATTCAGGAAAAACTTGGAACTCAGGAATTTCCGGAGATCTTAAGAAACACACCTTCTGTATACGCTACTAAAGCGGGTGGAGGTTTTGGAGATTCAAGAATCAACATTCGTGGTTTTAACCAAAACAATATCGCTGTAATGATCAACGGTATGCCGGTTAACGACATGGAAAATGGTTCTGTTTACTGGAGTAACTGGTCTGGTTTATCTGAGGTAGCTTCTGCTATTCAGGTTCAAAGAGGTTTAGGAGCTTCAAAATTGGTAACTCCATCTGTTGGAGGAACTATCAACATTGTAACTAAAGCTTCTGACAGAAAAGAAGGAGGATCTTTCTCTTCTGGTTTCGGAAACGGAAGAAACTTCAAAGTTCAAGGTTCATACAGTACTGGAAAATTAGCAAATGGTCTTTCTGCTTCTATCTTATTGTCTCAAACAATGGGAGACGGATATGTGAACGGAACTGAATTTGAAGGTTCTAACTACTATGTAGCTTTAGGATACGGAACAAAAAACGACAAGCATGACTTCCAACTTACAGTAACAGGAGCGCCACAATGGCACAACCAAAGATCTACTGTACCAACGATTGCTACTTACCAAAAATATGGTATCAATGGAGATCCAAACATCAGATATAACGCTGACGCAGGATTCTTAAATGGTGAATCTTACAACATCAGAAAAAACTACTACCACAAACCGGTAGCTTCTTTTAACTGGGACTATAAAATCAATGAAACTACTAAACTTTCAACTGTAGTTTATGCGTCTATGGGACGTGGAGCTGGTGCAGGAGCAACAGGTGGTATTGGTGGAAACACTTACAACAGTGCAGTATTCTTAACACCTAATGGTTTAGTTGATTACAACAAAATCCAAGCTTGGAACAACGGTACCGGACAAGTTAACTTTAACGGTGCAAACAGAACAAGAACACAAATTGGTGGTGTTTACCAAAACAGTTCTTCAACTGGTAGAACTGGAGCAGGAACTACTGCATCTCCATATGTTTACAACACTACATCAGGTATTTCACAAACTTCATCTATCAACTCTCATGACTGGTTTGGAGCGGTTATTAACCTGAACAAAAAATTATCAAATACACTTACTTTAGATTTCGGTCTTGATGCAAGAACTTATACTGGATACCACTTTACTGTTGTTAACGACAGATTAGGCGGAGGTGAATTCTTTGACAACACTATGGCAAGTTTGAAACCAACTGGAAGACGTCTTACAACTACAGCTGCTACAAACGTACAATGGAATGTTTTTGACAAAAGACAATATGACAAAATTTCATTCAACAGTACTGGAAAAGTAAAATGGTATGGTGCGTTTACTCAATTAGAGTACTCTAAAGACAATTTAACTGCATTCGTACAAGGAGCAGTTTCTCAACAAGGATTCAAAAGAGAAGATGACTTCGTTTATTTACCAACTGATCCATTAGCTTCTACTCCTTACAAAAACATCTTAGGAGGAAACGTAAAAGGGGGTGCTAACTACAACCTTAGCGAAAAAAGTAATGTTTACGTAAACGCTGGTTACTACTCAAGACAACCATTCTTTAACTCTGTTTATCCAAACAACAGATCAACAGTAAACCCTAACCTTACTAACGAGAAAATTGTTGGATTTGAGGCTGGATACGGTTTCCGTTCAAGATTCTTTAACGCTACAGTTAACGTTTACAACACAACTTGGAATGACAGATACTTAAAAGGTAATGCATTACCAACTGACCCAAATACTTACACTGAATACTTAGGATTAAACGAGGTACACTCTGGAATTGAAGTTGAAGGAAGCTCTAACATCACTGACAGATTAAAAGTAACAGGTATGATCTCTTACGGAATCTGGGAATACAAAGGAAATGCTACTGTTAACGCATACAATCAGGCAGATAACTCTCCTGTAGTTGGATACACCGCTGCAACAGTATACATGGACAAAGTAAAAGTAGGTGATGCTGCTCAAATGACAGCTTCATTAGGTGCTGCTTACGAAGTTTTAACAAGAGTAACTCTTGATGCAAACTACAACTTTAACGATAAATTGTACGCTGGATTAAGCCCGATTAACTTTGCAGATCCAAACAACAAAGGAGCATTACAATTGCCTTCTTACGGTTTATTAGATGCTGGTTTTTCATACAAAATGTTAGTAGGAAAAGACAAAGACAAATCAGTTAACTTCAGATTAAACGTTAACAACGTATTAGACAAACTTTACATTGCTGAATCAAGAACTAATACTTTTGCTGACGACAATCTTCCTGTAGCTTCTGGTCAACCAGCTGGTTCAAAAGGAACTTACGCTTCTAACGGAATGCTTTACAATGGAGTTGCAAACGTAAACCAGGTTTTCTTTGGTTTCGGAAGAACATGGAACTTCTCTCTACGTTACGATTTCTAATATTTAGAATCTAAATAAATACCAAAAACGGCATTGACTTTTAGTCTGATGCCGTTTTTTTTATGCCTTTTTTGCTATATTTGTTTTAACAAAAAATTCAATTTATGTACTATTTTCTACAAAAGTTCCATTCAGGTTGGGCTTATTTAGCACTGTTGCTTTTATTAATTGCTGTTGTAAATGCCATCATCGGTCTTACTTCTAAAAAAGACTTTACTGGCAAAGACCGCAAAATTGCACTGTTTGCTTTGATCGGAACTCATACACAATTACTGATTGGTCTTATTCTTTATTTTGTATCTCCTTTAGGAAAAGCTGCCTTTGGACAAATGTCTAATGCAGAACTTAGACTTACCTCATTAGAGCATCCTTTAATCAACATTATAGCTATCATTTTGATCACTATCGGGTGGTCTAAACATAAAAAATTAGTGAATAGCGAAGCGAAATTTAAAACTTTCGCTATTTTCTACGGATTAGGATTATTACTTATATTAAGTAGAATCCCATGGAACCTATGGTTCTAAAAAAAACCAATTAAAGCCCTAAAATTAGGGCTTTTTTTATCTCGGCATATTATTTGTACAAACTCCCAAGTCTGAAAAAAAATAAAACATGAGAAATAAAAAATATATTTTACTCACTTCACTTACTATCACTTTTTTAAGTTGTTTTACCTATGTCATAAGTCAAACAAAACCAGCTACTGAACCTAAAATCACTCAGGATACTGTCAAAACTGCCAGACCTAATTTAATCGCAATACCAACCGATTCTGTTTTTACTGATAAAGGTTTAAAATTAAAACCTTACAAGAAGAATGCACATGCCTCCTACTACGCCGACCGTTTTAACGGAAAAAAAACTGCCAACGGAAGCCGATTTAGTAACAGCGCTTATACTGCAGCACACAAAAAACTGCCATTCGGAACCAGAATAAAAGTTACCAATGAGGCCAATGGAAAATTTGTAATTGTAAAGGTTACAGACCGCGGTCCGTTTGTGAGAACAAGAGAACTCGATTTATCTAAAAGAGCCTTTATGGAGATCACTAAAAGCAAAGGAAGTGGTGCTATGAAAGTGACTATTGAAACGATAGTAGAGTAATAAAAAATTTAATATTCAAACCCGACAGCTTTAAAACTGTCGGGTTTGTTGTATTTTAAGGTCTAGACAAACTTGCGGATACTCATTACAATTCCGGTATGCACGCCTTCATGATAATTATTAAAATCTAATGCCCCGTTTATGTTTTTCAGGGTGTATCCTAAGCTGGTCGTATATTCATTGTACTGAACAAAAATACCTGCTGCGAAATCCTTTTCAACCTGTGCTAAAGTAGTCGAAAGCAACGTACGTATTTCATCCACTTCTGCCTGCGACACGTCTCCTTCCGGTTTAGTATCTTTTCGGTACTTCGCAATAAACGCTTCCGAAATGGTAACCGGCAAACCCGATAATTTATAAACCAGAGCCTGCTGTGAAGCAACGCAATGTGCAATATTCCAAATGATATTATTATTAAATCCCGGCGGAATTTTGTTTAACTGTTCTAATGAATGATGGTCTAAAACTTTCAAAAGAATCTCTCTAATGGTCTTTTGTACTTCAAAAACTGAGTTCATATATTTATTTTTTTTCTAAAATTAGGCAATTTTAAGTTTCAAATGAATTTTCTTTGTAGTCTCTTAAATTTAAAATTATGAACAAAATATACTACCTGGCTTCCTGCGACACTTGTCGAAAAATCATTAAAGGTTTACCCAAAGACAACAATCTCGTTTTTCACGATATCAAACAAAACCCGATTACTACCGAAGAACTTGAAGAAATGTACCAGCTTTCGGGTAGCTACGAAGCTTTATTCAGCAAAAAAGCACAATTGTACAAGTCAATGGACTTAAAAAACAAGTCTTTAACCGAGGCCGATTTTAAGAAATACATCTTAGAACATTATACTTTCTTAAGTCGTCCAGTTTTTATCATTGATGGCAAAATTTATATCGGCAACAGCCAGCAAAACATCCTGCAGGTAATGAAAGCTTTAGAGTAAAAAAGTTAACCACAAATTGCGCAAATTTTCAGGAATTACATGCAACTTCATTTTCTCCAATTTGTTTCAAATTTGGGATTCGTGTTATTCCGACCTATAAGTCCCGAAATTCGTGTAAATTCGTGAAATTTGTGGTAAAAAACTTTAAAAAGCTTTACGCTTAACACTTTAGCATTTTACAGCCAAACACTGCAAACTTTTATTTATCTTTGCGCCTTTATACTCAATTATATGATACAATCTATGACAGGGTTTGGCAAAGCTTCTTTGCAATTGCCTACAAAAAAAATTACCGTTGAAGTAAAATCCTTAAATAGCAAAGGTTTAGATTTAAATGTTAGAATGCCTTCGCTTTACCGCGAAATGGAATTAGGTTTAAGAACTCAAATCTCTACCAAACTAGAAAGAGGAAAAATTGATTTCGGAATTTACGTTGAAAGTACTTCTGAACAAACCTCAACTAAAGTAAATGTTCCTGTTGTAAAAAACTACATTGCACAGCTAAGAGAAGTTTACCCGGATGCCGACGAAACTGAATTAATGAAGATGGCCGTTCGCATGCCTGATACGCTAAAAACAGAACGTGAAGAAATTGACGAAAATGACTGGGAACAAATCCAGGGAATCATTGAAGAAGCCTTAGAAAACATTCTGACTTTCAGAAAAGACGAAGGCGAATCTCTTGAGAAAGAATTCAACCTGAGAATATCGAATATCCGTCAATATATGAACGACGCTCTGGCACTTGATCCGGAACGTGTAAAAGCCATCAAAGACCGTTTACAAACTGCTATTTCAGAATTAAAAGTGAATGTGGATGAAAATCGTTTCGAGCAGGAATTGATTTATTATCTGGAAAAACTTGATATTACCGAAGAAAAAGTTCGTTTAACCAATCACTTAGATTATTTCCTTGAAACTATTAAAGGTACAGAAGCCAATGGTAGAAAACTGGGATTCATCACTCAGGAAATGGGTCGCGAGATCAATACCATGGGTTCAAAATCGAATCATGCACAAATGCAAAAATTGGTTGTAATGATGAAAGATGAGCTGGAAAAGATTAAAGAACAAGTTTTAAATGTACTTTAAAAGCTATAAGCATTAAGCTATAAGCAACAAAACATAAAATAAGAGAGCTTAAAGCGTACTGCCTAAAGCCTAAAGCATAAATTAATGAATAAAGGAAAATTAATTGTTTTCTCAGCACCTTCGGGATCGGGAAAAACAACTATAGTAAAGCATTTATTAGGGAAAGAAGATTTAAATTTAGAATTTTCAATCTCGGCAGCTTCACGCGAACCACGCGGAGAGGAAGAACACGGAAAGGATTATTATTTTATTTCGTTGGAACAATTCAAAAAGCACATTAAAGCAGAGGAATTCCTGGAATGGGAAGAAGTGTATCGCGATAATTTTTACGGCACTTTAAAATCAGAGATTGAAAGAATCTGGGCTTTAGGAAAAAATGTAATCTTTGATATTGATGTGGCAGGCGGACTGCGTATCAAACACAAATTTCCGGAACAAACTTTAGCGGTATTTGTAAAACCACCAAGTGTTGACGAATTAAAACGCCGACTAAAACAACGTTCTACAGAAAGTGATGACAAAATAAACATGCGAATTGCAAAAGCTTCGGTTGAACTGGCAACAGCACCGCAATTTGATACGATTATCAAAAATTACGATTTAGATACCGCTAAAGAAGAAGCGTATCAATTGGTAAAAGATTTTGTGAACAAATAGTTTGTTTAGTCCTCAGCTCTTTAGCCGTTAGTCCTTAGTCTTTTGTTTTGACGCCAAAAACGAAAATTTAAAATCTAATTTTACATGAGTGGAGTTAAATCATATAAAGAATTACTTATCTGGCAAAAAGGGATCAAAATTGTATTCTTAGTTTATAAGCTCACAATGGATTTTCCGAAAGAAGAGGTATATGCACTGACAAGCCAATTAAAAAGAGCTTCTGTATCGGTTCCATCAAATATTGCCGAAGGTTTTGGACGTCAAACGGATAAATCGTTTAATCACTTTTTAAGCATTTCTAAAGGCTCATTAAATGAAATTGAAACACAGTTAATTATCGCAAAAGAATTACAATTTATTTCTAATGACGCCTTATATAATGAAATTATGTTTCTAATCGAAGAAGAAAGTAAAATGATTAATGCCTTTTCAAGAAATCTAAAAAACTAAGTACCAAGAACTAAGTACTAAGGACTAATCACTAATTACCTATTACTAAACTATGAAAATAGGCCTTTATTTCGGAACGTATAATCCCATTCATGTTGGTCACTTAATTATAGCCAATCATATGGCCGAGTTTGCCGATTTAGATCAGATATGGATGGTCGTTACACCACACAATCCGCTTAAAAAGAAGTCTACCCTATTAGACGATCATCAACGTTTGCAAATGGTTTATTTAGCTACGGAAGATTATCCAAAAATAAAACCTTCAGACATAGAGTTCAAATTACCCCAACCCAATTATACCGTTAATACGTTGGTTCACCTGCATGAAAAGTACCCAACGCATGACTTCTCTTTAATTATGGGAGAAGACAATTTGAAAACGCTTCACAAGTGGAAAAACTACGAGGTCCTTTTAGCGGATTATGATATTTATGTTTATCCCCGAATTTCAGAGGAAGAGGAAAATATCGAATTAAAATCGCATCCAAAGGTCCATATTATTGATGCTCCGATTGTAGAGATCTCTTCTACCTTTATCCGAAACAGCATTAAAGAAGGAAAAAACATTCAACCTTTGTTGCCTCCAAAAGTTTGGGAATATATCGATCATAACAATTTTTATAAAAAGTAATTTACACGCAATCTTGTCATTCCGAGGAACGAGGAATCACACTAGAAACTCCATATAGAATGGTGCCAATCTTTGTCGAATTACTTGTGTGATTCCTCGTTCCTCGGAATGACAATTATAAAAAAAGCCTGAATTTGAAAATTCAGGCTTTCCTTTTTAAATATTAGTTGCTTTATAAACAACTCCAGCGGAATATCATCAAAACTATTGATATATCATCCCTCTGGGATTTAGTAACTCAATTAATAAGTATCTGCAACAATACTATTAATTTTAACTCGAGATCTAATATCTGCTAAAGACTGCTCTACTAAAAGTTTTCCATCTCTGAAAACTTCTTTCAATTCGCCTTGTTTTTCTTCTTCCCACGAAACATTATCCGTTAAATGATATACACCATCAATCAAATCAATTTTCATCAATCCTTTGGCTGATTTTTTAGTTCCGTCATCCGTGATCGGATCTTTAAAAATAGCTCTTCCTTCTCCGTCTACTTCTCCATAGGTCGCTTTCATCGCAAAACCAAAAGTATCTCTGGTATTGTATTGGTACGTGAATGAACCAATTCCCAAAACAACGTTGGTAGAAGCAAAACCTTTTTCTTTTAATCTTTCTCCAATTTGAGTTGCTCTGGCTACGGTAATACTATCCCCGTAAATAGCCCCAATTTGAGGAATAAGCTCTTTATATCCTTTTGCATTAACAACGCCTCCAAAAACGTCCCAAAGCAGCTCAATTACCCCTTTTTTCTCTTCTTCGGTTTTTCCGTTTGGATTACCGCAAATAATATCCACCGGATCTCCACTATCAGGACGGATCACTACTTTACCTTCTCTGGCAACGATATCTTCTTTTAATCGAGGCAAATAATCGGTAAGCACTTTCCATAAGTCCCAGGTATCCGAAACGATAGAAACGATTCCTTTTGGATATACTTCTGTCACCAATCTTTTGAAAGTTTCACATTCGCCTTCGGTCGTTCCCATGCACATTACAGAATGCTCCGTTGCCGCAACTGAACCTGCGATTAATTCGGTATCCGAATTAGCCTTGTAATATTCTTCAAAAAAGTCAATCACCGGAATGGTGTCTGAACCTGTAAAGCTCAACAAATGTCCGGCAGCAGAAGTAATTGCAGCTTCAATTCCACCCATTCCTCTCATCGAGAAATCATGTGCCTGCCAGTCTACAAACTCAGGAACAGAAGAGGTTTCGTCGGCAAATTTGTCCAATACTTTTCGATATTCTTTAGCAATCGTAGCAGAGTTACAAGGCAACCATACTACCGCAGACAATAAGGTTTCAAAATAATTCGTCAGCCAGAAAAACTCCGGAAGTGTGTTGTACATGGTAAACATTGGCACTCTTAAAGGTACGCTTACCCCTTCTGGCAACGCTTTAAATACCATCGGAATATATCCTAAATCGTGTAAATCTTCGATATGTTTGGTTCCAACCTGATTTTCACCTAAATAATTATTGATTCTGCGAGCGTATTTTTTAACCACTTCCTCTTTTGGCTGTTTAAAAAAATCGGCCTCAAAATCATGAATAATATATTTTTTGATGAAATATTGCAATCCGAAAAACACAACTTCTTCCAAACCTTCGATTCTTGATTTTCTTGGTGTCCAGTTGGAGTATACTAGTGTGGTTTTATCCGGATATTGTCTTCTGTGGTCAACTTTGTAACCGTCGGTTAATAATAATGGGTTCATAAAATTTCTTAGTTATTTTTTAATTATTTATTTCTTCCTTTTTCATTTGAATAAAGCTGTTGTACAATATCACTTTGCCAATATCCTTTTGTTTCGACATCAAGACAGGTTAATTTACCATAAAAACCAGCTCCGGTATCAACATTCCACACATTACAGCCTTGCATTGGAATCTCTATATTATAATGAAGGGTTGGCGTGTGACCAATATAAATCTCATTGTAAAGTAATAATCTTTTCGGATAGGAAAGCGAATTCTTTTGAATTCTCTTATCCATTGTCAAAGCCATTTCCCACAACGTCCTATCCCACGAATAATTGGTTTTGTAATGCTCTTTCTCCGGACCATGCATCGATGAAAAACCGGCATGAATAAATAGATTGTTGTTTTCGTCTACAAAGTAATCTTTCATGGTATTGAAAAATTGACGATGTTTTTCTTTTTCCGAAAATTCAATACCAACATAACTCTCTATAGTCGATTTTCCTCCGTGCAAAAACCAAATATCGTTTATCACCTCATTCTCTAACCATTCCTGACACCAGACATCATGGTTTCCTTTGATAAAAATACATTCCTGTTTTTCAGATAAATCAATAAGAAAGTCAATTACTTGTTTTGATTCACTCCAGCCGTCTACATAGTCTCCCAGGAAAATAAACCGATCCTTTTCTGAACAGTCCATTCTTTCCAATAACTGAATTAACGCTTTTAATCCGCCGTGAATATCCCCAAAAACAAAGGTTCTTTTCATGATTTAATTAAACTTATTATCGAGAGCTGCATCTAATTTTATCAGAAAGTCTTTTCCAAATGTATCATTCTCTAAACCTTCATACAAAAATGCGGGCAAGGTTTTATCGCAGTTTTCTTTGTTACCCAAAATCGCCATGCATAAGGCGGCAACCGTATCAGTATCTCCACCATAATCTATACTTGTTTTCAGGCAATCTTTCATAGAAGTGGCTTCCGAAACGATTTTAATGACCGCTTGCGTTGTTGGATATCCGTGCATGTCAATTGGCGAAGTAATACTATAGGTTTCATTTTCCTTTAGCGTTTCATTCAAAAATGGGATCAGGGTTGATCCATCCCCTAAATTGTATTTAAAGTAGTGAACAGCCAACGCAATACGCTTCGCACAACTAATCCCTTCGACTGTATAATGGGAAGTTCTTGCCTGAATTTCGCAGAACTGCATCAATTGATCAATATCTCTTAAGTAGCCAATACTATAAGCTCTCATGGCAGATCCGTTTCCGCTACTTCCTTTATCGATTGTTTTGATAAAATCAATTCCGCTCTTACTGGCATCCAATGCATTGTAAACTCTGTCGGAATACCCTCTTCTTTTATCTCTGTGAAAGACCTCAACAAATTTATCGGCCACTTTTACTTCGTTCCAGTTCTCGTCTTCCAACAACAATTCTGAAATTGCAATTGCCATCTGAGTATCGTCTGTATATCTTTTGTAAATTTCGGTATAAAGTCCGTGTTTATGATATTGGGTTAAATGATTGTTTTGAGCAATAAAATCCAAATCCCGAAATTCAAAACCTGCACCGTATGCATCGCCTATTGCTGCTTCTAGTATCATAATGTGTTATATTTTATCATTTAAAAATGGCGGCTGATACTTTTACGATTTAAATTCGATGTACTTTGCCGGCACCTCAGCAGTCAGCCAAACATTGTTTTCGGACAAATAAAATTTAAATCCGTCTTTGTACATGGCACCGCTTCTTACGGTCAGAATCTGTGGAGCGCCTCGTCTGCTTCCCACCTTTATCGCCGTTTCTTTGTCTTTGGAAAGGTGTACGTGCTGACGGCTCATTTTTTGTAAACCTTCCAATTTTATGCTTTCCATAAACTTTCCAACGGTTCCGTGGTATAGAAACTCTGAAGGTTCGGCCTCATTCAGGTTCAGTTCGACTGAAATCGAATGTCCCTGACTGGCTCTGATTTTTGTTTTGTCTTCATTAAAAGCAAAACGTTTTTTATCATTGTTTTCTACCACATAATCCAAAAGTTCGACGTCTAATTTGTTTCCCTTTTGGGAACATTTCGTAATTAGCTCTTCTACATCAGCCCAACCGTTTTGGTCTAATTTTAAACCTATCGTTTCTGGTGAGTGTCTGAGTACCAGACTCAGAAATTTACTCACACTTTTTGCTATTTTTTCATTCATGATTTTAGTTTTTAAGCCCTCTTTTTCTAGTGATCCTATATCTATTATCTCAATTCATCCCTAACTTCCATCAAAGCAAAACCTAACAAATTCAAGCCTTTCCATTTAGCAGGATTCAAAACATCTTTGTGATCACCAGCCATACCAATTCCCCAAATGGCATCAACCGGACTTGCTTCTACTATGACTCTGTCGTTTGTATTTAGTAAAAAAGTTTTTAGTTCTTGATTTTGACTGAATTTATGATAATTGCCTTCTTTCACAATGTCAAATCTGGCAGCTAACCAAAGCGTTTCATTATAATTCTTCACTTCTCGTCCTAACTTTTTAGCTTCGGCAGGAGAATTGGCCTTAATAATTTTTGCTAAAACTTCGTTATCTTTAAACAATTCAGCCTTCTTAGCCATCATCCAGTGTTCGGCAGTTTTGTAAGTCACGTTATCAACGGTAAAAGCACTTAACCACCACTGACTGAAACAGGTTTTCGAAATGCTTCCATCGTTTGTTGGCTGGTGTCCCCAAAAAAATAAAAATTTACTTTCAGGAGCTATAGTATTTATATTGTATTTCATTTTGTAATTTTTAATATGCGATTCTAACTTATCGCACAATTCTAAAATCTCATTTTTCTTCGCCAGCTGATTTTCACATTTCTAGAAATACTTTAAAATCTATTCTCTTAAAGCAGCTTCGAAATGTTTAAAATTTGATTTTTTCTCAGAATTATCAAATACAGCAAAGACTATTTTTTTAAAGGCACCTGCATATTTTTCCGAAATAATTCCTTTGAATAAATGCGCTACATCTTTAGACTCATTTCTAAAAACACCGCATCCCCAAGCTCCCAAAATCACAGTGTCTATTTTTTGTCTGAAAGCAATTGCCAGTACTTCATCCATTCTTCTTTTAAAAACCTCTTCAATGTTAGCAATTTCTTCCGCTCTATTATGCTGCAACATTGCGCCTTTATTGGGTGCTGGTGCTGTAATTATGTCTGCAACTAATGGTTTTTCAAGAAAATCCCCATGATCATCATTCCAAAACAAAACACCTGGACTATATATCATATAATCAGAATATAGAAACGTAGACTGATTTCTATTAAAATCATACATCTCTTTGTCTTTTATTTGGGTTTTATACAAATTTGAAGATCTGGCCAAGCTTTCTTCCTGAGCGGAAGCGCCTCCTAAAAAACCACCTCCCGGATTCTTTGCAGAAGCAAAATTTAAAACACCAATTTTGCCATACTCCTCTTGAGAAATTGCTTCAATTGTAGAACAATTTTTCACAACAATTTCTGTTTCAAATTTATTCTCAATTGGAATTTCCAGGATTTCATTCCAATCGTTTGGCCTAATTGTGAATGTATTTCCCAAGGATTCTTTAAGTTCTTTTTCTATAACAATCTTTCTTTTATTACATTCATAAAAACCTTTTTCTGTGATTTCTAAGGTTTTATTTGCTATCTCTACTCTATAATTTTTACTCATAATTTTAATTTTACAACCTCTACATTTTCCTCGTCAAAATCTTTAAAAGAATTCGTTGTAAATATTTTATCAAAACAATTTAAAACTTCAAAACCTTTATTGAAAATTCCGTGGCTTACGGCCAGGTATAATTTTCCTGCATTTTTCTTTTTTAACTCTTCAGCCAGTCCTACGAAAGTTCCTCCTCCGTCACAAATATCATCCACAATTAAACAATCCATTCCGTTTAGATCGTCTTCATATACTTTGAAACCAGATAATCTTCCGGTTTTTACATCGCGGCTTTTGCTGCATTCTACCACCTCAATACCGCCAAGAAATTCAGAAACTTTGTAGATTTTCTTTAAAGCGCCGCCATCCGGAGAAATTAATTTTACGTTTTCGCCAATTACTTTTAAAACTTCTGCTATAAAAGTATGATTAGGGATCACTTCGCAATTGTTTACCAATGCTGGAGTCACTTCAGAGTGCGCATCAAAAACAAACACTTTATTCAACTGAAGCGAATTGATGATATCAGCATATACTTTTACAGATAAAGATTCGCCTTTAATCATAACACGATCCTGTCTGGCCGCCGGGAAGTACGGAATGAACAGATCAATTACTTTAACCTCCATTCTGCGCAGCGCGTCTACTGTGATGCACAATAAACCTAAATCGTTGAATGAATTTAATCGATGTGTAATCGTTACTTTTTGTGTAGCGTCAAAATCAGGGTTAATTTTGATATGAGGCTCTCCTCCTGAAAATGTAAAGCTTTGGAATTTTATTTCTTCTTTATTAAGAATTGGAGTGAATTTTGGGTCTAAGTTAAGTATCATAGTTTTTTAGTTTGCGTTAATTATACGCAAATATAGGTCAATATATTTATTAAACAATTTATTTTGTGTAAAATTTACGCAAACTTTATTTCAAAGTGAAACCCTTTTTCGATTAACTCTTTATATTTCAAATCATTAAATCTAAAAAGTTTTGCGGGACGACCACTTTTTACGGGCGAAAAATGATCGGTTTGATCTAGAAAGCCATAACTGAGTATCTTCTTTCTGAAATTTCGACGGTCTATTTCTTTCTCTAAAATGGTACAGTAAAGGTTCTCTAAGTCGGAAAACAGAAATTCTTGCGGAAGTAAATCAAAGCCAACCGGTTCATAAGTCAGTTTTGCTTTTAGTCTTTCGATTGCTTTTTTCACGATTAAATTATGATCGAAAGCCAGAGTGGGAATCTCGTCTATTTTGAACCATTGCACTCGTTCGGCATCGGTATCAGCCTTAATTTCCAGACCTGAAGCGTCTACTAAAGCATAATAAGCAACCGAAATGACACGATTTCTGGAGTCCCGGTTAATATCATCTCCAAAAGTATACAGCTGTTCCATATAAGTAAGCCGAACATTGGTCTCTTCATGCAGCTCTCTGATAACCGCTTCCCTTAAAGATTCATCGTGTTTTACTAAACCGCCTGGCAAAGCCCAATACTTTTCGGCAGAGCCAAACTTTTGCTCAATTAAAAGGACATACAAATTGTTGTTCTTATATCCAAACACAATGGCATCAACCGCAATCCGAATATTTTGAAAATTCTCCATATCTAAAAAATCATATCTCACAAATATAACGAATGAGAGCCAATTTTATAATCTATCGCCTAAGCAATAAATCATAAAACTGACTCTCATCACTATCCTTTTTCTTCCGGTTTGTCTAATTTATTGTTACTGTTCTTTTTGGAATAGACGTACAATCTGCACCATTTTTTGCAACAGTAACCTCTGCTTTCACTTCATACGTTCCTGCTGCCGGGTAAATATGCGTAGTACTGGTTCCGGTTCCGGTGGTACCGTCTCCAAATGTCCACTTTACACCCACTAAAGTTCCGGTTCCGCTATATCCAACGGAATAGTTCATTAATTTCGGATTAGTAGCATCAGTTGAATTATGTAGTTTTACAAAAATTGCTTCTCCCAGGCAATCTACAATCTCCTCAGCGTCGTCTTTGCTGCAGGAGTTCGCCGCAAAAAACACCAGAGCAAGCATTAAAATTGATACTATCTTTTTCATTTTTATTTTTATTTAAGAATTTATTTATCAAAATTATTCTATAAAAATACAGAAAACAATGATTTTCATCATAATCGGTTACCAAAAAACAATTTTAATTCTTTGGAAATAATTTCAAAAAACGAATTCAAATTATTGTTTTTAGCGGTCAGCAGATACACATACTCTTCCGGTACATGAAAACTGTTCCATAACAATTGCAGTTTATTCTCTGTAATGTATTTTCTCGTATTGCAATTCCAGGTAACCGCAACTCCTTCATTATCGGATAACATTCGCAGCATTTCAGATTCAGAGGGAATAATATAATTTGGCACCATCGACGGCCTTTTTTTATTGAAAGCATGCAGCCAGAATAGTTTTATGTGCGGAATTCTCGCATCATGGCTGTACCATTTTTGCTCATTCAGCCACTGCTCTGCTGCGGTATAATTATCCGCTTTCAATTTCTGACGAAATTCACTCGCATCCAAACGTACCGGCGCCACCATGATTAGCTTAATTTTTCCCACGATTTCATAGATCGTATCAAACGTATCATACCTTTTTGTGGTGATTGCAAAATCAAGTTTTTTAGCATCCACTAACTCAAAGAGCACATCGTTTTCTGCAAAAGTAAAATCGATTAAATCAAACTTAGAGATCAGCAGATTTCCAATACAATTAAAAAGATTCCTCGAAATACCAACCGAAATTAATCGGGTAGCATCTTCTGCTTTTGCACGAAAAGTACTCTCTACATTTTCAAGCCGGTCGAGGGCATCTATGATTAAATTATTGAGTAACTTAGCGTATTCCGTTGGTTCTACGCCTTTTGACTTTCGGTTAAACAATTTATTCCCAACATGGGCTTCCAGCATTGAGATTTGCTGGCTAACTGCAGGCTGACTCATAAATAACTCTTTTGCAGCGATCGAAAAATTTCCGTTTTTATATACAGCCTTAAAGGTTCTGTACCACTCCAGATTCACCATGACATAAATATATTTATAACAAACATAGTTTATTTTATTTTTACTGATATCACTTTAACCGTAAATTTGATCAAAATTTAAACTTATGAAAAAAATAGCCTTACTTACGATTATAGCATTCAGTGCTTTTAGCACCTCCGCTATAGCTCAAAAATCAACAAAAAAAGGTGCCAAAAAGGTACTATTTGTTGTAACCAGTAACGATAAACTGGGGAATACCGGAGAGAAAACCGGATTTTGGTCAGAAGAATTCGCTGCACCATATTATGAACTATTAGATCAGGGTGTCGAAATTACCATTGCTTCGCCTTTAGGAGGTCAGCCGCCAATTGATCCAAAAAGTGCCGATCCTGCATCGGCAACCGCAGACACCAAACGTTTTGATGCCGATAAAACTTTACAGGAAAAATTAAAACACACCCTTAAACTTTCCACGATCAACCAGAAAGATTATGATGCTGTTTTTTATCCGGGAGGTCACGGACCACTTTGGGACCTGGTAGAAGATAAAAACTCGATTGCTTTAATCGAATCTTTCTACACCCATAAAAAACCTGTTGCTTTTGTATGTCACGCTCCGGCAGTTTTAAAAAACGTAAAAGTTAACGGTGTCTTTTTAGTAAAAGGCAAAAATGTTACCGGTTTTACAAATGCCGAAGAGGAAGCTGTGGGCCTAACCAAAGTCGTTCCGTTTTTACTCGAAGATGCTTTAACACAAAATGGTGCCAAATTTTCGAAAGAAGCCAACTGGCAGCCGTACGCTGTACAAGACGGTCTTTTAATTACAGGACAAAATCCGGCCTCGTCTAAACTGGTAGCTGGTAAATTATTGCAACAGTTAAAGTAAAAAAGGTACTGAGATACTAAGGTTCTTAGGTACTTAACAAAAAAAACTTAGAGCCTTAGTACCTCAGCACCTCAGAAACTTAAAAATACAATTAAAACAACAAAGATCATAAGGTTATGAATTACTAAGATTATAAACAAAAAAACTTAGTACCTCAGCGCCTTAGCATCTTAGAAACTTAAAAAAAATGCTAAACTTTGAATTATACAATCCGACGAATTTAATCTTCGGAAAAGGACAAATTGAAAAACTTTCTACTCTGGTTCCTAAAGATGCCAAAATCTTACTGGCCTATGGTGGTGGAAGTATTTTTAAAAACGGAATTCACGAACAAGTCATCAACCACTTAAAAGGTTTTGATATTGTAGAATTTGGCGGTATTGAACCCAACCCGCATTTCGAAACTTTAATGAAAGCAGTTGCTGTTATTAAAACAGAAAAAATTGATTTCATTTTAGCTGTTGGTGGCGGTTCAGTAATCGACGGGGTAAAATTCATTTCAGCGGCTGTAAATTTCGACGGAGATCCGATTGATATTCTGCAAAAACGTTTGCTTATTAAAGAAAACGCTCTGCCTTTTGGAACTGTTTTGACTTTACCTGCAACGGGAAGCGAAATGAATTCGGGAGCTGTTGTTACCATCGAGGCAACACAGGAAAAACTGGCTTTTGGCGGAAGTGCCCTTTTCCCTAAATTTTCAATTTGCGACCCCACTGTAATTGCTTCGTTGCCTAAAAGACAATTGCAAAATGGTGTTGTCGATGCCTATACACACGTAATGGAGCAATACCTGACCTACCCGCACGAAGGCTATTTACAAGACCGCATTGCCGAAGGAATTTTACAGACTCTTATTGAAGTTGGTCCAAAAGTAGTTGAGAATCCAACTGACTATGCTTTGGCTTCTAATTTTATGTGGAGCTGTACAATGGCTTTGAACGGACTGATTCAAAAAGGAGTGCCTTCAGACTGGGCCACCCACATGATTGGTCACGAATTAACAGCTTTATACGGAATTGATCATGCCAGAACGTTGGCGATTATCGGGCCTAGTTTGTATCAAACCATGTTTGATACCAAAAAAGAAAAACTCGCACAATATGGCCGAAGAATTTTCAGCTTAACGGGTTCTGATGATGAAGTGGCAAAAGAAGCAATCGATAAAACCGTTGCCTTTTTCCATACTATGGGAATGGATACTAAGCTCTCACAATACACTGACGATTACAGCAAAACAGCCGATTTTATCGTAAATCGTTTTAACGAAAGGGGCTGGAAAGGTTTGGGAGAAAAACAATTGATTACGCTGGAAAAAGTAAAATCGATTGTTGAAATGAGCTACTAAGGTATAAATTCCAAATAAAAAAATCCAAATTCCAAATTCCAAAATTTAAGCTCAATTGGAGTTTTACAAAAAAGGCGTTCTCACTTTCGGGGAACGCCTTTTTACAATACTAAAACAAAATTAACTAACTCAATTCTTGCTAAACTCATTAAATTCTAATTTATAAATAGTTACAACGTATTGATTGTCTTTTTATTGTATAGACCTGAAAATATTTTCTTTTTAATTTTAAACCTTCTGGAAACCATTGTATTTAATGGCGGTTTCTAAATTTCTTAAATGAGATTTTGTATTATTACTACATTATTAAGTACTTTTGCTTTAAATTATTAAAATAATGAGCGAAAATTTAAAATTTGCAGTAATTGGAGGAGGAAGCTGGGCAACGGCAATTGCAAAGATGTTATGCGTAAATCTTTCAGAAATTGCCTGGTACATGCGTAATGATGCTGCTATCGAGCACATACAGAAATACAAACACAATCCAAACTACTTAAGTTCGGTTGAATTTGACACTACAAAACTTAAACTGACGAATAATATTAATGAAGCTGTCGCTTATGCCGACTATGTGATTTTTGCAATTCCATCTGCTTTTTTAGATGGCGAGTTAAAGAATCTAACGGTTTCACTAGCAGACAAAATTATCTTTTCGGCGATTAAAGGAATTGTTCCTGAGACAAGTTTGATCGTTGGAGAACATTTTCACATTCAGTACGACATTCCCTACTACAACATTGGTGTAATTACAGGTCCTTGTCATGCTGAAGAAGTAGCATTAGAAAGACTTTCGTATTTAACCATCGCTTGCGGAGATCCTGATAAAGCACAGGTTGTTGCAAAACATTTATCCGGAAATTACATCAAAGCCAAAATTTCGGATGATATTATTGGTACCGAATATGCAGCAATGCTTAAAAACATCTACGCCATCGCAGCAGGAATTGCACACGGTTTAGGGTATGGAGACAACTTTCAGTCGGTTATGATGAGTAACGGAATTCGCGAGATGAAAAAGTTCATCCGAAAAGTTCACAAAATGAAACGTAACATCAATGATTCGGCTTATTTGGGCGATTTATTAGTTACAGGATACTCTGTGTTCTCAAGAAACAGAATGTTCGGAAACATGATTGGAAAAGGGTATACGGTAAAAAGTGCCATGATGGAAATGAGCATGGTTGCCGAAGGATATTACGCCACTAAAAGTGCTTATAAACTAAACCAGGGTTACGGTGCTAAAACTCCGATTATCGATGCTGTTTACGCTGTTTTATACGAAGGTAAAGATGCAAAATCGGTTTTCAAAAAATTAACGGAGTCTTTGGATTAAGTTTTTTTTAGAAGATAGATTATAGAGACAAGAGCAAAGAAGCAAGATTATAGAGTTTAAGCTCAGTATATTAAAACAAAAAAGAGTCAGGACAGAATTAAAATTCATCTTGACTCTTTTTTTATCTCGTAAACAAGGTTTGCACTTTCCAACCTATACAATACCCTATATTCTATAGTCTTGGCTCTACAATCTTGCTTCTATAATCTATTCTCTCCCTTACTTCACCATAATCCCCTCAACAAACAAGATAGGCACTTCCTCAGTATCATTTTCGTTGATTAGGTTTGATTTAAAAGTAAATTTCTTGTCGTACAAAGTATTTCCAATAAAGAACGTTACCATAAACTCATTGTTTAATACCAGTAAACTCTTTTCGACCATTTCGATTTTGACAACTGAAACTGCGGGAACCTCAACAAAAGCATGACGCAGAACAGACGTTTTTTTCATCTCTCCATCGATTGTTCCAAATGCTTTTGAAACGACCATAACGCTGTCGAGATTAAAATCACTGTCGTTTACCAGGTAGGCGTACCAAACCTTTTCCATAAAATCGTCGCTCCATTCCTGAACGGCGGCTACGAATACATTTTCTACTTCCGGTATTGTTATGTCTTTTTTCATCTATTAAATTTTAAAAACCTTTGTCAAAGCCAGAAGCTTCAACAAAGGTTTGTTTATTGTAAAGGTAATTTATAACGTAAAGTCATAGCCCTGATGGAAGCGGCATCCTTTTGTTTTTTTCTTTAAAAAACAAAAGATACAGCGGACAGCAGGAAATAGCTCCTAAATATTTGCTTTGAACTGCTCTAAGAAACGAACATCATTCTCGTAAAACATACGAATATCGCCAATTTGATACAGCAACATCGCAATACGTTCTACTCCCATTCCGAAAGCAAAACCGTTGAATTCGTCCGGATTGATGTCGCAGTTTTTAAGAACATTTGGATCTACCATTCCACAACCACCAATTTCCAACCAGCCAGTTCCTTTGGTGATACGGTAATCGGTTTCGGTTTTTAGCCCCCAATAAATATCAATTTCGGCACTTGGTTCTGTAAATGGAAAGTAAGACGGACGTAAACGTATCTTAGATTTTCCGAACATTTCTTTCGTAAAATAAAGCAAAGTCTGTTTCAAATCAGCAAATGAAACATCTTTGTCAATGTACAAACCTTCTACCTGATGGAAAATACAGTGTGAACGTGACGAAATGGCTTCGTTACGAAATACACGTCCCGGAGAAATGGTACGAATTGGCGGTTTATGATTTTCCATATAACGCACCTGAACAGATGATGTATGCGTACGCAATAACACATCAGGATTTGTCTGAATGAAAAAAGTATCCTGCATATCACGCGCCGGATGGTATTCCGGTAAATTCAAAGCGGTAAAGTTATGCCAGTCGTCTTCGATTTCCGGACCTTCGGAAACATTGAATCCAATGTTGGCAAAAATATCAATAATCTGGTTTTTAACGATTGAAATCGGGTGACGCGAACCAATAATTACTGGCTCTGCCGCACGCGTTAAATCACCAAAAACTCCTTTTACTTCTTGTTTGCTTTCCAGCTCTTCCTGAATAACTCTTACTTTTTCTTCGGCAACCGATTTTAAAGTATTTATTACCTGTCCGAAATCTTTTTTCTGGTCATTTGGAATATTTTTGAACTCTGTAAAAAGTTCTTTCAACAAACCTTTACTCCCTAAATACTTAATACGGAATTGCTCTAAAGATTCTTTATTTTTATCATTAAAGGCCTTGGCTTCCTCTATATGTTCTTTTATCTTGTCTATCATCAGTCTTGCTTTGAAGGTGCAAATTTACGTAATTTTAGTTGAAAGTTAGCAGTCGAAATTGCAGTTTTCGGTGAACTATATTTACAAAAATGGGGACCGCAACTAAAAACTAGTCAATAAGTTCTCTTTCTAAAAAATAATTCACAATGGCTTCTTTCATCAAAACCGATTGTTCTCCTGCTTTTAACGACGGTAATTCTTCTTTTACTTTATAATGCGGCCATCCATCGGCATCAAAAAAATCAAATTCGTAAAACCCGTATGGCTCTAACAATCGACAAATGGCGATGTGCATCAGGTTTAATTTTTCATCTTTTTTGAATTCGCGGTGTACTTTTCCGAGTTCCTGAACTCCGATTAAATAAATTATAGCATCCAAATCAAGATCTTCTCCTTGCGAGAATTGATTAGACAGTATATCGACGAGCTTTTCCCATCGCTCTTTTAGTTGTGTATCTCTAGACATTGTATGATTTTTGATGGTTGGTTTTAGATCTTAGATTGCTGAAAAATTCAATTCTGAAGGGGACAGAACTACAATCTTAACTCTAAATTTTGATTTGCAAAGATACATAGTTCAAGACATTGCACCTAAAAAAATTAAACAGTTAGAAAAAGAGAACTCCAAAAAACGGCTGAACCTTTGCCACTCTGAACCTCCGAACCTAAAAAAGTATATCTTTGCGCTTTTTTAAACACACCCAAATATGAGTTTTTTTGATATAATTGTGGCCGCTCTTTTAGCTTTTAGTTTATATAAAGGAATTAAAAACGGACTTTTTGTAGAAGTTGCTTCTTTCATTTCTTTATTGTTGGGAATTTATATTGCCCTTAAATTCTCTTCTTTTATGAAAGAGCTTATCATGAAACACGTTTCATGGAATCCGAATACGATACAAATTACCGCTTTCATTCTGACTTTCATATTAGTGGTTATAGGTGTTTACTTCTTAGCCAAAATTCTTACCGGAATTGCCGATTTTGCTTTTCTGGGATGGGCGAATAAACTGGGCGGAGGCTTTTTCAGAATTTTAAAAACCATTCTGATCCTGAGTATTTTTATCGCTCTTTTTGAGAAGATCAATTTCAACAATACTTTTGCCAAAAAAGAAACATTAGACCATTCGATTTTTTACAATCCGGTTAAAAAAGTGGCAGCTTTCGTTTACCCTTCTGTTGAAAAGTGGTACGAAGAATTTAAAGACATTCATGCCGAAACGTCTAAAGAAACACCTAAGGAAGAGTAATATCCCTGCCATTATATCTTACTGATTTAAAAAACAGTAATCTTTACGAAACACCACGACCTCAGATAATTGAACAAAATAAATTATCTTGCCTGATATTTCCAACAACCGATTTAATTCATAATCAAAACCCGTATGTTGTATTTAACCGGCATTATAATTACCTTTTTTCTGGTTGTTGTACTGGCAAGCAAAAAGAACAAAACCGAGGCCGACAAGATTCTGGCACTATGGCTGTTTTTTACCGGCTTTCATTTATTCCTGTTCTATCTTCATTACAAAAATGATTATAGCGACTTTCCCTTTTTTCTGGGAGTAGAACTTCCGATGCCTTTAGTTCAGGGGCCCTTTTTATTTTTATACACTTCGGCTTTAACGAACCAAAATCGGTATAAAAAGTTTAATCTTTTACACTTTATTCCTTTTGTAACTGCCTTTCTGGTATTGACTCCGTTTTATAATTTGCCTTTCGACGAAAAAGTGACTGTTTTCAAAAATGAAGGAAAAGGCTATGAAGTCCTCAATACTGTTTTGTATGTCGCAATACTGCTTTCAGGAATTGTTTATGCTTTACTTTCCTTACAGAAACTCGTAAAACACCGCAAGAACATCAACAATCAATTTTCGTTTACCGAAAAAATCAACCTGACCTGGCTGCGCTATTTAATCATCGGATCCAGCATCATTTGGCTCGTAGTTATTTTCTCTGACGATCAGTATATTTTTTCAGTTGTCGTTTTTTATTTGATTTTTATTGGGTATTTCGGTGTCAAACAAGTTGGAATTTTCACCAATCAACCCTTTTCCGAAAACAATCAAACTACTGTTTCAGTAACAGAAAAAACTGCCGTTGCCCATCCATCTGAAAAAATTAAATACGAAAAATCAGGTCTCACCGCCACAGAACTTCAAACGATTCATCAAAAGCTGACTCAGATCATGCACGATGAAAAGCTCTATAAAAATGCCGATTTAACTTTAACCGAACTGGCTCAGAAGATAAACGTTCATCCCAATACCCTTTCGCAGGTCATCAATTCGGCCGAACAGAAAAATTTTTACGATTACATCAACTCCCAACGTGTTGAGGAGTTTAAAAAAACAATCCGTTTACCCGAAAATCAAAAATTCACTTTCCTATCTGTCGCATTGGAATGTGGCTTTAATTCGAAAACAGCTTTCAACCGAAACTTCAAAAAAGAAACCGGACTTTCCCCTTCTGAATTTTTAAAATAACATTCATTTTAAACCCGACAGGTTTTTGAAACCTGTCGGGTTTTTGAATTATAAACTGGAACCACCTTACAAGTTGGGGCGACCAGCATAGTACCAGCGCGCATCTTTGTAGAAATTTAAACCAATTTATGCAATGAAAACCAAAGTACTTTACTCAGCCGTAATCGCTGTTTCAATTTTCTTTTTTATTGGATGCGAAAATGAAAATGACATTCAGGGACCTGGAAATTTAGTTCCGAAAACCGTCGATCAGGATACCTCTATCCTTTCTATTTTTGTAAACGGAACACAGCTGCACGCTGAGGCTTTCGGAAATCCCAACAACCCCATGCTGGTTTTCCTGCATGGCGGGCCCGGCTCTGATTACAGAAATGGTCTGAATGTAAAACAACTCGCTGACGAAGGCTATTATGTAATTTTCTACGATCAAAGAGGCTCCGGATTATCAAAAAGACACGACAAAAACACCTACTCTATTCCCCTCGTACTTGATGATCTTACCGAAGTCATAAAATATTACCGAAAAACCGGTACTCAAAAAATATTTCTCTTTGGGCATTCCTGGGGCGCCATGCTCGCTGCGGCCTATGTCAACCAATACCCAGCTACAATCAGTGGTGTTATTCTGGCAGAACCAGGAGGTTTAAACAAAAAACTATTAGACGATTATGGCGAAATGAGCCGGAAAATAAAACTATCCTCCGAAGCCACCAGTAATTTACTGTATGTCGATCAGTTCTTGACGGGAAAAGAAAACCAGCATGAGATTCTCGATTACAAATTTGGCATTTCTACCAGTTTCTCCTATGCAAAAGGCAACAAAGAAGGCATTCCCGGGCCATCGCCTTTTTGGAGAATCGGAACAACGGTTTTAGAAAGTTTTACCGATATCGCCGAAAATGATGGTTTCGACTTTACGACAAATCTAAGTCAGTATAAAACCAAGGTTCTCTTTTTGTACGGTGAGTTCAATCAATCGTACGGTTTGTCTTTTGCCCAAAAAGAAGCCGCTTTTTTTCCGAATGCCGCCATAGCCGAAGTAAAAGGAACGGGACACGAGATGATTTACTTCAAATGGGAAAATGTGCATCCGCTAGTGTTGAACTATTTAAACACGCTAAAATAAACAGACGATGAAAACAATACTAGCAATAATCTCCTTTATCTTATCTCTTTTCCTAACCAAAACCTATTCTCAAGTTATAAACTGGGAAAATCTTAAAGAGAATCAAAAACACATTCTAAATGTAAATGCGGGCTGGGAACATAGTTTTGTTTACGGACTTGCTTATGGTTACCATCTCAAAACCAAACTGCCAATTGTAGTCGAAGCTTCTTTTTCCTTACCATCAGGCGAAACAATACCCGATGATTTTAAAAGTAAAATTGGCGGACAACTAAATCTTTACCAACTGAATCATTTCCGCTTTAATGCTGCGATTCACGGAATTTATCGCCGATACGAAAATCCGCTAGTCACCTTACAAAATTTTGGCGCCGATGCAACTGCGATTATCGGCTATTACAAATCAAAATGGTTTGTGGCCGGAGAATTTGGTTTTGACAAAGCGATTGTGACTCATTTTAAAAATTCGACTGTCTATAAAGAAGTCTATCCCAACGTAAAAAACGGCTGGTACGAACCTTCAACCGGAGGCAATTTCAACTATGGCATACAAACCGGATATTCCTTCCGGCGAACGGATCTCACTTTACGACTGGGAAAAATAATTACCCAGGATTTTAAAACAGAACCTCTGATTCCAATATACTTTCAACTGGGGTATAATTTAAAATTAGAATGATTTAGTTAATTGCACCAAACCCGACAAGTTTTTTGAAACCTGTCGGGTTTTATTTCTCCTACTTTTTAAAGAAAATCACAGTATATTTTAACGTTTTAAAAGCCATTTTAAAATTCACAATTCAACTATCGAACATCAACATTCCAGAATCCAAAACTTTGCGCTATCTTTGCGGCTTAATAACATGCTCTAAGGCAATTGCTACAGTGCAAATTTATACCCGGAAATTACTTAAACTCGTTTAGAGAATTGACATATTAAAATGAAGAAGATACGTAACTTTTGCATTATTGCACACATTGACCACGGTAAAAGTACACTGGCAGACCGCTTATTGGGCGCTACACAAACCGTTACAGCTCGTGAAGAAAAAGCACAATTGCTTGACAACATGGACCTGGAGCGTGAGCGTGGAATCACCATTAAGAGTCACGCCATTCAGATGGAATACACTTACAAAGGCGAGGAATATATTTTAAATTTAATTGACACTCCCGGTCACGTTGACTTTTCATACGAAGTTTCACGATCTATTGCGGCCTGCGAAGGTGCTCTTTTGATCGTTGATGCGGCTCAAAGCATTCAGGCACAAACCATTTCTAACTTATATCTGGCTTTAGAGAATGATCTTGAGATTATTCCGGTTTTGAATAAAGTAGATTTGCCAAGTGCCAATCCTGAAGAAGTAAGCGATGATATTATCGATTTATTAGGATGTAAATTAGAAGATATTATTCATGCTTCGGGAAAAACCGGTTTTGGTGTTGAAAATATCTTAGCAGCTATTATTGAAAAAATTCCAGCTCCAAAAGGAAATGTTGATGAACCATTACAGGCATTGATCTTTGATTCACATTACAACCCGTTTCGTGGAATCGAAGTTATCTTCAGAGTCATGAATGGTGAAATAAAAAAAGGGCAGAAAATTAAATTCATGGCTACCGGCAATGAATATTTTGCCGATGAAGTGGGAACTTTAAAACTAAATCAGGTTCCAAAAAATGTAATTTCTACCGGTGATGTTGGTTATTTAATTTCAGGTATTAAAGAAGCCAAAGAGGTAAAAGTGGGAGATACTCTTACGGATGCCAAAACACCAACAACCAATATGATTACAGGTTTCGAGGATGTAAAACCAATGGTTTTCGCCGGAATCTACCCTGTTGACACCGAAGATTATGAAGATCTGCGTTCTTCTATGGAGAAATTGCAATTAAACGATGCTTCGCTAGTCTTTACGCCGGAAAGCTCTGCTGCTTTAGGATTTGGTTTCCGTTGCGGATTCTTAGGAATGCTTCACATGGAAATTATCCAGGAACGTTTAGAACGTGAGTTCGACATGACGGTTATTACTACCGTACCTAACGTTTCGTATTTGGCTTACACCAAAAAAGATCCCGAAACTGCATTTGTGGTAAACAATCCTTCAGACTTACCTGAACCTTCTCGTTTAGACCGTGTTGAAGAACCTTTTATCAAAGCAACCATCATTACAAAAGCCGATTTCGTTGGAAACGTAATGAGTTTGTGTATCGAAAAACGTGGTCAAATTACCAATCAAACGTATTTGACAACAGAACGTGTTGAGCTGAATTTTGACATGCCATTGGCCGAAATTGTATTCGATTTCTACGATCGTTTAAAAACAGTTTCTAAAGGTTATGCTTCTTTTGATTATTCTCCTATTGGAATGAGGACTTCAAAACTGGTAAAACTGGATGTTCTTTTAAATGCACAAACAGTTGATGCGCTTTCTGCTTTGATTCACGAAGACAACGCTTATAACATCGGTAAAAAAATGACCGAGAAATTACGTGAGCTGATTCCAAGACAACAATTCGACATTCCGATTCAGGCAGCGATTGGTGCGAAAATTATCGCTCGTGAAACCATTAAAGCACTTCGTAAAGACGTTACCGCAAAATGTTACGGTGGAGATATCTCTCGTAAACGTAAACTTCTTGAAAAACAGAAAAAAGGTAAAAAACGTATGCGTCAGGTAGGAAACGTTGAGATTCCGCAAGAGGCGTTTATGGCTGTTTTGAAATTGAACGACTAAGTTTTTTTTTTAGAAAATAGACGAAAGAACAAAGAATATAGAGAAAACCTGATGATGAAAATTGTCAGGTTTTTTTGTTTAGATTTGATACAAAAAGGAAGTAAAAAATGAGAATAGAAAAAAATAAAATCATACCATATAAAAATCTAACATGTAACGATTGGAATGAATATTCTCACTATAAAGACTTAGAAAATACAATTTTAATTATCAACTTTCCAATTATCAGAAATTCAAATCCAATAATTGGTCGATACGAAGATTTTAATTTTAAAAATTGTGTTTTTGAGTATGAAATTAAAATCATAAATATTAATGATCCTAGTTTAACAATTTCCTTTTTAAATTGTAAGTTCAAAAAACCAGTAAACATTGACAACAACAATATAAAAGAAATCAACTTAATTTGGCATTATTCAGACTCTGAGAAAGATTCGCCCCTAAATTCTTTCTTCGAAAGTGAAATGAGTATTTCCAGCAACAAATTTGAATTATTTTGTAAAATTAAAGGGCTGAATCAAACACAAAGTGGTTCTTTTTCTTTTGTCGGAAATATTTTCAATTCCCAGCCAAGAGAAATTAATCCAAAAAGAGAAACTCAATATGAAGTTTGCAACATCGAAAATTGTAATTTATTTAACGGAAGTTTCAACAACAATACATTTTACATGCCCTTTAGTTTTAAACACAATATATTAAAATACAATTCTGAATACTCAGGTCATAGTTTTATAAATAATCTTTTTCAAAAAAGTTATTTTTCATATACTGACTTTGGAAACAAAGCTAAATTCAACAGATGTGATTTTTTAGGAACAACTTTATTTGATCATGTTAAAAGCTCAAACCAGGAATTTGATAGCTGTAAATTCAATGGATATACTCATTTCAACAATGCAAAAATTTCAAATCTATCAATTTTATATTCTAGTTTTAATAGGCCAACTTCTTTCAACGAAGCAGAATTTGACATTCTAAAATTGTTTGAAGCAAAATTTATTAACGGCGTTTATTTTGATGAAATGAAAATAAATAAAGTTTTGGACAGATCATACTTAAAAGACAAATCTAAGATTTCGGACTGGAAAAAAACTTTGCGAACTATAAAACAAGAGTCTCAAAAATTAGAAAATAAAATTGATTTCAATAATTATAGAAATTATGAGCTTGCAGCCCATTACGAAGAATTAAATATAGGCACAAATTTCAAAGACACGTCGATTCTTTGGGCAACAAAATGGTCCTCTAATTTTGGAAACTGGTTTTGGGCGTTAGGATTTACAGTAGTTTCTGGATTATTTTGGTTTTCAATTTTATATCGAATTGAAAATTCAGGAACGTTTAACTTTGAAAAGATAAACGAGTATTTTGTTGGAGCCTTTAGATTTTTTCTTGTTACAGACTTTTTCAATCCATTAGAAAATGATAGAACATATTTAGATAATGGCTGGAGTTGGTTAATTTTTATCTTTGGAAAAATCTTCATTGCATTTGGAATCTATGAAATGATACAATCCTTCAGAAAATTTAAAGCTTAAAATCATCTTAATCTACTCTTGTTTCAGTACAATATCATTAAGAGATTGGGCAAAGTAGGGATGAAAAATCAGGTCATTTTTTTATAATCAACTATAAAAATGATTCCAAATAAATTCAATTGCGTCCAGCTTCAGCTGGGGGATAAGAATGTCTTAGCTAATATGGGCTTTAGCCAAAAAACAGCTGTTTGGCTAAAGCCTGTTTCCTACTATTATACAAAACCTCCCGCTGAAGCTGGAGGCTAAACAAAATTCAAAACCTAACTCATGTTCTAAACATAACAATCTGTCTCAATTTGGAACAGCTTTTTTATTTCTTTAAACATCAAACCTTTGTAACTTTGTAACTTTGAACCTCTGAACCTTTGAACCAAAAAAAATGGACGAAACCCCAAAACGATTTGACCGAATTGTTGCCATCCTGATCCAATTACAATCCAAAAAAATTGTAAAAGCACAGGAGTTGGCCGATCGCTTTGAAGTGAGTTTGCGAACGATTTATAGAGACATTCGAACGCTCGAAGCCTCAGGAGTTCCTATTTACAGTGAGGCCGGAGTGGGTTACGCCTTGATGGACGGTTACAGATTGCCCCCGGTTATGTTTACACGCGAAGAAGTAAGCAGCTTTATTGCCGCCGAAAAACTAATGCAAAAATTTACCGATCCGTCTCTTGGAGCACATTATGCATCGGCTATGTATAAACTGAAATCTGTTTTAAGAAGTACCGATAAAGACTGGCTCTCCAATATCGAATCACGAGTTGTGATGAATACCGCCGAGCCTTTGTTTAATGATAATTCGCCGAATACTTTAGCGCTTCTTTTTGAAGGTATTGCCGAGAAAAAACAACTTTTGCTTTCGTACAAAACGTACGAAACAGACACTGCTACACAAAGAAACATAGAACCTGTAGGTGTTTTTCACGACAACAACAATTGGTATTTTTTAGGATACTGCCATTTACGACAGGATTATCGTCAGTTTAGAACAGACAGAATTCAGGGTATTCGCAAAACAGACTCTGATTTTACGATCGAACACAATGCTTTAGAAACCTATATCAATAAAACAGAAACCTGCCCAACAACAAAAGTTCGCATCTTAATTGATAAAAAAATTGCCCGTTATCTGTCTACTGAAAAAAAGTACCACGGCTTTATCTCTGAAAAAGAAGTAGACGGAAAAATAGAAATGACTTTTATGTCACGTGATATCGAAAACTCATTTCCACGCTGGTTTCTCATGTATGGAGACTATGCTACTATTCTGGAACCCGAAAGGCTCAAAACCACAACACTGCAATTACTCGAAATCAACCGAAAAAGACTTTTATAAAAAAACACCTAAAGATGAAGTTCATCCTTAGGTGTTTTTCAAATCTATTGTTTCTCTTTTACCACATTGTAAAAATTATAATCGGTATTGGAAGCATCGGTAATACCTATATTTCTTCCCATCGTTACAATTTGGCCTCTGTGATACGTTCCGTGATTCACCACCTGCAACAAATAATCGCTGACCGGCAAATCACACTGAAACCATGGATTTTCAATTTTGATTGTTTTCAACAACTGTTCGTCTGATAATGATGTGATGAATGCCGCTAATTTTGCAGAGGTGTTCAATAAACCTTCAAATACTTCATCCTTATTTAAATCAGTACCTTCCCTTCTTTCGGGCTGAGGTATTTCCGCTATTACCGAAAACCAATATTCTTCGGTTTCCCAAATATGATTTAGTGTTTTAACAATACTTGTATAGCTTGAAATAACTTCTTTATGCAGCAATTCGTCTGTTTTTGTTGAAAGCCAGTTCACAAATTGCTGATTGACCCATAAATTATAAGCTGCATAATTGGTCATAATTTTTTTAAAACTCATACCGTTTGATTTAAATTTGAATAAAGATAGAATAAAATTTATTTAACACTTCTGATCACTACTGTCTCTCCCAGAAAAAAGGAGGTTCGATATTTAGAGCTCTTAAATATACGTAAGCTTGTCCACGGTGATGTACTTCATTGTCAACAAAATACAAAACATTTTGGATTATAGGAAATTCATATTGACCAAACAGATTGAATGTTTCACTAAAATCTTCAATCGACAATTGTTTCCAATATTCGTTAATTTCAGCTGTGGCCTCATCCCATTTTTCAAGATACTGGGCTTTAAAGATCAATTTTTCAGATGCTTCTGTATAAGGTTTGATCTCTTTATTTACAATTCCTTTTAATGCAGGAGCTGCAATAGCTAAAAGTTCGTCTGTCAACTGCGCGAAAGTTCGCATTCCTCCAATCGAAAATTCAAAAAAATCTTTCTCCGGAAATGCCTCAATTACGCGACGTGTAAGTGCACGATGTCCTTGCCAGTGGATCAATAAATCTTCAGGAGTAATTACTTGGGCTGCTAATGTTTTCATAGTTTTAAAGTTTTAATTATTTCTTACTTCAAAAGTATTGAGGGCCGGTGACAACAGTTTGTCAGCAGGAAATAAAAAAATAAAATATTTTTCATTTTCTCTTGAATAGATACGATTCTCGACAGTTAAAGAGGGCGTTCCCAGAGAACATCTCCCTAAATTCGATAAAACCTTTGTACCTTTGCGCCTTAGAAACTTTGGAACTTAAAAGAAATGATCGAAGATAAAAATCCGCAGCGTACCAGTATAGCACAATTAGGTGAGTTTGGCCTAATTGAACATTTAACCAAAAATTTTGATGTTACTCAGGAATCTACCCTGAAAAGTATAGGCGATGATGCCGCTGTTCTTGATTTTAAGGACAAAAAAGTAGTGGTCTCTACCGATTTATTAATTGAGGGAGTACATTTTGACCTGGCGTATATGCCTTTAAAACATTTAGGATACAAATCGGTTGTGGTTAACCTGTCCGACATTTGTGCGATGAATGCAAAACCAACGCAAATAACGGTTTCTGTGGCAGTTTCTAACCGTTTCCCACTAGAAGCCTTAGAAGAATTATTTGACGGCATTACACATGCTGCAAAAGAGTATAAAGTTGATGTTATTGGTGGTGATACTACCTCATCGCAAAAAGGACTAATTATTAGCATCACTGCAATTGGTGAAGCCAATGAGGAAGAACTTGTTTACCGAAATGGCGCCAAAGGAACCGATTTACTTGTCGTTACCGGAGATATAGGAGCCGCTTATATGGGATTGCAGGTATTGGAGCGTGAAAAACAAGTTTTTCAGGTGAATCCAAACAGCCAGCCAGATCTGGACATGTACAGCTATTTGATCGAGCGCCAGTTAAAACCTGAAGCCCGAAAGGATGTTCGCACCTTATTACATGCACTTGAAATTAAACCTACAGCAATGATTGATATTTCAGACGGATTATCTTCTGAAATTATGCACATCTGCAAACAATCGAAAGTGGGTTGTAATTTATATGAAGATAAACTTCCGCTGGACCCTCAATTCATCTCGACTTGTGAAGAATTTAATATCGACAGTACAACAGTTGCGATCAATGGTGGTGAAGATTATGAATTGTTATTTACCATCGACATCAATGATTTTGACAAAATAAAAGGAAATCCGAACTTCTCAATCATTGGACACATGGCCGATGAAAGCGAAGGAGTGCATCTGGTAACGCGTGCGAACACAAAAATTGCTTTAAAAGCACGTGGTTGGGATGCCTTGACCGAATAGTTTTGCAGTCACAGTTTTCAGTCGCAGTTTTCAGTTACAGTGTTTAATAAAACCACTAACTGAAAACTGAGACTGAGACTGAGACTGAGACCGAGACCGAGACCGAGACCGAAATAAAAAAATCCAAATTCCGGAAACATAACCGGAATTTGGATTTTTTTTATTTAGAATTTCCCTCTCTACAATAGCCCTTTGCATTTTGCCTCTTTGACTAAGTCGTCATCAGAACCGCTTTTCACTTTAAGCAGCTCCTTAAGTCCTGTTTTGCGCTTTTCGATAGCATTAACAGAAATTGGGATGTATTGTGGCATATCTTCCAGCGAAGTCCCTTTCGACAAATGAAATAAAATCTGCTTGTCAAACTCGTCAATTTCAATTGAGTTATGAGTCGACTGATTGAGCATCTTTTGAACGGACTGGCTGTAGTATTTATCACTTTTCATGACTTTATCAAACGCGAAAAGCAATTCATCAAAAGTGAGGTCGTTTTTAATGATTAAGCCATTGGGGCTAATCGTTCGGATGATGGTTTTAATTTTTAACAACTCTGTATACATGGTAAGCAGAATTATTTTGCATTTTGGCATTTTCTTCAGGAGTAACTTCGCCAAATCTTCACCCGAAAAAATATCTTTCTCTTCATAAGGGGGCATGCTGATATCTAAAAAAGCAACGTCAAATTCCGGAGTCTGAACATCTTCGATTAAATCATATCCCGATTTACAATCGTGGGCCTGCAAAATAAGAAACTCATATTGTTTAGGATTGTAGCGTGTAATCGCATTTTTATATCCTTCAATAATAAAGGGATGATCGTCAACAATTAAAATATTTTTCCTAATTAACTGAGGAACCGGGGCGTTGGGGTCAATTGTCATGTATGCTGTAGGTTTATTTTTTGATCTATAGGAATTTTAACCACTAAAAGAGTTCCTTCCCCTTTGACTGATTTTAAAGAAACGATACCTTTACATTCTGCAGCTCTGTATTGAATATTATGCAATCCTATTCCGTTTTTCGTTGTCTTGGTATTAAAACCAACTCCATCATCCGCAATTGACAGCACCAGATGGTCGACTTCGCTTTTAAACTCAACCACAATTGTAGTTGCCTCCGCATACTTATTGCAATTCTGAAGTGCTTCCTGAACAATTCTGTATAAATTAATTTTTACGGTATTACTCACCAGTTCCCATTTAATATTGGAATCAAAAGAGCTAACTAATTTTGTACCATAGGTGTTTCTCTGATCCTCAAACAATTTGTTTAAAATCGCGATAAAATTATTAATTAATTCTGATTTCTCTCTGTTTAAATCATGCGAAATCTCACGTATATCTTCTTCAATTTTTTTCAGTTCCTCGAGGTATTTTTTTCTCTTGGGAGCTGCTTCCAATTCGTCTACTTTATCTAAACTGTCAAGGCTGATTCTAACACCAAACATTCTCCCCAAAACGCCATCGTGTAAATCCTGTGCTACTTTTTTCTTTTCTTTAATTCGGGTCTGTTCAATATCATTTTGCTGCAGAATCATCAAATTATAGATGTCTTCGTTGGCCACTTGCTGCTGTTGTTTAAAAAGTAATTCCCGGTGTCTGGCCTGCTGTGTTTTGTAAACGTAGAAAAACAAACCAATCAGGGTACAAATACTGAAAACATAGATTAAGGTTTTATTCTTTTCCTGTAAGCTTGAGTTTTGATCTTTTATTTCATTGGTTTCATATTGAATCCTGGAGAATTTCTCTCCAATAATCCGCTCCTCTCTTACCACTTTTTCATTAATCTCTATATATTCCTTTGAATATTTTGGAGCATTTTCAGGATCGACAATAGCAATCTGTTTAAGAGCATCTAAGGTATTTCCTAATTTATTTGAAACCCGGGATAAGTTTAAAGCCTGTTTTGAAAATTGAAAAGCTCTTAAGGTATCTTTCTTAAACCAATAATATTCAGACAAATGTATTTTATTCAATATAATTCCGGACGTGAGTTTTAAACTATCTCTAATTTTCAATGCCTCATAAAATTGATCCGGAAGTCCGTCAAACTCTTTTGATTTAAACTTAGCATAAGCCAGATTATCTAAAAGCATTGCATACAAGGTTGGCCCCTCTACAAATAAATTTTCCTGCATCAAACCTTTCCTAAAATAAATCTTAGCCTTTTCGTAATCCTCCATACTTAGATAAACAAAGCCTATGTTGTTTAAGGAAGTCGCTTTTAACTGTAAATCTAATGGGATTGCTTTATCATCTAAAATAGTCAGTGCCTTATTATGAAACACCAATGCTTTATCATATTCTGTTCGTTCGTTATACAATATACCTAACAAATTATAACAATCATAAAGCTGATTATTAACGTCTTTCTTCTTTTTTAAAATTTGAAGTGCTTTAAAAACCATTATTTCACTTTCGAAATAATCGGCTTCACTAAACTGCAAATCTGCTTTGAGCAAAAATGTCTTGGCCAGATTAAGGTCGTCATTAATCTTTAAATATATTTTTCCTGCTGCAAAATAATTTAAAAAGGCACTATCTGAAATCGTTTCTGAGCGATAATAATCTCCCAGATACGTATAGACCTTGGCAATACTGAATGAATCTTTGCTGCTTATGGCACGTTCCAGAATTAACTTTGATGTTTTTTTATAGGCTTTCCAATCGCTCATGTTATAATAACGATTCGCCACCTTAAACAAATTCACTCTATTAAGCGAGTCATTCTTTTGCGCTATAATGATATCAAAAGCTTTTTGATTGTAGTTTTGCTTATACGCCAAAGGCAAATTAGCATCATTAGCCAATGAAAAATAGATAGAGAGGCTATCTATTGAAGAATTTTCATTTTTATCCTTCTCTGTTTTACTGGTACAACCCAACAAGATAAGAGATAAAAACAATAATATCGCGTGTGTGTGTTTCAATTGTACCTCTGATTTTTACCAAAAATACTAAAACTATAGACATAAAAAAAGGCTGTCAGAAACAGACAGCCTTTTACGATATGATTTTTTGTTTTTCTTAATCTAGTTTTATAGTAGATCTTGTTGCCTGGCTGGCAGAAGCAAAACTTTTCAATTGAATTTTCTCGCTATGAAAATCTACTTTTCTAGTAGGTCTTGTCAGTTGTCCACCGCCACCGTCAAGAGCCACTTTGTTTTTGTTGTTCGACACTGTTGCTGGGTTTGCAAATGAAGCTACCAATACTAAAGAAAATATTCCGAATACTAAAGCTGTTTTTTTCATGATTTGAGGGTATTAAATGTTTGATTTTTTGTTTTGGGGAATCATCGCATTGTGCGAATCATGGCGTAAAACTAAGCCCACATTTAAAAAAAATGAATAGGAAAAAACAGGTTTATGGTAGAACGTAGCCAATTGATAGTCAATGGCAGGCAAATCAGTGTAATCGCCTAATTTTTAGACTTCTAAATAATTTCCTACAGCAAAATCGGCAATAATTAAATCAACATTTGATTTATAGGTTTTTGAAAAAGGAATTTTTTTGGAAGAATTTCGAATATAACAGATAGAGTTTCCGTTGTGAATTCTTGCAATATAATTTTGATTGATAATGTAACTGTTGTGAATTCGAACAAAAGGATGTGACAAAATACTTTCGAAATGTTTTAACGTTTTAAAAGCCGTTATCATTTCGCCCGAACTCAAATAAATATCTGTAGAGTTGTTATCCGCCTGAAAGTAACTGATATCATTGGCATTGATGTACCGGTAGTCACCATACGATTTCACGCATAAAATAAGCGGCTGCTCGGCATCTTTAACAGGTTTTGCAAACAACTCACTCAACGGGGTACTCTCTTCCTCCATGGGCTCAGCATCATTTGCAGGAAGTGTTTTTTCGAGTTTCAAAATGGTTTTCAATACATCTGACCGCAGGACGGGCTTTAATATATAACCAAAAACACCATACTGAATGGCCTCAAAAGCCAAATCTTTCTTTGTAGTTGTAACGACTATCTTCGGAATAAGGACTAAAAAACGATGCAATTCATTTATAAAAGCCAGTGATAAATTACTGGATAAATCTTTGGGATCAATTTCTAAAAAAACAAGGCAGGGACGGTGTTCTAAAACCAAATTCAGACCCAATTGATAATTCGCAGCCGATCCCGCAAAAGTCAGTTCTGAAAAACCTTCCGCAATTGTTCTGGTTTTCAAAATACTTTCCACATCATCGTCAATGATAATATACGAATACTTTTTCAATCTTACATTCTGTTGATTTTTCATGAACCCCCTACAACTACCCCTTTAGTTTCACCAATCCTTTTAAAAAAAGATTTTGTCTCGCAATTTATTCGCAACTAAAAATACGAATTTCAGCTATTCTACTATTTCATTGTTAATATGTTACAAACAAATGTTAACACAAAAGGATGAAACGCAAAAATTATCGCCAAAATACACCATTTAACATTAAAAAAACCCAAACTCCGTGAAGGAATTTGGGTCTTTATATAAGAGTATGAATAAAAAATTACATTTTCATCAACCAGTTTTTCATCGAAACTTCGTTTTCAATTATAGCTTTCAATTCAGAAATCTTTACACGATCTTGTTTCATTGTATCTCTATGACGAATGGTTACCGTTTCGTCTTCGATGGTTTGATGGTCTACTGTAATACAAAACGGTGTTCCAAGTGCATCCTGTCTTCTGTAACGACGACCTACTGCATCTTTTTCATCGTAAGCTACATTGAAATCCCATTTCAAATCTTCAATGATTTTTTTAGCGATATCCGGTAAACCGTCCTTTTTAACCAAAGGCAATACTGCTGCTTTTGTTGGTGCTAAAACAGCCGGTAATTTCAACACTGTTCTTGTTGTTAGGTCTTCGAGAACTTCTTCTTGCAATGAAGTTGCGAAAACAGCCAAAAACATACGATCTAAACCAACAGACGTTTCTACTACATACGGTACATAGTTTTCATTTAGTTCAGGATCAAAATATTGCAGTTTTCTTCCTGAATATTCTTCGTGCGCTTTCAAGTCAAAATCGGTGCGAGAGTGGATACCTTCTAATTCTTTGAATCCGAATGGGAAGTTAAATTCGATATCTGCAGCTGCATTGGCATAATGCGCTAACTTTTCATGATCGTGGAAACGGTAATTATCTTTTCCTAATCCTAAAGATAAATGCCAGTTTAAACGTGTTTGTTTCCAGTGCTCGTACCATTTCATTTCTTCACCCGGACGTACAAAAAACTGCATTTCCATTTGTTCAAATTCACGCATACGGAAAATAAACTGTCTTGCAACAATTTCATTTCTGAACGCTTTACCCGTTTGAGCAATTCCAAAAGGAACTTTCATACGACCTGATTTTTGCACATTCAGGAAATTCACAAAAATACCCTGAGCCGTTTCCGGACGCAGGTATAAATCCATTGCAGAATCGGCAGAAGCTCCTAATTTCGTTCCAAACATTAAGTTGAACTGACGAACTTCTGTCCAGTTTTTAGAACCTGTTTCCGGATCAGCAATTTCCAATTCTTCGATTAATGCTTTTACATCTTCTAAATCTCCATTGCCTAAAGAACGGCCTAAACGCTCTCTGATTTCTTTTTCTTTCGCCAGATATTCAATTACGCGGGCATTTGTTGTAACAAATTCCTGCTCATTAAAAGCATCTCCAAAACGAGCACTCGCTTTTTCAATTTCTTTTTTAGCTTTCAGATTAAGTTTTTCTGCATAATCTTCTACCAAAACATCGGCTCTGTATCTTTTCTTTGAATCTTTATTATCAATTAATGGGTCATTAAACGCATCAACGTGGCCTGAAGCTTTCCAGGTAGTCGGATGCATTAATATTGCAGCATCTAAACCGACAATATTTTCATTCATCTGAACCATTGATTTCCACCAATATTCACGGATATTCTTTTTTAACTCGACACCATTTTGTGCATAATCATACACTGCACTCAATCCATCGTATACTTCGCTTGACGGAAAAATAAATCCGTACTCTTTTGCGTGCGAAACCACATTCTTAAATATATCTTCTTGTTTTGCCATAGTGATGCAAAAATATAAAAAGTACGTTTAAAAAAAAGAAAAATAATAAAGTTTGAAGCAATCATTTGGTTATTTTTGTAACTAAATTCTTTCTATTTGTGTTTAATTATCTAATCAACCTTTTTTTTCCTAAAGTTTGCCTGGGATGTCATGCTCTTTTACTCGATGGCGAAACTATTTTGTGTACACGTTGTCGTCATGAATTACCTCTTACTCAACATCATTTAAACCCAAAGAATGAAGCTGTAAAAAAATTTTACGGCAAGATAGATGTCCGCCATGCATCGGCATTTTTGTATTTCAACAAAAAAGGCATTGTTCAGGAACTTATTCATAATCTTAAGTACAAAGGCCATGAAGAAATCGGAATCGTATTAGGCAATTGGTACGCCGAAGTCTTAAAAGATTTAAATTTAGAAACTCCTTTTGATGTGATCGTTCCTGTGCCACTGCACCCTAAAAAACTGAAGGAACGGGGGTATAATCAGGTTACCGCTTTTGGAAAAACCTTGTCTAAAAACTTAGCGGTCGCCTTTGATTCTACTATACTGTATCGGAAAAAATACTCAAAAACCCAATCCAAAAAAAATCTGTTAGGACGATCTGAGAATATTGAAAGTATCTTTGATGTCCAATTTTCAGAAATAAATCACGACAAGCATTTTTTAATCGTTGATGATGTACTCACTACCGGAGCCACACTTGAAGCCTGTTCCAGAGCTTTGCAAAAAATCCCGGGAGCTAAAATCAGTATCGTCTGCATGGCAATGGCGAACTCTTAGTATAAAAATCCCAATAAAAAAATTCCAAATTCCAATAACTGCACATTGGTAGCTATTGGAATTTGGAATTTGAATTTTGGAATTTATTCTTTCTCTAGTTCACGATTATTTTCTTAACCGTTCTGCGATCTCCATCAATCACAGTTACCAGATACATCCCTGAAGTTACTCCGGCTAACTGAATATTATGGTTAAAGTAAGACGTTCTGTCGTAAGAATTAAAATACACCTGTTTACCAAGTATATCGTGTACATAAACCTGAACTCTATTAATCGAGTCAGTTGAAAACTGAATCGTAAAACTTCCCTTATTTGGATTTGGATATAACGTGAATGGAACATTTTCAAGATCAATTTCTCCTAAAACAAAAGTTTGATTGCAAATATTTAAAGAGGCTGAATTGATCGTTCCAAAATTACCTGAAACATCATCACGAACTCTAAAACTCCAGGTTCCTTGCGGATCCTGACCATTAAAAGCCCTCAATGCATCTACCGGAATAACGATCTGACTTGTTACTTTCGAACAATCCAAAGGAACTCCTTCATCATCAAACTGAAGAATCAAAGTAGAGTTTATCCCTCCACAGCTTTTATTAGTATACAAATTCACAACAGTACCCTGCGGATTTACCATTTGTATTTCAAGATCAGAAAGTTTAGCGTGTGTTACATTTACCATAACATTGACATCAGAAACTTTCCCGGTTGAAGCCGGTACATTTACTGTTCTGGTTGTAAAACTAGCCCCGGAAGGAATTGCAAAAGCATTCCCGAAACTATAAGAATCACAAGTGGTGGTTGAAGTATAGCCCACTGCGAATGATTTACTGTTTAAGGCATAATAAATATTTGCGGTTGGTTCAACCTTAATCCTGCAAGTGGTTGAAGCAGTTACATTGTTAGGAACCTGAACCAGCTGCGAACCGTCATTTGGTGTATTTGCGGCTAAAATTATCGGAAATGTCAAACCTCCGTCTACAGACAATTTGATATTTACTGACGAAGATCCTGCCAGCGTGTTGGTATTATTCACATCCCAGGTTACAGTTTGACTAGACCCTATTGGCCAGCTTATATCTTCTCTATTTTGAGAAGTAACTGTAAAAGGACCTGCATTAGTAACTACGGTTGCAATCATAGTATCGGTATTGGTCTGCGCTGCTCCTAATGCTCCATTGTCTCTTGCCGTAAGCGTAAAATGCAACGTTCTTGCAACAGCAGAAACAGATTCCCAGGTTGTAGTTAACTTATTCAAAAGCACCGAATTTAGATCCGGCATATAACGAACAAGGGAACTTCCCGGACTTATAGATCTGAATAAAGGCCCGTTGGGCTTAGTTGGATAAGCAATACTATTACTGTTTGCCGTTGATGATGATGTTGCACTATCAAATTGCTCCCAGTTATAAGTAATCGTACCCACTGAACTATTGCCTGTACCCACTAAAATAAAAGGGGTGCTCATTGGAATTGTATAATCTGGACCTGCATCAACCGTTGGAGGATTATTGGTAATTGCCGTATCGACAGGACAACTTTTTCCGGCAAGCGTATTCTGAATTTGTAAAATACTGGCATACGCAAAATAAGCATCTGAATGACTCTGAATATCATAGCCTTTCGATACTCCGGCATATCCCATAATGGTTGAACCGCTTCCGGGCTCAACATTTAAACCTGTTCTTTCTGACGCATCGTAAGAAAAAGTATGATTGGCGCCTAATTGATGTCCGATTTCGTGTGCTACAAAATCAATATCAAAGGTATCGCCTTCCGGCTTTTGATCGGATGGTGATGTATAGGCGCTTCCTTTCCCCATCGCGTCTGATGGTGTCGGGCTATCGCAAACACAGCCAATACAGCCGGCATTACCTCCGCCTCCATCATGTCCAAACAAATGTCCGATATCATAATTCGCTTCTCCTATTACCGAAGTCAATGTACTCTGAACTTCTTTACTCCAATAATCGTTACCATCTGAAGGATCTCTGGAAGTTCCTCTAGACGGATCAGAATAAGGATCAGCTAATGCATTGGTATAAATTACAGCATCATTGTTTGCAATTAAAACGACTCTTACGGCAAGGTCTTTATTAAAAACCCCGTTTACTCTGGACAAAGTAGCGTTCATTCCGGCTACGGCTCCCGCTTTTGTCCCTCCAAAATAAGCGGCGTATTCTCCGGTACAGGACAACGCCAATCGGAAGGTCTTGAAAACTTTATTGTTTGCTGCCGACTTTGCAGTATTCGATGAGTTGTTTTTTTGCGACACCGCATCTAATGTTTTACAGTCTAAATGCGTTTTATCAGCCGCATCAGTACTGGTAAACAAAACATAAGAAGTTTTATCTTCCTTATTTTGTTCTATATACTCCGCTGGTTTATCGGTACGAAGTACCATAGTCTGAACTCCAATTGGTGCCACACTAAAATAAATTTTAGCCGTTTTATCGTCTAAACCACGTCCTTCATAAGCTCTGATTTCAGGATACTTTGCCTGTAATTCAGGTTCAAAATTAGAGTATTCCCAAACTGTAAAACGTTCTAAAACGCCCTTGGCATTAGGAATCGTAATTTCTGCCGAAGTACTATTTGCCCATTTACTGGTAGTTGTAACAAGTCTTGCTTTCAAAAAATCCGAATTCAGCTTATAATACAACCGTCCTGAGTCAGACGAGATTCCTCTCTTACTCGGAGAAACCGGGCTCACTTTCTGCCACAAGGCATCGCTCTGGGCATACATATTTGCACAGCAGAAAATAAAAAATAAAAAAAGTAAATTTTTTCTCATATTTTAAAAATAACAGTACATCAAAATTACGTTAATAAAATCGGAATTTTAAACTTATCACAGACAATTAATACTTTTTGGTTTACAAGTTGTGCAATTTTCACAAAAAGTAACCGCTTGAGATTAAAAAATCAATTCCGCTTAGTGTCAAATTTAAAATAGATAGTATAAATTTGCACCATCTTAAATTATTTGTTTTGAAGCTCTTTCATTCTATAAACGATTTTCAGTCCACCAAGAAAACAATTTTAACTCTTGGAACCTTTGATGGTGTACATATTGGTCATAAAAAAATTCTGGAACGCATTACCCAAAACACCGAAAACGGAAAGTATGAAAGTTTGGTACTTACCTTTTTTCCACATCCAAGAATGGTATTGCAGGAAAAATCAGAAATAAAACTTTTGAATACCATCGCTGAAAAATCAAAGCTTCTGGAAGCAACCGGAATTGAAAATCTGGTGATTCATCCTTTTAACGAAAGTTTCTCGAGATTAACCGCTGAAGAATTTGTGCATTCCATTTTGGTCGATCAGTTTCATATTCAGAAAATAATTATTGGACACGATCACCGATTTGGCAGAAACAGAACCGCAAATATTGATGATTTAATTGCTTTCGGTCATGAATATGGTTTTGAGGTTGAACAAATTTCAGCTCAGGAGATTCAGGACGTATCTGTAAGTTCAACCAAAATCAGAAAAGCACTGAACGAAGGAAATATGGCTTTAGCCAACGATTATTTAGGGTACAGCTATTTTTTAACCGGAGAAGTGGTTCAGGGAAAACAATTGGGAAGAACCATAGGTTTTCCAACTGCAAACCTGCACATTGACGAAGATTATAAGTTGATCCCAAAAGCTGGCGTATACGTAGTTAAAGCGCTAATCGATCAAAAAGAGGTTTCCGGAATGATGAATATTGGTTTTAATCCAACGGTTAACGGTCAAAAACAAACGATCGAAGTGAATCTTTTTGATTTTGATGCTGACCTTTACGGCAAGAAAATTCAAGTTTCTTTATTGCAATACCTTCGCGAAGAACAAAAATTCGGTTCTGTCGATTTGTTAAAAGAGCAATTAAATCAGGATAAAAAAGAGGCTTTGGCATTTTTGAGCAGCCTTTAGCAACCTCCCACTTTACAAATCAGCAGCTGATTACGATTCAATAATCGCTTCAATTTAATGGATTTATTGGAGCCGACAATCCTATGCAGCTCCAGTAAACTAAATTCATCCCTTCTGTTTTCTGAATAGTTGGGCGAAATATACTTTTCATCCTTTTTAAATCATCGTAGTTATTTTTTTAGTAAATTTGATATAGAACTCTGTTTATCAAATATTTGCTATTAACTTCTTTAAAAATAACCATTATGAAATTACCTAAAGAAATTACCAACGGTTTTCTGATTTTCCTTGGAATCGGAATTTACTTTTTATTGATGAACGTATTAGGTTTGGCGCATTTATTCTATTTGCGAACCCTAAATGTCTTTTTTATCTTTTATGGTGTAAACAAAACAATGCGAATGAACCTTCATGAAGGCGAAACAAATTTTGTATCGAATGCGGTTTCGGCAATGGCAACCTCTGTGGTTGGTGTGGCTTTAAGCGTTTTTGGACTGTTAGTTTACAGTTACGCCAGAGGTGGAGATGCTTATGTAAAAACACTTTCGGAAACCTTCATGTTTGGCGGAAACCCTTCTGTACCAACTTACTGCATCTGCCTATTATTTGAAGGAATTGCTTCCTCGGTAATCGTCACGCTAATGATGATGCTGTACTGGAATAATAAATATGCTGCCGATTAATTTTTCAAAATAAATCAAACTTTTTAGCACTCTAAAATCATAAAAAAATACAATTCTATGATTTTAGAGTGTTTCTTTTTTGAAAATAGCTGTCAAATATTCATTTACAGGATTGGGCATTGGTTGATTGGAACAATTTAACTACTTTTGGAGCATCAAAAAACTGCATCAATGAGCATTACAAAACACAATTGGACAAAAGACGAAATAATCGCCATATATAATAAACCTATGATGGACTTGCTGTATGAAGCAGCAACCATTCACAGGCAAAAGCATGATCCTAACGTAGTTCAGGTATCTACTTTACTTTCAATCAAAACCGGAGGCTGTCCGGAAGACTGCGGATATTGCCCGCAAGCAGCACGTTACAACACTGGTGTTGAAGGAAATGATTTAATGAGTGTTAGTCAGGTTAAAGCACAGGCTTTGCGTGCAAAATCCAGCGGATCATCTCGTGTATGTATGGGAGCTGCCTGGAGAAACGTAAAAGATGGTGAAGAATTTGACCAGGTTTTAGAAATGGTACGTACCATTAATAAGCTTGACATGGAGGTTTGTTGTACCTTAGGTATGATTACCGAAAATCAGGCGCAACGTTTGGCTGAAGCAGGTTTATATGCTTACAACCACAATTTAGATACTTCTGAAGAATATTATAAAGATGTTATTTCAACACGTGGTTTCGAAGACCGTTTGCAAACGATAGAGAATGTTCGTAAAACGAATGTTACGGTTTGTAGTGGTGGAATTATCGGAATGGGAGAAAGTATCGAAGACAGAGCCGGAATGCTTGTTGCACTTTCTACTTTAAACCCCCAACCTGAATCGGTGCCAATTAATGCTTTGGTAGCTGTTGAAGGAACTCCGATGGAAGAGGAAAAACCAGTTGAAATTTGGGAAATGATCCGTATGGTAGCCACTACCAGAATTGTAATGCCGGATACACAGGTTCGTTTGTCTGCAGGAAGAACCAACATGAGCCGCGAAGGACAGGCAATGTGCTTTTTTGCAGGTGCAAATTCTATTTTTGCAGGTGACAAACTACTTACAACACCAAACCCTGATGTTCATGAAGACATGAAGATGTTTGAAATGTTAGGATTGAATCCACAAAAACCATTTATAAAAGTTTCACAGCCTAAAACGGTTGAAGCAGCTGATTCACAGTTTGCTCCTCTGGGCGAAAAACCAAAATGGTCAAGACCGGGACATACGATTGAAAGAAATCTTGAAGCTTCGGTAAAATCAAAAAATTAAGAAAAAGATTTTATAAATCTCGATAAATATTTTTAAATTGCTTATAACATGTGTTATAAGCAATTTTTTTATTTAAGAGAGATGAAGTTAAAACAAATCGAACGGGTAAAAAAAATTTCAAAAGCAGATTTTATTTCCCAATATGTAAAAAAGCAAATTCCTGTTGTTGTTGAAGAATTGACCGAAGACTGGCCAGCTTATCACAAATGGAAATTATCTTATATCAACGAAATCGCCGGCAACATCACCGTTCCTTTATACGATGACCGACCTGTAAATCATGAAGACGGCTTTAACGAAGCCCATACTACCATGAAAATGAGCGATTATATTCATCTTCTGGAATCCAAGCCAACAAATTATCGCATTTTTCTTTACAATCTGATGAAAGAAGTACCCACATTAAAAGAGGACTTTTTATGGCCGGATATCGGTTTAAATCTGGTTCGGCAAATGCCAATGCTGTTTTTTGGCGGAGAAAAGGCCCGGGTATTTATGCATTATGATATTGACTACTCCAATATTTTACATTTTCATTTTCATGGAGAAAAACAATGCATGCTCTTTGCTCCGGATCAATCCAAATACATGTATAAAGTGCCACACGCTTTAATTTCAAGAGAAGATATTGATTTTGACAATCCTGATTACGAAAAATTTCCAGCTCTAAAAAATGCACAAGGATATATCGCCAATCTAAAACATGGTGAAATGCTGTACATGCCTGAAGGATACTGGCATTATATGAAGTATTTAACCCCCGGATTTTCGATGAGCCTGAGGGCTTTTCCCAAAAGCATTAAGAACCTTTCGAAAGCCGTTTATAATGTTTTTATCATGCGTTATTTTGATATTATGATGCGCAAATTCAAAGGCCAAAAATGGATTGACTATAAAAATGAAAAGGCCATCCGGAATACCAACCAAAATCTGCAAAAGACCTTTTGAACGCCTTTTTCTTATTTCATAAAAAGCAGCTGTAAAAATTCAATTTGCAGCTGCTTTTTCTGTTAATGGCTTAAAAAACTATTTTTCGGGTTCCGGTAGAGTCATTTTCCAACGTTACTTTTACCAGTACCATCTGAGAGCCTGAAGTCAGATTGGTTATTTGCAGTTCTTTGTCGCTAATTTTCTTTTTGTTGTATATTAATTTCCCCGAGAGATCAAAAACAGAAACTTCTTTGAGCTGTTCTTTGGATGAAATCACGTTTATTACTCTGTTTTTAACCGAAACAAAGATGGCATTCTCCTGGTTTTCGAAATCACCTCTACCTAATGTTTTGCCTTTATAGCGCAACACTAATCGATCTGAAAAAGTTCCGATCGTGGTTGTAAAAGTGTAATTACTCGCTTTTAAATCATGAATTACGCCGGTTACTTTATCTTCGATGTAAATAGGCTGCTCGTTCATATTAAGGTCTACTTCGTCGATCGAAATCGTAAATTCACCCGCAATTGTAGTGCGATACCCTAATGGAACAATATCGGTATCCACAAAAGGCAGCGCACGACCCTGAATTACATAATTGTTCCCGTTTGCTATACTGTAAAAATCGAGATAAGGGTTAGCGTTAAAACTAATTCCGTCATAATTGGTATCATACTCATTCGTAGCTCCCTCAATATATCCTACCAGTAACTGTTTAAAGGCGCCGGAGGTGTTGCTCATGTTTAACCAGATACGTTTTTTTACCACAGCTGTTTCTTTTGATGTGTTTTCAGATTTAAAGAACTGATTGTTATTTCCTGCTACCCGCATCGAATTGTTAAACTGTACTTTCCCTGCGGCTACAGTAGTGACAAAAAACGATTGTCCGGCTGCTATTTTACCTGTTGGTTTAATTCCATTATCATTGGCCGGATTATCACTATGTAAGGGATCTGATTTGGCAGAAACTCCGCCACTTAAATTATAAGAAGCATAATCATCGGTTGTATACTGATTTGTATAGGTTAATTGTACAGGCGTATTGTGTGTCCAAAAATAAATAGTTCCTCCCAGTAAACTGTTTCCGCCTAGCAGTGCGTCGGCACTTAAAGCAGATGGGTAAGGATTGCCAACTAAATAACTTTTTCCAGAACTTAAAAGTTCTCCTTCCAGATTTCCATTGTTCGGAACTCCTGAGAAAATCCCTGTAAATGCTGCTTTAACCGTATTCGAATAGGTCTCCGGGCCACGAATGATATAGCCTTTGCCCACTACCATATTAGTTGTTCTATCGGTAACTACCCATTGCGTACCATCAAAACCAAAATATTTTGTTACTGCTGTTCCGGAGGAAAGATCAATTAACCTTTGAGGATTTACAGGAGTTGACCAATACAGATAATCTTTTTTAAAGATCCCGGGACTTGTTCGCTCATAAAAAATACTTCCTGAATTAACAGCAGTATTCACCTGAAACAAACTTGAACTACTTTTAAAAGTCAGCGAAGTATCAGGTGCCGGATCGACCACTAATGCATTTTTAACCGTTAAGGTATTTGATGAATTTATGGTTACTTTTTTTCCGGCATTCACCGTACAGCCACAACTGTTTACGTCTCCGGATGAAGAAAAATCATCAGCAAAAACAATTTTCTGACTTACTGTTGGCGTTCCAAGCGACCATCCTCCGGCGATTGTATAGGTATTAGTTGCCAAAGCATTTATTACAATGTTCTGCAAAGGAAGAGAAGTACAACTGCCCGGATACTCTACTGTAAAATGGTAAGTGCCAGGAGCCAGGCCTGTAACCGTATATTTAGTCCAATCGCCACCTATCCCTCCGGTATAGTTATGAGAAACGGTTCCGGTCTGAACAATGGTATAATCGTTTCTATTGGGCAAATTCTTTAAAACTACGGTACCTGTCAGCGCATCGCAAGTGGGTTGAACTGGCGGATCATTAAGTGGTGTATTTGGTACAGGTTTAACGGTTATCGGGTAGGTTGCCGTTGCCGTATAAGGAGTCGTACATGTTGGTGAAGCCGTTACGGTCATGGTTAAGGTTACCACATTTCCTGAATCTGCCGTTACCGAAGTATAAGTTGGCGCAGCCGTTGTGGCATTGGTAAGCGACCCGGAACCATTATGTGTCCATAAAATTGTTCCGTTTGCTGCCGAAGCTCCACTCACCGTTGCAGCAGCATTGGCACAAATGGTTTGCGAACCGCTTGAAGCAGCAGTTGGCTCGGCCTGAATATTAACCGTATAAGTTGCCGTCGCAGTTTGCGGAGCACATGCATTATTACTGGTAACCGTCATTGTTAAAGTTACTGTTCGTGCAGCACCTCCCAAAGCTGGAGTATAAGTTGGTGTAAGAGTTGTAGCATTAGACAATGATCCTGTACCTCCGCTAAAAGTCCATAGAATTGTCCCGTTTGAAAATGATGCTCCGCTTACCGTCGCCGTTGCATTAGAACATATGGTAACACTACCTCCCGCTGTGGCTGTTGGCAAACTCGCAACCGCCACGGTTGTCGCTGCAGATACTCCACTTTCACAACTTCCGGGATTCACCACCTTTACGGTATAACTTCCTGCCGTTGTTACAACAATACTTTGCGTTGTTGCACCAGTAGACCAAACGTTGTTGCTAGCTGAACTGGATGTTAAGGTAACATTTCCGTTCTGGCATATGGTTACAGAGCCCGAAGGCGATATGGTAGGTGTTGAAGGCAGAGTAGTCGTAGTTATATTTTGTACTGTTGCAGTTCCTGTTGCACTGGTTCCACAACCATTTTTCGATCTGAGTCTGTAATAATAGGTTGTACCAACGGTTAATCCAGTTACTGTGTAGGTGGTAACATTTCCTATATCAAGAGCATTATATCCCGTTACAAAACTCGCAAAGTTACTAACAAGCGAAACATCTAATAAATAACTTACTGCATTGACCTCTGCTGTCCAATTTGCCTTAAATGCAGTACAAAAAATATTAGTAGCCGCCTGCAATACAACATTACCGGGAGAAACTGCAGGTTTGTAAGTTATGGTATTAGAATAAGCACTGAGACAGCCACCATTAAAAGCTCTGACTCTGTAGTAATAAGTAGTCGCATTGCTTAAACCGGTAATATTTGTAGTTAAAACATTTCCCACATTTAAACCATTATAAGTCCCGACGAAACTTCCAAAATTAATATCGGTTGACAGATCAAGTGTATAATAAGTCGCTCCTGCAACTGACTGCCAATTGGCAGTAATCTGAGTACAGGTAGCTGCGGTTCCGGCCAAAGCAACCGGAGCTGTTCCGGACGAAGTAACGTTTACAGTAGTCGTATTGTTTGCACTTATTGTTGAAACGCAATTGTCGGCTGCATTCCCACTTGTTCCAGAGGTTAAAGATGTAACCGTTAAAGTCTTAGCTCCTAAAGCAGAGAATCCCGGAGCTGTAAAAGTTCCGCTTCCGCTTCCCGTTACAGTCATACTTGCTGGGGTTTGCGTGACACCATCAACCTGATAAGCAACACTATATACTCCAACAGGTAAACTTCCGTTAAGTGTTATTGTTGACGATGTTCCGGAACAGATATTTACTGCTGAAGCACTCGTACTGGTCAGACTATAAGTTGAACAATCGTATGAGATAACAACTCTTCCCGGGCCTCCATCACCTCCGGCTTTCCCAGCTCCAAGAACGGAACTTTTAGCTCCACCTCCACCTCCGCCGGGAACTGTACCCGGATTTCCATCCGCTGTACCTAATAAAGATGAAAACCCTGCACCTCCTGCGCCACCACCATTTCCACCATTTCCACCTGAACCAGAAGCGGCTGTTAAACCACTTTGTCCATCTACACCCGATCCACCATCGAATGTATTTGTACCCACACTTGAAGAAGCAAGACCTCCAGCTCCTTTAGCAGGGGTACCTCCCGATGTATTGGCTGTACCGCCACCACCGCCCACAGCAGAAACAAAACCGGTGACCGAAGAAGTTTTCCCTGTCTGACCATTAACTCCGGTACCTCCGGCACCTGCACCACCTGCAGTAAGAGAAATTGTCACTCCTGACGAAATTGTATATACTCCTCCGGCAAAAGCGCCTCCACCTCCACCGGCAGCTCCTTTTTCTAAGCTTAATCCGGCGTTAGTTGTACCACCTCCGGCACCTCCACCTCCCCAGGCACTAATTGTTAAGGATGTTGAACCGGCCGGAATTACAAAAGTCGTAGTTAAATTTGTTGTTCCTGTAGCCGAAAAAGTGACTGTTTTGGTCTGTGCATAAAAAAATAAAGGCAATGCAAATAACTGAAGTGTAAGTAAATATTTTCTCATCGTGGTATTTTTTTATATTTAAAAACATAGCTTTTCAATCAGACAGAAATCCGATCAAAGTAATTTTTAAATACCTCAAAAAATAAAACAACAATACACAGGATAGATTAATCCTGAAGGCACAAATAAAATATTGGTAAGGAAAGTACTTTTTGTTTCATTTAATCGGGGCATTTAAATTCGCAATCAGTATTTAGGCAGATAAAAACTAACGGATATAGGTATTCCAAATAGTTTTAATAGCAGGTGATAAAAATTAACTTAACAGGCTTTTAAGCATTTTAATCGTAAAGTAATAACAAGGTACGATTTTATTTACAATGAAACCACATGTTTTTGATTAAATTGTGCGATTTTAACACTTATCTTATTACACAATCTGTTAAAAAGCAGTGTTTTAGCAGTAAACACAACGGATTAGCCTAATTTCTCTGCAAATTTCAAAAAGAAACAAAAGAGTACTTGTTTAGTAAATCAAAGAAGAAACTGTTCACTGAAAACAAACAGCAGGAATTAAAAGGTGCCCGACAACTGTTTAAAGCAAAATTTTCCTGGTGATTAGCTTTCCACTCCTCAGTTTGATTTTTAGTATCAGAAACTGTTTCCCTGAATTGATTTTAAACCCTTGAAATTCCAGATTTTCAATATTTTCTTTTCGATACAATTGTTTTCCTAAAATATCAAAAATGATTATTTCGCTGATTGGTTCCCGAGCCGAAATCACTTTGATGACCCGGTCCTGCACCGAGATGATAACATCCTGCTTTTTATCCTGGAACCCATCTCCTCTCTGCCTGTCATCGGCTGTACTGAAAGCGACGTCTACTTTGTTTTGCCGCACACAGAGTCCATGACCATACAAGCAGCCCGTCAAAACCAATGAAAGAATTATTCTTTTTATCAAAACAGGAATTTTAAGCCAACAACACTTGTAAGAATTAACTCAAAATTAAATACTCTGTCTGAAACCTGCAATCCCCAATTTTAGTGATATTTTAAAAATCCCTTTCCAAAAAAAAAGTCCATTCCGAAAAACGGAATGGACTTTTTGAAATGAACTTTTATTTACGGTTTATTGAAATATAACTTTTCTTGTGGCTGTAAAATCATTTGCCAAAGTTACCTTAACCAATAAAACCTGATTTGATGATGGTAAATTCTGAATATGTAATTCAGTATTACTCACTTTCTTTTTATTGTAGAGGATTCGTCCCGACACATCATACACCGTAACTTCTTTGATGTTTTCTTGTGCAGACTGTACCGCAATTACTTTGTTTTTTATCGAAACTAAGATTCCGTCTTTAATTTTTTCGAGATCTCCAATTCCTAAAGTTTTACCCGTATAACGCAATACGAAACGTTCTGTAAAGTTACCCACTTCTGTTTTAAAAGTATAATTACTTTGTGTAAGGTCGTGAATAACTCCTGTAGTTTTATCTTCAATATAAATCACCTGCTTGGCCATTTTACCGTCTACCTCGTCTATTCCAATTGTAAAATCACCTGCTACAGCTGTTCGGTAGCCTAATGGAACAACATCCGAATCGGTAAAAGGTAACGCACGTGCCTGAATTACAAATTTATCCGCATTGCTTACACTGTAAAAATCCAAATACTGATTACCATCAAGCGTTAATCCATCGTATAGACTTTCATAATCGTTAGTTGCTCCTTCTATGTATCCGACCAATAATTGCTTAAAAGCTCCTGTTCCACTGGTCATGTTTAACCAGATACGGTTCTTTTCGACAGCAGTTCCTTTTGAGGTGTTTGCAGATCTGAAAAATTGACCATTATCAGCCGCTCCTAATCGCATTGCGTTGGTAAACAATATTTTTCCTGCAGCCTTAGTCGTTAGAAAAAATGACTGTCCAGCCGCAATTTCTCCAGTTGGTTTAACACCACCGCCAGTGCCAAAATCTACATCCGATCTCGCTGCTGTTCCTCCAGTCAGATTGAATGAAGCATAATCATCCGCACTGTACTGATTACTTGGAAGAGGTTTTGCCGGTGTGTTGTGCGTCCAGAAATAAAGAGTACCATTTATTACATTTTCATTTGTTTTTATAAACCCTTCTATGCCCTCTGAAACAACCCTCTCTGCACTTAAAGCGGATGGATAAGGATTTCCTATCAAATAACTTTTTCCTGAAGCCAACATTTCTGTTTCTATATCTCCATTGTTCGGAACTCCTTTAAAACTTGCTGGATAGGCTGTCTTAGAGCTATTCGAATAACCGGACGGAGCACGAATAATATACCCTTTACCTATCACCATATTATCAGTTCTGTTCGTTCGAACCCACTGTGTACCATCGAAACCATAATACATAGTGCTAGGCGTTGAAGACGAAAGATCGATCAATCTTTGTGGGCTTACCGGAGTTGACCAATACACATAATCTTTTAGCAATATCGGAGGCGTGGTACGCTCATACGTGATATCACCAGTATTTGACACATTATTTTTTTGTACTAAACTTGCTGTATTTTTAAAAGTCATCGTACCACCACTAAGTACTTTAACATCATTGGTAATGGTTAACGTATGCCCAACTCCTATTGTGACATTTGCACCTGAGTTAACTTCACAAGAGCATCCGTTTACGTCTCCTGTAGAGATAAAATTGGAATTAAAAATAAGTTTCTTTTCTGCTGTTGGAGGATTATTCCAGCTACCTGCATTATAAGTTGCTATTGCCGGAGGTGGATTGATTACTACTCCTGTAGTCGCAGTTGAGGTACAATTACCATTTCCAACGGTGTAACTATAGGTTCCTCCTGCAAGATTGGTATCTGTAACTGCAGTTCCGGTATAAGGCACAGCTACTGCTCCAGGCGATCTTGTTAAAGTTCCCCCCGAAGGAAGTCCACTTAAAGCGATACTACCAAAAGTCACCACACAGGTTGGCTGTGTAACTGTTCCTACTACAGGTGTCGTCGGAACTTCGTTAATCACAAAGTTAACCAAAGTTCTACAAGAAGGATCACCTGAACAAGCTACATAATAAGGAGTCGTACCAACAGTATTGGTGTTCATCAGACGCGAATCAATACCAACCGGATTGAACGAAGCTCCGGAACCAATTTTTGTTCCGCCAGAGGCTGTTGTATACCAATCTATTGTTGCCGGTAATGTATAATTAACCGTAATGGTAATGTTTGAAATATTAGCATCCGGATTAAGACCATTACCATCATCAAGAGATTCTCTAAATGCGAATGCCCAACTACCCGATGGGTTTCCTGTTCCCCAGGTCCCTAAAGGAATATTAAAAACAGAACCTGAAGTCTTATTATTAGCATCCGTGGCTGGAAGAGGGTTCAAATCTGTTTGTACTCCTCCAACAGTTGCCGGTGGTGTTACCCGAACCAGCAGTTCGCTTTTCCAGGAAGGAGCATTAGCAGTAAAACTTATCGCAACATTTGTAGCTGTTACTACTGCACCAGCAGGTAATGAAGGAAAATTTATAGTAAATCCTACGTTTCCTGAACCCGTATAAGATGTAGTATTTGATGTACCTCCTCCGTTGCTGGCAGTCATCGGTGTTTGAGCAACTGCGGCACAAGTCGATGAAGTGGTTAAAGAACCTGAACCTCCCTGGCAAATTGTAACACCGGTTGCAACCGGATTTTTAATCGATACCGTTCCAAAAGAAGAAGTTGCCTCCGAACAGTTTCCGCTTTGCACTACTGCTCTATAGGAAGTTGGTACCGAAACGTCTGTTGCCGTTAATGTGGTAGTTGTATTGGCTATTGGTGTAATTACAGAAACGAAATTATCTGTAGAAGATTCCCATCTCACTACACTTCCATTATTTCCACTTAAATTAAAAACAGTACTGTTAGTCCCGGCACAAACCAAACTATTTCCTGAAACCGTACCTCCTATACTTAAAGGAAATACCGTTACGGTTAATTGAAATGTACTTGAGCAGCTTCCTTTTGTTGCCGTAATATTATACACAACATTTTGTGGCGTTGAAGCACTAGTACTCAATGTCCCTGATATGCTTGTCGGGCTACCAGAACTGGCTGCACGACCACTTACAGTCGCAGGCCCTGATGGAGCAGCCCAGGTATAAATCGTTGTTGGTGGTACAACTCCATTTGTCCCGTCTATAGGAGAAACATTAAATGTACTTCCTGTACACGAATTAACTGCCATAGGTAAAATCACCGGTTTCGGATTTGTCGTTATAGAGACTGGGCTACTATCGCTGAAACATGCCGGATTGGAAGCGGGAGATACTCTACGTCTGTAATAAGTTGTATTTGCAACAGTTGGCGTAAGGGCAGCCGGTGTATAATCTTCAGCATCAAATCCTGTTCCGGTTGTTGCGTCTGTCCATGGCCCTGAAGCAGAGGATGAAAACTGCCATTGAAATTTAATCGTTGGATTTGCTGCACCACTGTTATACGCATAATTCGAACCGTCAAGAGTTGTTGTCGCTGCTCCACAAACAGTTGAAGTGGCTGGGCTAACCGTATTTAGGCTGCCATTGGCCGGAGTAAGAGTAAAATTACACACATTTCCTCCGTTTTTTTCATAATGCTCTAATACAAGGTCACTGTTTCCATTTAAACTCACTAACACATTTTGGAAAACCTGAGAGCTTTGCTGATTCCATTCATTCAAAACCAATACGCCATCAATATAAAGCCTCACCCCATCATCACCCGTAATACTAACAAAGTAACAACCCGCGGCCAGTGTCGAGCGCATTCTATAACGCACAGCAAATGTATCGGTTCTTAATGTTTGTGAAGTCCCTGCCGCAGTAAAAGAAAAACATACGTCATTTCCTCCATAATTTTGAGAGAAAGCAGTTGTACCACTTGTAACGGTATTTGCCTGAGTAAAAGACCCTAAATAATTAGCAAAAGCATTAGCATTAGAAGGAGGCACAGACACTTCACTTCCGTCTGAAAAATCATATACATGACCAATCCACGAATTTGTTCCTTGTGTTGTCTGTGAATCAACATTGTTGCTTCCACCTGTAAAAACAACCGAAATATCAGATGCTGTACCCGAAGTAGTTGAGCAGTTGGAATCATTAGTAAATCGCACATGAAGTACTCCAGTGAATGTGGCCTGCCAGTTTGTTAGTGTTGCTGCACTATTATTACCTCCTGCAACTGCTGAACCAACATAAGAAGCTGTATTACTGCTATTAAACAAAGTTATTCTTTTTATAAAACCAGTATTTGTTGTAGCAGAAATCGTATAGGTTAAACCCTGGATAACATTTACCGATACATATCTACCTACTGGTACGCCGGTAAAAGTAACTCCACCAATATTTGGTGCGGATACTTCTCTGTTATAACAAATAGCTGTTGTAGTTCCAGATTGTGACCCTCCAAAGTTACACTGTCCATAATTTATAAGATAAGTAAAAAACAATACAAAACTTAATAGTAGTTTTTTATTCATGGGGCTATGTGGTATTTATGATTAAATTTGTTTTTACAAACAAAACACAAAACGTACTGCATTAAAAAACACATTTTTTCATGTTCTGTTTTTAAATAATAACGGCTAAAAACCTGTTTTACAAGGCCCTAATAAACTGTTAATTTTTGCGTACAAAAATATTATAATTCCTCACATATACAACATTTTAGCTGAAGACTTTTTTGAGAAAAACAAAAAAAATAGTTGTGTTTTTAACATTTAAATGACTATTTTTAGCAGCAATCGTTAAAAAGAAAGAAAAAACCCATGAATTCAATCTGCACTCCAAAAGAGGCCTTACTCAAATTAGAACATTACTGTGCCTATCAGGAACGCTGTCATGCCGAAGTGGTATCTAAATTGTACAGCCTGAAAATGACGACCGATGAGATTGATATAATTGTGGTTCAGTTGATTGAAACTAACTTTCTAAACGAAACCCGATTCGCCTGCAGCTTCGCCAGAGGCAAACACCGCATCAAACATTGGGGCAGAATTCGAATTACCAATGAACTTAAAGCAAAGCAAATCTCTTCGGCCAATATTACGCTTGCTTTAAAAGAAATTACTGCCGAAGAATACGAAGCCACTTTCGACCAACTTTCTGAACGATGCTGGAATAGCATTACCGAAAAAAACACTTTAAAAAAACGAAAAAAATTCTGCGACTATATGCTTCGTCGCGGATATGAAAGTTTCCTTGTTTACGATAAAGTCACTTTACTTGAAAAAGAATTCTAGTCCGCAAAAATCCCGGGCTTAACCATACTCCTTTCTGGCTTTTTTGGTCAAAATCACCACACCCACACATGCTGTTTTCTTGCGAATTTTTTACTCAAAAGACGTTTTTTGCATTTATTGTTCTAAAAACACAATCATTTTGAGCGGTATTTTACGATTTTTCTTATACTTTAAAAATATGATTTATAAGAAATAACACAGAATCGTATTTTTAGACATGCATTTTGTCGATTATTTTAACGCTTTATCGATTAAATGACCATTGCCAAAACCCGTCTCTCCTCGAACACGTAGATGTATCTATCTTTGCCCGGGCAAAATTTTATCCCATTCCGGCATAACAAATTGTATAGCATACACCTACTATGAAGAAAACTTTACTTTCTAATGTTCCCTTTTTTAATGCAAAAAACCTATCATCTCCTACCCGATTAAAGGTTGCCATTTTAACTTCTTTAATGGTGTTCTTTTTCAACTCAACATATGCTCAATGTAGTGCCCCTGCAACACCAGGAACAATCACTGGATCTGCAACAATCTGTCAATCTTCTTCACAAACCTACAGCATTTCTAATGTGACAGGAGCAACTTCCTATATCTGGACTTCATCAAATGGTAACCTCCAAATTACATCCGGTCAGGGAACAAATTCAATAACAGTAACATCACCCGGTTATAACCTAACCTCAAACCTTACGGTACGAGCTAAAAACAACTGTGGAGAAAGCTCATCGAGCTCTCTTTCCGTAAGTGTGGTCGGTAACTCAAGAGGCGGCGTAATAAACAGAGGAGGTCTTAACCAAATTTGCATAAACACAGATACAGGTACAATGCGCTTAGAAGGTAATCCCGTAGGATCTGTTGAGAAATGGGAAAAACGTTTAAATAATTCCTCGACCTGGACTGATATTGCCAATACTACAAAAACTTATTCCGAAGTTCCTTCTTCTGCGGGAACCTGGGAATACCGTGCCTACGTAAGCAATTATGGTTGTTCCCCTCAATATTCGTCTTCTTACACAATGATTGTCAAACCTGAAGTGGTTATCACTCCAGCTGCCTTTGCAGAAACAATTCAGTTTTCTTCAACCGCAACACTGACTTACACAAACAATAATTCAGATCAATATTATATAAAATTTGATGCTGCAGCCACAGCTGCTGGTATTAGAGGCTCGCAAAACGGAAGTCTTCCAGGATCAAGCGGAAGTATTACCATACAAATTCCGCCTTGTATTGCTATTGGAACATACAATGCAGTATTGCATGTCGAGACTAGCTCTCCAAAATGCACCAGTCAAAATTACAACATAGCGGTTGTCGTAAAACCTGACACCTCGGTAGGAGGAACTTTAACCTCAGACCAAACGATATGCTCTAATACTACTCCTAAGGATCTGGTTCTTAAAAATGGTAGCATGGACTCAGTAATAAAATGGCAGAGTTCTACAAATGCAGACTTCACCAATCCGTATGACATCCCATCATCTGCTAATTTAAAAACATTAACAGGTGCTAAAATAGGCACTTTAACTCAGAGCACTTATTTCAGAGTACTAAGTCAGGCAAAAGGCTGTAACAAAACAAGTTCTAATGTCGTACTTATAACTGTAGATAGCGGTGCGGCAGCGACTTTTACAAGTTCTCCATCTTCAACCACTTGTGCTAATACCACCATAACCTACACCACTCAACCCGGAAAAACTAACTATCGCTGGAATGTACCTGGAACCATCAATACAGATTATCAGATTCAAACCGGAGGAATTGGAACTTCAGATCATAGTGTAACACTTAAATGGTTAACAAAAGGAGACAAAACAGTAATGGTAAATTACTCAAATGGATGTTCAACAGCTGCAGACGCTAGCAATACGACTTCAGTAACAATAACAACTGCCCCAACAGTAGGCACTATCAAACAGCCCAATTGCACTACCCCTACCGGAAGTGCTGTTTTGGGTAACGTACCTCATTCAGGTAAATTAATGGAATCCCGAGGAACTGAATACACGTATACCACTGCGGGAACAACCTACGAGATTACCGGATTAGCACCCGGAACTTATAAATTTGCCATTGACGATAATTGTACCAAAGTATATTCTGCGGATGTTGTGATCCTGCCCGGGAATGTCTGGAATGGAAATAAATGGTCAGGCGGAACACCATCATTCAACGATCTGATTCACTTTACCGGAAATTATACAGCAGAAGCCGATCTTAACGGATGTTCCTGTACGATTGACAATGGAGCGACCGTAACTATAAAATCAGGAGTGACTCTGACGGTAATGAACAGTATCGATGTGGATTCAGGTACTTTAGTATTTGAAAACAATTCAAGTTTGATACAAAAGACCAATGCTGTAAATACCGGAAATATTAATTATATCCGTACCAGTCCGCCTATATTTCAAAAAGACTACTTGTATTGGTCTACTCCAGTAACTCCACAAAAATTAGTGGACGTTTCACCTTTGACTACTGCCAGTAAATACTATGGTAATGACGGCACACAATGGGTACAAACCAACAGAGAAAGCACTATGATTGTGGGGAAAGGATACATTATCCGAGGTCCTTCAAACTACACCAATACAAATAAACAAGAATTTACCGCGACTTTTAAAGGAGTTCCAAACAACGGAGATCTGGAAGGAGAACTTTTAGCTGCTGCAAAAAGCTACTTGATCGGAAATCCTTATCCGTCTGCTCTAGATGCAGATTTGCTTTTGAAAGATAATCCGATGTTAAACGGAACGCTTTATTTCTGGACGCACAACACACCTGCAAAACCTGTAGCAACGAATCAATACAGCAGTGATGATTATGCTTCATACAACCTGAGCGGTGGTGTTTCGGCAAAATCAGATAAACAGCACAGTAACGATCCTGCAAAAGACAAAGGTGTTAAACCAACTGGAAAAATAGCAGCCGGACAATCGTTTTTTGTAACCACTAATGCCGGAGGAAAAGTAAAGTTCAACAATGCAATGCGAGTAGGAGGATCTAATAACGGCCAATTTTTCAGACCTGGAAATACCTCAAAAGAAACTGCGATAGAAAAACATCGTGTTTGGTTAAACATGACCAATGCAACGGGAGCTTTTAAACAATTATTAGTTAGCTACATCGAAGGTGCAACCAATGACTATGAAAGCAAATATGACGGACTAACTTTTGATGGGAATCAATATTTGGATTTTTACAGTGTAGATGCCAAAAACAAATATGTAATTCAGGGTCGTGCGCTGCCTTTTACCGATTCAGACCTTGTTCCATTGGGTTACCGAACTACCGTTGCAGGTGATTTTACGGTTGCCATAGACGAAGTAGACGGAAATATGAGTACTCAGGCCATTTACATCGAAGACAAAGCAACCGGAGTAGTTCATAATTTAAGTCAAAGCAATTATACTTTTAAAACCGAAGCCGGCACTTTTGCAGAACGTTTGACACTGCGTTATAAAGCTGGCAAGACCTTAGGAACGGGAGATTTTGAAAATATTGAAAATGACATTCTGGTTTCAAGCAAAAACAAATCAATCCAGTTGTTGTCCTCGAAAGAAAACATAAAAGAAGTTTCTGTTTTTGATATAACCGGTAAACAGCTTTACAGCAAAACCAAAGTAAACAGTACCGAACTTCACATTCAGAACCTGTCATCAGGCAATCAAGTTGTATTGGTTAAGGTAACGCTTGCCAATGATTTTACCACCACCCGAAAGGTACTACTTCAATAAATAATAAATCCTATATTTTGTCTCATAAAAAAATCCATTCTGATAACAGAATGGATTTTTTTTATCTCTTAGATTGGTGTGAAACTATGGTTTTTCAATCAGGATACTCACCGCATTTCCTCCGAAACCTACGGCATTAATCAGTATTTTTCTAAGGGGCTTAGTCTGTTTTTGCTCTTCTCCAAAAGGTACTCCGATAAAAGTATCGTGCCGAAACATTAAAAGTGCCAACTCTAAACTCAATATACCGGATGCTCCAAAAGTATGTCCAATCTTCCATTTATTGGTGGTGAGCAAAGGCAACTGAGAGCCAAAAACCTTTTCGATAGCGCGTAGTTCCGTCAAATCTCCTTTGATTGTTCCCGGCGCGTGCATCACAATAGCATCAACGGTTTCGGGAGCAACATCTTTTAAAGCCATTTTCATTGATTTCTGAAAACAGGTCGCTTCTGCAGAAATTGAGATATTATGTTCTAAAATTTCGGTTGCATACCCCACTCCTGTAACGTATGCCAATGCATTTTCTTGTTCTCCCGACTCGAGACAACAAACCGCTGCACCTTCCCCCAAAATCATAGTATTCTGGGTTTTCTCAAAGTCGAAGGCCAGATTGGGCCACGATTCTAATTCCTGATCAATTCTCGAATATATTTTAAGCGCTCGCATTTGAGCAATCGTAAAATCGGTTAATGGAGCTTCACTTCCTCCCACCAAAAATTTATCTGCCATGCCTGATTTCAACCATGCCACTCCATTTAACAAAGCATGAAGCGCCGTTGAACAGGTTATAGAATGTGATATTTCGGGGCCGGTACTTTGCAAATCATGAGCAATCCACGACGAAATATTTCCCAAAGTTGTGGTTGGAGAGGCTAAAGTTTGTGCCTTACCGGTATCAATATATTCTTTGTAATGCTTTTCAAATAAATCGGTTGCTCCGCGTGACGAACCAATATTAATTCCAAAGATGTCTTCTGAATTCCATCCTGCTTGTCGGACTGCCTCTCTTGACGCTGCCAAAGCAAACAAAACCGAATCATCTAAAAATTTATACTTCGGATCTGACTCCCGCACTTCTGCAACGATTTGTTTAGATTCGGCATCAAGAGCAGCAACAGACGTTTCCTGTTGATCTAAAAATTGTTTCGTAAAACAATGCTCACGATCCAGGTACTTTTTCCAAACTGAATCTGTAGTATTTCCTAAAGGTGAAATAGAAGAAAAAGCTGTTATGGAGATTTTTTTATTCAATGTTTGTAATTTATAACCCTAAGGTTGTTTTTCTAACCGTAAAAGTCGCAAACCGCTACGGCAGGCTTCCACATCTTACTTCCGAAATTCAGTCCGTTTTACAAAAGTTCCTGCAACAATCTCTTTAATTTAGAGTCCTTACAATACTTTTTATTTTGATTTGGAGTAAACCCGTTAAGTCCGTGAAAATCTGTGCACAAATTTACACCATTTCTATAGCATCTTCAATTGTTTTGTACACTTTTTGAAGCTGTTCGTCACTCATTATATAAGGAGGCAAAATATAAACAATGTTTCCTACTGGACGCAGAACAACTCCTTTGTCAATAAAGAAATTATAGAGCTTGGTACGCATCGAACCGTAATAACTTTCTTCAGAATCTGATTTGATTTCGACTGCAAAGATAACCCCCAATGTTCTGGCTGTAATTACTTTCGAATGGTTCTCGATTTTCTTCTTAAAATCAAGATGACTTTTATGAATTCTCTCAATATTAGCCTGCATCTCCTCTGTATGCAACAACTCAATACTCGCCAAAGCCGCAGCACAACCTGTAGGATTCGCGGTAAAAGTATGCCCGTGAAACAAAGCCTTATTGATATCATCGTCATAAAAAGCATCAAAAACTTCCTGCGTAAAAGTGGTAATCGCCATTGGGATTGTTCCTCCGGTTAGTGCTTTTGACAAACAAATCATATCGGGAACTTCGGTCACATAGTCCATTGCAAAGGTTTTTCCAGTTTTACCAAAACCCGTCATTACTTCATCGGCAATAGTAAGAACATTATGCTCTTTACAAATCTGCATTAATTTTGCTAAAGCTTCAGGTTCGTACATGACCATTCCGGCGGCACCCTGCACCAAAGGTTCAAAAATAAACCCGGCGCAATCATGCTTTTCAATTACAGCCCTCAAAGCATCAAAACTTTCCTGCTCCTGCCCTTTTACCGGAACCGGAATTCGGACTACATCAATAAACATTCCCTGAAAAGCCTGTGTATAAAAAGAGATTCCACTTGCAGCCATTGCCGCGAAAGTATCACCGTGAAAAGCATTTTCAAAAGCAATGATCGTAGTACGCTTTTCATTCTTATTGAAAAAAAACTGCAATGCGACTTTGATTGCCACTTCTACCGCCGTAGAACCATTGTCTGAAAAGAAAATCTTCTGTTGGTTTTTAGGCAAAATTTCCATCAGCTTTTCAGCCACTTTGATCGCCGGCTCGTGTGTGAAACCGCCAAACAAAACATGCTCTAAAGTGGTTAACTGTTTGTAAATCGCGTCGGCAATAAATCGGTTACTGTGTCCAAACGGATTGACCCACCACGAAGCAATGGCATCAATATATTCTTTGCCATTCTCATCCCAAAGTAAAGCGCCTTCACCTCTGGAAATTGCTATTGGGGCCTGTGCTGTTTTATGCTGTGTATACGGATGCCAAAGGTATTGGCTGTCTTTTTCTGTTAATGTCATATCTAATGAAATGTTTTTTTCTTGTGAAATGTGATTTGTAAAATGTGAAATGTTCTTTGTGAAATGTTTTTTTTGTGAAATGTTCTTTGTAAAATGTGAGTTGTGAGATGAAAGCTTTTTACTTTCCACAAACCACATCTCACATTTTACAGATCACATCTTACAGCCCACATCTTACAGCCCACATTTCACAAACCACATCTTACAATTTTAATAAATTACTACGGAACAAATCGGCGTATTCCTTAATTACATTCTGATCAAAGTACGGTTCATCATCGATTCTTCCGATACATTGTACTCCGGTTTTATTCAGAATTAAACTTTCGGTCGATTTATTTTCGTTTCCACTGAAGATGATCCCTGCAACTTCAAAACCTCTGTTCTGAATCGCTTCTATGGTCAACAAGGTGTGATTAATGCTTCCTAAATAATGTCTTGAAACCACAATTATTTTATAATCGGACTGAATTAAATCGACGATTGTCTCTTTTTCGTTTAACGGAACAAATAGTCCGCCGGCACCTTCAATTACCAAATGATTCGTAGTTTCGGGTTCCAAAATCTTCTTTATATCTATCGTAACACCATCAATTTCCGCAGCCAGATGCGGACTTGCCGGTGTGTTTAACTCATATGCATTAGGGTAGAATTGAGATTTTGAATTGGAGATATGAGATTTTACTTTATGTGTATCACTAAAATCCAAATCTCCGGCCTGAATGGGTTTCCAGTAATCGGCCTCTAAAGCTTCAACAACAATTGCCGAAGTAACGGTTTTACCAACATCAGTTGAAATTCCGGTAATAAATATTTTCATACTTCTTTTGTTTCACAAAAACTCACCAAGTGAATATCTGTTTAATAATGTATGCAAAAATACCAATAAAAAACAAAACCCATCATTGCGATGGGTTTGTTATTTTTTATTCTTCTTTCAGTTCGTCTATCACTTTTCGGATTTCCTTAGCATACTTTCCATAGCAATGATGTACCCACCATTCGGTAAACACGCCGATAAGCAAAATCGTAAGTACAAAAACAAACACAAGCAGTCCTAATTTTCTGTTGGCAAAACCCTCATCTAAAACCTGCATGAAATCCGGCATTTGGTACAAAATAAACCCGAAGAAATAAACTAGAAAAAAAGGCGATAACGAAAAAGTAAACGTTTTATAAAGCTGCATATTTAGCCTGATATCCAGATACGTTTCATACAAACTGTCTTTCGTTTTTAATGCCACCTTATCCAATCTTCTGTAGAACAAAAAAAGCTGCGTCAAATAATAAATGCCTATTGCAAGCAATATCGCAAAAATGAAGTAGAACGGCACCACTAAGTTTGGTGGAAACTTGCTATCTAACGGCAAGAGACCTATAATCACAAAAGATAAAAACTGAATAAAGAATTCCATTCTTAAACTTTTTCTAATCCTGTCCAGTGGCATGCTTGCCGATTGTATTTTTTCTAAATTATTCGGAACAACGACGTTTTCTGTCTTTTCATTATTCCATGCGTTTTGTATATCGTTAAAATCCATATCCCTGATTTTTAATTATTTCTTTTAATTTTTCTTTTGCTCTGTTGAGTTTCACCCTGGCGTTTCCTTCCGAAATCCCTAAGTTCTCACCAATTTCTTTATGAGAGAAACCTTCCAATTGATAAAAAATGATTGCTTTATCTATTTTTTCGAGTTTTTGAACGGCTTTATAAAAATGATCAATCTGACTTTCTTTGATATGAGAATCGCCTTCATCGTCTTTAATATTCTCAGAGGCGATTTCGTACTTATCTACCTTTCGCTTTTCCTTTTTCAGAAAAACAATGGCTGTATTCACTGCGACACGATACATCCAGGTCGAAAACTGACTTTCGCTTCTAAAAGAATCATACGATTTCCAAAGCTGGCAAATAATTTCCTGAAACAAATCCTGTTGATCGTCAGGATTATCCATGTACATCTTTGAAACTTTGTAAAGTATCCCCTTATGACTTTCGATCCGATTTAAAAATTCTTGTTCTTTCTCTTTCAAAATAATCTTAATTCAATATTGGTTTTACCTTATACCCCGCTTTTCTTAATAAATTAATCACTCCATAATCTCCTCCCAAATGTGCCGATCCTACAGCAAAAAAGACACTTTCTTTTTTCATCAATCCCGGCATGTTCTTTACCCAATTGATGTTTCTTTCGTCTAAGATAACTTTATTTGTTTTTTCACTAGACATTTTTTCATCGGTCGTAACATCATACAACCCACTTATATTTTCATTTTTATAAAGCGCAACTGACTCAGCCGTTAACGAAGCGCTTAACCCTTCCAGCATTTGAAGCAATTCATCATCCGTATAGGCATTTTCGAGTATTTTCATTTGGCTTTTTACCGTTTCCAAACCTCCAATTTCAATATTTCTTTTCTTGGCTTTCTCGATAAATTCCATTTCATAAAGCTTGATATCGTCACAACCGAAAGTTTTGACAGAAATGAGGCTCATTACCGTAGCCAGACTAAAAGCATCCACCTGTTTTACATTCATTCCGGTTGCTTTTTTCAGAATTACATCCAACTTTGAAAGTTGTTCGGGACTCAGCTTCTTGCTCAATGGTTCTTTCCCCATAGCCAATTGCTGCATGTCTGCCATCTCTTTTGGATCTGCAAAGTCAATTTCCAAAACCAACTCGTTAGAAGCTTCAAATGCCTTTTTTGTTTTTTCAGACATAAAATAATCCTTTGAACATATGGTATGAATGGTTCCGTACAAATAAGAAGGCTTTGACAATCCATTCCCGGACACTTCCCATAAAAGCGAGTTTTCAAGTTTTGGAGCTTTACCCTGTGCTTGTGTTGTTCCGTTAAAAAATAATGCGATTGCTGCGATTGCTGATGTAAATAAATTTTTCATTTTGTTGATTGATTAATTGATTGATGATGATTTGATTGAGTTTGATTGAGTTTGATTTGATAATTGATTTGACTGATGATTGCTAAAATATGTATTACGATTTACTGTATTTTTTTCTCTGCCAGGATGCCAATGAAGCAAAGAAGAGGCAAATCATAATGAGGAGTAATTCTTTATTTGGTTTGTCTAAAATAAACTGATTCACTAAAGAATAGCCAAGTCCTGCCGAAGCAACAAAGACAAATACAAAATTGAATACTTTTTCGGTAACTGATATTGAAGTTGTTTTCATAATTATTTTGGTTTATTTGATTGCGACTCGTAAGTAATCAAACATTCAAAACGTTACAAAAAATTTTAAACTTTTTTATGAAAGCCCAAGAACAAAGGGCTAACGGAAGTTTTTTTATTGAGTAGATAATAAAAGGACCACAGATCAAGCGGATTTAACGGATCATCACGGCTTTTTAAAATTTAATTTTCTGTTGTTGGTATAAACTAATCTCTTAAAATCTGGGGTTTCACCAAAATTTAAAACTAACCCCACCTCAATCTTAGTCGCTTTTAAATAATTCATTAATTGAGCAACATGTGAGCCAATCAAACATTCGCATGCCTTTAGCTCGACAATTATAATGTCGTCGATTAGTAAGTCAGCATAGAACTCTCCAACTACCCGATTCTTAAAATACACTTTTATTTGTTTCTGAGCCTCAACTTTGTAGCCTTGCGATATTAACTCAAAGTACATTGCATTCTGATATACTTTTTCAAGAAATCCATAACCAAGTTCATTATAAACCTCATAGAATACTTGTAGAATAGATTTCGATATTTCTTTATGTAGTAGATCTGGCATAGTCATGCGCGCGAATCGGTCAAATCCGTTTCGTTCGCGAGCTAAAATACGAAATTTCCTAATAATTCTAAAATCTGATTGATTTCCTGTTCTGAATTATAACTATGAATACAAAAGCGCAAACGTTCCTGACCTTCCGGAACAGTTGGAGAAAGTATGGGTTTTACATCGAAACCTTTGTCCTGAAGTTGTTGCGCGAGTCGTTTCACATTTTCATTTCCCGGAACGATAGCCGATTGTATGGCCGATTTACTCCGAACAAACATGGGTTTCAGTCCCAATAAGTTTTTTTGCTGATTGAAGAATACGATGTTCTGACGTAACTTTTCAATCGTTGCTTTTTCTATTTCCAATTGCTGGTAGGCGATCAAAATTGTAGTAACAGAATGCGGTGAAAGTCCGGTAGTATAAATAAAGCTTCTTGCGAAGTTGACCAGATATTCTTTGAGATCAGGACTTCCTAAAACTACAGCACCATGACAGCCCAAACCTTTCCCGAAAGTCATGATTCTGGCAAAAATTCTGTCATGCAATTTCTGGTATTGCATCAAACCTTCACCCTTGTCTCCAAAAACGCCCAAGGTGTGTGCTTCATCAACCACTAAATAACAATTGTATCGCTCTGACAACTCCACTAACTCTTCTAAATTTGGACTATCTCCATCCATAGAAAAGACGGTTTCGGTGACAATATAGACAGTAGTATCCGGAAACTTCAGAATGAGACGCTCCAGATCTTCAAAATCATTGTGATTGAATTTATACGATTTTGCATTAGACATGATGATTCCGTCACGAATAGAAGCATGACTCAACTCATCATACAGAATAACATCATTTCGTTGCGGTACAGCGCTAAAAAAACCAACATTGGCATCGTAACCCGAATTAAAGATTAACGCCGACTGAGCGTCATGAAATTCAGCAATAAAGGCTTCTGTAATTTGGTACAAGGAGTGATTGCCCGAAATTAATCGGGATCCGGTGGCACCATTTTGAAAAATCTCATTTTCAAGCAAATAAGCATGCGTATGCTTAAAAATAGATTCTGATTTTGAAAAACCTATATAATCATTCGACGAAAAATCGACCAAATTACCAAATACGGGTAATTTTCGAAGCGAATTGTTCTGCTTTCGTATCTCTAATTTCTGATTCAGGTTTTCGGGTAATTTCATAAAAGCAAAGTTATAAAATTGATTGTAAAATAAACAACGGGCTGGAAGTATCAGTTGCCCCGGCTTACTTACTTCAATTACAGCGACAAAAGCCGCATCTTTTAATAGTTCAAAAGCACAAAATTAAGGCATAAAAAAAGACCTCAATTGCTTGAGGTCTTTTTCTTTATTCTAAAACTGTTTTAGTCAACTAAAACAATTACTTTATTATCTTTCATTTCAACAGTACCTGATGCAATCTCTAATGTATAAGTTTGCTCGTTTACTTTCGTGAATTTACTCGCTACTTCTTTAGAAAAATTAAACTTTGCAGCAGCAATTTTAATCGTTCCTTTTTCCAAAATAGAAACAATAGGAGCGTGATTATTCAATATTTGGAAGCTTCCATCCACTCCAGGTAATGTAACCGATGTTACTTCTCCTGAAAATAATTTTGCTTCTGGTGATACTATATCTAAAATCATAACTTTTTTTTAAATTCCAAATTATAAAATCCCAAATCCCAATTTTGGAATTTGGAATTTTTATTTTTTGATGTTTGTCAAGCTATGCTTGATTATGCTTCAGCTAACATTTTTTCTCCAGCTTCGATAGCATCCTGGATAGAACCTTTCAAGTTGAAAGCTGCTTCCGGAAGATGATCTAATTCACCGTCGATAATCATGTTGAATCCTTTGATAGTATCTTTAATATCAACCAATACTCCAGGAATACCTGTAAATTGCTCCGCTACGTGGAATGGTTGAGATAAGAAACGTTGAACACGACGTGCTCTTGATACTGATAATTTATCTTCTTCAGATAATTCTTCCATACCTAAGATCGCAATAATATCTTGCAATTGTTTGTATTTTTGAAGAATTTCTTTTACTCTTTGTGCACAGTCATAATGCTCATTTCCTAAGATTTGTGGAGTCAAAATTCTTGAAGTAGAATCTAACGGGTCAACCGCAGGATAAATACCTAACTCAGCAATTTTACGAGACAATACTGTAGTAGCATCTAAGTGAGCAAACGTTGTTGCCGGTGCCGGGTCAGTTAAGTCATCCGCAGGAACGTAAACCGCCTGTACAGATGTAATAGATCCTTTGTTTGTAGAAGTAATACGCTCTTGCATAGCTCCCATCTCTGTTGCCAAAGTTGGTTGGTATCCTACTGCAGAAGGCATACGTCCTAAAAGTGCTGATACCTCAGAACCTGCTTGTGTAAAACGGAAGATGTTATCAACGAAAAACAATACGTCTTTACCTTGATCAGTTCCTGCTCCATCACGGAAATACTCAGCGATAGATAATCCTGAAAGTGCTACACGTGCACGAGCTCCAGGAGGCTCATTCATTTGTCCGAAAACGAAAGTAGCTTTAGACTCTCTCATTCCTGGCATATCTACTTTAGATAAATCCCATCCTCCATTTTCCATAGAGTGCATAAAATCATCACCGTATTTAATAATTCCTGACTCTAACATCTCACGAAGTAAGTCATTTCCTTCACGTGTTCTTTCTCCTACTCCTGCGAATACAGAAAGTCCACCGTGACCTTTTGCAATATTGTTGATCAACTCCTGAATCAATACTGTTTTACCAACACCTGCACCACCAAACAATCCGATTTTTCCTCCTTTTGCGTAAGGCTCAATCAAATCGATTACTTTAATACCAGTGAATAAAACTTCAGATGAAGTTGATAAATCTTCAAACTTAGGAGCTTGTCTGTGAATAGGCAAACCATTTTCTCCAGTTTTTGGCAATTCGCCTAAACCATCAATTGCGTCTCCAACAACATTAAATAAACGTCCATATACGTCTGGACCGATTGGCATTTGGATTGGATTACCAGTTCCAACTACTTCATATCCTCTAGACAAACCGTCTGTTGAGTCCATAGAGATTGTACGAACAGTGTTTTCTCCAATGTGAGATTGTACTTCTAGAACTAATAAAGTTCCATCTTTTTTAGTGACTTCTAGTGAATCATAAATTTTTGGAAGTTCAACATCCTTACCGTTGAAAACTACGTCAACTACTGGTCCAATGATTTGAGCAACTTTTCCTATTACTTTTGACATTACTTATGTATTTATTAAATAGCTATTTAGGTTTATCGAAAATACCTCTTTTTTCAGAGCGCAAAGATAATTTTTTAAAATATAAAATCAATATTTTTTTTATAAAAAATACTACGATTTTGTTTGATTCTTAAAAGTGAGGCCTCAAATACCGAAAACAGCATTTTTTAACCCCATAAAAAAAGCCACTGCGTTCTGAAAGCAAGTGGCTGTTTTATGAAAAAATAAATATTAATTTATAACTTTAGGATAAAGTGTCTGGTAATTCCCCACATCTACCCCTTTTAGATTGGAACCGTATTTCGCATTAATTGCTTCAATAAATTTATTCGCAATAAATGCATAACCTCTAGCTGAAGGATGAACACCATCCAAAGAAAACACTCCCCCGAAAACAAATGTACTTGTCAAAGTATATCCGTCTACCGAAATTCCATTTGGAGTAGACAGCTGTTTCATCAGCCCGTCGGCATCTACCAAAGCCAGACCATTTGCTTCCTGAGCTGCTTTGATTGTTAAATTATAGGCAGCAGTAGCCGTTTTAATATCAGCTATTTCTTTTGGTATCAAAACAAACTTATCCTGTAATGGGTATGTAATCCCAAACTTATCCAATGGCGCAGGAGGAGCCATTCCAATTCCTGAGTTGGCAGCTGTAGGTGCCGTCCCAATAGCTGCTCTGGTTGTCAAAAGCACCAAATCGGTAGCTTTAGCCTGACGCGCCTGACCAAAAACAGTACCATAGAAAGCCGCAGTCTGTGCTCCTACTGACGGTGTAAGTACCGCAGTAAGCTGTGCAGATAAGTTGGTAAGAGTTTCATCTTTTATCAATAATGGATTTGCCGCAGTAAGTGACAATAATTCAATTCTGTCTGTAACTCCCAAATAATTTAATGCCCCTTTTAACGGACCATACAACTGTGTATTAAGCGCATTAATAGTTGCTGTCCCAACAGCTGCATTTCCATTCCCTAAAACAGAAATCGTTAATGGATTATAAGGAACTGTTGTAAAGTGCGGTAATGTACTGATGTCTGGTAAATTGGCAACAACACCTTTTCTTCCGCTCTTAGACAACTCTGTTGCCAGATTTTTATAAACAGCATCAAAAGTAGCCGGATCTGTAATCGGATTTGTTCCATCTCCACCAGACGTGGCATAACCTAAAACATCGTTACCACCAATCCACAAAGAGAAAAAAGTTGGGTTCTGTGCTAAAGCATCTCCTAAAACCGTTGCAGAAGCCGAAGAAGCAATCCTTCCGAAATAAGGATTAGCGCTGGCGTATCCTGCAAGTGCCAAATGAGTTGCTTTTGCTCCCGGAATTCCCAAATTACTGAAAGCTCCTGTCAAACGTGCACTAATATCTGTACCCGAAACACCGCTTACCGGAACCGGAGTACTTGTTGCCACATCTAAATACAACCTAACCCCCAAACTTGGTACCTGAACACCTCCGGAGGAAAACCCTCCAAGATTATCGGTCATAAAAGGTGTTGTAAAAGCACCTCCACCTACCAATGCAAATTGCTGTGCCAGAATATTAGGGTATGCATTGGTCTGACCCGCTTTAAACAAAGCATTATCTGAAAAACCTGCCGCGAAAGAATCCCCTAATGCAACATACTTCGAAAAATTTGCCTGCCCCGAAGTTAACGGCTGACCATCTGACGAATCAGATACCGTTGCTACATCATCATCACTATTACAAGCCATAAAGGTTACTGAAACCAAAAACAGCCATTTTAAATTTTTTATCATGATCTACTATATTTTATAATTATCCTTTTCTGAATGCTGTATCCGGAAAAGCAAATAAATGGTTTGTTTCGTCTATTATTTCAAATTACGGATTGATCGTCCAGGAAACAAAATATTGCTGACCGATATACCCTGCACCAAGTACCTGAGCATATTCTTTTCCTCCGATATTTGAAGCTCCTAATTTGAAAATTGATTTTAATTTTGGAAGTCCGTAATTAATCTGCGCATCAATTACAGTTGCTTCTTTAATGATACCATCTGCAAAAGTTGATTCCCACTTGTATTCACTATTCCATCTTCCGCTTACATTGAATCCGAAGTTCTCAAACAATTTATCATTTCCAAGAGATACTTTAACTCTGTGTTTTGGTGTATTAAAACCAGCTTCAAAACTTGGATCTTTTGCCTGATCAAAATCAAACTGAGCATAATTATAGTTTACTCCTAATTCAAAATTAGCAATGACTTTTTTAGAAAGACCTACACCAAATCCAAACGATTTGATTTCAACATCTGTATTGGTATACAGCTGATAAGCTCTTATATTTCCACTCTGAAGTGCATGAAGTGTTTGAAAACCAGGATCTGTTGGCCCGGCTAAAGGATTTGGCGCATCTTGTGTAGTACCATAAAAAGGTGCCACAACATTTAGATTCCCAATAAAATGGTTGTAGATATTATAGTAAGCATTAAGATCTACCGAAACATCATTGATAAAAGAACGGTATCCCAATTCAAAAGCCTTAACTTCCTCTGGTCTTACATAGTTTACATTTGTTTTTCTCAAAAGCGCTGCCGCAGCTACAGGATTACTTCCTGCCAAAGCAGCAAAAGCACTGGCTGAACTCGCTGTATACGAATTACCATACGCATTCAGACCGGTCATCACAACAGTTGGTCCTCCTGCAAAAGCCTGACCTGTCGTTGTTGAAACAGGCAATGTTTCAGTGTAACGCAACAAGTTATCCGGAGCAGAACCTATCAATACTGCGCTTCCCACATTAAAACCTATATACTGATCCTGTGTAGACGGGTTTCTAAAACCTGTTTGGAACGATGCTCTGAAATTATGATTCTTTTTCTCTCCTCCAGAATATACAAAAGACACTCTAGGTGAAAAATTACCATCGAAATTTTTGGATTTATCATAACGAATAGAACCTGTAAATTTCAATCTGTCTTCCATAAATTTCTTTACCAGCTGTGTATAAGCACCATAATCTGTATAATTAATACCGCTATTACCATCGGTGTAAATTCTTCCATGAGAATTTAACTCATACAATCTGAATGATCCACCAACCTGGATTTCGGCAAACTTTATCACATCTTTGAAGTTATAGTTTGCATCTGAGTGGTAAATTTTTGAATTATCAACCAGTTTTGAACCTGTAAGTACACTTTCATCGTCAATTACCTGACTGAACGCATTCTTAAACGCTGACGTACCTGGTAAAAAACGACCTGTATCTGCTGTAGTTCTTCCCGCTGCATGTGCCTGTTCAGGAGTTGCTCCTCCTAAAGTAGCCTGAACGTAAGCTCCTGCATACTGACCAAACCAAGTCTTATCGTCTTTCCATTTTCTGTTTATATTAATTCCGGTAAAAGCCATATCATAAGAATCCCCTCCATCCTCTGTAGTAGTATATCCTCTCACAAAGAAATTTTTCCCTTTGAATTCAATTTTGTGCTGTTGCATAAAAAAGTTATTCAGATAGTAACGGTTGGCTCCCTGGTAAACGGCATTTCCGAAACCAAATTTACTTTGCCAGATAATTTCCAATCGTTCGTCACCAAAAGGTCTTCCGTGAAAAGAAAAATCAATTTTAGTGTTTCCTGCTTTATTATTCGTAAGATCAACTTCGTTGTAACCAGTTCTACTCACATTTTTGTTCGGCAATAAATTTACGGCCGAAGCAGGAAGCAGTCCTAAAGCAGCCAGAGACTGACCCACTCCTTTTAAATTAGTCGAAACCTCGTCTCCATAAACATTGATTCCATCATAATTAATATTACTTCTGTCAATTCCTGGAATTGTTTTGTCATTATAATTTGTAGCATACCAATCGGTAGCTTCCATATATGTAAAGTTTGCTTTGGCTGCAAAATATTTATTAAACGCATGTGCGAAACGCATCCCAAAATCATAATAATTATTAGTACCGGCAGCTTTCTGTGAAGTCACTCCGTATTTAAAATAAGCTGATGCTCCCTGATAAGTAAAAGGACTTTTACTATTCATAAACATAATACCGTTAAAAGCATTTGCCCCGTACAAAGCAGAAGATGCACCCGGCAACAGCTCAACACTCTGAACGTCAATTTCCGAAACACCAATCATATTCCCCAAAACAAAGTTCAAAAGCGGAGATGAATTATCCATACCATCAACCAATTGCATGAAACGAGTGTTCGCTACAGTTGCAAAACCTCTTGTATTGATTGATTTAAAAGACATACTACTGGTATTCATCTGTACCTCTTTTAAGTTTTCCAGACCGTCATAAAAAGAAGGAGAAGCGGTTTTCTTAATATCCTGAATTCCCATTCTTTCAATGGTTACCGGAGATTCAAGTACTCTTTCAGGAGTTCTCGAAGCCGAAACCACAATTTCATTTAATTTGGTTTCCTCATCTTTTAAAATTACATTAATCTTTTGATTTACCGATGTAACATTAACTGTTTTAGACTCGAAACCTACAGCCGAAACCTTAATTGTAAAAGGCAGCTTCGTAGAAGTATTTAACTTAAATGTACCATCGAAATCGGTAGAAGCACCGTTTGAACTTCCAACTACGACAATATTGGCTCCCGGAATAGCTTGTTTACTGCCATCAGTCACAGAACCGGTAATTGAATTCTGCGCAAAAGATATTCCGCTGAAAAACAACATAATTAATAAATAGACTCTCATTTGGTTAGATTTTGTTTAGTTTATACTACCAAAATACAAATAATTTTAATATGTATAGAAAAATGTTAAAAAAAATAAATATTCGATATAAAATTTGTTACAATATTAACTATTTGACAATTGATTTTATTAAATTAAACTCAAAGATCAAACTTGTAAAACCCTAAATACTATGCGTACATATTATTTTAAAGCAAAAAAATGAGGATTTAATAAAAATACACCGACGATAAAAAAAATATGACAATTAAAACGGCAAGCCTAAATATCTCTAAAGATTTAACAAATGCTATTTCATAATCCTTCTTTCAAATCAGTTGCAAATTTTTACGGAGTATGCACAAGCAATTAAGGCTTATTGCTTTTTCAAAAATCGATTGAACAGCAGTAATTGCATACGACGATATCATTCCTCACAACCCGAATCACCAGAAAAACATAAAATCGCAAATGGTCAGGATCACGAAAAAATTATCTCTTTTCCGGAACAAAAAGCCGATCTGTCAAACATTAACCAAAACAACAAAATTTTTCCTACAAATATAAAAATTAATATTTCAAAACCTACAAAACGATTTTAAAAATAAGCAAAAACAAAAAAAGCGAGATAAAATCCCGCTTTTCAACTATTATGTTCCTTACCCCCACTAAAAAATGGATCCAAATAAGGTTTTCAAACCTAAATTATTTTTCAGATAATTGCTTCTCGACTTTTAACAATCGCTCTGAAAATGATTTAAGATTCTCATTTTCTTTCTTAAGACTTGTTATCTCTTTATTCTGTTCAATCATATAAAGCGTCATTTCTTCCATCTTCTTCAACAAACTCAAATTCATTTCTGCCAGCATTAAACCGTTCTTCTCTATTTCTTTAGCTGATGGTATTTCCGGTAAATGGCTATTTTGTTTGATATACCTCTCCACTTCTTCTAATGATTTTAATTTGTAATCATTCGCAAAAACATAATCGGGAACTTCGCCCGCCCTAGCCGTCACTTTGACTTCCTGTGCATGAATATTTCCGGCAACGGTAAGTTTTGAACCTGGATTTATTGTACCAATTCCGACATTTCCATTTACATTTATTGCCATTTTAACGTCTGAGTTTGTCACAAAGTTTATCCCTCCATGATCTCCTCCAATATGATTATTAACAATATTAAGATCAAAATACTTACCAAATCGATATCCTGTACTAATATGTCCCGAATTAACCTCAAAATCGCAAGTGTTATGATAACCTAAACGTACTATACTACTCCCTCCAGTAGGGCCACTAGCCCTCACAAATGATGCAACAATTTCATTACTATCTGTAGTGGAAGAATTTAAAACTTGAAACTTGTAGACAGGATTTACAACTCCGACACCCACATTCCCATTTTCGATTTTCATAACATTGCTACCTGTTCGGTCACCAAAACGAATTCCTCCAAACCAATGCAAATCCAGACCGGATGATTCTGGAACGCTAAAAGTGTCAATTTTATAATTAGCAGGATCTCCAAACCCTACTATAGGCAAACCCTGGCTATACAAAGACGAAGCTTGTAACAATACCAGCAACGCCGCAATCTTTTTTAAACTTAATAAATTCATACTTTCTTTTTATTCATTATACTTTTTTCTAATCTTAAATCACTTTTCACTCCATCACTATCAGTAGAAATAAAAAACAACTGTTTTCTCTAAAAATGATTCAAAATATTTGGCGCAAACTTATAACTATATTTTTAACATGTAAAATTCCTGTAAAAAAAACGCAAAAAAAATGCGAGACCTAAGTCTCGCATTTCTAAATACTTATATATTACAAATAAGAATCTATTCTACTGTAACCGATTTTGCCAGATTACGAGGCTGATCTACGTTACACCCTCTCATTACTGCGATGTAGTATGAAAGCAATTGTAAAGGTATTGTTGTGATTAGCGGAGACAATGCATCTGAAGTCTCAGGGATCTCAATTACATAATCAGCTAACTCACGAACCTGCGTATCTCCTTTGGTAACCACCGCAATGATTTTACCACTTCTGGATTTGATTTCCTGAATGTTACTCACAATTTTATCGTAATGTCCTTGTTTAGGTGCAATAACGATAACCGGCATATGCTCGTCAATCAAAGCGATTGGCCCGTGCTTCATTTCGGCAGCAGGATAACCTTCAGCATGGATATAAGAGATCTCTTTTAATTTCAATGCTCCTTCCAACGCTACAGGAAAATTATAACCACGTCCTAAGTACAAACAATTTGGCGCATCTTTAAATGCTGCCGCAATTTCTTTTGCTCTGTCATTAGTCTCTAATGCTTCCGCTACTTTTTCCGGAATTATCTCTAACTCCTGCAAATAGGTATGAAAATCAGTGTTTGATAAAGTTCCTTTTGCTTTACCCAATCGCAATGCGATCATGGTTAAAACTGTAATTTGAGTTGTAAATGCTTTTGTAGAAGCCACTCCAATTTCCGGCCCTGCGTGTGTGTAAGCACCTGCATGACTTTCTCTTGAAATAGAAGAACCTACTACATTACAAACTCCAAAAACAAAGGCACCGTTTTCTTTTGCCAATTTAATCGCCGCCATAGTATCAGCTGTTTCTCCCGATTGAGAGATCGCGATAACTACATCATCTTTGTTGATGATTGGATTACGATATCTAAACTCTGAAGCATATTCTACTTCAACAGGAATTCGTGTAAACTCCTCAAAAATGTACTCTGCTACTAAACCTGCATGCCAAGAAGTACCACAAGCAACGATCAAAATTCGTTTTGCATTAAGGAATTTCTCTAAGTTATCCTCAACACCAGCCATCTGAACGATTCCTTCGTTTGCATGAAGTCTTCCTCTGTACGTGTCTTTTATAACACTTGGCTGCTCGTAAATTTCTTTTAGCATAAAGTGATCATACCCTCCTTTTTCAATTTGCTCCAGGTTCATCTGAAGCTGCTGAATATAAGGATCTACTAAAGAGTCGTCTTTAATTTTTCTAACTTTAAGCGGCTTGTGCAATCTGATGTTTGCCATTTCACCATCTTCAAGATAGATCGCATTTGAAGTGTACTCAATAAAAGGCGAAGCATCAGAAGCAATAAAATATTCTCCTTCTCCAACACCAATTGCCAATGGACTACCCAGTCTGGCTGCTACAATTTCATTTGGGTTCTTTTTATCAAAAACAGCAATTGCATAAGCTCCAACTACTTGATTTAAAGCAATCTGAACCGCTTTACCCAACTTCAAACCTTCATTTTTCTGAACTTCTTCGATTAAGTTCACCAAAACTTCAGTATCTGTATCTGATTTAAAAGTATAACCTCTCTTTTTTAATTCTTCTTTAAGCGGTGCATAATTCTCAATAATCCCATTGTGAATGATAACCAATTCTCCTGAATTAGAAAGATGCGGGTGCGAATTTACATCATTTGGAACTCCGTGGGTTGCCCAACGCGTATGTCCAATTCCTATGCTTCCGGTTGCATTTAAGTTCTCTTTGGCTTTAACCTCAAGATCCGAAACTTTACCTTTTGTTTTACAAAGTTTTACACCAGATTCGGCGTCATACAACATAACACCGGCACTATCATATCCTCTGTATTCAAGTCGCTTTAATCCTTTGATTACAATAGGATAAGCCTCTCGATGACCGATATATCCAACAATTCCACACATATATTAATTATTAATTTGGTTTCGTGTAGTAAATTTCAAGCTGTAATTTTTTCCCTGTCGGAATAGTTGCGCTTGAAGTACCTCCAAATAATACCGTCCCTAGCGGGCTGATTACTGAAGCTCTTGGCGCTTCTGAGATAACGCTGTTTTTTAGTTTTAATTTGTTTGAAGCAATTATACTCGCATCACCTGTCACCACCAAACCTAATTTTACGTTTTTCACAGTTGCATTCTTAATGATATTACGAATGTGATTCGTTAATCTAATTTTATAAGCTGTTCCTCTTTTCGTAGTAGGATCCAAACTCAAAATACCGCTATATACTGCTTTAGTTAATAGTGGGTTAGATGATGCAGCATCAGCCAGATAATCGGCGATAGGCACATTGTCATCCAAATTATACAAATAAATTCGTTTAGGCTCGTAAGTTCCTGCCATTTTATCTGTATCTATAGAAAAAACCAAATTAGCCTCATTGACCAACCAGTTCTTCGATCTGATTTCACTCAGTTTAGCACCAAAACCACTAAGTTCCAGTACTGCCAGTGATCCTTGTCCTCCTTTTAAATAAAGTCTGTCGTCTCCTGTTTTATTATTTGGATTGGCTATTGCATTAGCATAAGCAGAATCTTTAGCCTCCTTAAGCAAAGCTGCCGACGCACCTGTTAACTTAATGATTAAGGTTTTATCCTCCATTGTAGTTTCAGGATCTGTCGTTATAGCTGTTTTAGCTTTATATTTAATTGTAATTTTTCCGTTTGTTGCAAAATTTAGCAAAGCCATATTAGCCGGACTGCTGCCAGAACGTTCTACTTTGAAATACAATCCTCTGAAATACTCCTGGAAAACATCAGCAGAAGCTAGTTTCGCCGCTGGAGCTTTTAAAATTTTATCTGCAAAAAAGGCTTTATTCAGGTTCAAACGCATTTCGGGAGCCACTTTGGTACTTGTTACTTTTCCAGTTGTCGGGTCAGTAGTGTCGTCTGTAATTTCACTTGCATCAAAGAAAAACTCTTCATTCTGTGCTACTTTAGGGTCATCATTTAACGGTTTACCTGTAGCAACATACGGTTTTTTAGATTTATCAAAATTGATATAACTGTCTACACCGGTATCCGTATCCATGTCAGTATTGTACAATTGTAAAAACTGTGCTCCTCCATCAAAGTAAGAGCTACGCATTTGAACACCAGACTCGTAAACACCTAATTTAATTTTTCCATTAGAAGCTCCATAAATAGAATCTAACACAAAAGTTCGGCTTCCATCAGTATTCGTAGTCTTCACATGGTTATAATAAGGAACACTTAGTACTACACTTACTATTTCAGGTGCATCACCAATAGTTGGCGCATAGGTTTCTAAATTAACCTGAGTAGCAAAACTGGCAGTTGTACTACCAAAAACTGTATTATCGTAAACACCTAAACCATAATTTGCCGCTCCATTTGATTGAATTGGCGTTACTTCCTGATTATAAGCTAAAACTTCATATTTTTCAGATTCCAGTCCAAAATGATCATCTCCGATCAAACCATCACCAATCGCATTAAAATCTTTATCGCAAGAATATAAAAGGACAACTGTTGCAACTAATAGTATTTTCTTAATAAAAGAAGTATTGTACATGTTTAATAATAAAGTTAAAATTTAAAGACCCATTGTTTTGTAGAAATTTGTATACGCTTCAGCGAATGCATCTTTCGTGGCGAAAGGTAAAAAAGGTTTTCCTGAAGATTCTATAAATTTTGTTAAACTTGGAGATACATTCTCAGAAGCTATAATTACAGCATCCGAATGTAATATACTGGCTTTTAGGATATTTTCGTAATTCGGTATTTCCAAATCAGCAACTGATTCATGCGGAACTCCGTCAAACTTCACTTTATTAATCATCTCCAAATCCAGATTCTCGTCAAAAGATTGTCCGTAAACAGAGGTTACAATTTTAGTTTCAGAAAATAAAGCCTCATTTTTATAATAGTGCTTCATGTAAATAGGTAACATCGAAGCCAACCAACCGTGAACGTGGATAATATCCGGAACCCAGTTTAGTTTTTTTACTGTTTCAACAACTCCTTTTGCAAAAAAGATGGCTCTTTCATCATTATCAGGATACAAAACCCCTTCTTCATCAGCAAAAGTTGCTTTTCGCTTAAAATATTCATCATTATCAATAAAGTAAACCTGAATTCTTTCTTTCGGGATTGAAGCAACTTTAATAATCAATGGCATATCTAAGTCATTCACTACCAAGTTCATTCCTGAAAGTCTAATTACTTCGTGTAACTGGTGTCTTCTCTCGTTAATATTTCCATATCTTGGCATGAAAATTCTTATCTGACCTCCTTGATCGTTAATCATTTTTGGAACGTCATAAGACATTAAAGAAACCTCATTTTCAGCCAAATAAGGCACGACTTCAGATGATACATATAATATCCTCTTATCTTTCATAATAGTATTTTACTTAATTTTTGGTAATAAAAACGTTGCAAAATTACAAAATTTTATGCAGTTATTAACTAATATATTATGTTTGCACTAAATTTTAATAATACTGCCATGCATATTTTCTACGGTAAAGTAGCTTTGATAGCTTATTTAAAAACTATCAAAACCGCAAATTCTACTATCGGATTTGTACCTACTATGGGCGCTTTACACCAAGGGCATCTGGCTTTAATGCAAAGATCGCTTAAAGAAAATGACGATACCGTTGTGAGTATTTTTGTGAACCCAACCCAGTTCAATAACCCTGAAGATCTTGAAAAATATCCGCGTACTTTAGAAGAGGACGTGAAGAAAATGAGAGGTTTAAGCGACAAAATGATCCTTTACGCCCCTACTGTTGATGATATTTACGAAGGTCATACGATCTCTGAGGATTTTGATTTTGATGGTTTGGAAAACCAGATGGAAGGAAAATTCAGACCAGGTCATTTTAACGGAGTCGGAACTATCGTAAAACGTTTGTTTGAAATCGTTACTCCAACTAATGCGTACTTTGGTGAAAAAGATTTTCAGCAATTGCAGATCGTTAAAAAAATGGTCGAAAAAAATCATTTACCGGTAAATGTTGTCGGCTGTCCTATCTTCAGAGAAGACAACCAACTTGCAATGAGCTCCAGAAATGAGCGCCTCAGTCCGGAAGAACGAAAAGAAGCTTCTATCATTTACAAGGTGCTGACCGAAGCAAAAGAAATATTTGAAAAGGGCACTCCCGAAGAAACTATTCAATTTGTAGAAAATTCTTTCAAAGACAACGAAAGATTTGAACTCGAATATTTCGTCATCGCTGACGAATCCACATTATTACCTATAGAACACAAAAGCAACGACAAAAATTACCGTGCCTTTATAGCGGTATTTGTTAATTCTATAAGGTTGATTGACACCATTTCATTAAATTAATTTACCTTTGCACCATGCAAATTCAAGTTATAAAATCTAAAATTCATCGAGTAAAAGTAACCGGAGCTGATTTAAATTACATTGGCAGCATTACTATTGATGAGACTTTACTAGAAGCTTCAAACATCATTGAAGGCGAAAAAGTAGCAATTGTAAACATCAATAATGGCGAACGTTTTGAAACTTACGCGATCAAAGGAGAGAAAAATTCAGGAGAAATAACCCTGAACGGACCTGCTGCCAGAAAAGTTCAAAAAGACGACATTATCATTATCATATCTTATGCAACCCTGGAGTTTGAAGAAGCTAAAACTTTCAAACCATGGATCATTTTTCCGAATGAAAATGATAATTCGCTAACCTAATCTTTCCTTTTACACTTTATTTCGATTTAGTTTGATCAATATTTTTTGATACAAACCGTATTCTATTGGCCTAAATTCAATATTGCCTTCTATTTAACAAAAATACATTCCAGGAGTAGAAATAGAGTTAAATAAAAAAACATACTTCTTTCCTACAGAGACATATGTATACTGAAACAAAGCGGAATGCTTTTTTATGCACACACCATCTATGTCACTATCTGTTAAAATGAATTCGCCCCAACGAATTACAATACTAAAAAAGCAAATAAAATGTTATATTGCTACACTATTACAATACTTTTTAACTCACTGAAATGCCCCACTCATGAAAAAAGTTTACCTACTACTTACCTTTATTTCGATTTCTGTCTTTTCGCAGAAAAAATTTGACAACATTAAATCCGAAAAGCTCGGAGAAGAACGAAGAATAACAATAGGTCTTCCGGAATCTTACGAAGCCAATCCCGATAAAAAATATCCCGTTTTGTATTTACTCGATGGTGATTATTTATTCGATCCATTCTCTGGTGCTATAAGCTATGGTACCTATTGGGGAGATTTGCCTGAGATGATTATTATTGGTGTTCATCAAAATAAAAACGACGAACGCGAAGACGATACGACTATTGATCAGAATACAGGACTCCCTTTTGAAAAAGGAGCCAGTTTTTTTGAGTTTGTTGGTGCCGAATTAGTACCTTACATCGAAAAGAAATACCGAACATCGCCTTTCAGAATTATCGCCGGTCATGATGTAACAGCGAGTTTCATTAATTTTTATTTATACAAAGAGCAGCCTCTTTTTAATGCTTACATTGCTTTTAGTCCTGAACTTGCTAATAAAATGGAAGTTAGAATCCCCGAAAAACTAGCCAAAGCCACAGAACCTTTGTTTTACTACCTGTCTGCAGCCGACGGAGACAATAAAAAGATCAAAGAACCTATCGAAAAATTAGACAGCAATATTAAAATTGCCAATAATCCGTTAGTAAATTATAAATACGATTTGTTTAAAGGCACTACACATTACACTCAGGTTTTACATGCAATTCCGAGTGCCTTATATCAGATTTTCGATGTTTATAAACCTATTAATTCTTCTGAATACAACAATAAAATTGCTGTTCTGGAAACAGGATATGCGGATTATTTAGAGAACAAATACAACACCATGTCTAAAGTTCTGGGAGTTCAGATTCCGGTGAGAATGAGTGATTTTAAAGTAATTGAAAACCTTATTCTAAAAAAGAACGCTTATGACGAATTAGGCAAGATGGCTGAAATTGGAAATGTAAATTACCCAAAAGCCATGCTGGGAGAATATGAATTAGGATTGATGTACGAGAAAATGGGCGACCCAAAAAGAGCTTCTAAAAAATACCAAAATGCTTCTCAAATGGAACCTATTGGTGATTTGAATAAAGATTTGATGTACGAGAAAATGGACCAGATGAATGCACTTGCAAAAACCACCAAATAATGTCAAAAGTTAAAACTTCTTTTTTTTGCCAAAACTGCGGAACTCAATATGCCAAATGGCAAGGGCAATGCAATGCCTGCAAAGAATGGAATACTATTGCCGAGGAAATTATTCAAAAGCAGGAAAAAGTAGCCTGGAAAAGCGAACCTACTTCAAACGGTAAAGCGCCGCGTCCTTTAAAAATTAATGAAATTGATTCGGCACAGGAAATTCGAATGAATACTACTGATGGCGAGTTGAACCGTGTTTTGGGAGGTGGAATTGTTCCCGGATCCCTGACGCTACTGGGAGGTGAACCCGGCATTGGAAAAAGTACACTTTTGCTACAAATTTCACTAAAACTACCGTACAAAACCTTATACGTTTCCGGTGAAGAAAGTCAGAAGCAAATCAAAATGCGCGCAGAGAGAATCACGCCCAACAGCGATAATTGCTACATTTTGACGGAAACCAAAACACAAAATATTTTCAAACAAATTGAAGCGATAGAACCTGAAATCGTAATCATCGATTCGATTCAGACTTTACACACCGATTACATTGAATCAACCGCGGGAAGTATTTCTCAAATCAGGGAGACAACTGCTGAGCTGATCAAATTTGCCAAAGAAACCAATATTCCGGTAATTTTAATCGGGCATATCACCAAAGACGGAAATATTGCCGGACCTAAAATTCTTGAACATATGGTCGATACTGTTTTGCAGTTTGAAGGCGATAGAAATCATGTGTATCGAATTTTACGTTCGTTAAAAAATCGTTTTGGATCTACTGCCGAACTCGGAATTTATGAAATGTTAGGCAGTGGCTTACGCGAAGTATCCAACCCTTCAGAGATTTTGATTTCGCATAAAGATGAGGAATTATCCGGAACAGCCATCGCCACCACACTTGAAGGCATGCGCCCTTTGATGATCGAAATACAATCATTGGTGAGTACTGCAGTTTATGGAACTCCACAACGAAGCACTACGGGCTACAATGCTAAAAGGCTGAACATGATTCTGGCAGTTTTGGAAAAAAGAGCCGGGTTTCGCCTAGGTGCCAAAGACGTCTTTCTAAATGTTACAGGTGGAATTTCCGTTGATGATCCTGCTATTGATTTAGCCGTTGTTGCCGCTATTTTATCTTCCAATGAAGACATTCCGGTAACAAAAGGGTTCTGTTTTGCGGGTGAAGTTGGACTCTCAGGCGAGATTCGTCCGGTAAATCGTGTCGACCAGCGTATTCAGGAAGCCGAAAAACTTGGATTCACTACTATCTTTGTATCCAAATACAATAAAATTGCGTTAAAAAATATAGGAATCAAAATTGAATTGGTGGCTAAAATCGAAGATGTGGCCAGTATTCTTTTTGGTTAATTTTTATCAACCTACCTATGAAATTCCCAAAACAAAAAATAATAAAAGCACTTGTGATACTAGCCTTAGTATTGGTAGTGCTTTTTTTAGGATTTTACTTTTTCCGTGATTCGCTTCTCAAACAAGCCATCGCCAAGGTGACAAACAAAATGAACACGGAGTACAACAGTACATTTTCTGTAAAATCGGCTTCATTTGACGGCCTATCCGGTATAAAACTGACCAACGTAATTCTTGTTCCAAAAAACGCTGATACGCTTTGTCATATTGAAAAAATCGAAACCAGCATCAGTTTAGCCAATTTATTGATTGGCGATGTTCAAATTGGAACTTTAAAAATCAACAACGGCTATATCCAACTGGTCAAAAAAGGAGATGTCCGTAATTTTGACCCCTTCTTAAAAAAGGACAAATCAGATTCGGACAAAAATGAAAAGCGCAAATATGCCACTTTTGCCTACCGTATCATTTCGAAACTACTCAATCTGGTTCCGACGGATATGAAGCTTGAGAATTTAAATTTCAGAATCGACGACAATGGCAAAAAGACGTCTGTTGCCATTAACAAACTTGTTCTCGACAACAAACAACTTGAGACCAATCTTCATGTTCAAAGCAAAGATTTCGATCAGCGCTGGAACATCAAAGGCTTTGCCGATCCAAGAAATAAAAAAGCAGACATTCGTTTTTTTAATTTGGATACCGGAGCAATCCGAGTTCCGTACTTAGACGAACGTTATAATTTAAAAGCCAGCTTTGACTCAATCCGACTAAATGTTCAGAATATCGAAAAAGACGGTAGTGAATTACACCTTGACGGCTACACCTCTATCACGAACTTAAAAATCAATCATCCGAAAATTGCCAGTAAGGATGTTGTGATCAAAAATGCCCGTTTTGATTATCGTTTTCTACTGGGGGATAGTTTTATATCGATCGACAGCACTTCGACCATGCAACTGAACAAAATAAAACTGCATCCTTATGTTTCGTACGATACCGAAAAAGATACGGTTTATACTTTAAAAGTAAACATTCCGAAAATGCAGGCGCAAAACTTTATTGTTTCCCTGCCTGAAGGTCTATTCACTCATTTTGAAGGAATGGAGGCCGCCGGAAGTTTTGACTACAAACTCGATTTCAAATTCAACAAAAACAAACCGAATACGTTAGTTTTTGATAGCAAATTAAATAAAGAAGGTTTAAAAATCACGAAATACGGGGAAGCCGATCTTAACAAATTGAACGGCGAATTTGTTTATCGTGCCATTATACAAAATGTACTGCAGCGCCCGGTTTTAGTTGGAAATGCAAACCCCAACTATACTCCTTTAGATCAGATTTCTCCTTATTTGCGAAAGTGTGTTTTAACGACGGAAGATCCTTCGTTCTTCTCGCACCGCGGTTTTATCAATGAGGCTTTTAAGCAATCTATTTTAAAAAATATCCGAACCAAAAAATTCTCACGCGGTGCCAGTACCATTAGCATGCAGCTCATCAAGAACGTTTTCCTGACCAGAGAAAAAACACTTTCACGCAAACTTGAAGAGATTTTACTGGTTTATATTCTGGAAAACAACAGAGTGGTAAGCAAGGAAAGAATGCTGGAAGTGTATTTCAACATTATCGAATGGGGGCCAAATGTGTACGGAATTGGCGAAGCAAGTCATTTTTACTTCCAGAAGAGTCCAGCCAATTTGAATGTTGACGAATGCCTGTACTTAGCGACAATTATTCCGAAACCCAGAAAATTCATGTATCAGTTTAATGATCAAGGCAATTTAAGGGATTATGCATTGAAAAATCAAAAATTCCTGAAGAATTTAATGTTCCGAAGAGGTTTGTTGGTTCCTGAAGATACGCTTGGACAATTACCAGTTTACATTTCAGGAAATGCGCGTTCCTTGATAAGGATTAAAGCTCCGGATTCTACAGCGGTGAAAAATGATTCTTTGGCTATTGAGGATGAGTTTGATTTATAAAAACACACATTTCACAAAGCAACCCTATTTTTTATTCTGAAATCGTTTTTACTTTTTATAAAAAATTCCACAAACTAACACTGCTTCAATCGGTGTTAGTTTGTGGAATTCGTATTTAAATCAGTGGCAGAAAAATGAATTATAAAACCAATTTTACCTTCCTTATCTCTTCCCTTTTATTCTTTAAAATAATTATTTTTTAAAAACGATATAAGACCATAACCTATAACTATTGCGTAACAGCATAAACTCAGAAACAAAAAGACGTTATTATACCGGTCATCCATTTCTAATGCTTTGCAAACAAAAAACACACCCAGTGAAAGTGTTCCAATTATTCGTAAAAGCAGCCTTAGCCGTTTCGTATTTAGTTCCATACTGATAAAAAATTAATGTTTACTCGCAGCTTCTGCTTGCCGTATCCGTTTATAAGATATTACACACAAATATATAGATTAAAGATATAAAAACACTACCCTACACAAACAAGTATCAATAAAAATTCCACAAACTAACACTGCTTCAATCGGTGTTAATTTGTGGAATTTGTGTTTTTTTCTGAAAGCTGATTAAGGTGCCGGATCCGGAATTATTGCCTGCACAGCATTTATTTCAGCTACAATTTCGCTTGACAATACGACATCAATAGTATCAATATTTTCTTTTAACTGCTCCATAGTTGTAGCTCCAATAATTGCACTGGTTAAAAATGGCTGTTGCAGCACAAATCCCATTGCCAATTGGGTCAATGTCAGGCCATGTTTTTTTGCAATTTCCTGATATAACTTTGTAGCTTGTGTACTTTGCTCGCTATTGTAACGTGTGTACTGCGGAAAAAGATTGATTCTGGCATTTGGATGCGCCTCGCCCGTTAAAAACTTACCCGTTAAAACTCCAAAAGCTAAAGGAGAATAAGCCAGTAATCCCACATTTTCGTACTTTGAAACTTCGGCAGAGCCTACCTCAAAAAGTCGGTTCAACAAACTATACGGGTTTTGAACGGTTTTTATCCTTGGCAGGTTATGGTATTTACTTTCTTCCAAAAAGCGCATCATTCCCCACGCATTTTCATTTGAAACTCCAATGTGTTTTATTTTTCCTTCTTTGATCAGGCCATCGAATGTTTCTAATACTTCTCTGAAATTATCTTCCCACGCATCGTCATGACCATTAAAAGAACGCTGTCCAAAACAATTGGTTTTTCGCTCCGGCCAATGCATTTGATACAAGTCGATATAATCGGTCTGTAAACGTTTTAAGCTGTTTTCTAAAGCATATTTAATACTCGCAGGTGAGAAATCACCCTTTTCGCGCATATAGGTAAAAGCCGGGTTTGGGCCCGCAATTTTAGTCGCCAATACCACTTTGTCACGGTTTCCCGATTTCTTAAACCAGGTTCCTATAATTTTCTCTGTACTTCCGTAGGTTTCTTCACGTGCCGGAACGGAATACATTTCGGCCGTATCAAAAAAATTAACGCCTCTCTCCAATGCATAATCCATTTGCTGATGCCCTTCGGCCTCTGTATTCTGTTGCCCGAAAGTCATTGTTCCGAGATTTATCTTACTAACTTTTATGTCGGTATGGGGTAAAGTTGTGTATTTCATACTTTTTTAAGTTGC